>JBBQYI010000123.1:0-2561 GCA_038208825.1 Sphingomonadales bacterium | reverse complement strand
CGCTCGTTCAGGGAACCGCATGAGCTTTGAAGATCTCGGCCTGTCGGAGGAATTGCTCCGCGCGGTCGCCGACAGTGGCTATAATGAGCCGACACCCATCCAGCGCCAGGCGATCCCGCCGGTCCTGATGGGCCGCGACATTATCGGCGTGGCGCAAACCGGCACCGGCAAGACCGCGTCGTTCGTGCTGCCGATGATCGATATCCTCGCCGAAGGTCGCAGCCGGGCGCGCATGCCGCGATCATTGATCCTGGAACCGACCCGCGAACTGGCCCAGCAGGTCAGCGAAAATTTCGACAAGTACGGCAAATATCACAAGCTGAGCATGGCCCTGCTAATCGGCGGCGTTTCGATGGGTGACCAGCTTGCGGCGCTCGAAAAGGGTGTCGACGTGCTGATCGCCACGCCCGGCCGGCTGATGGATCTGTTCGGCCGCGGCAAGATCATGCTCAACCAGTGCAGCCTGCTCGTCATCGACGAAGCCGATCGCATGCTCGACATGGGTTTCATCCCGGATATCGAGGAAATCTGCACCAAATTGCCGGCGCCGCGCCAGACGTTGCTGTTTTCCGCAACCATGCCGCCGCCGATCAAGAAACTAGCCGACAAGTTCATGGATTCGCCGCGGCTCATCGAAGTGGCCCGCCCGGCGTCCACCAACACGTCGATCGCCCAATTTGTTGTGGAAACATCACCGCGCGGCAAGCGCGAGGCCCTGCGTTCGCTGCTCCGCGACGACGAAGTGAAGAACGCCATCGTGTTCTGCAACCGCAAGCGCGACATCAAGGAACTGGTCGAAAGCCTGCGCCGCAACGGTTTCGCCGTCAGCCAGATCCATGGCGACATGGAGCAGTCCGACCGCATCCGCGAGCTCGACCGGTTCAAATCGGGCGAAATCACCATCATCGTGGCGTCGGACGTCGCGGCGCGCGGGCTCGACATTCCGGGCGTCAGCCATGTCGTCAATTATGACGTGCCGCACCATGCCGAAGACTATGTCCACCGCATCGGCCGTACCGGGCGCGCCGGGCGCACCGGCATCGCCTATACGCTGGCCACCCCGGCCGAGGCCGAAAACCTCGCCGAAGTCGAAAAGCTGATCCACCAGAAGATTGCGCGTTACGATGCCGACGCCGGCCCGGTGACAGCAGCAGCACCTGAATCGGCAGCCGATGAACCCGCCGCGACGGCCGAAGCGTTAATGGCAGTTGAAGCGGTTGGCGACGCCGAACCCGGCCCGACCGGCGATCGCGTGCGCAAGCGCCGGCGCGGCGGCCGTGGCCGCAAGCGCGAACCCGGCGATGGAGAAGCCCAAAGCGAGGCCCCGGCAGCCAAGGCAGCCCCGGAACCGCGCCGCGAAGCGCCAAAGCGTTCAGAGCCGCGCCATTCCGAGCCGCGCCATTCTGAATCACGCCGTGAGGAACCAAAGCGCGCAGAGTCGCGCCGCGAGGAGTCACGCCCCCCTGAATCACGCCGCGAAGCGCCGCGCCCCTCTGAATCGCGCCGCGAAGAGCCGCGCCCCTCTGAATCGCGCCGCGAAGAGCCGCGCCGGGCCGAACCCCGCACCGCGCCGCGCGAGCCGACCCGCGCGCCAGCCCGTGATCCGATCCGTGATCCGATCCGCGAATATCGGGGCACCCGTGATGCCAGCCGCGATCCGCGTCGCGACGCCCGGCGCGATCGCGAAGACGGCGAAAGCTTCATTGGCTTTGGCCCGGAAGGCTTGCCGGAATTCATGCGGCACAAGGCAACCCAGGGCGCCTGAAGGCCGCAGCGCCGCCAGCGGCGGTGCCCAGGCAGGTTGCGGCGGCGTGGCACTTTGCCCCGGGCCGCCGCAAGGCTATAGTCGCGCCATAGCGAATGGGGATCCGCATGGCGACGACACTCAACATCAACGGGGAACAGCGAGTCATCGACGCCGATCCCGACATGCCGCTGCTGTGGGCGTTGCGCGATGTCGCCGGGCTCACCGGCACGAAATTCGGCTGCGGCGCCTCCTGGTGCGGTGCCTGCACCGTCCATCTCGACGGGGTGCCGGTGCGCAGTTGCCAGACGCCGGTGTCGAGCGTCGGCGATGCCAAGGTGACAACAATCGAAGGGCTGGCCGCCAACCCCGTCGGTGCCAAACTCCAGGCCGCCTGGGTAAAGCTTGATGTGCCGCAATGCGGTTATTGCCAAGCCGGGCAGTTGATGACCGCCGCAGCATTGCTGGCGACAACGCCAAAGCCCAGCGACGCCCAGATCGACGACGCGATGACCGGCAATTTGTGCCGCTGCGCCACCTACACCCGCATCCGCGCCGCCATCAAGGAAGCCGCCGGGGTGACAGCATGAGCGCCGCCATCCAGCTTGATCGCCGGCAATTGCTGTTTGCCGGCGCCGTTGCCGGGGGTGGCCTGTGGGTCGGCCTGTCGCCCGCCTCCGCCGCTGCCGGATCGTCCGGGCTCAACCAATGGGTGCGGATTGCGCCCGATGGCATTGTCACCATCATCGCCCACAATCCGGAGATCGGCCAAGGCACCAAGACCTCCATCCCGATGCTGATCGCCGAGGAACTCGAC
>JBBQYI010000122.1:0-2591 GCA_038208825.1 Sphingomonadales bacterium | reverse complement strand
ATCAGCACGTTCGACAGGATGGGGATGGTATTGCGGCGCTCAACCACCGACTGGATATGCGCCAGGCACTTGAGCAGCGTTGCGCGTTCAACCGTCGCCTTCATCAATAGTCCTTGCTTGCCCGTTTATGGGGTAGTTCGGTGGTGACTATAGCGCTTGCGGCGCGGTGCGGTAGTAGTGAAGTGCATGAAGCCGCCCGGCACCGCTCGCCGCGCCGATTTTTCTTTGCCAATGGGGACAGCCATGGACATCATTCTCGCCCGGCACGCCGAAACGGTGTTCAACGCAGCCGCCCGCATGCAGGGCAATATGGCGCACACGCCGCTAACCCGCGCCGGCATTGCCCAGGCCGAAGCCATGGGCGCAGCGCTGGCACAGGTGCTGGGGCCGCGGCCGGATCGCGACCTTTGGGTCTCCCCCTCCGGCCGCACCCAGCAAACCGCGGCCATTGTCGGCGAACATCTCGGCCACCCCTATTTCGACTGGCGGCTCGACAAGCGGCTGCTCGAAATCGACGTCGGTGATTGGGAGGGCCGCTACTATGCCGACATCGTTGCCGAAACCGGGCCGATCGTCGATCCGGACCGCCGGCTATTTTCGCGCGCCGCCCCCAATGGCGAATGGTTCCCGGCCATCGCCGAACGCCTGCAGGATTGGCTGGCGAACCTCGATCCCGCCCGGCCGGTGCTGGCCATCAGCCACGGCATCACCGCCCGTGTGCTGCGCGGGTTGCTGGTCGGCGGCATCGAATGGCACGGCGTGAAAATCGCCGGCGACCTGCCACAGGGCACGGTCGTCCAGATAAAGGACGGCGCCGAAACCATCCTTTTGACCGGCAGCGGCGTGCAGGGCGTGCGCGCCGCCTGAGAGTTATGGCTGGGAATTTAGGCTGAGAATTTCACCCGCTTTGCATCGGCGCAGGGGAAGCCTATCTGAACCCCGACAAGCGCGACCACCAAGGACCAGACCATGACCGCAACCGACCCCGTCGTCATCACGGGCTTTGCCCGCACCCCGATGGGTGGTTTCCAGGGCGCCCTCGCCGGGGTCAGCGCAACCGCGCTCGGCGCCACGGCGGTCAAGGCAGCCGTCGCCCGATCCAAGGTCGATCCCGCCAAGATCGAACAAATTTTCATGGGCTGCGTGCTCCCCGCCGGGCTTGGCCAGGCCCCGGCCCGCCAGGCGGCACTCGGCGCCGGCCTGCCGCTGTCGGTGGAGGCAACCACCCTCAACAAGATGTGCGGTTCCGGCATGCAGGCCACCATCATGGCCAATGACGCGCTGCTCGCCGGCACCGCCGAATATATCGTTGCCGGCGGTATGGAGAGCATGTCCAACGCCCCCTATTTGCTCACCAAGCACCGCGCCGGCGCCCGCATCGGCCATGATGCGGTGAAGGATTCGATGTACCTAGACGGGCTGGAAGACGCCTATGATCCCGGCAAGCTGATGGGCGCCTTTGCCGAGGAATCAGCCCGGGATTACCAGTTCACCCGCGTCGCGCAGGACGAATATGCGCTGGAAAGCCTGGCCCGCGCCAACGCCGCCATCGCATCGGGCGCGTTCGACAATGAAGTCACCCCCGTCACCGTCAGCGGCCGCGGCGGCGACACCATCGTCGCCACCGACGAACAGCCCGGCAAGGCCCGGCCCGACAAGATCCCCGGCCTGAAACCCGCCTTTGCCAAGGATGGCACCATCACTGCCGCTAACGCCTCGTCGATTTCGGATGGCGCCGCGGCGCTCGTGCTCACCCGCGCCAGCATCGCCAAGCGCGACGGCCTGCCCATCCGCGCCCGCATCATCGCCCATGCCGCCCACGCCCATGAACCCGGAAAATTCACCACCGCGCCGGTCCCGGCGATCGAGAAAGTGCTGAAAAAAGCCGGCTGGGCCATCGCCGATGTCGATCTGTTCGAAGTCAACGAAGCTTTTGCCACCGTCGCCATGATCGCCATGCACGATCTCGGCATCCCGCGCGCCAAGCTCAACATCCACGGCGGCGCCACCGCACTCGGCCACCCCATCGGCGCATCGGGCGCCCGCATCATCGCCACGCTGGTCGCGGCCCTGGAGCGCACCGGCGGCAAGCGCGGGGTCGCGGCACTGTGCATCGGTGGCGGCGAAGCCACCGCCATCGCGGTGGAGCGCGACTGAAACCCATCGAACGCAACTGTCATCCCGGACTTGATCCGGGATCCAGCCGCCTTGGCGCGCAATCTGCGGCCCGGCGCACAGGCTCGCCCCACTTATCCCCGTTATCCTCGTTATCCACAGGCAAATACCCCCAAATTCCGCTTTGACGACTCGCCCAATGGTGAGACACTTCACCTGTAGCCGGGAATTGAGAGGCGACGAAAGTCGCGGCGAAAAGAACCAGTTACAGCCAAACAATGGTGGATATGATCGGGTTCGCCCGGGAATTGAAACCCAAGGGCGGCAGGGCAGCAGTCCCAAGGTAACGCGCACCTTGTTCCACGCGAGTGGCGCGGGTGGCGGGCTACCGAAAGGCAGCGGTCCGGCGGCGAAGCGAGCGCCCGCAAGGGCAGGAACGGACCCCGCGAAAGTGCCGTGGCGCGAGCCGGCACGCG
>JBBQYI010000121.1:0-3002 GCA_038208825.1 Sphingomonadales bacterium | reverse complement strand
CAATGCCATGCACGCCTGTGGCCATGACAGCCATGTGGCGATGCTCGTCGGCGCGGCGCAACTGCTGTGCGCGCGCCGCGACAGCCTCGCCGGCACCGTGCAATTCATGTTCCAGCCGGGGGAGGAGGGGCACCACGGCGCCCGCTTCATGCTTCATGATGGCCTGATCGATCCGCTGCCCGATGCGGCCTTTGCGCTGCACATCATGCCCAATGCCCGCCACGGCGTGTTCGGCGGCCGCGCCGGGCCGCTGCTGGCGGCGACCGACAGGCTGCACATCACCGTGCGCGGCAAGGGCGGCCATGCTTCGATGCCGCACGACGCCGTCGATCCGGTGCCGATCGCCTGTGCCATCGTGCTCGGCATCCAGACGCTGGTGACGCGGCAGGTGTCGGTGTTCGACCCGGCGGTGGTGACCATCGGCAAGATCGAGGCCGGCACCACCGACAATGTCATCCCCGAAACCGCGCGGCTGCTCGGCACAATCCGCACCCTGTCGGCCCGCACCCGTTCAAGCATCCAGCCGGCGCTGAAACAATTGGCGGAAGGCATCGCCGCCGCCCATGGCGCCACCGCCGAAGTGCGCATCGAGGAAGGCTTTCCGGTGACCAATTGCGATGCCCGCGCCGTCGCGCTGGGCCGCGAAACCGCCATCGAGCTGTTCGGCGAGGACGGCTGGCAGACCATGGGTTCCCCGGTCATGGGCGGCGAGGATTTCGCCTATGTGCTCGAAAAAGTGCCGGGCGCGATGTTCTTCCTCGGCGCCAGCCACGAAGGCAGCGACTGGCGGCAATGCTGCGGCCTGCATTCCAACCATATGGTGCTGGATGAAAATGTCATGGCGCGCGGTGCCGCCATGCACGCGGCGCTGGCGACGCGGTTTCTTGCCGATGGGTTTGGCGCATGATGGCGCGGGCGCGATTGATCGGCCTTGGCCTTTTGCTGGCAATGGGGGCGCCAACGTTCGCCCAGCAAACGACGCCGCCACCCGCAGACGCCGCCGCGCAACCACCCGCAGACGCCGCCGCGTCAGCCCCGGCGGACGCACCGCAGCCACCCGCACCACCCCCGCCGCCGCCGCCCGCGCCGGTCTTCGAAACCGTCAAGATCGCCATGGAAACGCCAAAGGGCCGCATCGTGCTGGCCCTCGAAAAGCAGCGCGCGCCGATCACCACCAATTATTTCCTCAAATATGTCGATCAGAAACGCCTCGATGGCACCACCTTCTACCGCGCCAACAAGGTGGTGGCAGACGGCTCCTATGGCCTCATCCAGGGCGGCATCCGCGGCGATCCCAAGCGTAGCCTGCCACCCGTGCCGCATGAACCGACGACCAAGACCGGGCTGTCCAACACCGATGGCGTGATCTCGCTGGCGCGGTTGAAACCGGGCAGCGCGACGGCAGATTTCTTCATCATCATCGGCGATCTGTCATCGCTCGACGCCGATCCGAAACAGCCCGGCGACAATGCCGGCTTTGCCGCCTTCGGCCATGTCATCGAGGGGATGAATGTCGTCCACGCGATCCTCGATGGCCCGATCTCACCGACCGAAGGCGGCCCGGCAATGAAGGGGCAAATATTGGCCCAGCCGGTAAAGATTACCGCGGTCCACCGCGTGAAATAAGGCGAGCCGCGCCACCCCCAAAGCGGCCAGCCTTCTCCCTCCCCCCATTTGAGCGAATCGAAAATAGGGCGGGGAGGGCCGGGGTGGGGGGCATGCGCAACCTACGCCGAAAACCCCACCCCGACCCTCCCCACTCTACCGCCTGCGGCGTGGGGGGGAGGGAGCAGCAAGCCTGCGCCCCACAATCGCTGGCCGTTACCGCCTCGCTGTAGCAGCGAACCTGCGCGAACGCAGAGCGACGGCGCTGCGGCTGAAATGCTGTCAGGCAGCATTCGGCCCAGTTGTGGACATCTAACGAGCCGCCTTCCGATGGCGGCAATTGGGCCGTTTGTTGACTGCCAGGATTAGGATTTAGGCGGCGGGATAGCTGCCGTTCGCAAATAGGCGATACGCCCGAAGCCCTTCATAGAGTGCGACTTTGGCAGCGTTTCTATGTGGCCTGAAAACGGATGCCAGGCCAGCCTTTTGCGCTGACCGCTAGCTGAAAGGCAGTTTGCCAATAAGGCAATCATCGGTTGACCATTATCGGCCTACCTCTACGACTTGAGCATGCTCAGTTGAGCAAGGTCCGTGACACTGATATGGTATCGTGATTGAGAGCGTACGTCGGATCCGTCTGGAGAGGCCTGTGCACACAGCCCTTCGAATGAGCATGCTGGCGGGGACAGGGCTGGTGTTGGCGAGTTTTTCGCCGGCACTCTCGTTCTCCCCGGCTGCGTTGGCGATGTTCGATCCCACCCAGCAGGCAGTTTCGTTATGTGGAGGCAGGGGTGGAAACTCTTCGCTGATGCAGGAACTATTGCTAGCGGCATCGGTAGCGGGTCCAGTCGGCCAGCGTTCGACCGCGATGCCGCTTTACGCCGATCTTGCGATACCCCGTTTCCCGGTCACCACGTCAAGCGCCGAAGCCCGGCGCTTCTTTAATCAGGGCGTATTGCTCAACTATGGCTTCAACCACGCCGGGGCCGTTCGCTCGTTTCGGGAGGCCCAGCGACTCGATCCTGACTGCGCCCTGTGCTGGTGGGGTGAGGCGGTGGCGCTGGGGCCGAACATCAACGCTCCGATGGACGATAGCGATCGCGGTACAGCATTGGCTGCAATCGACCGGGCGCAGGCGTTGCGTGGCAACACCTCGCCGCTCGAAGACGGGCTGATCGAGGCCGTCTCCCGACGGTACTCGCGTAACCCCAGTGCCGACCGCGCCGCGCTCGATGGCGCCTATGCCGATGCGATGGTCGATGTTGCGCATCGCTTCCCACAAAGCGACGACGCGGCGGTGCTCGCCGCCGAAGCGGTGATGGACACCAGCCCGTGGAACTATTGGCAGGCGGACAAGCGGACGCCGGTTGGCCGCAGCGGTGAGGCGGTGCGTCTGG
>JBBQYI010000120.1:0-3315 GCA_038208825.1 Sphingomonadales bacterium | reverse complement strand
CAGCGCGTCCGACAGATCATGGGTGACCATCAGCGTGGTGAGGCCCTGTTCGCGGTGCAGGGCGACGAGGCGATCGCCAAGGCTGGCGCGGGTTTCGGGATCGAGCGCGCCGAACGGTTCATCGAGCAGCAGCAGTTTCGGTGCGGCGGCGAGCGCGCGGGCGAGGCCGACGCGGCTGGCCTGGCCGCCGGACAATTGCCGGGGCAGGCGCGGCGCGAAGCTGCGCGGCAGCTCGACAAGATCGAGCAGGGTATCGACGCGGGCGGCGATTTCGGCGCTGTCCCGGTCCAGCAGCCGCAGCACGGCGCCGATGTTTTCAGCGATGGTCCAGTGCGGGAACAGGCCGACACCCTGGATGGCATAGCCGATGCGACGGCGCAGGGTGGCGGCATCACCGGCGGCGACATCGGCACCATCGACGCGCACCTGGCCCGCATCGGCGGCGATCAGCCGGTTGGCGAGGCGCAGCACGGTTGTCTTGCCGGCGCCGGACGCACCGGTGAGCGCCACGAAATCGCCGGCGGGGATGGCGAGCGAGACCCGATCGAGGATGGTCGTGTCGCCGCGCCGGACGCTGGCCGCGGCATATTCGAGCCGCGCTGGAGCGGCCGGCGGGGTTTGGTCGGCGGTGGCCATCGGCGCGGACTCTGGCGGCAGGGCCGCTGCACCGCAAGGCCGGGCGATGACATTTTCGTGGCGGGCTGGCCATGCCGGGGGGTTTCGCGCTAACCCGCTGTCGTGCCTGCCTTGCGCCTGTCCTATCCGGTCGCCCTGATCGTTGCGCTTGTCGCGGGCGGGCTTGCGTCATTGGGGTTTGAACCATGGAACCTGCTGCCGCTCGGCCTGTCGGGGGTGGCGGCGTTTGTCGGGCTGGTGGATACGGCGGCGACTCGGCGGCGGGCGATGTGGCTGGGCTGGCTGTTCGGGGTCGGGCATTTTTGCGTCGGGCTGACCTGGATCGCCAAGGCTTTCACCTTTCAGGCCAAGATGCCGGCGGCGCTGGGCTGGGTGGCGGTTGTCGGGCTGTCCATGTTCCTGGCGCTGTATGTCGCGTTGGCGGCGGGGATCGCGCGGACGCTGGTGAAGGATGCGCTGGCGCGGGTGCTGGTGCTGGCGGCGGCGTGGATGTTGACGGAATGGCTGCGCGGCTGGGTGTTGACGGGGTTTGCGTGGAACCCGCTGGGCGCGATGTGGGTGAATGTTTCGGGGGTTCGGCAACTGGCGCAGTTCGGCGGTGCGCTGTCCCTGTCGGGTATGACCATCCTGCTGGGTGGTGGCCTGTGGCTGGTGGTGCGGCGCGGCGGGACGCGGGTGGAACGCGGGCTGGGCCTAGCGCTGGCCGGTGTCGTGGCCGCAGGCGGCGTGGCGGGCAGCGGTTTGAACAATGAACAATATGCGCCGGACAGCCCGATGGTTTTCGTGGTGCAGCCCGACATTGGCCAGGACCAGAAATATGTGCCCGGCTCCGATGAGGCGCATTTGCAGACCTATCTCGACCTGACGGCGCGGGCGCTGGCGACGGCGCGGCTGGCTCGCACGGCGGTGCCGGCGGCGATCGAGGCGCCGGTGGACGACACGGTTGGTGACTTGTCCACCGATCTGCCGATGGCGCCCGAACCGGCCCCGGCGATCACGGCGACCGAGGCCGCGGCCTCCTTTGCCGATGGCGCGCCCGATCCCGATCGCGGCGCGTTGGTCGTCTGGTCCGAATCGGCGGTGCCCTATGCCGTGGAGGAGGACCCGGTGACGCGGCAGAGGCTGGCATCCGTGCTGGGGCCGCATGACCTGTTGCTGTTTGGCGGCGTCGCAGTGCTGCGCAATGCGGCGGGCGGGGTGAAGGCGTTGACCAACAGCTTGTTCGTCATCGACGCCAAGGGCGTGCTGCATGGGCGCTATGACAAGGCGCATCTGGTGCCGCTGGGCGAATATGTGCCGGCGCGGCCGTTGATGACGCAATTGGGGCTGGCGCGGCTGACGCCGGGGGATCTGGATTTCATCCCGGGGCCGGGGCCGCGCACGCTGGCGCTGCCGGGGTTTCCGGCGGTGGGGGCGATGATCTGCTATGAAATCGTTTTTGCCGGGGCGGTTGTCGATGAAGGCCAGCGGCCATCGTGGATCGCCAATATCTCCAACGATGCGTGGTTTGGCGACAGCGGCCCGCCGCAGCATCTGGGGCAGGCGAGGTTGCGGGCGATCGAGGAAGGGTTGCCGATTGTCAGGGCGACGCCAACCGGGATCAGCGCGATCATCGACGGGCATGGCAATATCACCACGCAATTGGCCGCCGGGGTGAAGGGTGTCACATCATCCAGCCTGCCGCCGCCGCTCGCGGCGACGGTGTTTGCGCGGGCGGGCTATTTTGCGTCGCTGGGCTTTGGCCTGTTGCTGGCGATTGCCGGGATGGGCATTGACCGCTGGCAACGGCGCGAACGGCCGGGTTATCGCCGTCAGGACCGGCGTCTACCCCCCAATCGGTAGCCGCTAACTCATATAAAGCTATCTTTATACCCCTTGCATGGCGCGGCGTCGCCGCCTAGACGCGGGGCGCTTTCCTGTAACAACACGGATGGACCAGATGGCGCGCTCCTCCTTTCTCTTTACCAGCGAATCGGTTTCCGAAGGCCATCCCGACAAGGTCGCCGACCAGATTTCCGACGCGGTGGTCGATCTGTTCCTGTCGAAGGACCCGGAAGCCCGGGTGGCGTGCGAAACGCTGACGACGACCAACCTAGTGGTGCTGGCCGGTGAGGTACGCGGCCGCGGCATGATCGATACGGCTGGCAATTGGGCGCCGGGTGCGCAGGAAGAAATCCAGACGGCGGTGCGCAATACGGTGCGGCGCATCGGTTATGAACAGGAAGGCTTTCACTGGCAGAATCTGACGTTCGAAAACCATCTGCACCCGCAATCGGCGGACATTGCGCAGGGCGTCGACGCCAGCGGCAACAAGGACGAAGGCGCCGGCGACCAGGGCATCATGTTCGGCTACGCCTGCCGCGAGACGCCGGAATTGATGCCGGCGCCGATCTTCTACGCCCACCGCATCCTCAAGATGATGAGCGAGGCGCGGAAATCCGGCGACACGCCCGAGCTCGGGCCCGACGCCAAGAGCCAGGTCACCGTCAAGTACCACTACGGCAAGCCGGTCGGCGTCCACTCGATCGTGGTCTCGACGCAGCACATCGTCGAACACGCCCATCACATAATCGCGCAGCACCTTGTACTTGGCGTCATCGCCACCCTTTTTGATGGTGCCATTGGCATCGCGCGTTTCCCAGGGCAGGCAATAATCGGCGGCGTGCTGGGTTGAAACCA
>JBBQYI010000119.1:0-3353 GCA_038208825.1 Sphingomonadales bacterium | reverse complement strand
ATTCGACCGGGCGCTGGATTACAAGGCGCCGGGGTTCGAGGCGGCGTTTGTGGAAGCCGCAGGCGGCGGGTTCGACATCATGTTCGACAATGTCGGCAATGCGATGATCGACATGGCGCTGCCCCATATGCGGCTGCGCGGGCGCATCGTGGTTTCGGGCCAGGTGGCAGATTACAACACGCCGCCGGACCAGATTCCGGGGTTGCGCAACACCCGCGAATTCATTGCGCGGCGGTTGCGGATGGAAGGGTTGGTGGTGTTCGACGACCTGCCCGAATTTGCTGCCGCGCAGGAAGAACTCGCCGGGTTGATCAAGGACGGCACGATCAAATACCGCGAGGAAGTGTTCGAGGGGCTGGCGAGCCTGCCCGAGGCGTTCTGCGGGTTGTTCACCGGCGCCAGTTTCGGGCGGCGGGTGGTGCGGGTTTAGAGCGCGTCGCGCCAACTGCCGGGCAGGATATCGGCGAGCGTCCAGTCGCCGATCCGCCAGCGGACGAGGCGCAGCGTCGGGTGGCCGATGGCGGCGGTCATGCGGCGGACTTGCCGGTTGCGGCCTTCGCGGATGGTGATTTGCAGCCAGCAATCGGGGATGCTTTTGCGGAACCGCACCGGGGGGTCACGGGGCCACAGATCGGGGGCGGTGATGCGTTCGGCCTCGGCGGGCAAGGTGGGGCCGTCGTTGAGGGTGACGCCTTTGCATAGCCAATCAAGCGCGTCCTGTTGCACATCGCCTTCGACCTGGACGAGATAGGTTTTGGGCATTTTGAATTTGGGATCGGCAATGCGCGCCTGCAGCCGGCCATCGTCGGTGAGCAACAGCAGGCCTTCGCTGTCCCGATCGAGCCGGCCGGCAGGGTAGACGCCGGGCAGGTCGATATGGTCCGATAAAGTGGCGCGGGTTGTCGGGCTACCGCGATCGGTGAATTGCGACAGCACGCCATAGGGTTTGTTGAACAGGATCAGCCGCGGCATCGCCGGTTACAGCACCATGTCGTCGGTTGGCACACCGAGCAGGATGCGGCCGGCCAGTTCCCAGGTCGGCGGCGCCACCATCATGTGCTGGGTGGCGACATGGGCGTCGCGGAAGCGGCGTTGCAGCGGGTGGCTGGCGTAAACGGCGCTGCCGCCGGCGATGTCCCAGGCGGCGCGGGTCGCCTCAGCCGCGGTGCGGGTGAGGTGGGTCGCGGCAAGGCGCAGGCGGGCGCGGGCTTGAATGTCGAGCGGCTGGCCAGCGGTGGCGAGCGCCCAGCCGGCAGCGATTTCGCGCTGGACGAGGGCGCGGGCGGATTCAAGGCTGGCATCGGCGCGAGCGTAATCGGCCTGGACGGCGCCGCGTTCGGACAGGGTGCGGGACGAGCCGGCGGATTTCTTGGTGGCGGCGAGGCTGCGCGCATCATCGAGCGCGGCGCGGGCGTTGCCGCTGGCTACCGCAGCGATGCCCAACGCCAGCAGCGCGAACGGCGGGAAGGCATAGAGCGGGCCGTCATGTTGCGGGGCATCGGTGATGAACGACACGGATCGTTTTTGCGGCATACGCAATGCGGTGACGGCCATGTCGCCGGAGCCGGTGCCGCGCATGCCGCTGGCGTCCCATGTGTCGATCAGTTCGACATCGGCGCGCGGGAACACCATCATGCGGTGATCGGGGGCGCCATTAGCGAGGGTGCGCAGCTTGCCATCGTCGAAGATCAGCGCGCCGCCGACCAGCCAATCGCAATTGGCCGAGCCGGAGGCCCAGGACCAGCGGCCGCTGACGATGAAATCATCGCCTTCGCTGATGGCCTTGCCCATCGGTGCGAACACGCCGCCGGTGATCGTCATCGCGTCGCCGAACACCTGGGTGGCAAAGGGTTCGGGCAGCCATGCGGAAGACAGCGCCGTGGTGCCGGCGATCATCGCGCACCAGCCGGTGGCAGCATCGGCGGCGGCAAGCGTTTCAAGCGTGGCGAAGATGTCTGCCGGAGTTGCTTCGGCGCCGCCAAGCGCGCGCGGCACCGCCATGCGGAACAGGCCGGCGGCGGCCATTTGCGCCGCAAGATCGGCGGGCAATCGGCGCTGCGCCTCGGTATCGGCGGCGCGCGCGGCGATGGTCGGGGCGAGGTCGCGGGCGGCGGTGAGCAGGGTCATGCCGCCACTATAGCTTCAACAGGCTGGCGAGGTTGTTTTTCTGCATATCGCTGGAGCCGCCGACGATCGGCATGCCGAGCAGATCGCGGACATGGCGTTCCATGTCGAAGGCGTCGGTCAGGCCATAGGCGCCCAGCACCTGCTGGCAGATCAACGCGATTTCGACGCCGGTGTCCGCAACGAACAGCTTGGCCATGCTGGTTTCCACCGAGCATGCCCGGCCTTGATTGGCGAGCCAGGCGGCGTGGTAGAGCATGTGGCGGGCGGCCTGCAGCTTGGTTCTGGCAGTGACGAGCTTGTGGCGGACGCTCTGGTGCTGGGCGATTGGCTTGCCGAATTGCACGCGTTGCTGGGCGTAATCCCAGGCTTCGGTGAGCGCGGCGCGGGCGATGCCAAAGGCGACGGCGGTAATTTCCAGCTTTTCAACATCGAGCGCGCGGCCGGCGAGCATTTTCCAGCCCTTGTTCCACATCGCCGGGCCACCGACGATATTGGCAGCGGGCAGCCGCACATTGTCGAAATACACATCCTGCGAGGCGGTGTAGCGCAGGTTCGAATGATGGATCGGCTGCATGGTGATGCCGGGCGTATCGGTGGGAATCAGCACGAAGGACAGGTTGCGATAGCGATCCTCTGCCGGGCCGGAGCGCACCAGTGCATAGATCACATGCGCCCAATCGGCGCCGGAGCACCAGCGTTTGGCGCCGTTGATGACGATGTGATCACCCTCCATGGCGGCGCGGGTGGTAACGCTGGCAAGATCACCGCCGACATCGGGTTCGGACAGGCCATAGGCAAAGAACAGTTCACCCCGAGCGAGGCGCGGCAGATATTCGGCCTTTTGTTCGGGTGAACCGTTTTCGGACAGGTTCATGCCGCCGTAAAAGGCAGTGTGGATGAACGGCCCGGCAAGACAGGGCCCGGCCATGGCGAGTTCGTCGATGACAGCAATGGCGGCGACGATATCCTGGCCGGCACCGCCATATTCGGTGGGGACGGTGAGACCGGTGAGCCCAAGCTTGTTCAATTCGGCATAGACATCGCGCGGCCATTGATGGGCACGGTCCCAGGCGATTCGGGCTTCGCGCGGTGCATGCTGCGCAACAAAACGCTGCAGCATGGCGCGCAGTTCGGCGACATGGCCGGGTTCGTCGGTGAAGCTTTGCAGGCTCATTCGCCGGTCAGCCGGGGTGTGCGCTTTTCGCGGACGGCGGCGACCGCTTCGG
>JBBQYI010000118.1:0-3591 GCA_038208825.1 Sphingomonadales bacterium | reverse complement strand
GCGCCAGCTTGGCGGCACCAGCATCGTCACCAACGCCGGCGAAATGCAATTGGGCCGCGGCGAACCGGTGGAAGACACCGCGCGGGTGCTGAGCAGCTTTGTCGATATCGCCATGCTGCGCACCAACACCCATGCCGATATCGAGGCCTTTGCCGGCGCCGCAACCATCCCCGTCGTCAACGGCCTGACCGATATCAGCCACCCCTGCCAGATCCTCGCCGACATCATGACCTTTGAAGAAGCAAGCGGCCGCCCGGTCGAAGGCACACTCTGGGCGTATCTGGGCGATGGCAACAACATGGCCAATTCGCTGATCGAGGCAGCATCGGTGATGAAGTTCGACCTGCGGCTCGGCGTGCCACACGGCTATGATCCCGATGCCGCCGTCGTCGCCACCGCCTGCGCACGCGGCGGCTCCATCGGCATCGTGCGCGACGCCCTCGAAGCCGTGGAACAGGCCGATGTCGTCGTAACGGATACCTGGGTATCGATGGGCCAGGCCGATACCAGGGACAAGCTGGAGGCCATGCAACCCTTTCAGGTCAATCATTCGGTGATGGCGGCGGCCGGCCCCGATGCCGTCTTCATGCACTGCCTGCCGGCGCATCGCGGTGAGGAAGTCACCGCCGATGTCATCGATGGCCCGCGTTCGCTGGTCTGGATGGAGGCCGAAAACCGCCTGCACGTGCAAAAGGCGATCATGCTCTGGTGCCTTGGCAAGCTGTGACCGATGCGATGATCCCTGAAGGTCTGGCCCCGGTCGCCGATCGCGCCATCGGTTTCAGCGTGACAGCGCGCAATGTACGCGGCCAGGTCGTGCGTCTCGATGCGGCGCTGAACGCCGTGCTCGCCGCCCATGATTATCCGCCACCGCTGGCCCGCCTGCTGGGCGAGGCGCTGACCGTCACCGCCCTGCTCGGCGCCACGCTGCGGAAGGATGATGGCCAGTTGACGCTGCAGGCGCAGGCAAAGGACGCGCCCGTCAATCTGATGGTGTGCGATTATCGCGCTGGCGAACTGCGCGGCTATCTCAACTTCGACGATGCGACCATTTTCACCGATGGCATGACGCTGCCCGACCTGTTCGCCGACGGCCATCTTGCCATCACGCTCGAACAAACGGCCACCAGCGAACGCTCCCAAGGCATCGTCCCGCTGGAAGGCGACACGCTGGCCCATGCCATCGAAGCCTATTTTGCCAATTCCGAACAATTGCCGACCCAGATCCGCGTCGGCGTGACCTTCGATGAAAGCACCGGCTGGATCGCTGGCGGCCTGCTCGTGCAGCATCTGGCGCGGCGCGAGCTGGACGGCGGTCGGCTCGATGTCGTCGAACTCCACCCGGATTGGGAACATGTCAGCATATTGGCCGGCACCACCACTGTCGCCGAACTGACCGATCCCGACTTGCTGCCCGAAACCCTGTTGTGGCGGCTGTTCCACGAAGAAAAGGTGCGCATCACCCAAGGTGCCACCCCGTCACGCGGTTGCCGCTGCAGCCTTGCGCATATCCGCGACGTCATCACCCGGTTTCCAGAAGCAGAGCGCGCCGACATGCGCGGCGACGACGGCCGCATCAGCGTCGATTGCAAATTCTGCTCGCGCGTGTTCGCGGTCGAAGCATGAACACGCCCGCCCCTCTCGCCGTCGTGCTGCTTTCGGGCGGGCTCGATTCGACCACCGTCGCCGCCATGGCACGGGCCAACGGTTATCGCCTGCTGGCGCTGACCATCGATTACAACCAGCGCCACCGCATCGAACTCGTCCATGCCGCCCGCGTTGCCGAGGCGCTTGGCGTCGAACGGCACATCACCCTGCCGCTCGATCTGCGCGGCTTTGGCGGGTCGGCGCTCACCGCCGATATCGATGTGCCCAAACAAGGCGTCGAACCCGGCATACCGGTCACCTATGTGCCGGCGCGCAACACGATTTTCCTCAGCGTTGCGCTGGGCTGGGCGGAGGCAGCGGGAGCGCGTGACCTGTTCATCGGCGTCAACGCGCTGGATTATTCGGGCTATCCCGATTGCCGCCCGGAATTCATCGCGGCCTTCGAAACCATGGCCAACGCCGCCACCAAGGCCGGGGCGGAGGGCGATCGCTTCCGCATCCACACGCCGCTGGCTGCCATGACCAAGGCCGATATCGTCCGCGCCGCTGCCGAGTTAGGCGCGCCGCTGGCGCTGACCTGGAGCTGTTACGATCCGACCCCTGCCGGCACACCCTGCGGCCAATGCGACAGCTGCCGCCTGCGCGCCAAAGGCTTCGCCGAAGCCGGCGTCGCCGATCCGGCCCTGTAGTTTGTCGCTGTAGCCCGCCCATGACCTATACCGTAAAGGAACTGTTTCTGACCCTGCAAGGCGAAGGCGGCCAGACCGGGCGCCGCGCGGTGTTCCTGCGCTTTGCCGGCTGCAATTTGTGGAGCGGCCGCGAACAAGACCGCGCCACCGCCGTCTGCACATTTTGCGATACGGATTTCATCGGCACCAACGGCCCCGGCGGCGGTAAATTCAACACACCCGAAACGCTCGCTGCTGCGGCCGCCGCCGCATGGGGCGATACGCAAGCCCACCGCCTCATCGTCTGCACCGGCGGCGAACCGCTGTTGCAACTCGATGCGCCGCTCATCGCCGCGCTGAAGGCCCGAAATTTCGAAATCGCCATCGAAACCAACGGCACCCAACCCGCCCCCGCCGGCATCGACTGGATCTGCGTCAGCCCAAAGGCCAATGCGCCGCTGCTGCTCACCGCCGGCACCGAATTGAAACTGGTCTATCCCCAGCCAAAGGCCATGCCGGATCGCTTCGAAACCCTGGATTTCCAGCATTTTTTCCTGCAACCGATGGACGGTCCCAACCGCGAGGCCAACACCCAGGCCGCCATCCGCTATTGCCTCGAACACCCGCGCTGGCGGCTCAGCCTGCAAACCCACAAGCTGACCGGGCTGCCCTGAACGGCGTTAACCCCGCCCGCGATACCCTGCAACGCCCTGATCCGGTACCCACAACCCGGCCGGAACCGGCCCCGATTGCCAGAACACATCGATCGGAATGCCGCCGCGCGGATACCAGTAACCACCGATGCGCAGCCACTTCGGCGCCATTTCGGCGACAAGCCGCTGGCCGATGCCCACCGTTACATCCTCGTGAAACCCGGCATGGTTGCGAAACGAGCCCAAGAACAGCTTCAGCGACTTCGATTCGACGATGCGCTCACCCGGCGCATAATCGATGACGAGATGCGCAAAATCCGGCGCGCCGGTCACCGGGCACAAAGACGTGAATTCCGGCACTGCGAACCGCACCAGAAAATCGGTCCCGGCCCTTGGATTCATGGGATAATCCAGAACCGCGTCGGCGGGCGATGCCGGCAGCGCCGAAACCTGGCCCAGGTGCAATGTGTCAGTCATGTGAAAAACTGTCGTCCTCGTCGCATCAGATTGGATGACTTGTTTGATGACATGGCGACTTGCCCTCACTATGTCACCCCCAACGATAGAATCGGGAGCGAACAATGAACCCCTTGGTGACGACAGAATGGCTCGCAGCCGAAATGGGCAAGAGCGATATTCGAGTCATCGATGCGACCCTGTTC
>JBBQYI010000117.1:0-3912 GCA_038208825.1 Sphingomonadales bacterium | reverse complement strand
GGCTACGGTGGCCATTTTCTGGCCCAATCCGCCGTCGGGATTGCCGGAAAGGTAGAACGCCACCTTGTAAGCCTGGCCGATCACGGTCGTGAGCGACTGTGAGACGCTGCCGGCATTCAGAGCGGAAAGGTCGATCGACCGCCTGCCGGCTTCAGCCTGCCAATAGGTGCCGATATAATCGACGCCAGCGCCGCCGACGGTCCAGCCGCTGATCGCGCTGCTATTTCCAGATGCGACCGTTCGGAACGATCCGGGCGCGATATCAAAACCCGCTTCGAAGCTGCCGTTGACGATTGCCGCGGCCGAGGCAGGCGTAGCTGCAAAGGCAAGAAGCGAAGCCAGAATGAGCGCTTTCATCGTTTGCTCTCCATTTCGTTTACCAACGAGTCGCAAGCGCAGTGCCAACGTGACTGCCGATTTGATCTGGTCATATCCTTAAGGCGCTTTGCCCTTGCGGCGTTCATGGCCAGAGGGGGTAACCACTCTGCCCCATCGTCAGGTCGGCCTGGGAACCGATCGACCGGATCATGGCATGGGCTGGCGTTGGCGGCGTCGCTCAGCCTAAGGTGCCGGCGATCCCCAACTGACCTTCCGGAGCCCCATGATCCTTCCAAGCTTTGTGGCAATTTTGCTCGCCACGCTCCCCGTTGCCGCCATCGCAGCGCCAATCGCCTATCCGCCGACAGCGACTGTGCCGCAAACCGACACCAGCTTTGGCGTGACGGTAAAGGACCCCTACCGCTGGCTGGAGGGTGATGTGCGCACCGAACAGCCAGTCGCCGATTGGGTGACCGCCGAAAACAAGGTAACCCACGCCTATCTCGAAACCCTGCCACAGCGCGACGCCATCAAGGCGCGGCTGACGCAATTGTTCGATTATGAGCGCATCACCGTGCCGATTTCGCGCGGCGGCAAGATCTTCTACCGGCGCAATTCGGGCCTGCAGAACCAGTCCGTGCTGCTGGTGCACGAAGGCGGCGCGACACCGCGCACGCTGATCGACCCCAATGGCTGGGCCAAGGATGGCGCGACCGCGCTGGCCGAATGGGAACCCAGCGACGATGGCGCCCGCATCGCCTATGCCATCCAGGATGGCGGCACCGATTGGCGATCGATCAAGGTGCTCGATGTGGCGACCGGCAAGGATCTGCCGGAAACGCTGGATTGGGTGAAATTTTCCAAGATCGCCTGGAGGGGCGACAACAGCGGCTTCTACTACGCCCGCTACCCCGAAACGCCGGGCGGGCGGGATTTCCGGTCCGAAGTGCTGAACCATCAGATCTGGTTCCACAAGGCCGGCACGCCGCAATCGGGCGATGTGAAGATCTTCGCGACGCCCGACCACCCCGGCTATTACAACGAGGCCGAGGTTGGCGGCGATGGCCGCTGGCTGCTGCTGTTTTCCAGCACCGGGTCCGATTCCAGCTACGAAGTGCGGGTGCAGGACCTCGCCACGCCGGGCTCGCCAATCAAGGCGCTGGTGCCGGACCGGCAGTTCGACTGGCGCTTTGCCGGGGCAAAGGGTGACACGCTGTATTTCGTCACCAACGCCGGCGCGCCGCGCTATCGCATCGTCGCATTCGATCATGTCGCGACAGGCGCTTCCGCCCCGCGCGAAGTTGTGGCCGAAGGCGCCGACACGCTGACCGGCGCGCACATCATCGGCGACACGATTGTCGCTTTGGCGCTGAAGGATGCACAGACCGAAGTGCGCCGCTATACGCTCGCCGGCGCGCCCGACGGCGTGGTGGCGCTGCCCGGCATCGGCACGGCCAGCGGTTTCGACGCAGTGCCCGACACGGCAACCAGCTATTACGCCTTCACCAGCTACAATTTCCCGACGACCATTTATCGCTATGACGCTGCCACCAACGCCTCGACGGTGTTCGCAGCGCCCAAGGTGGCGTTTGATCCGGCCGATTTCGTGGTGTCGCAGCAGTTCTTCACATCAAAGGACGGCACCAAAGTGCCGATGTTCATCGCCCATAAAAAGGGCCTCGACCTGTCGAAAGGCGCGCCGACGCTGATGTATGGCTATGGCGGCTTCAACATCAACGTGCTGCCGGCGTTCCAGGTCGATGCGATGGCGTGGATGCAGATGGGCGGCGTCTATGCCGAAGTGACATTGCGCGGCGGCGGCGAATATGGCGCCGCCTGGCACGACAATGGCAAGCGCCTGAAAAAACAGAATGTCTTCGATGATTTCATCGCGGGCGGCGAATATCTGATCAAATCGGGCACCACGCCGAAACATGGCCTCGCCATTCAGGGCGGCTCCAACGGCGGTTTGCTGGTGGGCGCGGTCGTCAACCAACGGCCGGACCTGTTCGCCGCTGCCCTGCCCGCGGTCGGCGTCATGGACATGCTGCGCTTCCCGCTGTTCACCGAAGGCCGCACCTGGACCGACGATTATGGCGACCCGAAGGACGAACCGCAGTTCCGCAACCTGCTGGCCTATTCGCCCTATCACAACATTCGGGGTGGCCGTGATTACCCGGCGATTCTGGTGACGACCGCCGACACCGATGATCGCGTCGTGCCGGGCCACAGCTTCAAATATACAGCGGCATTGCAGGCGGCAAAGATCGGCGACAAGCCGCACCTGATCCGCATCGAAACCCGCGCCGGCCACGGCAGCGGCAAACCGACCTCCAAGCAGATCGAGGAAATCACCGACCTGTGGTCGTTCATCGGCTATTGGACCGGGCTGACGCGCAAATAGCGCAACCAAGACAAGTTCCTACCCCTCTCCCGCTTGCGGGAGAGGGGACACGCGCGCCAGCGCGGCGGGTGAGGGTGTCGCCGCACCATGAAGCCAGAGGAACAGCCTCTGGGCCGGCTGCGCCGTCTCTCGACCTCACCCGCAAGCGGGAGAGGAGGCACTTCAACGAACCTGCAAACGACCCTACCCCGCCGCCAGCATCGCCCCCACTTCCGCCGCAACCCCGGCATCGCCCGCCGCAATCACCCGCCCATCGCTGCCCCGCCGCAACGGCGCCCCGGCCCAATCGGTCATCACCCCACCGGCCCCGGTCACCACAGGCACCAGCGCCGCCCAATCGTGAATCTTCAACCCCGATTCAACAACAACATCGAGATGCCCCGAAGCAACCAGCCCGTAATTATGGCAATCACCCCCCAGCAACGTATCACGCGCCGCGCGGCGCAGCCCGTCAAACCCGGCAACATCGCTGCCATCGAACAACCAGGGCGCTGTGGTGGCCAGATGGGCATTGGCCAGCCCGCCGCAATGGCGAACATGCGCTGGATGGTCGTTGAAAAACGTCGGGCGGCCCACGGCACCAATCCAGCGATCACCGATGATGCATTGGTCGATCAGGCCGAGCACCGGCACGCCATCCTGCAACAGCGCGATCAACGTGCCAAAGATCGGCCGCCCGGCGACAAAGGCCCGGGTGCCATCGATGGGATCGAGCACCCAGACCCGCGATGCATCCGCCCGGTCGTCGCCATATTCCTCCCCGATGACACCATCATCCGGGCGATATTGCGCCAGCCGTTCGCGGATGGCGGATTCGGCGGCGCGGTCGGCGACGGTAACCGGCGAAAAATCCGCCTTGGTTTCAACGAGGAAGGGCCGGCGGAAATAGGGGCGGATGGCATCCCCGGCTGCGTCGGCAAGGTGCTGCGCCAGCGCGATATCGGCGGCGATGTCGTTGCTCATTTGCCGAACTCCGCCAAAATCGCCGAACGGTCGGCATCCAGCCCCGGCGCCGCCGGGCGAACGGCGGGGTCGGCATGGCCGGACATTTTCACCGGGTTGCCCGCCGCCATCAACGGGCTGCCATCGGGAAAGCCGGTTTCGATGACCATGCCGCGCGCCCGCACCTGCGGATTGGCCAGCGCCTGCGCCACGTCATTCAACGGCCCGCACGGCACGCCGGCCGCCTC
>JBBQYI010000116.1:0-4311 GCA_038208825.1 Sphingomonadales bacterium | reverse complement strand
GGTTGGCATCATCGAAGCGGCGTTCCTCCACGGCTTCGCGCACGCCGGGCAGCGTCTTGGCGCCATAGCCGGTGAAACGGCCGGGCGCGTAGATGGCGTGCTTGTACCAGCTGCGGCCCGGCAGGCCTTCGGGGATCAGCAGCGTCTGGTCGATGTCGCGCAGCGCGGCGTTGAGCTTGCTGCGGGCATCGGCGGACAGCCCGGCGCCCTTCGCCGTCATCGCGGCATCGAACGCCTTGGCGCTGGCATCAAGTTTGGCCACGGCATTTTCCAGCGCTGCCAGTTCGATGACCGGCGTCGGCGGTTCGGCCGGCACCGCCGCCACCGGGTCCTTGGGGTCGCTGGCCAGCTTGAAGGCGCCCGAAGCGAGCATCGCGGCGCGCTTTTCATCCTGCTTGCGGCGCGTTTCGATCAGGGTTTTGACTTCGCCCATATAGGTTTTTACGGTCGATGCGAAATCGCCGAAGCGCACCGGCGGCGTCGGCGCATCGGCGATGCGCAACACAATTCGGCCCACGGTTTTCGACAGCACCGCGCCATAGACCAGGCCCGGGTCCTCATGCTTGGTGACATAGTCAAAGCTGTCATAGATCGAATGGTAGGAACCGCCGCTCTGGCCTTCGCCGCCATAGCCGATGTTCAGCGAAGGCAGCCCCAGATGCTGAAGGAATGCCGAATAGTCGGAGCCCGAACCCAGCGCGCCGATCGGCAGGTCGCCCTTGGCCTCGGCGGCCTTCAGCGCATCCTCGTCGCCGCCGCGCCGGCCGCCACCGCCATCGAACGCCGCCTGCTGTACCTTGGCGCGCAGCCGGTCGAGCACGGTCGCGCCGGTTTCGGGATCGGTGACATCGCCGGCAACCTGGTTGACCAGATGCTGCCACTGGTGGCTGCCCTCCGCGCCCATGAAGCCGCGCGAATTGCCATCGGTGTTGATGTAGATGACCGCCTTTTTCTGCAATTCATCGCCATGGGTTTCGGCCCATTCGGTGGAGCCGAGCAGCATCGGTTCCTCGGCATCCCAGCTGGCATAGACAATGGTCCGCGATGGCCGCCAGCCAGATTTCCACAGTGCGCCCAGTGCCTTGGCTTCGGACAGCATGGCGACATTGCCCGACAGCGGATCACCGGCGCCGAACACCCAGCCATCATGGTGGTTGCCGCGCACCACCCATTCATCGGGCCGGTCCTTGCCGGCCAGCTTGGCGATCACGTCATAGGCCGGTTTCAGCGACCAGTCGGATTTGACCGCCAGATGCACCTTTACAGTGTCGTCGCCGCCGACATGGTAGCGGAACGGCAGCGCCCCGCTGAAGCCGTCGGGCGCCTGCGGCCCGCCAAGCTGGGTGAGGATCTTCGTCGCATCGGCATAGGAGATCGGCATCGTCGGAATTTTGAGGATGCTCGCCGCCTCGCTGCGCGGCAGATGCTTGGCGCCCGGCACCGATCCATAGCCCGGCGTGGTGGGATCGCCGGCATAGATGGTCATGTCGGCAACGGAGCCGCGCTGCACGCCCTGTGGTGGCCGGCCGCTGCCCTTGGGATAGACATCGTCTTCGCCATAACCGTCATTGGCGGGATCGGAATAGATGAGGCAGCCGGCGGCGCCATGGTCCTGCGCCAATTTGGGCTTCAACCCGCGCCAGCCGCCGCCATAACGGGCCAGCGCGATCTTGCCCTTCACCGAAATGCCGCGCCGTTCCAGCGCCTCATAATCGGCGGGCAGGCCGTAATTCACATAGACGACCGCCGCCGTCACATCGCCGTCGCCCTGAAAGGCGACATAGGGCGGCAGCGCATCCCTGGTGTTGCCGCTGGTCGAATCCTCGGGGATCGCCGGTTCCTGGCCGCCGAGCACGACCTTGTCGGGGGTGACGATTTCCACCGTCGTGGTGATCGGCGTCGGGTACATAACATCGAACTGCTCGATTTTCGCATCCCAGCCCCAGGCCTTGAACTTGGCCAGTGTCGCTTCGGCATTGGCCTTGTCGTGTGTCGATCCGACATGGTTGGGCTGGGACGACATTTCCTTCATCCACATCAGCTGGTCCGCCGAACTGATGCTGGCATCCAGCGCCTTTTCGTTCGCCGCCTGGTCGGTCGTGACGGCAGCCATGGCGGACGTGGAAAGCAATGCGGCGAGCGCGAGCGAGCGAATTTTCATGGTTACGGCCCCGGATTGGTGATGGCCCTATCGTTGCACGGGACGGTCGCCGGCTGGAAGGGGTTTTGTTGGGTTGCGGGGTTGTAATTGGGGGTCGGCCTTTGCGCCCCTTGCGGACATTCTGCCCCCCTCCCCCCATTTGAGCGCAGCGAAAACAGAGTGGGGAGGGCTCGGGTGGGGGCCTTCGCAACCGATGCGCACCCTGCGCCGAAAGCCCCCACCCCGACCCTCCCCACTCTACCGCCTGCGGCGGTGGGGGGAGGGGGCAGCAAGGCAGCGCTCCATAATCGTCGCTCCTGCCTGGTTGTAGCAGCGAAGCTGTGCGAACGCAGAGCGACGGCGCTGCGGCTGAAATGCTGTCTGGCAGCAATCGCCCACTTGCGGACATTGGAAGGGGCGGTAATCTACGATCATGGATCGCAACCCCGCCTATGATGCGCTTTTAAACGAGGTCTGCGTTGGCCTCGGTTTTTGTGGCTCGGACGCTAACGGTGAGCCGTTGCACGTAGACCAGTTCATTCCCGCAGGCGGGCCCGTGAGCGCTGATCAGTTCGTGAACTGGGTGTTTAGGGCCGAAGGCATGGACCCGTATGAGGAGGATGCCCTGAAGCACGCACACAGCCTTCGCGAAGCGTTCGTCCGACACATGGGCGTCGAGGTTGTGGACGCAGTTGTCCTCAAGTGAGGTTCTCGACCCAATGTCCGCTTCCCACCAATCTCGGACGTTCCCCGTTTGGCTGGAATAAGTTGCACTGATATCGAAGCGCAGGGCCTGCCGGCGGCCGTCTCGCCTTTTAACCCGGCGGCACGAAAATGAACGAGAAGTCAGCCCCGGGAGGCGAAATCCTGACTTCTCGCGGGGTTTGAGCATGGTGAAGGTGTCGCCATAAGTGGCGGGTGTTTGGCTTCTGGATGAGAAAGAACGCCCCGACGCTATCGCAATTGCGGCGTGTAGGACAGCGCAATCAAAGGTGCTTCGCTGGCCCCCGGGGGCGGCGCGGATTTGCCAATTTGCCGTGATGGTAATTTAGCGCGGTTGGCGGGAGGCGAGCCAGCGGCTATCGCTGTTGGCATGACCAGCCGACCGCCCGGACCGCTCGACGATTTGCTGATCATCGATTTGTCGCGGGTGCTGGCCGGGCCTTATGCGACGATGGTGCTGTCCGATCTGGGCGCGCGCGTCATCAAGGTGGAGATACCGGGCGCGGGTGATGACAGCCGCCATATCGGGCCGTTCAAGGTCAATGACGCCGGTGTCCAGCAAAGCGCCTATTTCGCCAGCATCAACCGCGGCAAGCAATCGATCGCGCTCGATCTGAAGAACCCCGGCGATCGCCAGATTTTCGAAGCGCTGGTGGCCCGCGCCGATGTGCTGGTCGAAAACTACCGGCCGGGGGTGATGGCCAAGCTCGGGCTGGGCTGGGATGTGCTGCACGCCCGCCACCCGCGGCTGATCTATGCCGCCGCCAGCGGGTTCGGGCAGACCGGGCCCGATGCGCACAAGGCGGCGTATGACATGGTGGTGCAGGCGATGGGCGGCATCATGAGCGTCACCGGCCACCCCGGCGGGGAACCGACGCGGGTCGGCACATCGGTGGGTGACATTACCGCCGGGCTGTTCACCGTCATCGGCATCCTGTCGGCGCTGCATGATCGCGCGCGGACCGGGCAGGGGCAGTTCGTCGATGTGGCGATGCTCGATTGCCAGATCGCCATATTGGAAAACGCCGTCGCCCGTTATGCCGTTACCGGCGTCGCGCCGGGCCCGCTGGGGGCGCGGCATCCGTCGATCACGCCCTTTGCCGCCTATCGCTGCCAGGGGGGGCATATCGTTATCGCGGCGGGCAATGACGGGTTGTGGGCGGCGTTGCTCGATGCGCTGGGCCTTTCGGCGGCGAAGGGCGATCCGCGCTTTGCCTCCAATTCGGCGCGCAGCGACGCCGCCGATGCGGTGGCCGAATTGATCGAAACGGCGTTGCAGGCGGCGCCGGCGGCGCATTGGCTGGCGGTGCTGGAGGCGGCCGGCGTGCCGTGCGGGCCGTTGAATGACGTGGCGCAGGCGCTGGCCAATCCGCAGGTGCGGGCGCGCGGCATGGTCATCGAAACCGGCTTTCCCGATGGCAGCCCGTTGATGGCGGCGGGCAACCCGG
>JBBQYI010000115.1:0-4586 GCA_038208825.1 Sphingomonadales bacterium | reverse complement strand
GGGCGTTGCGGCCTGGCCGGCGATGTGCAGGCCCTGCGGGATGAGTTCGCGTTCGATTTCATACAGCCGGGCGGCGAGCGCGGCGATGTCGCTGCCGTCCAGATCGAGCGCTTCGGCCTGTTCGGCGATGATTTCGGCGAGCGTTGCGGTTTCCTCGCTGCCCGGATCGGCACCGCGCCAGCGATCAACGCTGGCCTTCAGATCGGCGAGACCCTTGTAGACACCCGAATTGGTCAGCGCCGGGGTCAGATAGCTGACGAGGGTTGCCGCCGAGCGACGCTTGGCGAGCACGCCTTCGGACGGGTTGTTGGCGGCGTAGAGATAGATGTTGGGCAGATCGCCGATCAGCCGTTCCGGCCAGCAGCTGGCGGTGAGGCCGGTCTGTTTGCCGGGCATGAATTCCAGGCTGCCATGGGTGCCGAAATGCAGCACGGCATGCGCCTGAAAATCGTCGCGCAGCCAGCGGTAGAACGCCATGAAGGCATGGGTGGGGGCGAAACGGCCATCGAACAGCAGCCGCATCGGATCGCCTTCATAGCCGAGCGCCGGCTGGATGCCGATGAAGACATTGCCGAATTGCGCACCGAGCACGAACACCGATTGGCCATCGGACTGGAACTTGCCGGGTGCCGGGCCCCATTCGGCCTCGATTTCGGCGAGGAATGGCTCGTTGGCGACGATGGTTTCGGCGCTTACCCGGGCGTGGACATTGGCTTCGGTGCCGTGGCGCGAGGCGTTGCCATTGAGGATTCGGGTGCGCAGTTCATCGACGCTGGCCGGGATTTCGACCTGATAGCCTTCGCTGGCCAGCCGCTTCAGCGTGGCGTGCAGCGATTCGAACACGCTGAGGAATTGTGCCGTGCCGGCGGCGCCGCCACCGGGCGGGAAGTTGAACAGCACGATGCCGATGCGGCGTTCGGCTTCGGCAGCGCGGCGCAGATCGACCAGCTTGACCATGCGCGCCGCCATGGCTTCGGCGCGTTCCGGGCAGCTTTGCATGGCGCGCACCGGGCCGCCGACGGCCCAGGTGCAGCCGCGCGAACAGCCGGTGCAGGCGGCATCGGTGCCATCCGAACGGCCGCCGAACACCATTGGCGAGGTGCCGCCATCCAGTTCGGGGATGGCGATCATGATGGTAGATTCGAGCGGCAACAGGCCCTGGCGGTTGGCGCCCCAGCCTTGCAGCGTCTGGAATTCGACCGGGTGGGCGGCGATATAGGGGCGATCGAGCCGGGCAAGGATGGCTTCGGCTGCCGCCGCGTCATTATAGGCGGGGCCGCCGACCAGGCTGAAACCGGTTAGGTTGACGACGGCATCGACGATGGGCTTGCCGTCCCTGAGGAACAGCGCCTCGATCGCCGGGCGCGAATCGAGCCCGCCGGCGAAGGCCGGGATGACATTCAGGCCGCGGGCTTCGAGCGCGCGGATGACGCCGTCATAATGATTGGCGTCCTTGCCCAGCACATAGGAGCGCAGCAGCAGTAGCCCGATGGTGCCGGCAGCGGCATCTCGCACCGGCAGTTCGGCGACGCTGGTGCCGATGCGGTCGGCCAGATCAGGGTGATAGACGCCGACATCGGGATATTCGCGCGGCAGATCGGCCTTGTTGGCGCCGCGCAGCGCCAGCCGTGGCCCGGCAGCGTATCGATCGACGAGCGCCAGCACCATGGCAAAGACATTGTCGTCGGACCCGGCCAGCCAATATTGCAGGGTGAGGAAATAGGCGCGCACGTCCTGCGCCGTGCCGGGCACCCATTTCAACAGCTTGGGAAGGCGGCGCAGCACCGCCATCTGGGCGGCGCCGCTGTTGGGTGCGCCGGATTTGGAGGAACCGCGCAGTTTCTTCAGCCAGCCCAGCGGCCCCTTGGGCGGCGCATCCATGCGATAGTCGCCCATGCGCGTCAGTTTGACGATCTCGCTGGCCGACATCAGGTTGACCATGGCGTCGCACTCTTCGCGGCGGGCCTCCAGCGCCGGCTTGATGGCGCGGATCTGGTCTTCAAGGAAGATCATCGAGGTGAGGATGATGTCCCCCGTGGCGACATCGGCGCGGGCGGCGTCGAGCTTGCCCGGCTGTTCCCAATCGGCGGCGGCGTGGAAAGCGATGCTGATTTCGGGCTGTTCGGCGGCAAAGCGGGCGCGGGCGCGCTGGACAGCGCCCGACAGGTGATTGTCGAGCGTGATGATGACGACGCGCACCGATGGTGTGGGGCCGGTGCCGGGGCTGCCGGACGGAGGCGTATCAGCGCGCATAATGGGCCTTTGCCTCGTACAGGGTTTCGACCGATATGCTGGCGATGCCCTTTTCGGCGGCATAGCGTTCGGTGTTCTTCCTGGCCTTGCCGCGCACGAAGAACGGGATTTTCTGTAGTTCGCGCGTGGCGTCGGCGGTCCAGACGTCGGCGCTGCCCGCTGCGGCCGGCGCGGATGCTGCTTCGGCGACGAGGGTGGTGGTTTCGGCGCCCGACTCTGCGTCCCCGGCGTCGTCTGCGAGCGGAGCAGGAGCGGCGGGCGAAGCGGCGCCATGGCCACCGAGGTGGCTGGCGCCGGCACTGTCGGAAAATTCGAAATCGTCGCGGAACATGGTGAGCAGATGCTCCTCCAGCCCCATCACCAGCGGGTGCACCCAGGTATCGAAAATGACGTTGGCGCCTTCGAAACCCATTTGCGGGGAATGGCGGGCCGGGAAATCCTGGACGTGCACCGGGGCCGAGATCACCGCGCAGGGCAGGCGCAGCCGCTTGGCGATGTGGCGCTCCATCTGGGTGCCGAGCACCAGCTCGCAATTGGCGGCGGCGATGGCATCCTCGACGACCAGATAATCGTCGGTGATCAGCGGTTCGAGGCCATAGAGCGCGGCGGCGGTGCGGATGTCGCGGGCGAATTCGCGGTTGTAGCAGCCAAGGCCGACGACTTCGAAGCCAAGCTCGTCCCGGGCGATGCGGGCGGCAGCGACGGCGTGGGTGGCGTCGCCGAAGATGAAGACGCGCTTGCCGGTAAGATAGGTCGAATCGACCGAGCGCGACCACCATGGCATGCGGCCGGCGTCGGGATCGACGGGGGCCGCGACACCGGCGATCTGGCAGACTTCGGCGATGAAGGCGCGGGTGGCGCCGACGCCGATCGGCACCGTTTTGGTGGATTTCTGGCCGAAGGTCTTTTCCAGCCAGCGCGCTGCTTCATGGCCGATTTCGGGGTACATCAGCACGTTGAAATCGGCCTCGCCGAGCCGCACGATGTCGGCGGGCGTCGACCCCATCGGCGCCGCGACATGGACATCGACGCCAAGGCCATCGAGCAGCCGGGTGATTTCCACGACATCGTCGCGATGGCGAAAGCCCAGCGCCGTCGGGCCGAGCAGATTGGCGCGCGGGCGGCGGCCTTCCTTGAGCGGTGCCTTGCGGGATTGGTCGGCGAGTTGCCGGACGATCTGGTAGAAGGTTTCGGCGGCGCCCCAGTTTTCCTTGTGGCTGTAGCTGGGCAGTTCGAGCGGGATCACCGGGCAGGGCAGGCCCATGGTCTGGGCGAGCCCGGCGGGATCATCCTGGATCAGTTCGGCGGTGCAGGACGCGCCGACGATCATCGCCTGCGGCTGGAACCGGGCATAGGCGTCGCGGGCGGCGCGCTGGAACAGTTCGGCGGTATCGGTGCCAAGGTCGCGGGCCTGGAAGGTGGTGTAAGTGACGGGCGGGCGCTCACCGCGCCGTTCGATCATGGTGAACAGCAGATCGGCATAGGTATCGCCCTGCGGCGCGTGCAGCACATAGTGCAGCCCCTTCATGCCGGTGGCGACGCGCATGGCCCCGACGTGCGGCGGGCCTTCATATGTCCAGACGGTGAGTTGCATCGTTTACACCGTCAGCCGGTCGCGGCGGACCAGCGGCCGCGCGAACAGTTCGGCAAGATCGCCGGCCTGTTCAAAGCCATGGACCGGGGAGAACACCAGCTCGATCGCCCATTTCGTCGAAAGCCCTTCCCTTTCGAGCGGGTTGGCGAGGCCGAGGCCACATACCGTAAGATCCGGCCTGGCGGCGCGGACCCGGTCGAGCTGGCGGTCGACGTCCTGGCCTTCGCTGATCTGCACATCGGCAGGCAGCGCGGCGAGGTCGTCAACAAGGTGGCCGCGGTGGAGATAGGGCGTGCCGACCTCCACCAGCGTCATGCCGAGTTCGTTGTGAAGAAAGCGCGCCAGCGGCACTTCCAGCTGCGAATCGGGCATGAAGAAGATCGATTTGCCGGCGAGCCGTTCGGCTTGGCGCGCGATAGCCTTTTTGGCGCGTTCCCGGCCCGGGGCGACGACTCGGTCGAAATGCGCCATGTCGATGCCGAATTCGATGGCGGCGGCGCGCAGCCAGTTGGTGGTGCCTTCGGCGCCGAACGGGAACATGGCGGGCAGATGTACGGCGCCGCGAGCCTCGAGCGCGCGGGCTGTGTCGCCAAGAAACGGCTGGGCGAGCAGGAAACGGGTGCCGGGGCCGATGGCGGGCAGATCCTTGGCCCGGCGCGGCGGCAGCGTATCGACCCGGGCGATGCCGAGTTCCTTGAAAAGCCGGCGGAACTGGTCCTCGACGATGTCGGGCAGCGAG
>JBBQYI010000114.1:0-4596 GCA_038208825.1 Sphingomonadales bacterium | reverse complement strand
CAGCGCCGCCCATTCGGCCTCCACTTGGCTGCGGAATTCGTCGATGCCGAGTTCGCTCACCAGGATCTTGATGCGCGCCTTGTAGATATTGTCGCGGCGGCCAAAGCGGTTGTAAACGCGCAGGATCGCTTCGGAATAGCTAAGGAACTGCGCGACCGGGATGAACTCCCGCACCACCTGGCCGATGATGGGCGTGCGGCCCATGCCGCCACCGACATAGACGCGAAAGCCCAGATTGCCGGCGTCGTCATGGCGCAACTGCAGCCCGATATCGTGCAGCTTGATGGCGGCGCGATCGGTGTCGCTGGCGATGACGGCGATCTTGAACTTGCGCGGCAGGAACGAAAATTCCGGGTGCAGCGTCGACCATTGCCGCAACAATTCGGCATAAGGCCGGGGGTCGGCGATTTCATCGGCGGCAGCGCCCGCAAACTGGTCGGACGAGATGTTGCGGATGCAATTGCCGCTGGTCTGGAAGGCGTGCATTTCGACCTTGGACAGATCGTCGAGCAAATCGGAAAACTGTTCCAGCTTGATCCAGTTGTACTGGATATTCTGCCGCGTGGTGAAATGGCCGTAATCGCGGTCATATTTGCGCGCGATAGCGCCGAGCATCCGCATCTGGGTGCCCGACAGCGTGCCATAGGGAATGGCGACGCGCAGCATATAGGCGTGCAATTGCAGATACAGGCCGTTCATCAGTCGCAGCGGCTTGAACTGGTCCTCGGTAATCTCGTTGCGCAGCCGGCGACCGACCTGGTCCTTGAACTCGGCAACACGGGCATCGACGATGGCCTGGTCATATTCGTCGTAACGATACATCAGATGGCTTCCACGGAAAGGCTGCCGCGCGCCAGATCGGCACGCACGCTGGGGCCGGAAGCGCGAACGCGCTCGCGGGTGGTGGTGGGCAGCCAATTGCCGGGGCTGCCCGTAACGTCGATCAGCGCCGGATCGTTGACACGTTCGGCGGCAACCAGGCCTGCGACCATGGCATCGCCTTCATCGCCGATGGCGACGGCGGTGCTGATCTGCGTGCTCCAGTCGTTGCCGTTCCACCACAGCACATCGCCGGTTTCGAGCCGGTTGGCGGTCAATATGCGGGGCATGGCAGGGCCTTTGTAATCGAGAGCAGCGCCGCATCGGCGCCAAGCGTGGCGACATCGCCGACGATGATCAGCGCCGGCGAACGAACCGATTCGCGCGCCACCAGCCCGCCCAGATCGGCGAGCAGAGAGCGCAGCACGCGCATGTCGGGGTGGGTGGCGCGTTCCAGAATGGCGATGGGCGCATCGGGCGAAAGTCCATCGGCGATCAACTTTTCGGCGATCCGCTCGGCACCGGTGACACCCATGTAGATAACCAGCGTGCGGCCCTTGCCGGCCAACCCCACCCAATTCTGTTCGGCAAGGCCGCGGCATTCCCCGGCGACAAAGCTGACAATGGAGGCATGATCGCGGTGGGTGAGCGGCATGAACGCCGCGGCCGCCCCACCTAGCGCCGAAGAGACGCCGGGGATGACCTCGACCGCAACGCCGCCGGCGACACAGGCGGCAACCTCCTCACCGCCGCGGCCAAAGATGAACGGGTCGCCGCCCTTCAACCGGACGACGACATTGCCGGCGCGCGCCTCTGCGACCAGCAGATCGCCGATGGCGTCCTGTTGCATCGTGTGACGGGCGCGGCGCTTGGCGACCGAAATGCGGCGGGCATTGGCGGGCACCAGGGCCATGACATCGTCGCCGACCAGCCCGTCATGCACCACCACATCGGCGGCGGCGAGGGCGCGGGCCGCGCGCAGCGTCAACAGATCGGCGGCACCGGGGCCGGCACCGACGAGAATCACCCGCCCCGGTGCAGCCGAAGCCGGCGCATTATCGCCTGGATAGAGTCGCGTTTCCATGGCGCTGACTTAGGCGCGTTGGCCCCGGCGGCGCCAGATGCTGCGCTGCAACGCTTTCTTGGCCATGGCCAAGCATGATTTCCCCATGCCAATGCTGGCCATTGCCGTTGGCGCAGAGATCGGCACCGGCTTTGGCATTGGCATTGGCATTGGCATTGGCATCCCCCGGGCAGGGCGGGGCACCGGACGTGAAAACGGCCGGCGCGTCGGCGCCGGCCGTCATCATTACATCAATCGGCGGCAATCAGCCGAACGTGCGCTGCCACCAGCCCTTTTTGGCCGGCCCGGCCGATCCCGGCTCGGCAGCAACCGGCTCTGGCACCGCTGCCTCCACAATGGCCTCGGGCGCGGCTGCCTTGGCAGCGGCTTTGGCCCGGCTGGCGCGGGCCGGCTTGGCTGCGGCCGGTTCGGGCACAGCTTCGACAACCGGCTCGGGTGCCGGCGCTGCAACAGCCGCCATTTCAGGCTCGGCAGCCTTGGTCTTGCGCACCCGCTTCGGCTTGGCAGTCGACTCAGCCGGCGTTTCCGGCTCGACAACCGCTACCGCGACCACGTCCGCAGTCACAGCCTCGGCGGCCTTGGCGCCCCGACGCCGCGGTGCCCTGGCCGGCTTGGCCTCCGGTGCGGCGTCGACCGGCGCGGCGGCCGTTTCAACCACAGCAACGTCCGGCACAGCTTCGACATCGGACTTGCGTCGGCGCGAACGCTTCGGCTTGGCGGCCGCTTCATCCGCCGTCGGCGCAGCATCGACACCGGCCGCTTCATCGGCATTGCCGGTCGATTCGACATCGGCCGCATCGCGCGACGCGCCATCCCGCTTGCCACGACGACCACGACGCCGACGCTTGCGATCGCCGCGCTCACGCGCTTCGGGTTCGCCAGCGGCGTCCGCCACAACGGCTGCCTCGCCTTCGGCAATCGGCTCGCCGGTATCATCAAGCGGCGCATCGTCCGAACGCGGCTCATCACCATTGCGGCCACCGCGGCGGCGGCGCCGCTTGTTGCGGCCACCGCGCTCGCCACGTTCGCCCCGTTCGCTGCGCTCATCCTGCGGCTGCGCCTCGCCATCATCCTCCTGCTCGTCGCCGGGCATATAGTCATCGGGATCGTCGTCGATTCGCACCGGCGCCGGCAACGGCTGCATCTCGACCTTCTTGGTCGGCGGCGGCCCTGTCGCATCGATCTCGAAATTCGGACCGATCAGCGATTCGTCGGGCACCGTGACGATGGTGACCCCATAAAGCTCCTCAAGCTCTGCAAGCTCGATACGCTTGCGGTTGAGGATATAGACGGCAACCTCGTCGCCCGCCCGCAAGGTGAAGTCCGACGCACGACCACGCAGTGCTTCGGCCTCCAGCGCCCGCAACGCTGCCAGCGCGGCGGATGCGACAGAGCGCACCATGCCGGTGCCTTCGCACATCGGGCAGATATGGGTGGATGCCTCCAACACGCCGGTGCGCAGGCGCTGGCGGCTCATCTCCAACAGCCCGAACGCCGAAATCCGGCCGATCTGGACGCGGGCGCGATCGTGGCGCAACGCGTCCTTCATGGCCTTTTCAACGCGGCGGTTGTTGGCCGAAACCTCCATGTCGATGAAATCGATGACCACCAGCCCGGCCATGTCGCGCAACCGCAACTGGCGGCCGATTTCCTCGGCAGCTTCCAGATTGGTCTTGGTGGCGGTTTCCTCGATGCCATATTCGCGCGTCGAGCGGCCCGAATTGATGTCGATCGAAACCAGCGCCTCGGTCGGGTTGATAACGATATAGCCACCGGATTTCAGCTGCACGACCGGCTGGTACATGCCCTCAAGCTGCGCCTCGACGCCGAAGCGCTGGAACAACGGCACGTTGTCGACATATTCGACCACCTTGGGCGTATGGCCCGGCATCAGCATCGACATGAAGCGCGACGCATCGGCAAAGCCCCCCGGGCCTTCGACCAGCACCTGATCGATATCGCGGTGATAAATATCGCGGATGGCGCGCTTGATCAGGTCCGAATCCTGGTGAATCAGCGCTGGCGCCGATGATGTCAGCGTCTTTTCGCGGATTTCGTCCCACAACCGGGTCAGATAATCGAAATCGCGGCGGATATCGTCCGATGACCGCTTCAACCCGGCGGTGCGCACAATGGCGCCCATGCCGTCCGGCAGCTTCAGGTCGGCCATGATCGATTTCAGCCGGCGACGGTCCGCAAGGTTCGAAATCTTCCGGCTGATGCCGCCGCCATGCGCGGTATTGGGCATCAACACGCAATAACGGCCGGCCAGCGAAAGATAGGTGGTGAGCGCCGCGCCCTTGGAGCCGCGTTCTTCCTTGACGACCTGGATCAGCAGCACCTGGCGGCGGCGGATGACTTCCTGGATCTTGTAGCGGCGGCGCAGCGACTGGCGCTTGCGGCGCAGCGCGTCGGTCGGCTCGTCGTGATGGCCGCCGGTTTCGGCAAGCTCGCTGCCGTCGTCATTGTCGGCGCCGTCCTCGTCATCTTGGGCGTGATCGTCGCGGTCATTGTCATGATCGGCGACAAGCTCGGCTTCTTCGCGCAACAGCGCTTCGCGATCCTCGCGCGGGATCTGATAATAGTCCGGGTGGATTTCGGAAAAGGCCAGAAAGCCGTGGCGGTTGCCGCCATATTCGACGAAAGCCGCCTGCAACGACGGTTCGACGCGGGTTACCTTGGCGAGGTAGATA
>JBBQYI010000113.1:0-4822 GCA_038208825.1 Sphingomonadales bacterium | reverse complement strand
AGGTCCGGCCCTGAAACGCATCGGCCTCCTTGGCGGCTCGTTCAACCCGGCCCATGCCGGGCACCGGCACATCAGCCTTGAAGCGATGCGCCGGCTGGCGCTCGATGAAGTCTGGTGGCTGGTCAGCCCGCAAAACCCGCTTAAAACCACAAAGGGCATGGCCAGCCTTGGCGCGCGCTTCGCCTCCGCCATGGCCGAGGCGCGCCACCCGCGCATCCGCCCCATGTTGATAGAGGCGGAACTGGGCACGCGTTATGCCATCGATACCGTCCACGCGCTGCAACGCCGGATGCCCGAAACCGCCTTCATCTGGCTGATGGGCGCCGACATCCTGCCCGAACTGCACCGCTGGCACCGCTGGCGCGCCTTTGCGCACAGCCTGCCGATTGCCGTTCTGGCCCGTCCGCGCTACATGGGGGCGGCCATGATCTCGCCGGCAATGGCGTGGTTGCGGCGCTGGCGGCATCCGATCGGCGCCGCCCGCGACTGGACGACATGGGCGCTGCCGGCGATCATCGTCCTCGATATCCGCCGGTCGGCGCTTTCGGCAACGGCGATTCGCGCCGCCGAACCTGATTGGGCACATTGTTTTACAGACCAACACAGTTTCAAAGACCGACAAATGACGAAGATGGGACCGACGCGTTGACGCAGACCAAAGACAACATGGCGATCGACGCCCATAGCGAGGGCTTGCATGCCATGGTCATGCAACAGCTTGCCGATGACCAGGCGCTGGAAATCGTCTCGATCCCGCTCGCCGGCAAAACCAGCATCGCCGATTACATGGTGATCGCCAGCGGCCGTTCGGGCCGCCAGGTCGCCTCCATGGCATCCAAGATCGCCGAACGGGTAAAGACCGAATTCGGCCGCCCGGCGCGCGTGCAGGGCCTGCAAACCGCCGATTGGGTGCTGATCGATGCCGGCGACGTCATCGTCCACATCTTCCGCCCCGAAGTGCGGCAATTCTACAATCTGGAACGCATGTGGGCGTTCGATTCGGAACCCAACAAGGGCGAACCCCGCATGGGCGATCTGCGTGAGGCACATGAAAGTGGACGTGATCCTGCCTTAGGCGACCCGCGCAAGATGGATTGACCCGGTGCGGCTGGCGATCGTCGCGCGCGGCCGCATCGGCGCGTCGCCGGAGGCTGAGCTCGTCGATCGATATGCCAAGCGCCTGCGCGGTGACCTCACCGTCACCGAAATCGCCGAATCGGCGCCCTGGCCGGATGGCCCGAAACGCGCCGACGATGCCCGCACCGTGGTGCTCGATGAAACCGGGCGGGCGCTGTCGTCCGAAGCGCTGGCGGCACAACTGGCACAATGGCGCGACGCCGGCGTACGGGAAGTGCGCTTCCTGATCGGCGCCGCCGATGGCCATGACGCCGCAACGCGCACGGCTGCCGACCTGCTGCTCAGCTTCGGCACCGCCACCTGGCCGCACATGCTGGTCCGCGCCATGCTGGCCGAACAACTCTACCGCGCCACCACCATCATGACCGGCCACCCCTATCACCGATCGGGCTGAACGCGCCCCGGCCCGGTTGGCCCCGCACCCTACAGAATTTCGCTTTCGGGACGTAATATGCAGGGACGCATCCAGACGCCGGCGTCGGATGGACGGAACGCGCCATGCCAGCACCCATTGTTGCAATCGATTCGTTCCGCGGCCGCCCTGTTACCGCGGGGAAGGCGGCGGTCGCCAACCTGCTGCTCATCGCCGGCTATTTCGGCATGGCGGCGTTCAGCCTTGAACTGACCCGGTCCAGCGGCGGCATCGCCAGCTTCTGGATGGCGACCGCGCTGTTGTTGGCGCGTCTGGTTTATCTGCCGGCGCGGCAATGGCCGGTGCCGGTCCTTGGTTGCTATATGGCGGGCTGCGTCGCGTCGGCGCTGTGGGGCGCCGGCCTGCCCTATGCGCCCGGCTTTGCCGCCGCCATGATGGCCGAGGCGCTGGTCGCCGCGGCCATGCTGCGCCGCCTTCTTCCCGATGGCGCGCCGTTCGATTCCCGGGGTGGGCTGGCGCGTTTCGCGCTGGCCGTCGGCATTGCCGGTCCGCTTGCCGCATCGCCATTGGCCGGCGGGTTGACCGCTGCGGCGTTCGGCGTGCCCTGGCTGTCCGGCACCGTCAAATGGTTCATCGTCCACAGCCTGGGCACGCTCACCCTGGCGCCGCTGCTGTTCATGCTGGTGCACCGCCAGACCCGCGCCAATATTTCGGCGCTGCACCGTGATCATAAACTTCAGGCGCTGGCGCTGGTCGGGCTGGCAACGCTGGTCGATGTGCTGGTGTTCGGGCAATCGCGGCTGCCGCTGCTGTTCCTGCCGATGCTGCCGCTGGTCGTGCTGGTGTTCCGGCTGGGGCGGCTGGGTGCAGCAATCGGCATCTTCCTGCTGGCGTCGATCGCCAGCATCTTCGCCGCGCTTGAAACCGGGCCGATCTCGTTCGTCCATGGCGAAGGCACGCTGCGCTGGCTGTACCTGCAATTCTATCTGCTCACCTGCTACGCCATCGTGCTGCCGGTTGCCGCCGAGCTCAACCGGCGTGAATGGCTGACCAGACAGCTTGGCCAAAGCGAGGCGATGTACCGGCTGATGGTCGAACGATCGGGCGATATCCTGCTCAATCTCGAACTCGATGGCACCATCAGCCATGCGTCGGCGGCGATCAGCCAGATTGCCGGCTATGATCCGGCGACGCTGGTCGGGCGACCAATCCAGGACATGATGCACCCGGACGATGGCGCCGAAATCACGGCAGCGCTGCAACGCCTGTTCGCCAATCCGCACGAAATCGTCATTTTTGATTCGCGCGCCATCAACGCCGCCGGCGAAATGCTGTGGGTGGAAAGCCATATCCGCGCCGTCCTGAGCGAAGACGGCAGGATCGCCGGCATCACCAGCGCCGTCCGCGACATCACCCAGTACCGGCAGACCGCCGATGCGCTGGCGACCGCTGCCCATACCGATCCGCTGACCGGCACCCACAACCGGCGCAGCTTTGACCAGCGGCTGGCAAGCTGTGTCGCCAGCGCGCAGCGCGGCCGCAAGGCCTGTGTGGGGATCATCGATCTCGATCATTTCAAACGGATCAACGACAATCATGGCCACCCCGTCGGCGATGCGGTCCTGCAATCGGTTGCGGCCACGCTGCGCCAGGTGCTGCGCCGGTCGGACATGGTGGCGCGCATCGGCGGTGAAGAGTTCGGGCTGCTGCTGGATAACCTCGATCTGGACGGTGCCGCGACCCTGTGCGAACGGGTATTGGCGGCGCTGCAGGCCCAACCGATCGCGACACAGGATGGCGCCATCCGGATCACCGCGAGCCTGGGCATTGCCCCGATACTGGCGCACGATACCGCGCAAACCGTGTTCGCCGCCGCCGATGTGGCGCTGTACCGGGCCAAGGCCGACGGGCGCAACTGCCTGCGCTGCGCTGCCTGAACCCGGCGGCGTCGCTGTTTGGGCAGAAGCCTGCCAGCCGGGCGTCACCCATCAGGCGCACGCCCGCCGCTACCGGTCCCAATACACCGTCATCCCGGGCTTGACCCGGGACCCAGCTTCCTTTCACTCTGCTCCCCGCCCGCCCGCCCGCCCGCCCGCCCGCCCGCCCGCCCGCCCGCCCGCCCGCCCGCCCGCCCGCCCGCATCGCCGCCGGGCAACGAAACCCCATCTGTCATGCCGGCGAACGCTGGCATCCAGCCCCACCGCGCGCACCGCCGCCGGAACCCATGGACACCGCCATAATCGGCGTTAACCTCCCGCCCATGAAACGCATCCCCACCCTTATCGCCGCCCTTATCGCCGCCCCGGCGCTCGCCGCCCCCGCCGCCACACCCGCCGCCACACCCGCCAACCCCCGCGCCACCGCCTGGTGGGCCGACATCGCCGCCCTCGCCGGCGATGCCAACCAGGGCCGCCAAACCGGCAGCCCCGGCCATGAACGCGCGGCGCAATATGTAATCGCGCGTTTCAAGGCGATGGGCCTGCGCCCGGCGGGCGACAAGGCTGGCGGCAAGGCTACCTACCGCCAGGATGTGGCGTTCGAAGAACAGATCATCGACCATCCCGCCTCCACTGCTGCGCTGAAACTGCCCGATGGCACCCTGTCGTCGCTCACCATGGGGTCGGACATGCTGGTGTCGGCCGGTGGCGCCGCCCGGCCCAAGATGGTCGACGCGCCGCTGGTGTTCATCGGCTATGGCCTGCACCTGCCGGCGCTGGGTCATGATGATTTCAAGGGCGTCGATCTGAAAGGCAAGATTGCCGTCGTCATTTCGGGCGGCCCCGCCGATCTGCCCGGCCCGGCGAAATCCGCCAACCGTTCGGCGCGGGTCAAATATCTCGCCGACGCCGGCGCTGTCGGCCTGATCAGCCTGACGACCACCGCCCAGATCGAAATCCCCTGGGTCCGCGCCAGATTGCTGGCCAGCCAGGCAGGCATGTATTTCGCCGATCCGGCGCTGCGCGACACGCCCGACGGGTTTTTTGCGGCGCGAATCGATACCGATCAGGCCGAACGGCTGTTTGCCGGCTCCGGTCACAGCTTTGCCGAAATGGCGGCGCTCGCCGATGCCTCGCGCCCGGTGCCGGGCTTTGCCCTGATGCCGCAATTGCAGGCCAAAGTCGCCGCCCGGCTGCGGCGCCTGACCTCGCCCAACATCGTCGCCCGCCTGCCCGGCAGCGGCAAGGCGTTCGCGTCCGAAAATGTCGTCATTTCGGCGCATCTCGATCACATCGGCATCGGCGAACCGATCAATGGCGATCGCATCTACAATGGCGCAATGGACGATGCCTCGGGCGTCGCCAGCGTGCTCGA
>JBBQYI010000112.1:0-5087 GCA_038208825.1 Sphingomonadales bacterium | reverse complement strand
TCTGCTGCGCGCCATCGCCCGCTTCGCCATCGAACGCGACCGGTAAAAAGGGGTCTTGTCCATGCGCGTTGGCGTCTATCCCGGCACGTTCGACCCTGTGACTTTGGGCCATATGGACATCATCCGGCGCGGCGCACGGCTCGTCGATCGGCTGGTCATCGGCGTTGCCACCAACCCGTCGAAATCGCCGATGTTCACCCTTGCCGAACGCAAGGCGCATGTGCAGCGCGAATGCGAGGGTATTCCGGGTGTCGATGTCGTCGAATTCGATGAGCTGTTGATGGATTTTGCCCAGCGGCTGGGTGCCACGGTGATCGTGCGAGGTCTGCGCGGCGCCGGCGATTTCGAATATGAATTCCAGATGACGGGCATGAACCGGGCGCTGAACGATGATATCGAACAGGTGTTCCTGATGGCCGATGTCTCGTTGCAGCCGATTGCATCCAAGCTGGTCAAGGAAATCGCCATGTACGGCGGCGAAATCCGCAAATTCGTGCCACCGCGCGTCGCTATCGACGTGATGGCACGCGTGGCCGAGACCGGCCGGCGGGGAGCCTGAAAGTTGATAATGCGTATCCTGTTGCGATTTTTTCTGGCGGTTGCGCTGACGTTGGGCATCGGTTTTGCCCTCGCCGGCCCCGCCGCGGCCCAACCGCCACGCCCGTCGAAGGAAGATCTGAAGGCACCGCCGGTGCTGCCCAAAATGGCGCCGCCGCCAACCGTGGCCGGCACCGTTGCCAACATCGACGATGAAAATGTGCTGGTGCTCGATCTGTCGACCGGCGGCCGGGTGAAACTGGTGTTGCGCCCTGATGTCGCGCCAAAAACGGTCGAACGCGTCAAGACGCTGGCCCGCGAGGGCTTTTATGATGGCACGATCTTCCACCGCGTCATCGATGGCTTCATGGCGCAGGGCGGTGATCCCACCGGCACCGGCCAGGGCGGATCGAAACTGCCCAACCTGGAACCCGAATTCAACGACCTGCCGCACGTCCGCGGTGCCGTCTCCATGGCGCGCGCCCAGGCCGAAAACAGCGCCAACAGCCAGTTCTTCATCGTCTTCCAGCCGGTGCTGAAGCTCGATCGGCTCTACACCGTCTTCGGCCGGGTGATCGAAGGCATGCAATATGTCGACGCCATCAGCCGTGGTGAGCCGCCCGAAAGCCCGTCAAAGATCGTCAAGGCGTCCATCGCCGCCGATCACATCGCCCCGCCCGCCCCGCAGACCCCGATCCCGGCCGCGGCGACCAGCGACGCGCTGAAATCACTGGGCCTGCCGGGCCTGACGCCCGGCACGACCCCTGGAACGACGCCACCGCCCAAGCCCTGACCCGGGACGCTGCGCGCGACACAGCGGTTGAGGCCTTTCCTTTCGCCAAGGCAGCCGCCATGACGCTGCCATGCGCGTATCCGATTTCGATTTTGACCTTCCCCCTGAAAGCATCGCCCTGCGGCCGGCCGCGCCGCGTGATTCAGCCCGCATGCTCGAAGTGCGCGGCGGAGAGATCAATGATTTTACCATGCGCGACCTGCCCGTGCGGCTGCGACCGGGCGATGTGCTCGTCGTCAATGACACCCGCGTCATCCCGGCACAATTGCACGGCACCAGGGGCGCGGCGCGCATCGGCGTGACGCTGCACAAGCGCGAGGCGGCTGACAGCTGGTGGAGTTTCGTCAAGAACGCCCGTCGCATCAAAACCGGGGACCGGGTCGATTTCGGTGCCGGCCTGTCGGGCATCGCGCTCGATCGCGGCGACGAAGGCGCCATCCTGTGGCGGTTCGAAGCCGATGGCCCGGTGGAAGCCGCCATGGCCGCCGCCGGGCAGATGCCACTGCCCCCCTATATCGCCGCCAAACGCCCCACCGATGCCCGCGACGCCGTTGATTACCAGACGCTGCACGCCGCAAAGGACGGCGCGGTCGCCGCACCCACCGCCGGCCTGCACTTCACGCCCGGCCTGTGGGACGCGCTCGCCGCCAACGGCATCGGGCGCGAAACCGTCACGCTGCATGTCGGCGCCGGCACCTTCCTGCCGGTAAAGGCCGATGATACCGATAACCATCGCATGCACGCCGAATGGGGCAGCATCGATGCCGCCACCGCTGCCCGGCTGAACGACGCCCGCGCCGCCGGCGGCCGCGTCATCGCCGTCGGCACTACCTCGCTGCGCCTGCTCGAATCCGCCGTTTCCGACGGCGAAATCCGCACATTCACCGGCGATACCGCCATCTTTATCACCCCCGGCTACCGCTTCGGCGCCATCGACGGCCTTATCACCAACTTCCATCTGCCCAAATCGACACTGTTCATGCTGGTAAGCGCCCTCATGGGCCTGGACGTGATGCAAGCTGCCTATGCCCATGCGATCGCCGACGGCTATCGCTTTTACAGCTATGGCGACGGCAGTCTGTTGCTGCCCTGATCAGACCCGCAAGGCCCAGATCAGCAACAGGCCGAAACCGATTGTGGCAACCGTCCCATGGACAGCAATCGACCAGCCGATGATGGCCGGCTTCGGCTTGGCGATGATCGGCACGAAGAGCCCGGTCAACAGCGCCCCCGCGAGCACCAGCGCCGCTGCAGGGCCCAGCCCGCCCATGCCGGTTGCGCTGCCATTGGGCGCGCCGCGCAGCACCAGCGCCATCACCTCCAGTCCGCCAGCACCCAGCAGGAAATGCAGCGCCGCCAGTGATTGCGGGTTCCGCTGCCCCAGCAGATAGCGATAGGCCATCACGGCACCGATCGATACCGCGGTGCCAAGCAACAATATCACCGGCAACACGTTCATGCCTGCCCCTTCCCAAAATCCCCGTTGCGCTCAGGCATCGAACCCCAAAGGCCCCGACTTGGCAACCGGGTGCTGGCCTCGTCTGTCACCCGCCGGACTGGATTGCCGCCCCGCCATCATAAAGCGCCAGCTCAGCCTTCACCCATTCGCGGAACTGGCGAATCTTTGGCTGGTTGCGCCGCCCTTCCGGGCAAACCAGCCAGAAATTCGCGCCTGTCGTCGCCGTCACGGCAAAGAGTGAAACCAGGCGGCCGCTGCGCAGTTCGGTTTCCCACATCCGCGCATTCAGCAACGCCACCCCCTGCCCGGCAATCGCCGCCGCACCCTCGACGATCTGCGAATCAAGTTGCAACCCGCCACGCTGCGGCGGTCCGGTCGTCACACCCGCCGCAGCGAACCACAACGCCCACCAGGCATCATCCGGCGTCAACCGCGCCACGGCCAGCAAATCGGCAGGCTCGATGATCGGGTGTCGCGCCAGAAAATCCGGGCTGGCCATCGGGGTAAACAGGCTGGGGAACAACGGATCGCCATGCAGGCCATCGGGGATCACCTGCGTCGATCGCACCGCCACATCAACAGCATCACGGGCAAAATCCACCAGCCGATCGGTCGCATCCAGCCGCACCGCCAACTCAGGGTGGCGCAACTGGAACGCGCCAAGCCGCTGCACCAGCCAATTGGCGGCAAAGGTATTGGCTGCACTGATGGTCAGCACATTCCCCGTATCATGGCGCAACCCGGCAAAGGCATCGCCCAACGCATCAAAGGCGCCGCTTATGAGCGGCGCGGCGCGACGGCCCGCCTCGCTTAACGTCACCCGGCCCTTGTCGCGCAGGAACAGCGCAGCGCCCAGCCGCTCTTCCAGCAGTCGGATCTGGTAGCTGACAGCAGCCTGCGTCATGCCCAATTCTTCGGCAGCGCGCGTGAAATTGCCGTGGCGGGCGGCCGCCTCAAACACCCGGACAGCGGCAAGTGGCGGCAGTTGGCGCATCGCAAGATCATAAGCCATGCTTATGCCTAAAGTCCATTCTTTGGTTGGAACCGATCCGGCGAACGGCCCAGAACAACCCCAAGGCGCAAACACGCGCACCGCAAAGGAGCCGAAAATGCTTACACTCGATCACCAGATGGCCCGGCTTTGGGCAGAGCATCGCGAAGACATCAACAAGGAAGCCGCGGCCATCGTCGGTCGGGTGGCAAACCGCGCCGCGCAGACTGTCCGGGCCTTGGCAACGGCGGCGATGCAACCCCGGCTGCGGGTCATCGCAGGCCTTGGCAGCGTGCTGGCCTCCGCGACCTTCATCGTCGCGGCGCTCTTGCCGGCGTGGGTCGTCAGCGGCGCCGGGGGCACCCTCGTCATCTGATTGCCTCCAAACCGGCCGCGGCAATGGCTCATGGCGCAATCGTCATTGTATGAGGGACATTGTCGCGGCTGGCCATCGGCCCCTCTGGCGCTATAAGCCAGTCATGGTCGATCCGCTGCTCACGCCTGAAACGGACCGCGTCGCCGAGGCGGCGGAGGCCCCGGCGCGCGACGTGATGGACGAAGGCCGGCTCAGCCGGGGTTTTGTCGATGAGGTGAACGACGCCCTGGAAAGCGGCGATGCCGAGTTGTTGCGCGGGCTGGTCGCACCGCTTCGCGCCGCCGATGTCGCCGAATTGTTCGCCATGGTGGCGGAGGATGAGCGCGGCCCGCTGGCGCTGGCGATCGGTGATGCGCTGGACGCCGATGCCATCGCCGAAATGAACGATTACGTCCGCGAGGATGTGCTCGCGGCGATGTCGGTCGGCGCCGTCGCCGGCTTTGTCACCCAGCTCGATACCGATGACGCCGTTGCGGTCATCGAGGATCTGGACGACGACGAGCAGGAACAAGTGCTGTCGGCGCTGGCCCCGGCGGATCGCGCCGATATCGAGGCGGCGCTCAACTATCCCGACGAATCTGCCGGCCGGCTCATGCAACGCGAACTGGTGGCCGTCGCCGATGATTGCACCGTCGGCGATGTCATCGAACAGGTGCGCCTGACCATCGATCCGGCGACGGATTTCTGGGAAATCTTCGTCATCGATGCGGACCGCCACCCGGTCGGCACCATGCGCCTGTCATGGCTGCTCACTACCCCGCCCGAAATCGCCGTTTCCGATGTCATGCAACGCGAACAGACGCTGATCCCGGTCGATATGGACCAGGAAGAAGTCGCGCTGCAATTCCAGAAATACGCGCTGATTTCCGCCGCCGTCGTCGATGGCGAAGGCCGGTTGTGCGGCGTCATCACCGTCGATGACGTGGTCCAT
>JBBQYI010000111.1:0-5407 GCA_038208825.1 Sphingomonadales bacterium | reverse complement strand
GGGTACCGCACCCCGGCGATCTCGATTTCATAATCATCGGCGCCGATCGGCCCGACGACGCCGCCGTCGGCTGCGGTCACATAACCAAGCCCGCACGCCGCCCCCAGGGTCGGCGCATACATGCCCGACCGGATATAGCCGACGATGCGATCGCCGTGCCAGATCGGCTCGTTATGATACAGCATGGGCTCGGGTGATTTCAGCAGGAACTGCACCAGCCGCTGCCGCAACCCGGCCTGCTTTTGCGCCACCAACGCCTCGCGCCCGATAAAGCCGCCGGGCTTGTCCATCTTCACCGCAAAACCAAGGCCAGCCTCCAGCGGCGTATCCTCGTCGGTGATGTCATGGCCCCAGTGGCGATAGGCCTTTTCCATGCGCAGTGAATTCAGCGCGTGATAGCCGCAATGGCGCAGCCCGAACGCCACCCCCGCCGCGACGATCTCGTCATAAACGCCGGCCATGAACTCGGTGGGCACGTATATTTCCCAACCCAGCTCGCCGACATAGGTGATCCGCGACGCCCGCACGATCGCATAACCCAGCTCGATCTCCTGGCTGGTCGCAAACGGGAAGGCCGCGTCCGACAGATCATTGGGGCATATCGACTGCAACAGGGCGCGGGCGTTGGGACCCATGATCGAAATCACCCCCATGGCGGAGGTGACATTGGTCAGCACCGCATGAGAATCCACATCAATATGCCGCTTCAACCAATTGAAATCACGTATCTCAGTTTCGGCGCCAGTGATGATCAGATAAGCATCGGCTGCCAGTCGCGTCACCGTCAGATCGGCCTCGATCCCACCCTTCTCATTCAGCCATTGGGTATAGACCAGTTTGCCCGGCGCCACATCGACATCGTTGGCGCAGACACGGTTGAGCACCCGCATCGCGTCTCGCCCTTCCAGCCGGAACTTGGCGAACGACGATTGATCGAATAGCCCAATCGCCTCTCGCACCGCCTTGCATTCGGCGGCGGTGGCATCGAACCAGTTCTGCCGGCCATAGCTATATTCATATTTGGGCGCGCTGCCCGGTTCGCCATACCAGTTCGGCCGTTCCCAACCAAAAGCCTCGCCATGGCAGGCGCCGGCCGCCTTCACCCGGTCATGGATCGCCGATCGCCGCGCCCCGCGCGCCGTCTCATATTGCTTGAACGGCCAATGCGTCGCGTAGAGCAACCCAAGGCTCTCGCTCACCCGTTCGCGCAGATATTTGCGGTTGATCTGGAAAGGCATGTTGCGGCGAATATCCACTGTCCACAAATCCGCCGGCGGCATCCCGTCGCGGATCCATTCGGCCATTACCTTGCCAACGCCGCCCGCCGATTGCAGCCCGATGGAGTTCAACCCAGCGGCAACGAAACACCCCGGCAATTCCGGGCTTTCGCCGATGTGATAACGCACATCGGGGGTAAAGCTTTCCGGCCCGCAAAAGAACTTCTTGATCCCGGCATTCTCCAGCGCCGGCACCCGCCGCATCGCATCCATCAACACCGGCTCGAAATGCCCGAAATCGCCGGCAATCTCGTCGAAGCAGAAATTCTCCGAAATCCCGTCCATGCCCCAGGGCCGGGCATTGGGCTCGAACGCGCCCACCAAGAGTTTCCCGGCGTCATATTTGTAATAGCCGCAATAATCATAATCGCGCAGCACCGGCAGGTCCGGCGTCAACCCGGCAACCCCTTCGAACAACACATAATAATGCTCGCAGGCGTGCAGCGGCGCCGCCACCCCGACGCTGGCCGCCAGATCACGCGTCCACATGCCCCCGCACAGCACGACATAATCCGCGTCGATCGGGCCTTCGTCGGTATCCACCCCGGTCACCCGCGCGCCATCATGGCGGATACGCGTCACCTTCATATTCTCGAAAATCCGTACCCCGGCGTTGCGCGCGCCCTTGGCCAGCGCCTGGGTGATGTCCACCGCATTGGCATAGCCGTCGCTGGGGATATGAATGCCGCCGACGATATCGTCGACATTGGCAATCGGGAACCGCGCCTTGATCTCGTCGGGTGTGATCACGTGCACCGGCAGGTCGAACACCTTCGCCATCGAGGCGCTGCGCTTCAACTCCTCGAACCGCTCCAGATTGCTCGCCATGGAAATGGATCCACATTGGCGATAGCCCGTCGCCTGCCCCGTCTCGGCCTCCAGCCCGCGGTAAAGCTCGCCGGTATATTTCGCCAGCTTGGTCATGTTGATCGACGGCCGCAACTGCCCGACCAACCCGGCCGCGTGCCAGGTGGTGCCGCTGGTCAACTGCTTGCGTTCCAAAAGCACGGTATCGGCCCAACCGATCTTGCCCAGGTGATAGGCGATAGAACAGCCGATAACGCCGCCACCAACAATAACGACCCGCGCGCGCTTGGGTAATGCCCCGGCCACGATCAGAGCTTCATTCTGGCATTGTCGGCATCATAGGCCGGCTGCTCCAGCACCACCGCCGGCCGCCGTTCGCCCTGCAACACCACGTCGAAAACCATGCCCGGCACCGCCTGCGCCACCGGCACGGCGGCAAAAAACAGGCTCTTGCCGACCCGGTGGCCATAACCGCCCGATGTCGTCATGCCGATGCAGGCATCACCCAGCATCACCGGCTCCCCACCGCGCGCATCGACATCGGTCGCCGCCACCTCGCCATAGACGATGCGCATCCGGTCGGGCGCCGCCAGTGTCGCTGCCTTGCCGACAAAATCATCCTTCTTCATCGCGATGAAGCGCCCCATATCCGCTTCGATCATCGTCAATTCATTGGTCAATTCGCTACCCCAGGCCTTGTAACCCTTCTCCATCCGCATGGTATTGACCGCATACAGCCCGTAATTGGCGATGCCGAAAGCCTGCCCCGCCGCCCAGATGGCGTCATACAGCGCTGCCATGTCCGCCATCAGCGGGTGCAATTCCCACCCCAATTCGCCCACATAGGACACGCGCAACGCCCGTACCGGCACCCCGGCAATCATGATCTCGCGCCCGCTCAACCAGCGGAAACCGTCATTGCCCAGATCGGCATCGGTCAGCGTCGCCAGCACATCGCGCGATCGCGGCCCACTCAGCACAATGACGCCGCGTTCCATGGTGACATTGCGGACGGTCACATCCTCGTTCGGCAACCGCGATTGCAGCAACAGATCGAGATCGCGCAACTCCGCCGCCGCTGCCGACAAGCAATAGAAATGATCGTCCGCCAGCCGCGTCACGGTCATTTCGCCGTAAATCCGGCCGCCGCGCGACAATGGATGTACCAGCCCGATACCGCCAGATTTGCGCGGCATCCTGTTGGCGCAGATGCGGTTCAGGAACGCTTCCGCCCCCGGCCCGGTCACGTCATATTTGGCAAAACCGGTCAGATCGAGCACCCCGACGCGTTCCGCCACCGCTTTCACTTCGGCGGCCACCATGTCGAACACATTGGTCCGCGCATATCCGGAGACTTCCTCGCGGCCATCCAGCGAAAACCATTTCGGTCGTTCCCAGCCAAAGGTTTCGGTGTGCACCGCACCCGCCGCCCGTAACCTGTCGTGCAACGGGCTGACCTTTTGCGGTCGCCCGTCCGGTTCCTCCTCACCCGGCAACCGGGTCGTGAAGGTCAGGCGATAGTCGAGGAACACCTTCGCCCGCGAATATTCGGCATCGGCATAGCCGCCATACCGGCGCGGATCGAACTCCGTCATGTTGATGTCGGCATCGCCATGCACCATCCATTGCGCCAGATATTTGCCCGCGCCGCCGCCCTGCGCGATGCCGAACGATGTGCCGCAGCAATGCCAGAAATTGGTCAGCCCCGACGCCGGCCCCAGCAACGGCCCACCATCCGGCGTATGCGGAATGGCGCCATTGATGACACGGCGTATCCCCACCTCGCCGAATATCGGCATCCGCTCGATGGCGCGTTCCAGCCATATACCGATGCGTTCCAGGTCGTCGCCGAACAATTCGCTGGTCGATTCCCACTCGGGCATCCCCTTGGGCGCCCAGGCTTCCTTCAGCCCGATATTCTCGTAAATGCCGATCAGGCCGCTCTTCTGCTCCTGCCGGAAATAGCCCGACACCCAGGGGCAGCGCATCACCGGAATCTCCTCGGCCCGGTCCTGGAACGCCTTGATCGGGTCGGTCACCACATAATGATGCTCCATGTTGGTCACCGGAATATCGATCCCGGCCATCTGCGCCACCTGCCGGGCATAACAACCGGCCGCGTTGACGACGATCTGCGCCCGGATCACGCCCTGTTCCGTCGCCACGTCCCATTCGCCCGACGGCAGTTGCACCAGCCCGGTGACCCGGTTCTTGCGGATGATCGTCGCCCCCATTGCCCGCGCGCCGATGGCCAGCGCGTTGCAGATGCCGGATGGATCGGCATGGCCGTCACCAGTCGTATAGGCGCCGGCAATCACGCCTTCGGTGGTCATGAACGGGTTGATCCGGCGGATCTCGGCCGGGTCGATGATGTCCATGTCAAAACCGATGATCTTTGAAAAACCATGGATATATTTGAACCAGGCCAGTTCCCGTTCGTTGGTCGCCAGCCTGATGCCGCCCGATTTGTGCCAGCTGACATATTGCCCCGTCAGCCCTTCCAGCCGCGGGTAGAGATTGTTGCTGTAGGCGTGCATCTTGGCGAGGTTGAAGCTGCCGGTGATGCTGGGGCATTGCCCGGCGGCGTGCCAGGTCGAACCCGATGTCAGCTCGTCCTTCTCGACAAGGATCGAGTCGGTCCAGCCCAGTTCGGCAAGGTGATAGAGCAGGCTGGCACCCATGATGCCGCCGCCAATGATCACGACTTGCGCCTGGCTCTTCATGCTGCCCCAGTCTGTCCTGCGCGGCCCTTGTCAACGCGACCGCCACCTGCTTGCCGCGCCACTGTGGGGCCAGCATGGCTGCAGGACAAATCAGTAGATATTCGGCTTTGGGTAAAATAATTTTACGGATACGCCGTCGCGCATCCCCGCGCATCCCCGCGCACCCACCGGCCTGTCGCCGCCGCGCTCACCACATGCGCCCAAAGAATATTAACTGTCGGCGGAATTTTTTCATTTGTTGGCGCCCGCCGGCTTCTGTCTAGCTTCAAGGCTTCCGTTGTCGAAAAGCAGTGGAAACGGCCGTGGAAAACAGCCATCGGCCGATCGTGACGAAAGCGGAAACAGGTGGGCATCGCCATATGAAAATCGGGTTTATCGGCCTTGGCAATGTCGGCGGCAAACTGGCCGGCAGCCTGGTGCGCAACGGCCATGATGTCATGGTCCGCGATCTCGACGCCAGGCTCGTCGCCGAATTCGTCGCCCGCGGCGCAACCGCTGCGGACTCTCCCGAAGCCATGGGCCGGGCGGTCGATCTGATCATCACCTGCCTGCCCTCTCCCGCCGCCTCCGCCGCGGTTGCCGAAGGGCCGGACGGCTTCC
>JBBQYI010000110.1:0-5496 GCA_038208825.1 Sphingomonadales bacterium | reverse complement strand
TTCGGGCCAGGCGGCGTGGGTGGCGGCAATTTCCGCCCCCGAACAGACGATGCCCTGCAACCCGGCCGCCCGGGTCATCGCCGCCAGATGTGCCACCTGCGCCGGCACCGGCACCGGCACGCCGATGGCGGCAAGGTCATCCCCGTCGAAACTGGTCAGCACCGTCACCGCGATCAACGCCGTCGCCGGGTCGAGCGCAGCGCGCGCCTCTGCCATCGCCCGCGCACCGATGGCCGCATGGACGTTGATGATCGCCACGCCTAGCCCCGAAAGCGAGCGGATCGCCCCGGCAACGGTGTTGCCGATATCGTGCAGCTTTACATCGAGGAAGATCGGCAGGCCGTGCCCCGCCATCCGCCTTATGCCCGCCGGCCCCTGTGCCATGAAGAATTCGAGGCCCAGCTTCAACCCGCCGACATGGCCGGCCACCGCCCGCGCCAATGCTTCGGCGCGGTCGATGTCGCCGGTATCGACGGCAACGAAAATCGGGTTGGTCATGGCCGCTGCGCCTCAGGCGCCGGCCGGCGGCACGATGGTCGGCTGTGCCTGCGACGGCAATGCCTGCTTGCCGCTGACGCCGCCATCGCCGCCGCGTTCATAACGCGCCAGCTTGCGGCGCAACTGTGTGCGCGTGCCCAGATGAATCAGCCAGGTCGGCAGCCAACCGGCAAGGAATGCCACCGCCAGCAACACCGGCAATTGCACCGAAATGATCACGCCATCCGGCATGCGGAACGGCACCGGGGTCCAGTTGGCGACGGCCAGCAACAGAAAGGCCACCGCCAAAGCCGTCAGCAGCACCCAGCGCAGGATCGTCATCGTGTCTCCAGAATGATCGTTTCACCGACGAAAGGGGGGTAACACAAGGCGCGCCGTTCTGGCGACTCCCGCACCCCTGCCAGACCGTGTCGCGATTTACAATTCGCCGTCGACCGGCTCAATGCCCACCTCGCGCAGCGCCGCCATCAACGCCGTGGCAACGGCGTCCAGCAACACCGGATCGGTGGCGCGGATGACGAAATTGGCGCCGGTCTTGCCCTCGCGCCAGAAGGGATAGCTGCCGATCTGCGCGCCGGCATGGGCCTTTTCCACCGCGCCCAGCGCCGCCGCCGCCGCGCTTTCCTGCGTCCAGGCCGCCACCGTGCGCGACAATACCGGCGCACCGCCCGGCAAGGTGCCGTCCAGCGCCGCCAGCATACCCTGGGTGATCATCGGCACGCCGGCCATGATGAAGATATTGCCAACGCGGATGCCCGGCGCCTTGGTGCGCGGGTTTTCGATCAGCATGGCGCCTTCGGGCGTCCGCGCCATGCGCAGCCGCGCATCGGTCAGCTTGTCGCCGTAATAGCCAGCGAGGATCGCCCGCGCATCGGGGTGGACGATTACCGGCACCCCCAGCGCCGCGGCGATGGCATCCACGGTAATATCGTCGTGCGTCGGCCCGATACCGCCGGTGGTGAACAGATAATCATGCTTGACGCGCAAGGCGTTCACCGCGTCACCGATTGCGTCCATTTCGTCCGCCACCACGCGAACTTCCTTCAACCGGATGCCCTGCACGCCCAGCCATTTGGCCAGATAGGCGATGTTGGCATCCTGGGTGCGGCCAGACAGTATCTCGTCGCCGATTACCAGCAGCGCGGCGGTCCAGATGCGGCCGGAATCGGGTGAGGGGCCTGTTGCGGGATCAGTCATGCCGCCGGGTTAGCGCAAGGGCGTGCGGGCGGGAAGGGGTGACAGTGCGGCCGCATGGACTATCGGACGTTCAGCGCTTATCTGTCACACACCATGACCAGTACCGCCCTCGCCTATGAAACCATCGCCGATCCGTCGGAAGGCCCCATCCGCCTGCACAATGCCGGGGCGTTCGAAGGCATGCGCAAGGCCGGCCGCCTTGCCGCCAGCGTGCTCGATATGCTCACCCCCCATGTCGTCCCCGATGTGGTGACGCTGGATCTCGATCAACTCACCTATGATTTCGTGCGCGCTGCGGGCGGTGATTCGGCGACGATCTTCTATCGCGGCTTCAGCCATTCATTGTGCATCAGCGTCAATCATGTCGTCTGCCACGGCATCCCTTCGGCGCGAAAGTTGAAGGACGGCGATATCGTCAACATCGACGTTACGGTGGTCGTCGATGGCTGGCACGGCGATACCAGCCGCATGTTCCTGGTCGGCGATGTGTCGATAAAGGCCCGCCGGCTGGTCGAAGTCACCTATGAATGCCTGATGCGCGGCATTGCGGCGGCCCGCCCCGGCGCCACTTTGGGCGATGTCGGCCATGCGATACAAAGCCATGCCGAGGCCAATCGCATGTCGGTCGTGCGCGATTTCTGCGGGCATGGGCTTGGCTTGGTTTTCCATGATGCGCCCAATGTCGTCCATCTCGGCAAGCCCGGCCGCGGTGTCACCCTGCGTCCCGGCATGTTCTTCACCATCGAACCGATGATCAACCTTGGCCGGCCGGAAGTGAAGCTGCTCGACGATGGCTGGACCGCCGTTACCCGCGACCGCTCGCTCAGCGCCCAGTTCGAACATTCGATCGGCATCACCGAAACCGGCGCCGAAATCTTCACCGGCTCGCTGATCGGCCATACCGCGCCGCCCTACACCATTTGATGCCCCTCTCCCGCTTGCGGGCGCGGCGACTTGCGCATCAGCGCGGCGGGTGAGGGTGTGACCGCGCTTGGCCGCGAACGCACACCCGCATTACCCCAAATTCCTTTCAAGCAGCGCCAGCAATTCGCCATGCGCCCGGTCCGCCCCGTCCTTGTCGTAGATCGGGAAATCCGGCTTGGTCCAGCCATGGTGGCAGCCGACATAGGTTTCACAAGCATGCCGCACCCCGGCCCCGGCCAGCACGGCTTCAAAACGTGTCGCCATGTCGGGCGGATAGGTCGCATCCTTGTCGGCGGCGGCAATATAGACCTCCCCCTTGATCGCCGGCGCCAGCAGATGTGGGCTGGCCGGGTCGTCCGTCGCCAGCCGGCCGCCATGAAAGCTCGCCACCGCGCCGATGCGATCCGGGTAGGTGCCGGCCACCGCAATCGCCATGCCGCCACCCATGCAATAGCCGGAAACGCCGACCGGCCCCGGCTTCACCCACGGATCCTTGTCCAGCCAGTCGAGCAGCGCGCGCGTATCGGCGGCGGCCTTCAGATTGCTCGTCGTCGCCATCAACGGGCCCAGGATGGCGCGGAAATCCTGCTTGAACACCTCCACCGGCACGAACGGCCCATAGGGGCCAAAGCGATAAAACAGGTCGGGCAGCAGCACGAGATACCCTGCATCGGCGATGCGCTGCGCCATGCCGACCAGCGCCGGGCGAATCCCGCCGGCGTCCATATAGAAAATCACCGCCGGCCAGGGGCCATCGCCCGCCGGGGTCAGCACATCGACCCCCATCGCCCCATCGCTAGCCTGAACGCTGATGTGATGATGCGGCATAGGGGCTCCTTGATCGCCAGTCCCGACGATAGCGGCCAGCCACCAACCTGTCATGCCAGAGAAGGCTGGCGGGGCTTGCAACCCGCCAAGCCGCCCAGCAAAGTGCGCTCCGCATGAACGGGGCCAATTCTTGATCGACGAACCGAACAGCGCCGGGCATCGAGAACGCCTGCGCGCCCGGCTGCTCGCCGGTGGCGGCGATGGCTTTCATGATTACGAACTGCTCGAATATCTGCTCGGGCTGGCCATTCCGCGTCGTGACACCAAGCCTTTGGCCAAGCGCCTGCTTGAAGAATTCGGCAGCCTGTCGGTGCTGATGGCCGCCACCCCCGCCGAGCTCGCCCGTGTCGACGGGTTGGGGGAGGGGGCCGCCGCCGCGATCAAGTTCGTCGAGGCGGTGTCGCTGCGCTCACTGAAAACCGCCGCGCTCGATCGCCCGGTGCTCAGCGGCTGGCAGGCGCTCACCGATTATCTCCACGCCGCCATGGCGCATCGGGTGACGGAGGAATTCCGCGTCATTTTCCTCAACAACCGCAACGTCATGATCCGTGATGAGGTGATGGGGCAGGGCACGGTCAACGCCGCCCCGGTCTATCCGCGCGAAATCATCAAGCGCGCGCTGGAACTCGCCGCCTCCGGTCTCGTCCTCGTGCACAACCACCCCAGCGGCGATCCCCAGCCATCCCGCGACGATATCGTCATGACCAAGGCGGTGATCGAAGCCGGGCGGCACCTTGGCCTGTCGGTCCACGACCATGTCATCATCGGTCGCGGCGGCCATGTCTCGATGCGGGCGCAGGGGCTGATCTAGCAATAACGGCCGGCACTTGCGCACCACCCGAAGCAAAAAAAGCGGGCGGCGCGTGACACGCCGCCCGCGAGGAACCGGATCAGGATTTCGGCTTGGCTTTTTCGGCCTTCTTGTACTCGGCGATCTCGGTCGGGGTGGCCGGCTTGTCGCCGTTCATCCATTTGCCGTTACGCTTTTCCAGCATCGGTGCGGCCATGGCGTCGTGCTGCATCGGGGCTTCTGAGGCCATCGGTGCCGCCATCGGGGCCGCTTCGGCGGCGGGGGCCGGCGCCGCTTCGGGTGCTGCCATCGCGTCGGGCTGGGCCTGCGCCTCTGGTGTGGTGCTGGTCTGGGCGAGTGCCGCAGATGCCATGAAGACAGCGGCAACCATCGCGGTAGTGCCGCGAATACGCATCGTCATAAACTTTACTCCTACGCAACTGATACAGAAAACAATTTACTTTCCAGCAACTTGCTGCCGGTGATTCGAAACATAATCGCGATTTCACCAAATTGCGCCCCCGCCGCCGCAAAGCCGCGCCCAATCGGGCACGGCGCACGACCAGCGGATGACATTGGCGCCAACGGCTGCTACGCGCTCCGCCATGACCATCTATCTGCACCAGGGCGATCTGCCCGCCGATGTCTTTGCCCCGGGGCCGATTGCGGTCGACAGCGAAACCATGGGCCTCCACCCGCACCGCGACCGGCTGTGCCTGTTGCAACTTGCCGATGGCCAGGGCGATGAACATCTGGTGCGTTTCCCCAAGGGGCAATATGACGCGCCGATCCTCAAATCGGTGCTCGCCGATCCGGCGCGGGTGAAGCTGTTTCACTTCGCCCGCTTCGATCTTGCCGTCATCAAGCATTATCTGGGTGTCGATGCGACGCCGGTGTTCTGCACCAAGATCGCTTCGAAACTGATCCGCACCTACACCGATCGCCACGGCCTGAAGGACGTGCTGCGCGAAACCGTCGGCGTCGATATTTCCAAGCAACAGCAATCGTCGGACTGGGGCGCCGATGATCTCAGCGAGGCGCAAAAGGAATATGCCGCCTCCGATGTGCGGTTCCTGCACCGCGCCCATGCCGTGCTCGCCGAACGGCTGGCGCGCGAGGGCCGCACCGAAATGGCGCAGGCCTGTTTCGATTTCCTGCCCACCCGCGCCGATCTCGATCTCGCCGGCTGGGATGAAACCGACATTTTCGCCCATATGTAAGGCGGATGCCGACAACCAGCCTCACCCGGCGCCAGCGCG
>JBBQYI010000109.1:0-5597 GCA_038208825.1 Sphingomonadales bacterium | reverse complement strand
GATTGCGAATGCCTCGTTGTCGTTGGCATTTATGGGTTTTTGAAAGGTTTAACGGCGCATTCAGGCCGGGCAAAAGCTCTCGTCTTTTAACACACGTCGATCCTAGTTCGGCCCCGCACAACCCGCGACAACCGGGGGTCTGATGGTGGAGCCGCCGGGTACTGCCCCCGGGTCCGCTGCGTCTATTTCACGACGCCGTTTATTGCCATAGAGGGGCCGAAGCCCAACATCGCCTATATAGGCGCTTCGGCTTCAACCTGCAACGCGCGCGACGACAATCTCGTGATACCGCGTCAGAACCGCACCATTAATGCTGTCCCAATCATATGCCTTGGCGCGCTTCAGCCCTTGCTCGCCTGCCGCGCGACGCGCCGCCGGATCGGTCAGATACTCGGTAAGTGCATCGGCAAAGGCCGCCGTGTCGCCCGCCGGCACCAATCGGCCGTTGACACCATCGTCGATCAGGCAATTGCTGCCGGTGGCAACCGCCGCCACCACGGGAATGCCGCTCGCCATGGCCTCCAAGTTAATGTTGCCAAAGGTTTCGGTTGTCGAAGGGTTGAGCAGCATGTCGATCCCGGCATAGGCGCGGGGCAGCGTCTCGCCGTCCAGAAAGCCGGTGAACACGGCACCCGGCACTTGCGCTTCGAAACGCGAGCGCGCCGGGCCATCACCGACAATCAGAAGTTTGTGCGAGACACCGCGCGCCCTTAGTTCGGCCGCCGCCGCCGCCACGACGTCCAGTCCCTTTTCCAGCACCAGTCGGCCAACAAAGCCGATCACCACATCATCATCGGCAATGCCAAGGCCCCGCCGCCAGCTAAGATCACGCTTGCCGGGGTTGAAGCGCAGCTTGTCGACGCCCCGGCTCCACACCGCCGAATGGCCGATCAGCCCCTGTTCGCGCAGTACGTCGCCAAAGCCGTCGGAAGTGACGAACACCTCGTCAAGGTCCGCATAAAAGCGCCGCAAAATACCCTCTGCCGCGCGTCGGAACCAGCCAAGGCCATAATAGGCAAAGTAGGTTTCGAATCGCGTGTGCACCGATGCCACCACCGGCACACCGAGTGTCGCCGCCAGCTTCTTGGCGCTGTGGTTCAACCGGTCCGGCGCCGAAAGATGGATGATATCGGGTGCGAAATCGCGAATGTCGCGCTTCAATGCGGCATTCAGCGCAAAAGAAAAACGATAATCCGCCCGCCCCGGAATCCGGAATGACGGCGCGGAAATCAACGTGCCCGACGGCGGAAATGCCGGCGTGTCGCTAGTCGGCGAATACACCCTGACGATATTGCCTTGCGCCTCCAGAAACGCCACCAGCCGGTTCAGCGCCTGGTTGGCACCATCCCGCAAATAATTGTAATTGCCCGAAAACAGCGCAATGCGCAGCGGCCGCCGGGCTTCAGGGGCGATCGGCGCGTCGTCGATGGGAAGCCGATAGGCTGTCGCCACAGTGAAATCCTCGAACATTGAGGCATTGGTTTAGACCAGCATTGTGACCGGCTTGGGGCGAGCGCGCGGCGATAGCGCGGCGGCGGTTGCCGAAGCGCCGCGATCAAAGCCCCGCCAGGAACTCAGCCAACGCGGTATTAGTCGCGTCGGGCGCCTCCTGCTGCACCCAATGGCCGTTGCCGGGCAGGATGGCGCTGCCGCGAAAATCGCTGCACGCCGCGCCGGGGGCGGCATACAGATCCATGCCCGGCAGGAACCGCCGAACCGGGTCGCGCTCGCCACCGATGAAAAAACTGGGCTGCGCGATCGGCTGGCCACGCAAATCGCCGATCTCGTCGAAATCCATCTGTTGCGCGCGATAGCGGTTGAACATCCCGTGCATCCCGCCCCGGCTGAACGCATCGATGTACACCTGCATATCGGCCTCGCTCATCCAGACCGGAAACTGCACCGGGTCGATCAGCCCTTCCAGAAACGGCGCATCCGCAGCCTTCTCCCTCAGCATCAGATCGGTCGGCGCATCCCCCGAAATCGAAAAATAGGTTTTGCGCAGCGCCGTGCGAAGATCGGCACCGAACTCTGCTTCGACCACGCCTTCGGCCTGAAAATACAGCTGGTAAAAGAACTTGCCGGCATAAAGGTGCCGCGCCGCCTCGATGAATGAAGCCTGCCCGATTGGCATGTGCGGCACGCTCAACCCGGCCACCGCCGCTACCATGTCGGGATACATCAACGCCGAATTCCACACGATCGGCGCGCCCCAGTCATGGCCGAACAGGATCGCCCTCCCGCCACCAAGCGCATCGATCACCGCCGCCACATCGGACGCCAAGTTGCGCATCGTATAGGCGGCGATCGCATGCGGCTTCGAACTACCGCCATAACCGCGCACGTCCATCGCCGCGACCGTGTAGCCACGCGCAGCAAAATACGCCTGCTGATGCCGCCAGCTATACGACAGTTCCGGCCAGCCATGCACGCACAGGATCAACGGCCCCTCGCCTGCCACAACAACATTCAGCGACACATCGCCATTTGTAACCGTGACGTTGGGCATCCCGATCTCCCCAGGCCAGTAGGTCAGGCGATGAAGTGCCGCACGATGGCGTTATAGGCCGCCGGCTGTTCCAGCATGGTCAGGTGCGAACACCCCGGCATCACCACCAGATCCGCACCCTTGATACCCGCCTTGATCGATTGGTGGCAATCCAGCGTCACTTCATCAAATTCACCTGTCGTTATAAGCGTTGGCACCGTGATGCGGCCAAGATCGGGCCGCCGTTCCCAATCCTTGATCGTGCCGACAATGGTGAATTCATTGGGGCCATTCATGATGCGATAGGCCGGCGATTTTTCAAGATTGTGCGTCGTCGCCACCATTTCGGGCGGCACCGGATGGCCGCGAAACAGGTGACGATCATAAAATAGCTGCACCAGCGCCAGATATTCGGGGCTGGCCTGTTGGCCCGCCGCCTCCAACGCGCGCAGCCGGGCGGCCTTGCCCTCGGGCAGTGCGTCGATCAACCGCTGCATCCCTGCCACCGCCTGCGGCACGCTGGCAATCGCGCCCGAAAGCACAAGCTTTTCAACGCCCTTGCCATGGCCCCTGATCATGTATTCGATGGCCAGCATGCTGCCCCAGCTATTGCCGAACAGCATGATTTCATGGAGCCCGAGCGCCGCACGAACCGCATCCACTTCCTCGACGAAGCGCTCGATATGGTAAAGCTTTTCATCTTCGGGCGCATCGGAACGCCCGGTTCCCAGCTGATCGTAGAAGATCACCGGGCGTTCGTCGGCAAGCGCCGCCATCGGCAACAGATAATCATGCCCCGCACCCGGCCCGCCGTGCAGCAGTAGCAAGGGCGGCTTCCGCCCGGAACCGACACGTCGGTACCAGACCTTGCCGCCGGGAACCGCGATCATGCCGGTTTCGGTCGGTGCCATCGCACCCGGTGCAGTCTGCGCCAATGCGGCGCCGGCCAACCCGGCCTGCGTCAAGGCAGCAGCACCCGCCGCGGCAATGATCGCCTGTCGCCGCGTGATCTGCATGCCGCCCGCTCCCGTTGGTTTCCGATACGGTAGCGCAGCGCCACCGCAGCGTCACTGCCACAAACGAAAATGGCCCCGCCGATTTGCACCGGCGGGGCCAATTCGTCCGTTCAGGCGACGCGGTTCAGCCTTCGGCCGGGGCTTCGGCAGCAGCGGCTGCGGCGGCAAGTGCAATCTGCGCTGCCTCGGCCTTTTCTTCCTTCGCCACCTTGGCCGCCATCGATGCCCGCAGTGCGGCGTCGCGGCTGTTGGCCGCCACACGCAACCGGGTCATGCCGGCGCCGGTGCCTGCCGGGATCAACCGGCCAACGATGACGTTTTCCTTCAGGCCCTGCAGCGTGTCGATCTTGCCCTGCACGGCAGCTTCGGTCAGCACCCGCGTCGTTTCCTGGAACGATGCGGCCGAGATGAAGCTCTTGGTCTGCAGCGATGCCTTGGTGATGCCCAGCAGGACAGGCTTGCCCTCAGCAGGCTCGCCCTTCTTGTCCAGCTTGGCATTCTCGCTGTCCATTTCCTCGCGATCGCACTGCTCACCAACCAGGAGCGTCGTATCACCCGATTTGGTAATTTCGACCTTCTGCAGCATCTGGCGAACGATAACCTCGATGTGCTTATCGTTGATGCGCACACCCTGGAGGCGATAAACTTCCTGGATTTCCGTGCACAGATATTCGGCAAGCGGCTCGACGCCCAGCACTTCAAGAATGTCGTGCGGGTTGGGGTTGCCGTCGATCAGGTAATCGCCGCGGCGGACATAATCGCCTTCCTGCACCGAGACATGCCGACCCTTGGGGACCAGATAATCGGCCGGTTCGCCGCCGTCTTCGGGACGGATGCTGATGCGGCGCTTGGTCTTGTAGTCCTTGCCGAATTCAACGCGGCCGTTGATGCGCGCGATGATCGCATTGTCCTTGGGAATACGCGCTTCGAACAGCTCGGCCACCCGCGGCAGACCGCCGGTGATGTCGCGCGTCTTGGCGGCTTCACGCGGAATTCGCGCGATCACGTCGCCAGCGAACACGTCCTGCCCGTCATTGACCGACAGAATGGCGTCCACGGCGAGCAGGTAACGCGCTGCTTCGCCCGATTCATCGTCAAGCAGTGTGATGCGCGGGCGCAGGTCATCCTTCTTGTTGATGGCGCGCCAATCCTGCACGACCTTGTTGGCGATACCGGTTTGTTCGTCGACATTCTCCGACATGGAGACACCTTCGATCAGGTCCTGATACTTCACCTTGCCCGATTTCTCGGTGATCACCGGCAGCGTGTACGGATCCCATTCGGCGAGCCGATCACCCTTGGAAACCGTCGCGCCTTCCAGGTGCATGATCGTCGCGCCATAGGGGATACGGTGGATCGAGCGTTCGCGGCCGTCGCTGTCGCGCAGCACGAGTTCCCCGTTGCGGGCCATCGAGATATTGCGGCCCTTGCTGTCGGTAATCGTCGACAGCGCGCGGAACTCGATGGCGCCGTCCACCGGCGAATCGAGCGATGACTGCTCGCTCACCTGCGCAGCGCCACCGATGTGGAAGGTACGCATGGTCAGCTGCGTGCCCGGCTCCCCGATCGACTGCGCGGCGATGACGCCAACGGCTTCACCGGCGTTGACCGGCGTACCACGGGCCAGATCGCGGCCATAACAGGTGGCGCAAACGCCGCCCTTGGTTTCGCACAGCAGCGGCGAGCGGATCTTCACTTCCGGGACCGCCGCGCTTTCGATGCGCGCGACATCAACTTCGCTGAGCAGGAAGCCGGCCGGGGCCAGCACTTCACCCGTCTTGGCGTCGACGATGTCGTTGAGCACGGTGCGGCCAAGGATACGCTCCGACAGCGACACGATGGTGTTGCCGCCTTCGACGATGGCCTTCATCAACAGCCCGCGTTCGGTGCCGCAATCGGCCTCGATGACAACGCAATCCTGGCTGACATCGACAAGACGGCGCGTCAGATAGCCGGAATTGGCAGTCTTCAGCGCGGTGTCGGCGAGACCCTTGCGGGCACCATGGGTCGAGTTGAAATATTCAAGGACGGTCAGGCCTTCCTTGAAGTTCGAGATGATCGGCGTTTCGATGATCTCGCCCGACGGCTTGGCC
>JBBQYI010000108.1:0-5763 GCA_038208825.1 Sphingomonadales bacterium | reverse complement strand
GGCTTCCGGGCTGGCGAAATCGGCGGTGGCGCCATCGGTGACGGCGCGGCCGGGGCGGAACATCAGCGTGGCCGGGTTGGGGGTACGTTCGGTTTCGATGAACATGGCGAATCGGGCGCCTTTTGCAATTGTTGGGATCGGCTTTCGGAATGTGATGTGGCGCGATGCACCGGGGGAATCAAGCGCAGCGACGTCGCGATTGGCAAAAATCGTACAAAAATGCTCCTGAATTGCCGGTCAGGTCAGCGATTGCAGGCGTTCCGGCTCGATACCGCCGGGCACCAGGATGACGACGCAGGGCAGATGACCGGCGCGTTCACCGGTAAAATAGCTGACCAACGGCCCCGGCGCGCCCTTCGAAGCGGCGCCGAGCACCAGGGCGCGGATGGTGGCATCGCCGCGGATATGATCGAAGATGACCGGCGCTGCCTCCCCATGCAGGACAATGGTATCAGGGCGTGCGCCGGCGAGGGTTTCGACTTCATCGGCCTCGGCGGCGAGCAGCGCGATGGCTTCGGCCAGCGCTTCGGCAGCCATTGCTTCCTGCACCGCGCCCCATTGCATGAATTCCGGCGGGCGGACGACGCGCACGATGCTGACCTTGGCCCCGACATGGGCGGCGCGCAGCGCGGCAAAGCGGACGGCGACGCGGCTTTCGGCGCTGCTGTCGATGACGACCAGATAGGTGGGTGCGGTATCCATTGCGGGGGACGGTAGCGGCTCGCCGGGGTGGTGGGAAGGCGCGCCGCCGCAATCGCTGCGGGTTTCGTTACAGGGTCGGTACGGGCAAGGGCTCCCACGGTGGTTCCCCGGCAAAGCGGATTGCCGGGGCGAAATGGTGCGCGCCATCCGCGTCGGTGACGATCAAGCCTGATCGGGCGAGGCCGTCGGTGAGCGTGCGGACCGGGGCGAAGGCGACATCGCGGCCGTGAAACCATCGGATCCATTCGGCCTGCGACCGCGCGGCGAAGGTTTCGGCGAGAAAGGCGCGCAGCGGCGCCTGCGGCGGGCCGGATTCGGACCCCGCAAGCGGGATCAGATCGGGGCGGCCAAGGTCGGTCAACAGGCTGCGGGCGAATTTCAGCTCACGGCCGCACAGCACGATGTGGCGACCATCGGCGCAGGCGTAGACGTTGTAGAAGGCGGCGCCGCCCAGCGAGCGTTGTTCGGCGGAGCGCGGTGCCGGGCCGCCGGCGATGGCGAGGCCGGCGACATGGGTGCTCCAGGGAATGAGCGCGCCGAGCATCGAGATGTCGATAAAATCACCGCGCCCGGTGCTGGCCCGGCCGATCAGCGCCATCAGCACGGCGGCGAGGCCAGTAAGCCCAGCGGCCATGTCGGCAGCGGCGACACCGGGGACGACCGGCGTGCCATCGGGGCCGTCGTTCAGCGAAAGCTGCCCGGATTCGGCCTGCACCCCCAGATCATGCGCCGGATGATCGGCGAGCGGGCCGGATTGGCCGAAGGCGGAGATCGAACAATAGACGATGCCGGGATGGCGGGCGGCGACGCTGGCGTAATCAAAGCCGAGCCGGGCGATGACGCCGGGGCGGAACCCTTCGATGATGACATCGGCGTCGGCGATCAGCGTCCATAGCGCCTGTTTGCCGGCGGGGCTTTTCAAATCGAGCGTGACGCTGGCCTTGCCGCGGTTGAGATTGCGGAACCAGATGCCATGGCCGGCCTCGAACGGCCCCTGGCTGCGCGCCGGATCGCCGGCCGGCGGTTCGATCTTGATGACGGTGGCACCCTGATCAGCCATCATGCCGGTCAGCATCGGGCCGGGCAGGAATTGCGACAGGTCGATGACCCGGATGCCGTCGAGCTTGGCCATGTCAGACGGTGCCGGCGGCTTTGAGCGCGGCGGCCTCGGCCGCATCGATGCCGATTTCGGCGAGCAGCGCGGCCGTATCGGCGCCGAGTTGCGGCGCGGCGCTGCTAGGCAGGCGTTCGCCATCGACAAGGATCGGATTGGCGAGCACGCGCATCGGCCCACTGGCGTGGTCGATTTCGGTCACCATGCCACTGCGCGCCAGCCACGGACTGTCGAGCGCCTGCCCAAGGCTGTTGACCGCTGCGACCGGCACCTTGCCGCCCATCCTGTCGATCCAGTGCGCGGTGGGCCGGGTGGTGGTGACGGCTTCGACAAGCGCGATAAGGGCGGCGCGATTGGCGTGGCGATCGGCGTTGGTGTGGAAGCGTGGATCGGCCTTCAGCGCCGAAAGGCCGAGCTCATCGGCGAAACGTTCCCAGAACTTTTCGAGCTGCGCCATGACGAACAGCCAGCCATCCTGGGTGCGGAGCAGTTGCGACGGCACGGCGGCGGGATGGGCTGAGCGTTCGGTGCGTCCGATGTCATGGCTCCGGTTGAGATACCAGAGCGCCGGATAGGTGAGTTGGTGGACAGCCGCATCGAGCAGGCAGACATCCATGTCGCGGCCGATGCCGGTAGCGCGGGCGTCGATGATTGCCGCCAGCGTTGCCGTCGCCAGCATGGAACCGGTCATGTAATCGATGATCGACAGGCCAAAACGCGTCGGCGGCGCATCGGGTTCGCCGGTCAGTGACAGGAACCCGGCCTCCGCCTGCATCAGATAATCATAGCCCGGCCAAGCGGCGCGCGGGTTGGCGCCACCATTGGCGGCCATGCTGCCCGGCGTGTCGCGGCCATAGGCCGACAAATGCGCGCAGACGATCGATGGCTTCACTGGCCCCAGCGCCGCATAATCGAGGCCGAGCAGCGCCGGCTGGTCACCACGGGCGTTGTTGGTGACGGCATCGGCGGTGGCGACAAGCCGGTGGAAAATGTCCTGCCCGGCGGGATGCTTCAGATCGAGGGTGATCGATCGCTTGTTTAGGTTGAAGGTCTGGTAGAACAGGCTGTCATTCTCACCGAGGTAATAGGGCCCGCCGGCGCGCGATGAATCGCCCTTGCCGGGGGGCTCGATCTTGATGACGTCGGCGCCCAGTTGCGCGAGGAACAGCGTGCCATAGGGGCCGGCGCCATATTGTTCGACGCTGAGGATGCGCATGCCGGAAAGCGGAAGGTGGGTCATGCCGGTGTCAATCCTCGCCCGGCCCATGGCCCTTTTTCCAGACAAGGATGGTGCGCAGGAAATCGCAGACGACGACGCCATCCTGGTTGCGGCCGATGGTCTTTACGGTCACCAGCCCCTGGTCCGGGCGGGATTTCGACGGGCGTTTTTCGATGACTTCGGTTTCGGCATACAGCGTATCACCGGCGAAAACCGGCGCGGTCATGCGGATTTCCTTCCAGCCAAGGTTGGCGACGGCCTTTTGGCTGACATCGGAAACGCTCATGCCGACAAGGATGGCGACCGTCAGCGGCGAAGCGACGAGCGGCCGCTTGAATTCGGTTTTGGCGGCATAGACGTGATCGAAATGCGTCGGATGGGTGTTCATCGTCAGCAGGGTGAACCAGACATTGTCGGTTTCGGTGATGGTGCGACCCGGGCGGTGTTCATAAACATCGCCGATGGTGAATTCCTCATAATCGCGGCCATAGCTTTCGCGATAGCGTTGCGGCCCGACTTCGATGACTCCCCTGCGCATGTTGTGAATCCCTGTTGGCGGGCGTTCGATTGCGCCCGTTCCGGTGTTTGATCTGGCCGCGAATGATAGCGGACCAAAGGCTGCATCATTCCTCTCGAATATGGCAAGCGTTGCTGTGTGTCGCGGCTTTGGAAGAAGATGCCAAATGGCAGGATGGCGGGGTGGCATGCGCCCGGCTATGTCTATGCGCCGTGGATCTGTACCTGCCTATCGCCGAGATGTCGGTCAACGCGCTTGTGATCATCCTGTTGGGTGGCGGGGTCGGGTTCCTGTCGGGTATGTTCGGTGTGGGCGGCGGGTTTCTGACGACGCCGCTGTTGATCTTTTATGGCATTCCGCCGGCGGTGGCGGTGGCATCATCGGCGACGCAGATCACCGGATCGAGCGTTTCGGGCGCTCTGGCCTATTGGCGGCGTGATCAGATCGATCTGAAAATGGGCGGTGTGCTGGTGGCAGGGGGTGTTGCCGGGGCGGGCGTTGGCCAGCTGATCTTCCGGGCGCTGCAAAAGGTCGGTCAGATCGATATCAGCATCAACATCATCTATGTGCTGCTGCTCTCCAGTGTCGGCGGCCTGATGCTCAAGGAAGCCATTGGTTCGATCCGGCGCGCGGCGCAGACCGGGCCGCAAGCGCCGACCCGGTTGCGGCGACATGTGCGTTGGATTGTGGCATTGCCGGGGCGGACACGATTTTACCGGTCGGGCCTGTATATTTCGCCGCTGGCGCCGCTGTTGCTGGGTTTTGCAGTGGGCATGCTGACGACGCTGGGCATCGGCGGCGGCTTCATCATGGTGCCGGCGATGATCTATCTGCTCGGCATGTCGGCGAGCGCGGTGGTGGGCACGTCGCTGTTCCAGATCATTTTCGTCACCGCGGCCACGACGTTGCTGCATGCTACATCGTCGAAATCGGTCGATATCGTGCTGGCGCTGCTGCTGCTGCTCGGTGGCGTTGCGGGGGCGCAACTGGGCGTGCGCGCGGCGCAGAAGCTGCGACCTGAAAAGCTGCGGTTGGCGCTGGCGCTCATCGTGCTGGCGGTGGCGGTGCGGCTGTTGTTCGGGCTGACGGTGCAGCCGCAATCGTTGTTCACCCTTTACGGCCCGGCATGACGCGCGCCGGTCGATTCCTGGTGGCGATAACGGCGGCGCTCGCGCTGATGGGCGCCGCGCCGACGATGCTGATCACCGATCTCAGCCAGGGCCGGATCGATATCAATACGACGTTCAAAGGTGCCGATCTGCTGGTGTTTGGTGCCATTCAATATCCGGCGGGCGCCGTGCCCGATGCGCCGCCCGACATCGTGGTGGTGGTCCGCGGCCCTGCAGAACCGGTGACGGTGCGGTTGAAACAGCGCGTTGCGGGCATCTGGCTCAACACCGATTCGGTGCGGTTCGAAAGCGTGCCAGGGTTCTATTCTGTCGCCTCCACGCGGCCGATCGACCAACTGGCCGATGATCGGACTACGGCGATTTACGAAATCGGCGTCGCGAACCTGCAATTGTCGCCGGCAACGGGCGCCAGCGATGCCGAAACCAGCCGGTTCGAAAAGGGCCTGATCGCGGTCAAGCGGCGCGATGGCTTGTTCTTCGAAGACGGCGGCGGCGTCAGGGTGACGCGCAACGTGCTATACCGGGCGCGAATCGCCATTCCGTCGGCGGTGCCGGTGGGCGAATATACCGCCGAAATCCACTTGATCCGCAAAGGCCGGGTGATCGCCAGCTCAAGTTCGCCGATCAGCATCGACAAATCCGGCTTTGAACGCTGGATCTATGTCATGGCCCAGGAACATAGCCTGGCTTACGGCCTGGTGGCGGTGGCCGCGGCGCTTTTTGCCGGCTGGGTGGCCAGCGTCGTTACACGGCGGCTTTGAATCGGCGCGGAATAAGGGGGCTTGTTGCAGGGGGCGCCGCAAGGCCTGTGGATAGGTTGGTGGACAGGCCTGAGGTGGCGGTTCCGTGCGGGATTGGTTCGTCTCGAATATCGCTCGCCGAATCGGCTAAATTCCTATACCGTCAGCATTGGAGCAGTTTCGGTTTCGGCGCATTGAACTTCACCGCATCGCATCCGACGGGCACCAATTGTACTGACTATGGAAGACTTGGACAGAAAATGAGCTTTGATCGACGCGGACGTGGTTCCGGGCGTGGTGGTGGTTTCGACAAGCGTGAGCGCGGGTTCGACCAGTTTGAA
>JBBQYI010000107.1:0-5782 GCA_038208825.1 Sphingomonadales bacterium | reverse complement strand
GGAACGCGGTGCCGGGTAACGCCCGGCGGGGGTGACCCCAGGGAAAGTGCCACAGAGAGCAGACCGCCGATGGGTTCCTGCGCAAGCGGGAAAGACAGGCAAGGGTGAAAGGGTGCGGCAAGAGCGCACCGCGCGACGGGTAACCGAAGCGGCATGGCAAACCCCACCGGGAGCAAGACCGAATAGGGACGGCACGTGGTTTGCGCCGCAAGGCGCAGACCGCAGGGCAGGAACCGGCCTCGCCGTCCGGGTTGGTTGCTTGAGGCTGTTGGCAACAACAGTCCTAGAGGAATGATCGTCGCCTTGTCTCGGCAAGGTACAGAACCCGGCTTATAGATCCTCTGACCGCAGCGCCGCGAGCGCGCGCCCCGCGCGCCGACAGGCGCAAGGCCGATCGGCGGGGCGGGCGGCACGCCGACCGAACCCGTCCGGCGTCAGCAGGGGCTTTGCCCCTGCCCCCTTGCTTTTCCTTGCCCACGCCCCCTGAGAAAGCACCCCTCACCCGGGCCGGCTTCGCCGTCTCTCGACCTCTTCCTCGGGCGGAGAGGTGAAATCGCTAATTTCATCTACAACTTCAATATGTTAACGCCGATAAGTTCACATTAAGTCCACGCTCATTCAAGCAATTCTCGTGCCCACTTGCCCCCAAAGCCGCAACCAGCCAACCAACCCAAATAACTAACCCATATGGCACAAAAAGTCAACCCAACCCGCCGCTAGATCCGCCCTCGCAGCACCGGGCAGGCCGGCAATTGCGAGCGCACCGACCGCGCCGCCAGATCATCGGGCAGCCCCGCCAGCCGGACCGCGCCGGCAACGCCTTCGAACGACAATCGCACCGCCGCGCGCAGCCGTTGTTCGATGACCGGCACCGCGCCGGCAAAGGCGGCGGCCACGCTGGCCGGGCAGATGGTGGTAACCGTGCCGGCAAAGCGCAGGCCGTTGTGGCCGAGCGGCACAATGGTGGCCGCGACGCGAGCGATTTCACCATGGGCATCCGCGATGGCGAGGTTGCGGACTTCGATGGTGCCGGCGCTGGCCCAGCCATCAAAGCTGATCAGCCGGGCGGCGCCGGTGACATCGATATCACCCTTGACCGTCAGCGCATCACCCTTGTCGAGCCGCAGCCGCTGCGCATCGATGACGAGCTGGCCGCGGGTTGCCGGGGTGGGGCCGGTAGTGGCGCCGGTGGGGGCTGCCGCATCGCCGCCGGTTTCGCGCAGGTGCAGTTCGAGCAGATCGGCGCCGATGACCGCGGAGGTGAAGCCCAGCCTGGCCCGCGCTGCTTCGATGCGCGTGGACAGCCGCACCAGCCGGCCTTCGAGGACATGGATGCTGGTCAGCCCGGTAAGGCCAGACAGGCTGGCGCCGATGCCGGGGCCGACAATAGCCGAAAAACGCGGTGCCTGGGTGGCGATGATCGTCAGTTCGGGCTGCCATGGGCCGCGGTTGATCTGGGCGCGGGTGGCGCTGGCCTCCAGCTTGACGACGGTGCCGCCCGTCAGCCGCGGCCGTTCGACATCCGCCTCCATGCGGTAGGGGAAGCCGGCGATGGCCAGGTCGGTATCGGGCAGCCAGGGCTTGATCGTCGCTTCGAAATCGCGCGACCAGCCGGCCCACAACAGCCAATAAACGAGAATGCCGGCGGCCAGTGGCACCAGCGTCAGCCACAGCGGCACGCGCCGGATCATGCCGCCGCCCCAAGATCGCCCGCCAGCGCGGTGCGTTCGGGGGATTGCAGGGCGTTGATCGCGGCATGGACCAAAGGTTCGATGGTGCCGCGTGGCAGGCCCGGCGGGATGGGTTCGCCAAAGCGCAGCGTCACCGTGCCGGGATATTTGATGAAGGCCTTTGGCCATTTGGTGCCGCTGTCGAGCGCGACGGGGACGACGGGGAGTTTGAGCATCTTGTAGAGCCCGGCAAAACCGGCGGCGAGCGGCGGCGTGGCGCCGACGGCGACGCGCGTGCCTTCGGGAAAAATGATCACCGGACGGCCATCGGCGACCGCCGCCTGCGCCGCCTTCATCATGGCGCGCAACATCGAAGCCGAGCCGGCGCGATCGACAAAGATCGAACCATGGCGGGCCGACGCGGCACCCCAGACCGGTATCTTGCGCAGTTCGGCCTTCATCACCACCGCCGGGCGGGCGAACAGCCACAGGGTGAGGAAGGTTTCATAGGCCGATTCATGTTTCAGCGCGAACAACTGCGGGCCGGTCGGGATGGTGCCTTCGACCCGCAGGCGGACGCCGGTGATCCAGCGGCTGCACAATACGAACCAGCCGGCCCACAGCTTGGTCGCCGCGTAGATGGCGCGGCGCGATACCAGCCCGGCGAGCAGCGACAGCGGCACCAGGATGAGCGAGCCGGCATAGAAGATGAGCGTGAACAACAGGGCGCGGACCAGCGCGATCAGGGTGGACATCAGGGTGCGCCGAACAGCAGAGCGACGGCGTTCATGGCGCGCCAAACAGCAGCGCGCCGCGCCGGAGCAGATATTTGCTGTATTCCTGGGCGATGGTCACGGCCTGCGGCTCCACCGGCACGGCATCGGACAGCACGGTGATGGTGGCCGGCAACACCCGCGCCAGTTCCAGCCGGGCGCGGCGCATATGGCCGGCGGCGGTGACAAGGCGGATCGAGCCATAGTCATGTTCCTTGACCCAGCGCGCGGTTTCTTCGGCGTTGGAGCGGGTATCGACGGCTTCGTGGCCAAGATCGGCCTTGTCGAGCCTGGCGCGCCCGACACCGGCCGCGGCGGCGAGCTGTTTCTTGGTGACGTCGCGGCCGACCCCGCTGACCAGCATGCGCCGCGCGCTGCCGGCATCGAGCACTTCCAGCCCGCGTTTCAACCGGCCCTGCCCGCCGGTGAGCACGACAATGGCATCGGTGCGGGTGGCAAGCGGGGCCGGGCCGGGCAGCGTCAGGCTGAACCAAAGGAAGCCGCCCAGCCAGAGCAGGATTGCCAGGCCGATAAGGCGACCGAGAAGGCCGCCGAGCCCGATTTTATCGCGGCGCGGCGATTCCTTGACAACTAGCGGGCGGCGGCGGGGGGCGGTTGCCATCACATGTCGCCGCGCTGGCGCCGCAGCGCATACCATTTGGCGACATTGGCATTGTGCGCGGCCAGCGTGACGGCGAACACATGGCCGCCGCTGCCGTCGGCGACGAAATACAACGCGTCGGTGGGGGCGGGATCGAGCACCGCGGCGATGCTGGCGCGGCCGGGGTTGGCGATCGGCCCCTTGGGCAGGCCGGGTTTCAGATAGGTGTTATAGCCGGTATCGGCATCGAGTTCGGAACGTTTGATGCGGCGGCCGAGCGGCTTGCCCCGGGTGATCGGGTAGATGACGGTGGGATCGGCGTCGAGCTTCATGCCCTGCCGCAGCCGGTTCGAATAGACGCCGGCGACCTGGCGGCGTTCTGCCGCCTTGCCGGTTTCCTTTTCAACGATCGAGGCGAGGATGACGGCGTCGGCCGGGGTGGTGACAACGGCGGCCTTGCTGCGCTTTGCCCATAGATCGGTGAGCGTGTCCGCCATTGCCGCCTGCATCCGCGCCAGCAGTTTGGCGCGCGGCTCACCGGGCTGGAAATCATAGGTGTCGGGCAGCACCGAGCCTTCGGCCGGCACCGCGACAGCGCCGGCAAGTTGCGGCTGCGCCCGCAGGCGTTCGGCGACCAGCAGGGATGGCATGCCTTCGGGAATGGTAACCGTCAGCCGCAGCACCGCGCCCTTTTGCATGGCGCGCAGATAGGTGCCCCAGGCATCGCCCTTGCGCAGGCGATAGGTACCGGCCTGCACCGGGGCGCCACTGCCGAGCAGCCGGGCGAGGATGCGGAATTGCCGCGGCGCATCGACCAGCCCCGCATCTCCCAATTGTTTCGACACATCGGTGACCGTCGCACCCTTGTCGACCGTGATGACGACATAATCCCCGCGCGGCGACCCCAGCCCGTACCATGGCGACACCAGCAGCGGCACGCCGAGCAAAAGCAGCAGCGCCACAAAGGCGAGCGATGCCCGCTTCAGCATCGGGGAAGATTCATCGGCCGCCGATCACACCGCGCGCATTACCAGCGTCGCGTTGGTGCCGCCAAAGCCGAAGCTGTTGTTGAGCACGGCGCGGATTTTCCGTTTTTTGGGCACGTGCGGGACAAGATCGACCCCGACGCAGCCATCGGACGGGTTATCGAGGTTGAGCGTCGGCGGTGCCACCTGATCGCGCAGCGCCAAAAGGCAGAAGATCGATTCGACCGCGCCGGCACCGCCGAGCAGATGGCCGATGGCCGATTTGGTGGACGACATGGACACGGTTTCGATGGCGCTGCCGAACAGGCGGCGGACGGCGCCGAGTTCGAGTTCATCGCCCATCGGTGTCGAGGTACCATGGGCGTTGATATAATCGATATCGTGTGGCGACAACCCGGCGCGGCGCAGCGCCATTTCCATGGACCGGAAGGCGCCCGAGCCTTCGGGATGCGGGGCGGTGACGTGCCAGGCATCGCCGGTGAGGCCATAGCCAATGACTTCGCCATAGATTTTGGCACCGCGCGCCTTGGCGTGTTCATATTCCTCGAGCACGACAACGCCGGCGCCTTCGCCCATGACGAAACCGTCGCGGTCACGATCATAGGGCCGGCTGCCGCGGGTTGGTTCATCGTTGTAATGGCTGGACAGTGCCTTGGCTTGAGAGAAGCCAGCGATGCCCAGCGGGCAGATCGCGCCTTCCGACCCACCGGCCAGCATGACATCGGCATCATCGAGTTGGATCATCCGCGCCGCATCACCAATGGCGTGGGCGCCGGTCGAACAGGCGGTGACGACGGCATGGTTGGGGCCCATCAGGCCGTATTTGATCGAAACCTGGCCGGAGATGAGGTTGATCAGCCGGCCATGGACAAAGTGCGGCGACACGCGGCGCGGGCCCTTGGTGTGAAGGACGATCGATTCTTCCTCGATTCCGGGCAGGCCGCCGATGCCGGAGCCGATCGATGAGCCGGCGCGCAGCCGCTGTTCCTCGGTCATGTCGGTCAAGCCGGCGTCTTCGAGCGCCTGGCCGGCGGCATCGATGCCATAGGTGATGAACGGATCGACCTGGCGCTGCACCTTGTAATCGACGCGCGTATCGGCGTTGAAGGTGAGGCCCGAACCATCGCCGCGCTTCACCTCGCAGGCGATCTGGCAGGCATAGCCTTCCGGATCGAAGCGCGTGATGCGACCGGCACCGGATTGGGACGCCAGGATGTTCGCCCAGACGGTTTCGACATTGGCGCCAAGCGGCGTCACCATGCCTACCCCGGTAATTACCACACGCCGCATGGGCAGCAGTCCCTTTCCCGAATGGCCCCGCTGGGCCGGATTAACGCATATTATTGCAGGATTTTATACGCCAAACGGCCCTTCGCATATCCGCGAAGGGCCGTTCGCTGTCAGCACCTGGTTGCAGCGATGCCGGCAAGGCCGCGCCGCGACCCTTCGGAAATGCTGCGGCAAAGACGCGGGCTCAGCCCTTCTGATTGGCGTCGATGAAGCCGATCGCGTCCTTGACGGTCAGGATCTTTTCGGCGGCATCGTCAGGAATTTCGACGCCGAATTCTTCTTCGAATGCCATCACCAGTTCGACGGTATCAAGGCTGTCGGCGCCAAGATCGTCGATGAAGCTGGAATCGTCGGTGACCTTGTCGGCTTCGACACCAAGATGTTCAACAACGATCTTCTTCACGCGGTCTGCGACATCGCTCATGGGAAACCCTTCTTTGGTCTTGCTTGGGTGGGAAACTG
>JBBQYI010000106.1:0-5940 GCA_038208825.1 Sphingomonadales bacterium | reverse complement strand
GTAGGACATGCAGGCATCGCGCGGATCGCGGGCGACGTTGATGTAGAGCATGTCGTCATGCAGCGGCAGCGCGCCCAGCGGCAGGTGCGATTTCAGCGAACGGCGGCCGGGCGCCGCGGCCAGCATCGGCAGCACCATTTCGTGTGGCACCCAGCGCGCGTCGATCCATGGCTGGTCCATCATCACGACATGGGGTTCGGTCGATTGGCGGAGCAGCATGCCGGTGATGCGCTGGGTCCAGGTGGTGCCGCATTTGGGCGGGGTGACGACCATGATATCGCCGGCGCGGGCCTTGAACCCGTCCCAGGCACGGCTGTCGGCGTGCCAGTTGCGCACGACTTCGGTTGCATTGCGAATGAGCATGGTGGCGCCCTCCCCGGCTGGTGGGGAAGTTAAGTCGAAGTTGCGCGAGCGTAAACGGTTAACTTGGTGGCGGTTCGCCGGCGAGGATACCGGCAATCGCCGGTTCGAGCGCGGCGAGCGGCAGGTTGGCCGAATCCACGATGTTGACGCAGCCCTTGCCGCCCTTCAGCCTTGGATCGGTGGCGACGATGGCGGCGGCGTGCGGCTGGCAATGCAGATAGACCGACAGACAGGATTTCTGGCTGGCCATCGCGATCCATTTGTCGCCGCGGCGGAACAGCGGCATCCGGTATTCGATCACCTCCTCGACATCGGGGGCGAGTCGATGGACGAGCGCCCGCAGTGCTTCCAGCCGTTCGCGGCGCAGCGGTGGCGCGGCCGCGATATAGGCATCGACCTCGGGCGATTGCATGCCGGCCTCCGTTATTCGCCGATTTCTTCCGGAATATAGTCCCCGGCGGCGCGATCGGCGAATTTGGTGGTGGATTTGTGGAAGGTCAGCGGCACGCTGCCCGTCGAGCCGTGGCGCTGCTTGGCGACGATGACTTCGGCAAGGCCAAAGACCTTTTCGGCCTTTTCGCGCCATTTCAGATGCTTGTCGGCTTCTTCGGGATCGGGCTGTTTCAATGCGTGATAATATTCCTCGCGATAGACGAACAGCACGATATCGGCGTCCTGCTCGATGGTGCCCGATTCGCGCAGATCCGACAGCAAGGGGCGCTTGTCCTCGCGCTGTTCGACGGCGCGGCTGAGCTGTGACAGCGCCAGCACCGGCACCTGCAATTCCTTGGCGAGGGTTTTGAGGCCGCGGGTGATTTCGGAAATTTCCTGCACACGGTTTTCGCCGGCGTTGCGGGCGGTGCCCTGCAACAGCTGCAGGTAATCGACGACAATCAGCCCGATGTCGCGCTGGCGTTTCAACCGGCGGGCGCGGGTGCGCAGCGCCGCGATACTGAGCGCCGGGGTGTCGTCGATATAGAGCGGCAGATTGGCGAGATCCCCGGCGGCGCGGGCGAGGCGGCTGAACTCCTCCTGGCTGATCTTGCCCATGCGCAGGCTTTCGGAATTGACGCTGGATTGTTCGGCAAGGACGCGGGTGGCGAGCTGGTCCGACGACATTTCGAGGCTGAAGAATGCAACCGCAGCGCCGCTGGATTTGTCGGGATCGATGTTGCGCGCGGCATCCTGTTGGCCGCGCAGGGCGCAGGCAAAGGCGATGTTGGTGGCGAGCGCGGTCTTGCCCATGGCGGGGCGGCCGGCGAGCACGATCAGATCGGATTTGTGCAGGCCGCCGATCTTTTCGTTCAGTGCGTTGAGGCCGGTTGTGTAGCCCGACAAATGGCCACCGGATTTCATGGCGCGGTCGGCCATTTCAATGGCTTCGCGGGTGGCCTGGCCAAAGGATTTGACGGCGCCCGAAACTTCGCCGGCCTCCGCGACCTTGTAGAGCGCCATTTCGGCGGTTTCGATCTGTTTCAGCGGTTCGACATCGATGGAGGTGTCGGCGGCATTGGTGGCCATTTCGCGGCCGACGCGGATGAGTTCGCGCAACAGGGCAAGATCATAGATCTGCTGGGCAAAATCGCGGGCGGCGAGCAGCGCGCCGCTGTGCTGGGTGAGGGTGGCGAGATAGGCCGGGCCGCCGATGTCGGTCATCGCCGGATCGGCCTCGAACAAGGGCTTCAGCGTGACCGGGGTGGCGGCCATCTTGCGGTTGTTGAGCCGCAGGATGGCATCATAGATGCGGCCGTGCAGCGGTTCGGCGAAATGATCGGGGTTGAGGCGCATCATCACGTCTTCGATCAGCCGGTTGTCGATCATCAGCGCGCCGAGCAGCGCCTGCTCCGCCTCCAGATTCTGCGGCAGGGTGGCGGCTTCGGTGGCGGGATTGTTGGCGGGATCGAGGGCGCGCAGGGGGATAGGCGGGTTCATGCTGCTTCTATCGACCATCGCGGCGGCATGGGCAAAGGCGGGTGCCTTGGTGCACAGAGCTCAGCTCCAGAACTAACAGCCTGTTCACAGGCCGGGGTCAGCATAACATATTGGATTCATGCAGCCAAAAAGAATGTCTGTGGACAATTGACGATTGGTGCGACGGGCGGTTTGCCGGGCGGCAGTGGCGCTGGCACGGTCGCCCCATGCGCGCACAGCAGCGCGGCCATGCGGGGGATGGCCGTCTTGGCTGGTGACTTTGCCGTTCCACCCCGCTAGACGCCCCAGACCATGAATAATACCGCCCGCTCCACGGCCCGTCTGGGCGCTGTCCAGGCGCTGTACCAGCGCGAGATGGGCGGCGACGCCCTGCCCAAGCTGCTGCACGAATTCCATTCGCACCGATTGGGGCAGGAAATCGAAGGCGCCGACTATGCCGAGGCCGATGGCGCGTTTTTCGACGATCTGGTCACCGGCGTTGCGGCGCGGCAGGACGAGCTGGACAGACTGGTGAGTGCGGCGCTGGCGACCGGCTGGACGCTCGACCGGCTGGACCGGCCGATGCGGGCGCTGTTGCGAGCGGCGACCTATGAACTGGTGGCGCGCGCCGATGTGCCGGCGGCGACGATCATCGACGAATATGTCGATGTCTCCCACGCCTTTCACGCCGAAAAAGAGGCGAAATTCGTCAACGGCCTGCTCGATACGGTGGCGCGGCGGGTGCGCCCCTAGAATGGGTGGCGAGCGCGACTTTATCGCGCAGCGCCTGGTGCCGCTGGCCACCGACCCCGCGGCGCGCGGGCTGGCCGATGATGCGGCGGTGTGGACGCCGCCTTTGGGGCGCGACCTTGTTTTTACCCATGATGTGCTGGCGGCGGGCGTGCATTATCTGCCCGGCGATCCGCCCGGCGATGTGGCGTGGAAGCTGCTGGCGGTGAACCTGTCCGATCTTGCCGCAATGGGCGCGGCACCGGCGGGCGTGTTGCTGGGGCTGGCGCTGTCGGCGGCGGAAGATGACGCGTGGCGGGCGGCGTTTACCGATGGGCTGGGCCGGGCGCTGGTGCATTTCGGCGTGGCGCTGTGGGGCGGTGACACGGTGACGGGGGTGACGACGGCGGTTCTGGGGCTGACGGCGGTGGGCCATGTCGAGCCGGGGCGGGCGTTGGGCCGCGCCGGCGCCGGGCCGGGTGATGATGTGTGGGTTTCGGGGACGATTGGCGACGCGGGGCTGGGCCTTGCGGCGGCGCGCGGCGAGGCGGTGGCAGACAAATACCTCCTCAACCGGTTTCGCCGGCCGGTGCCGCGGCTGGCGCTGGGCCGGGCGCTGGCAGGTTTGGCGACGGCGGCGATGGATGTGTCGGACGGGGTGTTGATCGATGCCGACCGGCTGGCGCGGGCGAGCGGGGTGGGCATCGAAATCGATCTGGGGGTGCTGCCCCTGTCCGATGCGGGGGCGGCGCGTTGTTTGGGCGATGCCGGGCGGCTGGCGTGTGCGACGGCGGGCGATGATTATGAATTGCTGTTCACGGCGCCGGCGGGGCTGGCCGGGGCGGTTGTGGCAGCGGCGGCCGGGGCGCGGACGGTGGTGACGCGGGTGGGCGTGGTGACGGGCGGTGCGGGCGTGCGGGCACTGGCTGCGGGGGTGGATGTGACGCCGGCGCGGCTGGGCTGGGAGCATTGAGCGCGTGACGCGCGCCGTTCGGGGCTGGTGCTTTGGGCAGGATTTGGCGGCTTTTGTGCGGAACAGTTGCTTTCGGCGGCGCGCCCGGCCATGACACGCGCAAATCATGCGTCACAAAGGCGCATCCGATACTTCAGGGTTGAAGGGGAAGCTTTCCGATGGACGTAGTTCTGATCGCAATCTTGTGCGGTCTCGCCGCCGTTGCCTATGGTGTCGTGACATCGCGGCAGGTGCTGGCGGCATCGCCCGGCAATGCCCGGATGCAGGAAATCGCCGCGGCCATCCAGGAAGGCGCCGGCGCCTATTTGAAGAAGCAGTATATCGCCATCGGCATCGTCGGCGTCATCGTTGCCGTGCTGGTCGCGGTGTTCCTTGGCACGCTGCCGGCCATCGGCTTTGTCATCGGTGCGGTGCTGTCGGGCGTTACCGGCTTCATCGGCATGAACATTTCGGTGCGCGCCAATGTCCGCACCGCGGAATCGGCGCGGCAATCGCTGCAAGCCGGCCTGACCATGGCGTTCCGTTCCGGCGCCGTGACCGGCATGCTGGTGGCGGGCCTCGCGCTGTTGGCCATCGCCGGCTATTTCTACTTCCTGACCAGCACCGGGCTCGACCCGACCGGCCGGCCGATGATCAACGCGCTGGTGGCGCTCAGCTTTGGCGCCTCGCTGATCTCGATCTTTGCGCGTCTGGGCGGCGGCATTTTCACCAAGGCAGCGGACGTTGGCGCCGACATGGTCGGCAAGAACGAGCTGGGCTTTGACGAAGATGATGACCGCAATCCCGGCGTCATCGCCGATAACGTCGGCGACAATGTCGGCGATTGCGCCGGCATGGCTGCCGATCTGTTCGAAACCTATGTGGTCACCATCGGTGCCACCATGGTGCTCGTCGCGCTGCTCGTCAGTGGCAGCGATGCGGCAAAGCTGATGACGTTGCCGCTGCTGGCCGGCGGTGTCTGCATCCTTACCTCCATCATCGGCACCTATTTCGTGCGGCTGGGCGGCGGCTCCATCATGGGCGCGCTGTACAAGGGCTTCATTGCCACCGCGCTGCTGTCGGTGCCGGCGCTGTGGTTCGCCACCAATTACATCTTTCCCGACATGCACGCGATCATCGCGGTAAAGGGTGTCAGCGCCGAAATGGCGGCGGCGGTTGCGGCGCCGACCAACTTCACCGCGCTCAACCTGTTCTGTTGCATGATGATCGGGTTGATCGTCACCGGGCTGATCGTCTGGATCACCGAATATTACACCGGCACCGAATATCGCCCGGTCAAATCCATCGCCAAGGCATCGGATTCGGGCCATGGCACCAATGTCATCCAGGGTCTTGCCGTGTCGATGGAATCGACCGCGCTGCCGACGTTGGTGATCGTCGCCGGCATTATCGCAGCGTTCCAGATGGCCGGCCTGATCGGTATCGCCTTTGCCGCGACCGCGATGCTGGCGCTGGCCGGCATGGTGGTGGCGCTGGATGCCTATGGCCCCGTGACGGACAACGCCGGCGGTATCGCCGAAATGGCCGGGCTGGACAGCGAAGTGCGCGAACGCACCGATGCGCTCGACGCCGTGGGCAACACCACGAAGGCCGTGACCAAGGGCTATGCCATCGGTTCGGCGGGCCTGGCGGCGCTGGTGCTGTTTGCGACCTATACCGAGGATCTGCGGCAGTTCTTTGCCGATGTGCCGGTCGATTTCACCCTGTCCAACCCCTATGTCGTCGTCGGGCTGCTGCTCGGCGCGTTGCTGCCCTATCTGTTCGGCGGCATGGCGATGACGGCGGTGGGGCGCACCGCTTCGGCCGTGGCGCAGGACATTCGTGCCCAGTTCAAGGAAAACCCCGGCATTGCCGACCGCAGCGTGCGGCCGGATTATGCCCGCACCGTGGGCCTGGTGACGGCCGGCGCGATCAAGGAAATGATCGTGCCGTCGCTGCTGCCGGTGCTGGCGCCGGTGGTGGTG
>JBBQYI010000105.1:0-6018 GCA_038208825.1 Sphingomonadales bacterium | reverse complement strand
TGCGCCCAACCGTTGATGGCGGTGCTGGGCGTGCCGGCGACGGCGCGGGCGAGCTTTGGCATTTACAATGATCTGGACGATGTGGCGCGGCTCGCCGCCGGCATCGAACGGGTGACACGGATATTCGGAACAGGAAGCAATTGATGACCGATCGCAGCTTTTCGGTGGAAGAAGTCAGCGAGGCGACCCCTGTCGCCAAGGCGCCGCCATTGCGCGCCGCCGAGGGCGGTTTTGCAGCGGACCGAGCGCCGGATTATCTGGAGGGCTTTCTTGCCAAGCCGGCCGAGACGGTGGCCGCCGATGCGCCGGGCAGCGATCTGCAACAGGAAATCGTTGCGGCGTTGCGCCAGATTTTCGATCCGGAAATCCCGGTCAATATCTATGACCTGGGCCTGATCTATGGCGTCGAGACCGACAATGGTCATGCGGTGGTGACGATGACGCTGACTACACCGCATTGCCCGGTCGCCGAAACCATGCCTGGCGAAGTCGAACTGCGCGTGATGAGTGTGCCCGGCGTTGCCTCTGCCGAGGTCAATCTGGTCTGGGATCCGGCCTGGGACCCCGGCAAGATGAGCGACGAGGCCAAGCTTGAAATGGGGATGCTTTGATGTCCACGACCACCCTTCGCCGCCCGCGTCCGGCCCCGATTGCCGTCACGGAAGACGCCGCGCGCCGTATCGCCGAGATCATCGCCAAGGCACCGCAGCCCGCCGCCGGCGTGCGACTGACGACGCCGAAGCGCGGCTGTTCGGGCCTTGCCTACAGCCTGGATTATGTCACCGAGGCCAAGCCGGGCGACGAGGCCGTGGAAACGCCGGGCGGCACGCTGTTCATCGATGGCGGCAGCCTGATGTATTTGATCGGCAGCCGCATGGATTGGAAGGAAGATGATTTCGCTGCCGGTTTCGTCTTTGAAAACCCCAATTCGAAGGGTAGCTGCGGTTGCGGCGAAAGCTTTACAGTCTGAACCCGCGACGTTTGGCGCGCTGACCGGCGCGTCCCGGCCCGGCTATGGCCGGGTCATGGATTTTCCCGCGACCCGCGTTGCCGCTTTCGATCGACTCGAAGCTTTTCTGCCTCGTGCCGGCCGTGCCTATGCCGCGACGCGCAACCAGGATGCCGGGCCGGGCATCGACGGCAGCACCTCGCGCCTGTCCCCCGCCATCCGCCACCGGTTGATCACCGAGGCCGAGGTCGCGCGCCGGGTGCTGGGTGCGCATGGCTTTGGCGCCGCCGAAAAGTTCCTGCAGGAAGTTTGCTGGCGGAGCTATTGGGTCGGCTGGCTGCAATTGCGGCCGGCGATCTGGCAGCGTTATTGCGCTGACGTCGACAGGTTGGCGGAGACGGCGAACACCAGCTTGCGCATCGGGCTCGCCATCGCCACCGAAGGCCGCACCGGCATCGATTGCTTCGACGCCTGGGCGCAGGAATTGGTCGAAACCGGCTGGCTTCACAACCATGCCCGGATGAATTTCGCCAGCATCTGGATTTTCACGCTGCGCCTGCCCTGGCAGCTGGGTGCAGATTTCTTTTATCGCCACCTGATCGATGCCTGCCCGGCGTCGAACACGCTGTCCTGGCGCTGGGTGGCCGGCCTGCAAACGCCGGGCAAGACCTATCTGGCGCGCGCTGACATCATCCGCGATCGCAGCGGCGGGCGCTTTGCAGTTGCGGCGGCGCTGGCGCGGGAGGCGGTGGCGCTGCCGATGGACGTGATACCGCCGCCGCGTCCGCTGTCGCCGGCCAAGCGCTATGATCCGAGCCTGCCCAGCGGGCTGTTGGTGACGACCGATGATCTCAGCGTGGAAACCCTGCCGTTGCCGCCCTTTCGTGCCGTTGCCGCGTTGCCGTGTTTCGACGGCGGTGCTCGGTCGCCAAAGCAGGCGCTGGCCGCAACGGCGTCGGCGGATGGTCTAGCCCGCGCCGCAACGCAGGCCGGAGTCGCGGCGGAACGGCTGGCGAGCGTCGATGGCATGGACTCGGTGCGTGATTGGGCGGCGCGCCACGGCCTGCGCCAAGTGATGACCGGGGAGGCGCCGGTCGGGCCGGTCGCCGATTGGCTGGCAGAAGCGACACGCGCGCTGGCGGCCGATGGCGTGCAGTTGGTGCAACTGCGCCGACCATGGGACGCGGCGGCGTGGCCATTTGCGACGAAAGGCTTTTTCGCCTTCAAATCAGCGATTCCCGGCCTGCTGGCGCTCTGATACCAAGGCGTCGGCCGGGGAGGGCCAGCGTGATGCGATCAACCAGGCTGCAATCACTGCTGCTGCTGCTGTCACTGCCGGTTGCCACCACGGGCTGTGTTTCCACCGCCGTCGCCGTGGTCAAGGCGCCGTTCCAGATCGTCGGCGCCGGCGTCGATGCAGTGACGACCAGCCAGGCCGAGGCCGATCGCAACCGCGGCCGCCGCGAACGCAAGGCAGAGGAGGCCGAGGCGAAAGCCGCGAAAAAAGCCGAAAAGCAACGACGGCGCGAGGCCCGGGAGAGCCGCCTTTATTGAGGCCGACATCCGCAAACGCGATCAGTCGTCCGGGCCCAACGTCGGATCAAGGTCGCGCGGACGGATGAACTGGGCGAGTTGGGCGCGGCCGCCATCGATTTTCGTCCAGCTGGTTATGTCCAGCTTCAGATGCGCCAGCGTCGCGGTCGGGTATTTCAACTCGGCTTCGTCGCGCAGATGTTCGCCGGGCGGCACGAGTTCGAGCAGCAGATCCTCCAACCCCGGGTTGTGGCCGACCAGCATCGCGCTGTCATGGTGATCGGCAAAGCCGGCGATCAGCTCGGTCAGCGTCGCCGATGACGACAGATAGATGCGTTTTTCATAGATCGGCGCCAGCCGCGCCTTCATGCCGGCCTCCACGCCTTCGATGGTCTGGCGGCAGCGCACGGCGGGGGAGGCGGCGACATGATCGAAATCCGGCATGTCGCCGCGATCCTGTGCGGCGCGCAGCCATTGGCCGATGCGGACGGAGGCGCGGCGGCCCCTGTCGTTCAGCGGGCGATCGAAATCGCGTAGCAACGGGTCGTCATAGCCGGATTTGGCGTGGCGCAACAAAGTCAGCGTTTTCACCTGCGCTCCCCGGCGATCGAGCCGTCCGTTGCGGTTGTGGCGTCACCATGGCGCGGCGGCGCCGGGGTAGTAAAGGCCTGATGTGCGGCCGCCACCGCGGCAATGGCATCATCGAGCCCCAGCCGGTCGATCGGCGTGCCGGCCGGGAAGGCGGCGAGCAGCCGCGACGGCACCGCCGGGCCAATCAGCACAAAGGTGCCGCGATCATCGGCGCGGCGGATCAACCGGCCGAACGCCTGTGCCAGCCGGCCCATGGTAACGCGATCATCATAGGCAGACCCGCCCAGCCCCGCACCATTGGGCGCGGCGCGCCGCGCCGCGTGCAGCACGGTCGGGCGCGGCCAGGGCACGCCTTCCATCACCACCAGTCGCAACGAGGCGCCGGGCACATCGACACCGTCGCGCAGTGCATCGGTGCCGAGCAGCGAGGCGCGTGGTTCGGCGCGGAAGATATCGACGAGCGTACCGGTCTCGATGGGATCGACATGCTGGGCATAGATCGGCAGCCCGGCGCGGGCCAGCGGATCGGCGATGCGGGCGTGCACCGCCTTCAACCGGGCGATGGCGGTGAACAGGCCCAGGGTGCCGCCGCCCGCCGCCTCGATCAGGCTGCGATAGGCGTGTGCCAGCCCGGCCATGTCGCCGCGCTTGATATCGTTGACGATCAGCACCCTGGCGTTGCCGGCGTAGTCGAACGGGCTTTCGGCCGCGAAATGCAGGGGCGGCAGCGCCAGATGGCTGGCACCGGTGCGGGCGTCGGCATCGGCCCAGCTGTCATTGCCCTCCCCACTGCGGCTTTCCATGTCGCCTCCGCTCCGGCCCCTGAGCGTCGCCGAAGTGACCAGCACGCCATGCGCCGGTTCCAGCACGGCGCGGGCGAAGGGCCGCATCGGGTCGAGCCAGTGGCGATGGATGCCGATGTCGAATTCGCGCCCCTCCACCCGCGCCAGCGCGAACCAGTCGACAAAGGCCGGATCGGCGGCGCCGCCCAGCCGCGCCAGCAGCCCGGTCCAGGCGACGATGGTTTCGCACCGAAGGCGCAGGCCTGCGGCGGCGCCTTCGGTGCGGGCGCGGCCTTGCCCGTCCAGCCAGTCGGGCGGATCATCGAGCATCGCCTTCAGCCGCGCCTCCAGCGCCGCCATCGGTTCGGCGAGCCTGGCCAGCGCAGCAGCGGCAGCCCCGGCGGCGTCGATGACCGGCGGCAACACCTCGGCAATTTCGGTATCAAGGCCGTAGCCGGCGTCGCTGCCCCGTGCCTCGGCGCGGGCGAGAACCTGGGCGCGGACGGCGGCCAGAAGCCGCTCGATCGGGCCTTCGGGGGTGTCGCCGACAACCCGGCCCAGCCAGCCTTCACCCGGCAGGATCTTTGCCGCCGCCGTCACTCGTTCGATCGCTGCGGCCCCGGCATCGTCATAGCCGGCGAGTTCCGCCAGCCGCGCCGCCAGCCCGCGCCGTCGGCCCCGCGTGGTCGATGATGGCCCCAGCAGCCAGCTGCGCAGTTCCACCGCCTCGCGGCCCGACAGTTCGACGGCAAAGGTCGCATCGGCGGCATCGAACAAATGATGGCCTTCATCGAACACCAGCCGGGTCATGCCGATTCCCTCTGCACGGCCGCGCACAGCGTTGATCATCACCAGCGCATGATTGGCGATGACGATATCGGCCTGTGCGCTGGCGCGCGTGGCGCGTTCGATGAAGCAGATGCGATAGTGCGGGCAGCCGGCATAGATGCATTCACCGCGCCGGTCGGTCAGGCCTGAAAAGCTGCTGCGCCCGAACAACGCCGGCAGCCAGCCGGGCAAATCGCCGCCGACCATGTCGCCATCGCGGCTATATTCGGCCCAGCGCGCCGCCAAATGCGCAAATACCGCGGCGCGATTGGCGAAACCGCCCTGCACAGCGTCTTCCAGATTGAGCAGGCAGAGGTAATTTTCGCGGCCTTTCCTGACGACGACGCGGGCGCGTTTTTCGGCAGGATCGGGGTAGGCGCGGGCACTTTCCTGATCGAGCTGGCGTTGCAACGCCTTGGTGAAGGTAGACAGCCACACAGTGCCTTGCGCGTCGTGCGCCCAGGTGGCGGCGGGGGCGAGATAACCCAGCGTCTTGCCGATGCCGGTGCCGGCCTCGGCCAGCACCATGTTGGGCGCGCGCGGGCTGGCGCGCGGCTGAAATGCCGCCCCTGCCGCATGGGCATAGGCGCGCTGGCCGGCCCTGCGTTCGGCGCCATCGCCCAGCATGGCGTCGAGCCGCAAATCGATGGCGGCATTGTCCAGCGTGACAGTGCGCGGGGCGGGGCGCGGTGCCGCCTCCTCCCATTTTGGCAGGGTGGTGAACACCGATCGTTCCGGGCTTTCGGGCTTGGCGATGCGGGTTTTCAGCGGTTGCGCCCAGCTCCAGCGTTGGCGCGTTAGGCTTTGCAGGGCGGACCAGGCGCCATGGCGTTCGGGCCAGGCCGGATCGGCGAGCGTTTCGAACAGCGCGGCGGCGGCGCGGCCCAGAAAGCCGGCGTCGCTGTCGCTGGTCGGCGGATCGATGCCCAACGCTGCCGCCAGCCCGCGCGGCGTCGGCACGGCAAAGCGCGCCGGGTGGATGAAGGCGAACAGTTCGAGCAGATCCAGCCCCGCCAGCTTGGGATAGCCCAGCCGGCTCGCGGTGACCGGTGCGTTGAGCAGCAGATGCGGTGTATCGGCGGCGGCGCGAATGGCCTGGCCGCGCGACACCGCCGACACACGGCCATCGGCGGCGGCGATCCACACGCCGGCATGGGTGGCAGTGATTGCCGGCAAGGCAAGGCCGCTGTTCATGGGCGGATCCGGCAGGGGCGGAACCAGTCAGGCCGCGCCGGGTTCACCCGGCCAGGTTCGGCTGGCCGTTCGACGCGGTGACGCCGCCATCGACCGGCAGGATGACACCGTTTACGAAGCTGGCGTCGGGGCCGGCCAGAA
>JBBQYI010000104.1:0-6550 GCA_038208825.1 Sphingomonadales bacterium | reverse complement strand
ATGGGTGTAAAGCGCCGCCTCGACTTCCTGGCAGCTGATATTCTCGCCGCCGCGGATGATGATGTCCTTCTTGCGGTCAACGATGAACAAATAGCCATCGGCGTCCAGATAACCCAGATCGCCCGACCGGAACCAGCCGTCGCCGGTAAACGCCGTCTGAGTCGCCTCGGGCTTGTTCCAATAGCCTCGGCAACTGCACACCGTGCGGATGCAGACTTCGCCAACCGTGCCGGCGGGCACGCCGGGGCCGACCGGGCCATCGCCCGGATCGATGCGCAATTCGACCAATGGTGCCGCCTCGCGCCCCGTCGAATTGGGCTTGTTGCGGTAGTTATCGCGGAAATTGCCGGCGCCGACGCCGTTGGTCTCGGTGAGGCCATAGCCCTGCACCGGGTGCTTGCCGGGAAAGGTTGCGGCGAGCCGGTCGACATGTTCCGGCGGGCGCGGCGCCCCGCCGCTGGCAATATCGACCAGCGACGACAGATCATATTTGTCGCGATCCGGGTGCTGCATCAGTTCAAGGCTCATCGTCGGCACCCCGACAAAATAGGTGGCGCGCTCCTTTTCAATCAGCCGCAGCGCGTCGCCCGCATCCCATTTGTGCATGATGACCATCTTGCGCCCGATGGCGATGGACACCAGCAGCACCGGCACCGACCCGGTGATGTGGAACAAGGGCACATTCAACAGCATCACCTGCTGTTCGGCCGGCGTCACGCCGGCGCGGCTGGACAGTTCCAGCAACGCGAGGCCAGCGACGAGATAGTTCATCGCCGCCGACACCAAAGCGCGATGTGTCGAAACCGCGCCCTTGGGGCTGCCCGTCGAACCCGATGTATACATGATCGTCGCATCGTCTTCGGGGTGGATTTCGGGCAGGAACCACATGGCATCGGGCGATGCCGCTAATTCCTCCTCGGCCCGCACAAAGCCCAGCCCCGATGCGACTTCCTTCGATGTCCGCACGGTGATGACGGTGGCGTGGCAACCCAGCGTCGCCAGCCGCCGCGCCCGCTCCTCATCAGCGATGGCGATGCGCGCGCCCGAATCCTTCAGCCCGTAATCAAGCTCGTCCGCCGTCCACCAGGCGTTCATCGGAATGGCGATGGCGCCGGCGTGCAGCGCGCCGACATAGGCAATGATCCATTCAGGATAGTTGCGCATGGCAATCGCCACGCGGTCGCCCTTGGCCACGCCATGCCGGTGCTGCAACATCGCCGAAAAATGCAGCGATTTTTCATAGACCTGGGCAAAGGTCAGCCGTTCATCGCCATAAACCAGGAATTCCTTGCCGGCATTGGCGGCAAAGAACATCGCGAAAAATTCGCGCATCGAAGGCGGCGCCGCGGCAAAACCCGGCATTTTGGCACCGCGCACCACCACTTCGCCAACCGCCAGCGGCCCGCCGGGCGCGGTGATCCCGGCGATCACATCATCAAGGGCCGTGTCGAGCGCCGACTTCATCCATTTTCCCCAAAAGCGTGCGTGGCCGGGCGGTTCCCTCCCCTCGGCGATTCACCCATAAATGGCATGCTCGCTGCCGTTTGCAAACCGCCGGCGCGTCGCGCGGCCCGCCGGGTGCTTCAGTATCCCAGCATCCGTGCCATGCGGTCGCCGTGAAAGGCGATGTCGCCAAAGGTTTCCTGCGCCGCCCGCGCCCGCTTCATGTAGAAACCGATATCGAAATCATCGGTCATGCCGATGCCGCCGTGCATCTGCACGCCTTCGTTGGTAGCGAGCTTTGCGACTTCACCCGATTTGGCCTTGGCCAGGCTGGCGAACATCGGCGCGCGATCATCGGCGCTGTCCAGCGCCACCAGCGCCCGCAACGTCGCCGACCGCGCCAGTTCGACTTCACAGAACAGATGCGCGGCGCGGTGCTGCAACGATTGGAAACTGCCGATCTTCTGGCCGAACTGTTCGCGCTGCTTCAGATAATCCACCGTCCGGTCGAAACTTTCCGCCGAAACCCCCAGCATTTCGGCTGCAAGGCAGGCCCGCCCGGCATCCAACGCCTTGTCGAGCACGGCAAAACCGCCGCCCACCGGCCCCAGCACATCGGCGCCATCGACCTGCACATCGGCCAGCGTCACCCGCGCCGCGTTGCGGCTGTCGACCATCGACCGACGCTCGACCGACACGCCCGCCGCCCCGGCATCGACCAGGAACAGCGTGATCCCCGCCTCGTCGCCCACATCGCCCGATGTCCGCGCCGCGACGATCAGCGTATCGGCAACATGGCCATCGAGCACGAAACCCTTCACCCCGTTCAGCCGGAAACCATTGCCCGACGCCACCGCCGTCGCCGCGACATGCGCCGGCGCGTGCCGCGATGCTTCATCGGCGGCCAGCGCGAACAGCCGCTTCCCTTCAGCGATCAACGGCAGATACTTCGCCTGCTGTTCCGCCGTGCCGGCATTGACCAGCGCGGTCGTCGCCAGAATCGCCGTCGACAGCATCGGCGCCGCCGACAGGTTGCGGCCCATCGCCTCCATGATCAGCCCGGCGGCGACATGGCCAAAGCCCGCCCCACCATGCGCTTCCGGCACCAGCACGCCGGCAAAGCCCATCTCCGCCATCTTCGCCCAGGTGCCGCGGTCGAATCCCGTCGCGTCCTCGCTGTCGCGCAGCTTCCGGTGCTGGCTCACCGGCGCCTCGGTCTTGAAAAAACCTTCCGCCGATTCGCGGATCATCTTCTGGTCGTCGTTGAGAACTAGGGTCATTTTCGGTCCTTCCCCCCTCCCGCAGGCAGGAGGGGCAGGGAGTGGTTATGGTGTCGGGCCAACAGGCAGGCGAAAGCCCTACGCCCCCGGCAATTGCAGAACGCGCTTGGCGATGATGTTCAGATTGATCTCGCTGGTGCCGCCTTCGATCGAATTGGCGCGGCTGCGCAACCAGCCGCGCGCCAGATCGCCTTCGCCTTCGGCCGGGCCATCCCAGGCCAGCCCGTCGCTGCCATTCACCGACATCAGCAATTCCTGCCGCTGCTTGTTCAATTCGGTGCCATAATATTTCAGCATCGACGACAGCGCGCCAACACCCTGCCCGGCCTTGGCCTCGTCCTTCACCCGCTCCATGGTCAAGGCAAACGCCCAGGCGTTGATCTCGTGCCGCACAATATCGGTTCGCATCCCGGTATCGGCGAGCGTGTCGCCATCCAGCCCGATCTGCTTTTTCGCGATCTGCGCCACGGTCGCGCGCCCGGCGCTGTCCATGTCGCCGATCATCTCGCGTTCGTGGGTCAACAGATATTTGGCAATGTCCCAGCCTTTGCCGGGGGTGCCCATCAGATTGCCCTTGGGCACCTTCACATTGTCGAAAAACGTCTGGCAGAACGGCGATGCGCCCGAAATCAGCTTGATCGGCGATGTCGAAACGCCGGGGCTGGCCATGTCGAACAACAGGAACGAAATGCCCAGATGCTTGGGTGCCGCCGCATCGGTACGCACCAGGCAGAAAATCCAGTCGGCCTTGTCGGCATAGCTGGTCCACACCTTCTGGCCATTCACCAGGTAATGGTCGCCCTTGTCCTCGGCGGATGTGCGCAGGCTGGCCAGATCCGATCCGGCGCCCGGCTCCGAATAACCCTGGCACCAGCGGATTTCGCCGCGCGCGATGCGGGGCAGATGCTCAAGCTTTTGCGCTTCATCGCCATATTTGAGCAGCGCCGGCCCCAGCATCCAGATGCCGAACGACGACAGCGGCGATCGCACCCGCATGGCCCGCATCTCCTGCGCCAGCACCTTGGCTTCATCCTTGCTCAACCCGCCGCCGCCATATTGCGTCGGCCATTCCGGCACGGTCCAGCCCTTGGCGCCCATCCGCTCCAGCCAGACGCGCTGCGCCTCACCGGAGAATTTCACGCCGCGGCCGCCCCAGCACACATCGGCGTCGCTCTTTATCGGTGTGCGCATTTCGGCTGGGCAATTGGCTTCCAGCCAGGCGCGGGTCTCGGCCCGGAAAGTCTCGATATCGGCCACGCGTGCGTCTCCCTCTGGCGTTCCCGTGATCGCGCCTTATGGTGCCCGCCGCCAGACTCGGCAACCTGACAAAAGGCGCGGCAGTGACAGCAAACCTGATGGACACGATGCACATTGCCATTGATTTCGCCAAGCTGCCGCTGCGCCCCGAAGTGTTCAGCATCGGCCCGTTCGGCGGCTGGGGGCCATTCTCGCTGCGCTGGTACAGCCTGTCCTACATCGCCGCGATCATCCTTGGCTGGTGGCTGCTGGTCCGCATGATCAAGCGCCCGGGCGCGCCGATGACCACCGCAACGCTGGACAATTTCATCACCTGGGCAACCTTTGGCGTCATCCTTGGCGGCCGCATTGGCTATGTGCTGTTCTACAATCTCGACAAATACCTCGCCGATCCGATCGAGATCTTCAAAGTCTGGGATGGCGGCATGTCATTCCACGGCGGCGCCATGGGCGTCATCATCGGCTGCTTCGGTTTCGGCATCGCCAACAACACGTCGGGCCTGCGCGTGCTGGATTATGTAGCCACCGTCTCGCCACTGGGGCTGGGCCTTGGCCGCCTCGCCAATTTCGTCAATGGGGAGCTTTGGGGCCGCCCCACCGGCACCAATTGGGGCGTGATCTTCCCCGATGCCGGGCCGGAACCGCGCTACCCGTCGCAATTGTTCGAAGCCGGGCTGGAAGGCGCCGCGCTGCTGCTCATCCTCAGCATCCTGTTCTGGCGCACCGATGCCCGGCTGCGCCCCGGGCTGCTGTCGGGCGTGTTCGGCGTCGGCTATGGCCTGTCGCGCTACCTGATGGAAAATTTCCGGGAACCGGACCGGCAATTGGGATTCCTGTCCACCGGCCTGACCATGGGCCAGACGCTCACCATCCCGATGCTGCTGGTCGGCGCGCTGCTGATCGTGATGGCCCTGCTGCGCCGGCCTGTCGCAGCGGCGTGATCGCTGCATGACGCCGCCCGCCGCTGATCTGGCCGCCGATCTTCGGGGCCGCATCGCCGCCACCGGGCCGTTGCGGCTCGATCACTGGATGGCGGCGTGCAACGGCCATTATTACGCCAGCCGCGATCCGCTGGGGACGGCGGGGGATTTCACCACCGCGCCCGAAATCAGCCAGATGTTCGGCGAAATCATCGGCGGCTGGATCGCCGATCTCTGGCTGCGCGCCGGCCGCCCCGCCATCCGCCTCGTCGAACTCGGCCCGGGACGCGGCACGCTGATGGCCGATGCGCTGCGCGTGCTGAAGCGTGTCCCCGGCCTTGCCGACAATCTCGATCTGGCGCTGGTCGAAACCAGCCCGGTGCTGCGCGCGGCCCAAAATCAACGCCTCGATCCGGAACGGCTCGATGCGCAATGGCATGACAGCCTCGACGCCATCCCCGACGACCGCCCGATGATCGTCATCGCCAATGAATTCCTCGATGCGCTGCCGATCCGGCAGGGCCTGCCCGGTGGCGGCGAACGCGCCGTTACCAGCACCGAAACCGGCTTTGCCCCGGCAACGCTGCCCACCGACCTGTCCCCCGGCGAACATTGCCCCGCCGCCACCGCCATCGCCGCCAGCCTCGCCGCCCGGTTTGCTGCATATGGCGGCGCCGCGCTGATCATCGATTATGGCAACACCGGCCCGCCACCGCTGGACACGCTGCAGGCGCTGCGGCACCACCGCAACGCCGACCCCTTCGCAGAGCCAGGAGACAGCGATTTGACCGCCCATGTCGATTTTTCGGCGCTCGCAATCGCCGCGACCCATGCCGGCGGCCGCGTGACCGCCGCCGTGCCACAGGGCGTCTGGCTGGCCCGGCTGGGTATCGAAGCGCGCGCCGCTGCACTGAAATCCCGCGCTACCCCGGCACAGGCCGCCGCCATCGAGGCAGCGCTGGTCCGCCTCACCGCGCCCGTCCAGATGGGGCAATTGTTCAAGGCCATGGCGATCACCGCACCGCACTGGCCACAACCCGCCGGGTTCGGCGCATGATCGACTATCGCGACGCAACAACTGCGGACGGCGCGCTGCTCGGCGGCCTCGCCCGCGCCACCTTCATCGAAACCTTCGGCACGCTCTACAGCCTTGAAAACCTCTCCACCTTCCTCGCCCAGGGCAGCGACGCCGCCTATGCCGCCGAACTCACCGAACCGGGCATCGAGGTGCGCTTTGCCGAATCACGCGGCATCGCCATCGGTTTCTGCAAGATCGCCAGCCTGAAACTGCCCGCCGACAAAGCCAGCCCCAGCGCCGTCGAACTGCGCCAGCTTTATATCTTCAAGCCCTGGCACGGCAGCGGCATCGCCGAAACGCTGACCAAATGGGCGATCGATCGCGCCCGCGCCCGCGGCGCCGATGAACTCTGGCTGTCGGTCTATACCGAAAACCCCCGCGCCCGGCGCTTTTACGCGCGGCTCGGCTTTGAAGAAATCGCGCCCTACAAGTTCATGGTCGGCGATCAGGCCGATGAAGACATTTTGTGCAGGCTGAAACTGGCATGACCGACAACCCCGCCGAAATACCCGCCATCCGCTGCGCGCCACTCGGCGTCCGCCACGGCTTTCTGGGCCGGCAGGGCGGCGTTT
>JBBQYI010000103.1:0-6643 GCA_038208825.1 Sphingomonadales bacterium | reverse complement strand
TAATTGCTGCCCGGCCAGGGATTGAACGGAATCAGATTGACCTTGGCCGGCAGGCGATATTCGCGGATCAGCCGGACCAGCTCCTGCGCGTCCTCGTCGCTGTCGTTCTTGTCCTTCAGCATGACAAATTAAAAGGTGATGCGGCGGGCCTTGTTGGCGCCGGGATAGGCGGCGCAGGCGGACAGCAGTTCCTCGATGCCGTATTTATTGTTGATCGGCACGATTTCGTCGCGGATTTCCTTGGTGACGGCGTGTAGCGAGACGGCCAGGTTGACGCCGATTTCGGTGCCCGCCCGCGCCATCATCGGCACCACGCCCGAGGTGGACAGGGTGATGCGCCGTTTCGACAGGCCCAGCCCGTCGCCATCCATGACAATCGCCAGCGCATCGCGGACATTTTCGAAATTATACAAAGGTTCGCCCATGCCCATCATGACGATGTTGGTCAGCATGCGGCCTTCCGACGTGTAATTGTTGCCGGGGTTGTGGGCGCCGGGGATATAGAGGGTGTCGTCGTCATCCTCATCATCCGCGTCGGAGGCGGCGGGGCGGGCGATCTGCACCGGCGTGGCGTTCGGCCATTCGCCCAGCGCGTCGCGGGCCAGCATGACCTGGCCGACGATTTCGGCGGCGGTCAGGTTGCGCACCAGTTTCATGGTGCCGGTAAAGCAGAAGCGGCAGTTGAGCGTGCAGCCGACCTGCGAGGACACGCACAAAGTGCCGCGCCAGGCGTCGGGGATGAACACGCATTCGGCTTCCTCGCCATCGTCGAAGCGCAGCAGCCATTTGCGGGTGCCATCGCTGGAAACCTGTGCGGTGACCACCTCGGGACGGCCGACGACGAAGTGACGATCGAGCAGTTCGCGGGTGTCCTTGCTGATGTTGGCAAAGGCCGAAATTTCGGTGGCGCCGCGTTGGTAGATCCAGTTCCACACCTGCGACGTGCGCATGCCGGCCTGTTTTTCGGGGATGCCGGCTTCGATCAGCGCCGCCTTCAATTGCGGTTTGGACAGGCCAAGCAGCGCACGCTTGCCATCGGCGCGTACGGGCGCCGTGCGGCGCGGGGTGGTTTTGGGGTCGACGAGGCCGGGAATCTGCATGGGCGCCATATAGGGGGGACTAGCGGCAGAAGAAAGGCGGCGGCCTGGCGGCGAGTGACTGGGGACAATGCGTGCTGACATGGCTGCCGACATGGCTGCCGACATGGCTGCCGACATGGACGAAGCTTAACCCGGTGACAGCGCCGGCTTTGATCCCGGTCAACCCATTGGCGCGTTTGACCTGTCATCATGATGCGGGGTCAGGATTCCTCTGACACCAATATTGCTTCCTGGCTGCGGCGTGGCTTCGGGCGCGTCGTCAGGCCGGCGCATTTTTCGGCAACGGTGGAGACGCGACAATGCGACGATCCAAATCCATGTTACCGCGCCTGCTGCTGTGCTTGGCGGCCGTTCTTGCCGGCGGCGCGCCTGCCGCGGCCGTGCCCAGCTTCGCCGTCCAGACCGGGCAGCCGTGTTCCGCCTGCCATGTCGGTGGCTTTGGCCCGCAGCTGATGATGTTCGGCCGCGAATTCAAGATTGGCGGCTACACCAGCCGCACCGGCAAGTTCAACGTGCCGCTGTCGGCGATGGTCGTGGCGTCCTATGTGCATACCAGGGCCGATCAGGCATCGCCGCCAGAACCCAATTTTCATGTCAACGACAACCTCGCGCTGGATCAGATCTCGGGTTTCATCGCGGGCGGCGTCGGCAGCCATGTCGGCGGCTTTGTGCAGATTACCTATGATGGTGTCGGCAAGGCGTTTTCCTGGGACAATGCCGATCTGCGCATCGTCACGCGGACGCAGATCGGCAACACGCCGATGGTTATCGGTGCCAGCCTGAACAACTCGCCCGGCGTGCAGGACCCGTGGAACACGCTGTCGGCCTGGGGCTTTCCCTATACCGGATCGGGTATCGTGCCCTCGCCTGCGGCAGCGCCGCTGCTTAATGGCGGTTTTGCGCAGAACACCATCGGGCTGACGGCCTATGCCTGGATCAATTCGACCTTTTATGTCGAGGCTGGCGGTTATCGCACGCCGAGCGTCGGAACGCTGCGCTGGCTTGGGGCCGACCCTTATGCGCCCGGCAATATCCGCGGCGTCGCCCCCTATGCCCGCATCGCCATGCAGAAGCAGATCGGCAATGGCAGCCTGGAAATCGGCGCCTTTGGCCTGCGCGCCAGCCTGTATCCCGAGCGCGACCAGACGACCGGCCTCGCCGATCGCTATACCGATCTGGGGGTCGATGCGTCCTGGCTGGTGCCGCGTGACAATGGCGATGTGTTCAGCATCAACGCCCGTTACATGCACGAAGCGCAATTGCTGCGCGCGTCAGAGGCGCTGGGCAATGCCGCCAGCAGCCAGGCTTCGCTCAACGATTGGCGGCTGGATGCGTCCTATTACTGGCGCAACGCCATTGGCGCGACGCTTGGCGTATTCGATACCTATGGCTCGGCCGATCCGATCCGCTATGGCGGCCCGAATGGCAAGCCCGACAGCAGGGGGGTTGTCCTGCAACTGGATGGCACGCCGTTCGGCAACGGATCGCCGGTCGGTTCCTGGTTCAACGTGCGCATGGGGGTGCAATACACCATCTATACCCGGTTCGACGGGACCAGCGATTTCGCATCGGACAACAACACGTTGAGGGTATTCACATGGCTGGCATTCTGACCCGCATGACAACCCGCACGACGATCTTGGGCCTGATGATGGCGCTTGGTGTGACTGCGCCGGCCGTCGCCGCCGGGTTGCCGGGTGAGGCGGTTTTCCAGACGCATTGCGCCTTGTGTCACAAGGCAACTGCAAATGGCCGGGGCATCGGGCCCAGCCTGTTCGGCGTTGTCGGCCGCACGTCGGGCACGCTGCCGGGCTATGCCTATAGCAAGGCGATGCAGACGGCGGCGCTGGCGTGGACGCCCGGGCAATTGCGCAGCTATATCGCGGCGCCGCGCACGGTCGTGCCGGGCAACAAGATGACCTATGCCGGCAAGACCAGCCCGCAACAGCTGGATGACCTGGTCGCCTATCTCGAAACGCTGAAATAGCCGGGGTTCAACCGGCCAGAGCGACCAGGCGTGCCAGCATTGTGCGGCACCAGTCGCCGTGGCGCCGGCCGATATTGGCCGGGCTGCGATGGTCGTCGGTCCATTCGCTGCCGACCATGATCCAGCCGTCGCCATAGACCATTTCGGCATGGGCAAAATTGCCGTCGGCATCGGTGATCAGCATGGCGGGTTCGAAGTCGAAGGCCTTTTGCAGCCAGTTGAAGGCGGCCATCGGGTCCTTGTAACCAAGCGCGGAAACGCATGCCGGGCGCTTGCTGATGCCGGGCATTTTGGTTCTCCCTTTGTGGAGACATTTAATGATTGGGTTAAGTGGTTTTGTTGAGGGGAAAGGAAGGGAAGCAAGTGAAGGGAGGGAAGTGAAGGAAAGCAAGGGCATGGGCAAAGCCCATGCTGACGTCAGACGAGTTCTGTTGGCGTGGCCAACCGCCTCGCTGGCCGGTCTTGCGCCTGTCGGCGCGTAACGGGTTTACGCGCGCGCGGCGCTGTGACTCACATCGCTGATATCCCCCCATCCACATACAACCCATGCCCGGTAACCATCTTCGCCTCATCCGAAGCCAGGTACAAAGCCGCATAGGCCACGTCATCCGGCTCCCCCACCACGCCCAGCGGAATCTGCCGGCCGAGTTTGGCCAGCCCTTCGTCGCGGCCCAGCGCGCCGGTCAGCGCCGACAGGATCGGCGTGTCGATGAAAACCGGGTGGATGGAATTGCAGGTGATGCCATAGCGTTGCTTGGCACAGTGCAGCGCGACCGATTTGGTGAGGTGGCGGACCGCCGCCTTGGCGCTGTTATAGGCCGCCGAATTGCCCGATGCGATGACCCCCGCGATCGACGAGATGTTGACGATCGAGCCGCGCACGCCGGTGGCGGCAACGGTGCGCGCCATCAGCGGCAGCGCGAGCTTGCAACCGAGGAACACGCTGTCGAGATCGACGGCGTGGACGTGTTTCCAGGTTTCGAAACTGGTCGCCTCGACGGTGGTGCCGGCGGCGATGCCGGCGTTGTTGACGAGGATGTGCAGCCCGCCGAATTCTGCCTCGGCAAAGGCGATTGCCGCCTCCCATTGCTCGGGGCTGGTCACGTCATGTCCCATGCTGACCGCCGCCTCGCCGATGTCGGCAGCCACTGTCGCGGCCCCTGTGGCATTGATGTCGGTCAGCACGACGCGGGCGCCTTCGGCGGCGAATTTGCGCGCCATCGCTTCGCCAAGGCCCTGGGCTGCGCCGGTGATGAGCGCGATCTTGCCGTTGAGGCGGTGCATGTGATGGTCTCCCCTGGTGGATTTTCGTCACCATGGCGGGGCTGCGTTGGCGCGGCAAGGGTGCCAGTGGCTGGATGTGCGCACGCGGGTGGCTGCCAGCCTTCGCTGGCATGACAATGTTGGGGGGAGGCATCTTGGCCCCGGTTCACGCCCCGGGTGACAGGCCAGGATTGGCTTAGCTGACGTTGCCCGCGCTTACCCGGCCTTCGGTCTTGTGCATGGCGCCGGCGACTTCGGGCGGCATGTATTTTTCATCATGTTTGGCAAGGATGGTTTCGGCGGTGAAGACACGGCTCGCCGGATCGATGCGGCCTTCGGCAATCACGCCCTGCCCTTCGCGGAACAGATCGGGCAGGATGCCGGTATAGGTGACGGGCCAGGTTTGCGCATTGTCGGTGACGACGAAATGCACTGTCTGGCCCTGTTTCACCAATGATCCTTTTTCGACCATGCCGCCCAGCCGGATGGCATCGGTGGGCGTCGGTTTCCCGGCCAGGTCCGATGGCGCATAGAAGTATGTGGCGCGGTCGCCCAGCGTCGAAAACGCCAGTGCGCCGGCGCCGCCCAGCGCCGTCATGGCGCCGACGACCAGCCACAGGCGCTGGTGCTTGGCCTTCATCTTCATCGGCGTTTCATGTCCTCGGCACGTTTTTCGGCGCGGCGCATGGCAGTCCAGCTCCAGACGAGCAGCGCCACCAGCCCGCCGATGGTAAGAATATAGGCCGGCCAGATATAGGATGCCCAGAGGTGGGCGGAATGCACGACACCATTCATCAGGCAATGGCCTCCGCCAGCCGCCGCGAGCGGGCTTCGACGCGTTGTTCGGCGATCATGGCGCGCATCCGCATCAACACGATGGCAACGAACAACAGCGTGAACCCGGCGAGCGAAAGCAGCAGCGGCTGCAGGATTTCAGGGGCAATGCTGGATTTGGCGGCGAGCACGTTGATGCTCGACCCCTGGTGCAGCGTGTTCCACCATTCGACCGAATATTTGATGATCGGCAGGTTGATGGCACCGACCAGCGCCAGAATCGCAGCGCCCTTGCGTTCACCGCCGCGCTCACCCTCTGATGCCGACAGCGCCAGATAACCGAGATAGAGGAACAGCAGCACCAGCATCGAGGTGAGCCGTGCGTCCCACACCCAATAGGTGCCCCAGGTCGGCTTGCCCCATAGCGACCCCGACATCAGGCAGATGGCGGTGAAGGCGGCGCCGGCCGGCGCAATGGCGCGCGCGGCGATGGTGGCGAGCGGGTGCCGCCAGATCAACGCCGTGGCCGACGCAATGGCAAGGCCCATATAGCCGCCGGAGCCGAGCCAGGCAGCGGGGACATGGACGTACATGATCCGAACGCTTTCGCCCTGCTGATAATCCGGCGGGGAGGCGAACAGGCCGATATACAGGCCGATAATGGTCAGGATCAGCCCCGGCACCAGCGCCAGCGGCGTCGCCCAGCGGGCGATGCGCAGGAAGCGCGCGGGATTGGCGAAGCGATGCATTGCGGGAGGCTTTTAGCACGCGCGGGCGCGGGGGGAAGGGGGCGTGTTGGCGCGGGTTGTTGCGTGGCTTGACGGGCTGGTGCCGGGACGGGCGCGGGCAAAGCCCGCGCTGGCGTCAGACGGGATCGGTTGGCGGGGCCAACCGCCCCGCTGGCCGGGTGAGGCGCGAGTCGCGCCATAAGTCGAAAATCGCTGCGCAATTTTGCGTCTTATGACGGGCCGCGCCCGCGTCTCGTTATCGAGGCGCGATCACCATCAACATCTGCCGACCTTCCATCTTGGGAAGCTGTTCGACCTTGGCATAATCCGCCGCATCGTCGCGGACGCGTTCGAGAAGTGCCAGCCCGAGCTCGCCGTGCGACAGCTCGCGGCCACGAAAGCGCAGGGTGAGTTTGACCTTGTCGCCTTCCTCGATGAAGCGGTGGACCGCCTTCATCTTGGTCTCGTAATCATGGTCATCGATGTTCGGACGCATCTTGATTTCCTTGATCTCCTGCGTCTTTTGATTCTTGCGGGCGGCAGCGGCCTTTTTCTGCGCCTCGTACTTGAACTTGCCGACATCGAGGAACTTGCACACGGGCGGATCGGCACCGGGCGACACTTCGACAAGGTTCAGCCCCACTTCGTGAGCGGTGGCGATGGCTTCCTTGGTGTACAGGACTCCAAGATTTTCCCCATCCTGGTCGATGACGCGGACCTTGGGAACGGTGATGAATTCATCGTAGCGCGGGCCATTCATGGGCGCGGGCGCGTTCATCATGCGGCGAGGG
>JBBQYI010000102.1:0-6810 GCA_038208825.1 Sphingomonadales bacterium | reverse complement strand
CCCATCGGTTTCGCCTCGGCACAATGGGGCTCGCTCGCCTCTTTCGGTGCAAAGGCCTGGCCCGGCACCAAACGCTGGTACGGCACCTATGGCAACAGCTTCGTCGCGGTCATCGATTTCGGCGGCACGCCAGACGCCCGCGCCGTTTCCGCCGGCGGCGAGAGCGGCGATCCGGCCTCCAAACACTTCAACGATCAGGCCGAAATGTATCGCACCCATAATTTCCGCCACGTCTATTTCACACCCGAAGCGCTGAAGGACCACATCGAGCGCCGCTATTCGCCCGGCCAGTGACGGCATCGACAGACCCTGATGGCTGGGCCACATCGGCCACAGCCTGGATTGCCTCGCTCGGCGAAGCAGGGGACTTTGGTCGCCGCCACGTCCTCGACACGCCAATGCTGGCGCGCGTTGCCGCTGCCACCCCCGCCAACGCGCTCGACATCGGCTGCGGCGAAGGCCGCTTCTGCCGGTTGATGCAGGCCCAAGGCATCGCCACAACCGGCATCGATCCTGTCGCCGCGCTGATCGACGAAGCCCGCCGCCGCGACCCCGGCGGCGATTACCGCCTTGGCACTGGCGAAGCACCCGGTGCCCCCGACAACAGCTTCGATCTCGTCGTCAGCTATCTCTCGCTCATCGACATCCCCGATATCGCCACCGCCATCCCCGCCATGGCCCGCGCCCTCCGCCGCGGCGGCCGGCTGCTCATCGCCAATCTCAACGGCTTCAACACCGCCGGGCTGGATCTGGGCTGGGACACGGGCGGCCCCGGCTTCGTGCTTGATCACTATCTCGAGGAACGCGCCGTCTGGACGGCATGGCGCGGCATCCGGGTGCTCAACCACCACCGCCCGCTTGCCACCTATATGGCGCTGCTGCTCGACGCCGGGCTGGTGCTCACCCATTTCGCCGAACCGCCCGCCACCGGCGGGCCACCCGATCGCATCGTCCGCTACAATCGCGCGCCCTGGTTCCTCATCATGGAATGGCAAAAGCCAGCCATCGCCGGTTGACTTCCGCGCCGCCGCCGCCACTGTCGCCGCCAAAATAACGCAGAAACCGGGGATGGGCATGGTCGCGCAAGACATTGGCGCCGACGCGATCGACAACAAGGGCGCCGCCGCGCGCCGGATGCTGATCGCGCTGATTTTCGTCGGCACCGCGCTCAACTATGTCGATCGGCAGGTGCTGGCGCTGCTGAAACCCATGCTGACGGCGGAATTCAACTGGACCAACCAGGATTTCGCGCATTTCGGCTCGGCGGTGAACGCGGCCACCATCGCCGCCTTGCTGTTCGTCGGCTGGTTCGTCGATCGCTTCGGCGTGCGCATCGGCTATGGCATTGCCGTCGCCGCCTGGAGCGTCGCCGGCATGGGCCATGCCTTTGCCGCCACTGTCAGCGAATTCGTCATCGCCCGGTCGGTGCTGGCGGTGGCGGAATCGGTCAACACGCCCGCAGCGGTCAAGGCCGCCGCCACCTATCTGCCGCTGAAGGAACGCTCGCTCGGCCTTGGGTTGGTCAACACCGCGCCCAACATCGGCGCCATTTTGACGCCACTGCTGATCCCGCCGCTGGCGCTGGCGTTCGGCTGGAAATCGGCCTTTTTGCTCACCGGCGGGTTGGGCTTTGTCTGGCTGGCCTTCTGGTATCTCGGCACGAAAACCCTGGTCCCGGTCGCCGTCGCCAAGCCGTCCAGGCTCGAGGCCAATTGGGGCGTGCTGCTGCGGGATCGCCGCAGCTGGGCGGTGATCGGCGCCAAATTCCTCACCGATTGCGTCTGGTGGTTCCTGCTGTTCTGGACGCCCGACCTGTTCGCCCGGGTGTTCCACATGGATCAGGCGTCACTGGGCTGGCCGATCGCCGTCATCTTCACCATGGCGGCCGCCGGCGCGCTCACCTCGGGCGCGCTGTTCCCGCGCCTGCTCGATCGCGGCATGACGGTCAATCGCGCCCGCAAGACCTCGATGCTGTTCTACGCCCTGCTCATCTTGCCCATCCCGCTGGCGCTCCACGTCGAAACCCCGCTCGCCGCCGCGCTGCTGATCGGTCTCGCGCTATTCGCGCACCAGGGGTTTTCCACCAACATCTTCGGCCTCGCTGCCGATACCGTGCCGGTCGCAAGGGTGGCCAGCGTGATGGCGGCGGGTGCCGTCGCCGGCAATCTGTCAGGGCTGGCGATGAACGAGTTGACCGGCTGGACGCTCGACAACGCCGTCGGTTACTGGCCGATGTTCGCCATCGCGGCCGGCGCCTATCTCGCGGCGCTGCTCTACATCCACCTCGTTCTGCCGGTCATCGAGCCGGCGCACGCATAGGGCCAGTACCGACCACCCCCTCTCCCGCCTGCGGGAGAGGGGAATGCCTCCTCACCCCAGCACTTCCTCCACCCACGCCGGCACCAAAACCCCCGCCGGCCCGTGCCGCGCTCCATCGAACATCGCCGTGCCCGCCGATTGATCAAGGTTGATCTCCAGCGTCCGCGCGCCGGCCGCCCGCGCCCAGCCGACAAAACCCGCCGCCGGATACACCGCCCCCGACGTGCCGATCGACACGAACAGGTCGCACGCATCGATCGCCGCCTCGATCACGTCCATCCGGTACGGCATCTCCCCGAACCACACGATATCGGGCCGCAACCGCCCGACTGCGTCGCAACGAGGGCAGGCGGGATCGCCCGACAGCCCGCCCTCCCACACCGGTGCCGCGCCGCACCCGGTGCACAGCGCCCGCTTCAATTCGCCGTGCATGTGCAACAGCCGCCGCGACCCGCCGCGTTCGTGCAGATCATCGACATTCTGCGTCACCAGCAGAAATTCGCCCGGCCATTCCCGGTCCAGCCGCGCCAGCGCCCTGTGCGCCGCGTTGGGCGCCACCCGCGCCAGTGCGGCGCGGCGATCGTCGTAAAACCGCTGCACCAGCACCGGATCGCGCCGAAACGCCTCGGGCGTCGCCACATCCTCCACCCGGTGCCCCTCCCACAGCCCGTCGGGGCCGCGAAACGTCGGCACCCCCGATTCGGCCGAAACGCCGGCGCCGGTCAGGATCACGATATTGCGAATGGTCATGCCCGGCTTTTCGCACCACGGCGGCAATAATCGCAAGCCGCCAGACAGGTGCCCAAGCGCGACCAGACCGCGACCGCTTGCGAACAGATGGCGCAAGGTTCACATCAGGGTAATGGCGAACGGCAGGATCAGGATCGGGGTATTGGGCGCGGGTGGCCGCATGGGCCAGGCGATCATCGCCGGCGTGGCGCGCGATCCGGCGCTGGTGCTGGCCGGCGCCATCGAACGCGCCGATCACGAAGCCGTCGGCCGGCCGCTCGGGCCACCATTCCCGCCGGGCATGACCATCTGTTCCAACCACGGCCCGCTCGCCCATGCCAGCGACGTGCTCATCGATTTCACCGCCCCCGAAGCGCTGGAGGCGACGCTGGACGCCGCCTGCGACAACCGCACCGCCATCGTCATCGGCACCACCGGGCTTGATCCGCGCCACCACGCCATGATCGATCGCGCCGCCAGATCCATCGCCATCCTGCAGGCCGCCAACACCAGTCTTGGCGTCACACTCCTTGCCCGGCTCGTTGAACTGGCGGCGCGCTCGCTCGGCCCGGATTGGGATATCGAGATTGCCGAACTGCACCACCGCCACAAGGTCGATGCGCCATCGGGCACCGCGCTGGCGCTGGGCGAAGCCGCGGCGCGCGGCCGCAAGGTCAAGCTCGCCGCCATCAGCGACCATGGCCGCACCGGCATCACCGGCGCGCGCACGGCCGGCCATATCGGCTTTGCCAGCTTGCGCGGCGGCAGCGCGGCGGGCGACCACAGCGTGCTGTTCGCCGCCGAAGGCGAAACCATCGAATTGCGCCACCATGCCGAAAACCGCGAAATCTTCGCCGCCGGCGCCCTGCGTGCCGCCGCCTGGGTCGCCGGAAAACCGCCCGGCCGCTACACGATGGACGATGTGCTGGGGTTGCCCGCCCTGTAAAGCTGCAACGCCTCGGCAATCGCCGCCCCCACGGCACGGCGTTCGTCGGCGGACAGGAACCGCCCCACCCGCACCCGCCGCCCGCGCGCCACCAGCCAGACATGGGCATCGCCCAGCGGCGTCTCCTCCACCTGCACCCGCGCCCAATAGGCATCCATGCCATAGCGCGTCACCGCGCCCTGCGGGCTGACCCGCGACAGAGTCACCATGTCATCGACAAGCACCAGCCGTTCATGGCCGCCGCCGGACACGTAATTGCTGCGAAACGCCCACCACAACAGCGCCACATCCGCCGCCATGAACGGCAGGATCGGCCAGGCCCCCAGCGCCAGGAACCGCAACCCGCCCAGAAAGAATATGCCGCCAACCGCGCCGATCATCCAACGCATGTGCCGCCGGTCAAACGACCGGTTCGGCGTCAACGTAAGGTCGAGCATTGGCGACATTCGGCCACCATAGCGTGAAGTCGCTGGACAGGTCACCCGCCGCGACGCCACATCGCAGCCATGACCGAAGCCCAGATCACCGAATTCTTCGCCCGCCTTGCCGCCAGCAACCCGGCGCCAGTTACGGAACTCGATTATGTGAACCCCTATACGCTGCTCGTCGCGGTCGTGCTGTCGGCCCAGGCGACCGATGTGGGCGTCAACAAGGCGACGCACGCCCTGTTCGAAACGGTGACGACGCCGGCCCAGATGGTCGCGCTCGGTGAAGCTGCCCTAAAGGCCCATATCCGCACCATCGGCCTGTTCAACACCAAGGCAAAGAACGTCATCGCTTTGTCCGAAATCCTGGTGCGCGATTTCGGCGGCACGGTGCCACAGGATCGCGACACGCTGGAAACCCTGCCCGGCGTTGGCCGCAAGACCGCCAATGTCGTCGTCAACGAAGCCTTTGGCCAGGAAACCTGCGCCGTCGATACCCATGTCTTCCGCGTCTCCAACCGCACCGGCCTTGCCCCCGGCAAGACTGTGCGCGCCGTGGAAGACGCGCTGATGGCGCGGCTGCCCGCCACCTATCGCCGCCACGCCCATCACTGGCTGATCCTGCACGGCCGCTATGTCTGCACCGCCAAAAAACCGCGCTGCCTCGAATGCCGGGTCGCCGATTTATGCGGATATTCCGAAAAACTGCCGGCCGCAAAGCCCTGAAAACCCATGTCGAGCCCAACCGGACAAAACAAGTTCAGCCAGCGTTCAGCGGCAAATGCCATAGTCACAAAAGTAATTGTTGCGTAGCTTGAAACGAGTGTACCGTGGCCGGCAACGGTGCCGGTGGACTTCCAGTTGGGTTCTTGGGGAAAAAGCCGATGCGCGCTCCCGCCTTCACCGCCCTGGCCGCCACGGCCCTGCTGCTGTCTGCCTGCGCCGCCGATCAGGGCGCACCAAAGGTCGCCGCCGCGCCTGCCACCGCCATCCCGGCTGCAACCGGCGCAAAGCCCATTGGCTGTGTCCAGTTGCAAAGCATCCGCGAAACCCGCGTCGTCGATGACAAGACGATCGATTTCTACATGCGCGACGGCCGCGTGCTGCGGAACAATCTGCCCGGCAGCTGCCCGCAACTCGGCTTTGAACGCGCCTTCAGCTACAGCACCTCGATCAACCAGCTGTGCAACGTCGACATCATCACCGTCATCCAGCAAAGCGCCGGCATCAGCCGCGGCGCCAGCTGCGGCCTCGGCATGTTCACCCCGATCACCCCGCCGGGCAAGCAAGCGGCAAAATAACCGCCCGAACGTCGGGCCGCCGCCAATCAAACCCCACTGGCGCCCGCCGCCAACCGCTGCTAACAGCATCGCCACGCATCCGTAGCTCAGCTGGATAGAGTACTGCCCTCCGAAGGCAGGGGTCACAGGTTCGAATCCTGTCGGATGCGCCATTAAATCAATGACTTAGTAGTTTTGCTTCAGGGTTTCCGACCCTGAGATTTCTGATTCAAGTGCATATCAAGTGCAGACAGAAAACCGACCTGGTTCGTAGATGAACAGAAAACATCTCGGATGGCACGCGACCGCGCCGCGAATCGGTCAGACGGCGGGGTAGAGCCGGGGGAACAGAGTATCCAGCGTTTGCGTCGGGAAGCGCAGTGATACCGGCCCTTTCGGCGTCGCGGACGCCAGCAGGCCGGCATCCACGACTTCGTTGAGAACGCGGCGGGCCGAGCGTTCCGGAAGGCCGGTGATGCGCGCTGCATCCCCGCGATCGAACTCGCCGCGGAACAGCGCTTCCTCCAGCAGCCGGATCGACTGGGGCTTCAACGTTTCGTTCTGTTCGACATAGTGGGCGAGGCGCCGCTGCAGATTGTCGAGATCGAACAGGCCGGCCATGAAAGTGACCTGATCGAGGCTGACTTGAAGGAACCAAAGCACATATTCGCTAAACGCCTGGAGCGAGAGGTTGCCGCGCCCGTCGCGGTCGCCCTGTCGCGGCGTATCGGCATGATCCATCATCCGCTTGTACTCGCCGCGGCTTTCAAGGCCGCGCGCCAGCCCGCGCGACACCGACCAAAGGCCATGGGCGCCGATGCCGGCAGTCGCCGCCATGGCGTGGCTCATCAACCGGCTGACCCGGCCATTGCCGTCTGGAAACGGGTGGATGTAGTTGAGCCGGTGATGCGCTTCGGCCATCGCGAGGATCCGTCCCGCCTTGCCGAGCCGGTCGAACCGATAGCGGCTCTCGAAGTGGCGCATGAAATCGGCAACGCGGTGGCTCGACGGCGGAATGTGGCGGCCGACCGCGACATCGTGTTCGGCGCGTGACCGCCAGGCGCCTGGCTCCATTATGAAGTCGCGGCCGGCACCAGTGATCCGCAGCATG
>JBBQYI010000101.1:0-6813 GCA_038208825.1 Sphingomonadales bacterium | reverse complement strand
CTCCCTCGAGATTAGATCTCATCGAGTCGTGGAAGACCACCACGTTGATAGGCCGGATGTGTAAGCGCAGTAATGCGTTCAGCTAACCGGTCCTAATTACTCTGGTCGCGCTTGAAGACTCCACCATCAACGACAACACTGATTTCCTGCACGGAGCATGAGTTAAACTCCCATCGTTCAAATCCCGATCCTGCCGCGCCGGCTTCATGGCTTGGTGGTCATAGCGCCTGTGACCCACCCGATCCCATCTCGAACTCGGCCGTGAAACCAGGCAGCGCCAATGGTACTATCGCTCAAGAGATGGAAGAGTAGGACGCCGCCAGGCCTTGTAGCCGGCGCAGCATGGATTGAAAAAACCCATTCATATGTTACAGCTTTTCGAGGCGTTCAGCCCATTTCGAGGCTTTCGCCTCAATCCAGTTAGCGGCCTTCGGCCGTTGGCGCGGGGTGGAGCAGCCCGGTAGCTCGTCAGGCTCATAACCTGAAGGTCACAGGTTCAAATCCTGTCCCCGCAACCAGATAACCAGCCCCGTCGCATTTGCGACGGGGCTGTTTTCGTTTTTGCCCAGGCAGCCCTCGCATCCAGCGAATTCTCCGCCTCGGCCCGATCGCGATCCCAAGATTGGTGTCGGCGGTGTTTTTGAGGCATGAAGAACCATGGATTTCCAATCTCTCCCGCCGCTCATCGGCGAAGCGCTCGCTGCCAAGGGCTATGCCGCGCCGACACCCGTGCAGGCTGCCGTTCTGCAACCGGAGGCGGAGGGTCGTGACCTGATCGTTTCGGCACAGACGGGGTCCGGTAAAACGGTCGCTTTCGGCGTGGCGATGGCGCCGCAGCTGTTGGGTGACGATGGCCGAACCGATCGTGCCGGTGCGCCTTTGGCCCTTGTGATTGCCCCGACGCGTGAGCTTGCGTTGCAGGTAAGCCGGGAACTGATCTGGCTTTACGGCAAGACCGGTGCGCGCATCGCTACCTGCGTTGGTGGCATGGATGCCGCCAAGGAACGAAAGGCACTGAACCAGGGCGCGCATATCGTTGTCGGCACGCCGGGGCGGTTGCGTGACCATCTGGAACGCGGCGCCCTGCAGCTGGCGCAAGTGCGCGTCGCTATCCTCGACGAAGCCGATGAGATGCTCGATATGGGCTTTCGCGAGGATCTTGAGCAGATACTCGATGCGACTCCCGAAATGCGCCGCACCTTCATGTTTTCGGCGACCATGCCCAAGCCGATCCTGGCGCTGGCCAAGCGGTATCAGCGCGACGCGCTGCGCATATCGACCGTGGGCGAGGACCGTGGCCATGGCGATATCGCGTATCAATGCGTCGCGGTGGCCCCCGCCGATATCGAGAATGCGGTCGTCAATCTGCTGCGGTTTCACGAAGCGCCGACGGCGATGCTGTTCTGCGCGACGCGCGACAATGTCCGCCACCTTCATGCCAGCCTGATCGAGCGCGGTTTCGATGCCGTTGCGCTTTCGGGCGAGCATAGCCAGTCCGAGCGTAACCAGGCGCTGCAGGCCTTGCGGGATCGGCGGGCGCGGATTTGCGTGGCGACCGATGTCGCCTCGCGCGGCATCGATCTGCCCAATTTGTCGCTGGTGGTGCATGTCGAATTGCCGCGCGATGCCGAGATTTTGCAGCACCGGTCGGGGCGCACCGGCCGGGCGGGCAAAAAGGGTACTGCTGTTCTGATCGTGCCATATCCGGCGCGGCGTCGGGTCGATGGCATGCTGCGCGGCGCTCGCATCAACGCCGAATGGCTGCCGGTGCCGACTCCGGAGTCGATCCGCCAGAATGACCGGGAGCGCTTGCTCACCGCGCTGCTGGAGGTGCCCGTCGAGGTCGATGACGAGGACCGGGCGCTTGCCGACCGGCTGCTCAGTGAGCGCAGCCCCCAGGATATCGCGGCGGCGCTGGTTCGCATGCACCGGTCCAAGATGCCCGGCGTCGAGGAATTGCTCGACAACAGCGGTCCGCCGCAGCGTGGCCAGCCGGTCGCGAACGATGGCCCGCGCCCGGGGTTTGAAGAAACCGTCTGGTTCCGCATGGATGTCGGCCGCCGCCTGAACGCCGATCCGCGCTGGCTGCTGCCGCTGATCTGTCGGCGGGGGCATGTCACCAAGACCGAGATCGGTGCGATCCGGATCGGCCCTGAAGAAACCATGTTCGAAATCCCGCGCGCCATTGCACACCGCTTTGCCGAAGCGCTGCACCGGACCGAGGGCGAGGATCGCTCGCCCGAAGGCGGCATCCGCATCATAGCCGCCGATGGCCCGCCGCGGCCGCAGCAGGCGCGCGGTCCCGCCGGCCCGCGCGGCGCAAAGCCCAACCGGCCCGTGCTGGTGAAGCCGATCGGCGCGCGTGAATTCGCCGGCGGTCCGCCGCGCGGGCCGAAACCGCCGGCGGCGCGGGGCAAGTTCCACAAGAACTGATCATGACGCGGGTGCTTGTGGATGCCGATGCCTGTCCGGTGAAGGACGAGGTGTATCGCGTCGCCGTTCGCCACGGTGTGCCGGTTGTGGTTGTTTCGAACAGCGGAATGCGCTTGCCGGGGCATCCGCTGGTCACGCAAACCATGGTCAGCGATGGGTTCGATGCCGCCGATGACTGGATTGCGGCGCAATCGGATGCGGCGACCCTGGTCATTACCGGCGATATCCTGCTTGCGGATCGCTGCCTGAAGGCGGGTGCGACCGTGCTGGGCCATGATGGCCGCGCCTTTACCACCGCGATGATCGGCGGCGCGATCGCCACCCGGGCGATCATGGCCGATCTGCGCGCCGGTGCCGGCGGCATCGGTGGTGGCCCGGCGCCGTTCGGCAAGGCCGACCGCTCGCGCTTCCTGCAGGCCATCGATGCGGCGCTGGTGCGGCTGGCCCGATAGCCGCCCGCACCCCGTCACGCCGCCAGCGCCCGCTTGCGCGCCGCCTTGATCATGTCGCTGGCCTTTTCGGCGATCATGATCGTGGCGGCATTGGTGTTGCCCGATACCAGCCGCGGCATCACCGAGGCATCGACCACCCGCAGCCCGGCGATGCCATGGACGCGCAGGTCAGGCCCCACGACGCTGCGGGTGTCGTCGGGGCGCCCCATCGCGGCGGTGCCGACCGGGTGGTAGATGGTGCCGCCGGCTTCCTGGGCATAGGCGAGCAGATCGGCATCGCTGGCGGCGGCCGGGCCGGGCCGGATTTCATGATCGACATAGCGGGCCAGCGCCGGTTGTGACGCCAGCTTGCGGGCCCATTTCAGGCCTTCGACGATGGTGTCGCGGTCGAGCTGTTCGGACAGGTAATTGGGCCGGATCGCCGGATATTGCGCCGGATCTGTGCTGCGCAGGTGGATGCTGCCGCGGCTTTCCGGGCGCAACTGGCACGGCGCGATGGTCAGGCCGGGTTCGCGTTCCAGCTCCGTCACCTGTTGTTCGGTCAGTTTCACCATGTCCATCGTCGCCGGCAGGATGTGATATTGCACATCTGGCCCCTGCAGGCCGGGCCGCGTGCGGACATAGGCCTGGATATGCGCCGCCGACAGCGTCAACAGCCCCTTGCGCGATACCGCATAGCGCGCCGCCTCGCGCATCAATCGCCAGCCGCGGCTGAGCTCATTCACCGACACGGTGCCGGGTTTCAGCCGGAACTGAACGCCAACGACGAAATGATCCTGCAGATTATTGCCGACGCCGGGCAGCGCCTTCACCACATCAATGCCCAGCGGTGCCAACACCGCCGGGTCGCCGATGCCCGACAGTTCGAGCAGTTGCGGTGAATTGACGGCGCCGCCAGCGCAGATGACCTCGATTTTGGCATTGGCCTGGGTATCGACGCCGCCGCGGCGATAGGCGACGCCGGTGGCGCGGCCATCGGTGACGATGATCCGTTGTGCCAGCGCATCGGTTTCAACGGTCAGGTTGGCGCGGCTCATCGCCGGGTGGAGGTAGGCCATGGCGGCGGACCAGCGCCGGCCGTTTTTGACCGTCATCTGGAAATAGCTGATGCCGTCCTGGGCCTCGCCGTTGCAATCGGGGTTATAGGGCAGGCCGGCCTCGATCCCGGCCTGGATGCAGGCGTCGGATACCGGGTGAGTGTCGCGCGGATCGGAAACGTTGAGCGGGCCATCGGCGCCGTGCAGATCGTCCTTCAGCCGTTCATTGCCCTCGGCACGGCGGAAATAGGGCAGCACGTCGCTGCTCGACCAGCCGGTGCAGCCCAATTGCGCCCAATTGTCGAAATCCGCCATCTGGCCGCGCACATAAAGCAGCCCGTTGATGGAGGAGGAACCGCCCAGCACCTTGCCGCGCGGCCAGACATGGCTGCGGCCGCCGCTGCCGGGGTCCTGCTCGGTTTCATACAGCCAATTGACCTTTGGGTCCTTCAGCGTCTTGGCATAGCCGATGGGGATGTGGATCAGGGGGTTGGTATCCTTGCCGCCAGCTTCGAGCAGCAGGACGCGGACGGTCGGATCCTCGCTCAACCGGGCGGCCAGCACGCATCCCGCGCTGCCGGCGCCGATGATGATGTAATCATAATCCATGCTGTGTTCCCCATGACCTTTGGCCGTGCCTGTAGGCGGCATTTTGCGGAGTTTGCCAGCCTGCCGCAAATGGCAGGCGCTGGCCAGCGTTGGGGTGATGCGGCGCAATGTGGCAGCAGGATCAGCCCGATTTTGCCGCGCGCATCCGCAACAGCAGGTAGAGCGCAAAGCCCACCGCCACGCCGGGGAACGCACCGAGCAGGATGCAGACCCAGCCGTGGCGGATGCCATGGTTGCGTGCCTCGAAAATGATCCAGGCGGACAGGATCACCCAACAGGCCAGCGTGTCGGCCGCATAGCCGCTGGCATAGGGATTGACGAAACCGGCGGCGAAGGCCCCGAGGATATCGGGGTGGGCGACCAGCGGCGGGATGACCACCCAGCCGAAGACGCCGGTGAACACCGCCGCTGCTCCGATGATGATGGCCTTGAAGAGCGTGGCGTTCATGGATGGGCCTTTTATCGCTGCGCGCACACGGTTGACGTCGGCATCGCACCGGCGCGGGGCGCAGCATTGCAGGGACGGCGACCAAGGCAAGCGATTTGCAGGGGGTGGCGATTCCGCGCATTCCAAAGCGCCGGGTTTGCGCACAGGCCTTTTGGCAGGTCGGTCGGTCGGGAAAACGCAGCATGGGTTGCGGCCTTCGCCCGTCACGGGGAATTTACAGGGGGACTTGATGCTTCGAATTTTGCTGCGGCTGATCGCCATGGCCATTGCCGTTGCCGCGCTGGCCAGGGTGCCGGCGTTGGCCGCCGATGGCGACCGGCAGGCGTTTGTGATCAAGCAGTTCCGGCTCGAAAACGGCACTGTGCTGCCGGAGGCGCGGGTGATGTATGCGACCTTTGGGAGGCTCAACGCCCGCCGCGACAATGCCGTGTTGCTGCCATCGCATTACATGGCTGATTCCCGGGGCTATGGCTGGCTGATCGGGCCGGGCAAGGCGCTCGATCCCGCGAAATATTTCCTCATCGCCACCGAATTGTTCGGCAATGGCAAATCATCGTCGCCCAGCAACACGCCGGCGCCCTTTGATGGCCCGCGGTTTCCGGTGGCCAGCATCCGCGACAATGTCGAGGCCGTGCACCATCTGCTGACCGAAGCCTTGGGGGTGCGGCACCTGAATGCCGTCATCGGGTTTTCGATGGGCGGCCAGCAGGCCTTTCAATGGGCGGTGAGTTACCCGGATTTTGCCGATCGCATCGTGGTGACCGCAGCGACGGCCAAGACCTGGCCGCACGGGATCGTGCGGTTGGAAAGCCAGATCATCGCCATCGAGAATGACCCGGTGTTTGCCGGCGGGGATTACAAGGAACAGCCGCGCAAGGGCTTGCAGACCTTTGGCGCGATCTGGGCCGGCTGGCTGTTTTCGCAAGGCTGGTGGCGCGAGGAATTGTGGCGTGACGGTGCCAAGCCGGGCACGACGTTCCGCACGGTGTTCGACGATCTGTACAAGGATTTCATTCCCGGCGCCGATGCCAATGACATCATCCTGCAGATGCGGACCTGGGAAGGGCATGATGTCGGCACGACCCCGGGCTTCGGCGGCGATGTGAAGAAGGCGCTGGCGTCGATCAAGGTGCCGGTTTTGTACATGCCATCGGCGACCGACCTGTATTTTCCGGTCGAGGATGCGCGGTACGAGGCGCAATTCATCCCCCGTGCGACGCTGCTGCCGATCCCGTCGTTATGGGGCCATACCGCGGGGGCGGCGAGCAACCCGGCGGATGCGAAGTTCCTGAACGAGCATATCGCGGCCTTCATGGCCGCCAAGTAGCGCGCGGGGCGGTCAGGCGGCGGCCTCGATGGCCAGCAGGGCAAAGCTGGCCAGCCAGTGTTCGCCGGCATAGTCGCCGGCGATGTGAGGGAGCCCGGCGGTGCGGTGCTCGGTGGCGGTGGTGAGCGCGGCGGCGCGGGCTGGGTCTGTGGGGTCGAGCGTGGCGGCGATGGCGTCCCAGCACCAGGCGCGGCTGAGGTTCAGGCCGTCCAGATGCGCGATCTTGCCGTCGCTGCGATCGCTGACGCTGGCGGGGGTGAACAGGCAGGCGGGTTGCCGGGCGGCGGCGTGCGGCAGGAACTCGGCGAACCATTGGCGGAATTCTGGGACGGGCAGCAGGCGGGCCATAGCCAGCGCCTCGGTGAGCGTGGGGGACAGGAAGGCGTCGCCATCCGGCTCGAACGGGTGGGCGGCGGTGTCGGTGCCGTACCAGGCGCTGGCGCGGGCGGTGAACAGCGCCAGCAGCGCCGGATCATGGTCGCGCGCCCAGTCCGCCGCGATGGCGAG
>JBBQYI010000100.1:0-6874 GCA_038208825.1 Sphingomonadales bacterium | reverse complement strand
GCAGAAACACAGCCCCAGCGCCGGCAGCGCCACCGCGCCTTCGGTCGCCACGCCATCGATGCTGAGCCCGACATGCACCGCCCAATCGTCGCGCCGCTCGCCATATTCGCGGGTGCCATCGAGCGGATCGACGATCCAGATACGCCGCGCCTTTAACCGCGCCGGATCGGCGGCTTCCTCCTCCGACAGGATCGCATCGTCCGGCCGTTCGCGGCGCAACGCATCAAGGATCAGCGTATTGGCGGCGCGATCCCCTTCGGCACCCAGCGCCTTGCCATCGGCCCCGCCATCACGCAGGCGCAGCAGCAACTGCCCGGCCTCGGTCGCCAGTTTGCGCGCCAGCGCCGCATCGTTCATCCGATCAGCCGATCGACGATCAACAGCGCGGCTTCTTCGGCGGAAAGCCGGGTGGTGTCGATGTGGATTTCGGGGGCCTCGGGGGCCTCATAGGGGCTGTCGATGCCGGTGAAGTTCTGCAATTGCCCGGCGCGCGCCTTGGCATAAAGCCCCTTCACATCGCGCGCTTCGGCCTCGGCGAGCAGTGTATCGACATGGATTTCAATGAACTCACCCGGTGCCATCATGGCGCGCACCATGGCGCGTTCGGCGCGGAACGGCGAAATGAAAGCGGTGATGACGATCAGGCCGGCGTCGGTCATCAGCTTTGCCACCTCGCCGACCCGGCGGATATTCTCGATCCGGTCGGTGTCGGTAAAGCCCAGATCCTTGTTCAGCCCGTGGCGGACATTGTCGCCATCCAGCAGAAAGGTATGGCGGTTCATGCGGTGCAACTGCTTTTCAACCAGATTGGCGATGGTCGATTTGCCGGCCCCCGAAAGCCCCGTCAGCCACAGCACCGCCGGCTTTTGATGTTTCAGCCGGGCGTGCGCCTCGCGGCCGACATCGACGGCCTGCAAATGGATATTCTGTGACCGGCGCAGCGCGAAATTGATCATGCCGGCAGCGACGGTGGCGTTGGTGATACGATCGATGAGGATGAAGCCGCCAAGATCGCGACTGTCGTCATAGGGTTCGAAAACGATCGGCGCCGCGGTGGTCAGTTCGGCGACACCGATGGCGTTGAGGTCGAGTGTCTTGGCCGCAAGCTGATCGAGCGTGTTGACGTTGATCTGGTATTTCGGCGGCTGGATGGTGGCGGCGACGGTCTGGGTGCCCAGCTTGAGCAGATAGGAACGGCCGGGCAGCAGCGGTTCATCAGCCATCCAGACGATCGTCGCTTCGAACTGGTCGGCTACCTGCGGCGGGTCGCCGACGGCGGCAATGACATTGCCGCGCGAACAATCGATTTCATCGGCCAGCGTCACAGTCACCGCTTCGCCTGCAACGGCGGCCAGCTGGTCGCCACCATTGGCGATGATCCGTGCGATGCTGCTGGTTCGGCCCGATGGCAACACGCGTATCTTGTCGCCAACGCCAACCACGCCGCTGCTGATCGTGCCGGCAAAGCCGCGGAAATCGAGGTGAGGGCGGTTGACCCATTGGACGGGCAGGCGGAACGGCCGCGCCTGATCGGCATCGGTGATGATCTCGACGTCTTCCAACCAGCCGAGCAAGGTTGGCCCCGCATACCAGGGCGTGTTGGCCGACAGCGTGGTGATATTGTCGCCACCCAGCCCCGAAATCGGCACGGCGGCAACATCCGTCAGCCCGATTTCGGCAGCAAAGGCGCGATATTCGGTGACGATGGCGTCGAACGCGGCCTGGTCGAAACCGATCAGGTCCATCTTGTTGACCGCCAGAATGATATGGCGAATGCCGATCAGCCTGGCCAGATAGCTGTGCCGCCGCGTCTGGGTCAGCACGCCCTTGCGGGCATCGATCAGCACAATGGCGGCATCGGCGGTAGAGGCGCCGGTGATCATGTTGCGTGTATATTGTTCGTGGCCAGGGCAATCGGCGATGATGAACTTGGCGCGATCGGTGGCGAAAAAACGATAGGCCACATCGATGGTGATGCCCTGTTCGCGTTCCGCGGCAAGGCCATCGACCAATAGCGCGAAATCAATGGCCTGGCCCTGGGTGCCGACGCGTTTGCTGTCGGCCTCCAGCGCCGAAAGCTGATCGTCGAAGATCTGCTTTGAATCATAGAGCAGCCTGCCGATCAGCGTCGATTTGCCATCATCGACCGAACCACAGGTGATGACGCGCAGCAGCTTCTTGGCTTGTTGCCTTTCCAGATAGGCATTGATGTCGGCGGCAATCAGCGGATCGGGCGCAAAACCAGAATCGGGTGCTTCCATCAGAAATACCCCTCCTGCTTCTTCTTCTCCATGCTCGCCGCCTGGTCGTGATCGATGGCGCGGCCCTGTCTTTCCGATGTGGTGGTCAAAAGCATTTCCTGGATGACCTGCGGCAGCGTGGTGGCACTGCTTTCGACCGCGCCGCTGAGCGGGTAGCAACCCAGCGTGCGGAACCGCACCGATTTCATTTCGGGCACCCGGCCATTCAGCGGAAACCGGTCATCATCGACCATGATCAGCATGCCGCCATGTTCGACGACAGGCCGCGCCGCCGCTAGGTACAGATCGACGATCTCGATGTTTTCCTGATGGATATATTGCCAGATATCGAGCTCGGTCCAGTTGGAAATGGGGAACACCCGCATGCTTTCGCCGGGGCTGGTGCGGGTATTGTACAGCCGCCACAATTCCGGCCGCTGGGACTTTGGATCCCAGCGATGCCCCGGGGCGCGAAAGCTGAAGATGCGCTCCTTGGCCCGGCTTTTCTCTTCGTCACGGCGGGCGCCGCCGAACGCCGCGTCAAAGCCGTAATGATCGAGCGCTTGCTTCAAACCCACAGTTTTCCATGCATCCGTGTGCACCGCCGATCCATGGTCGAACGGGTTGATGCCCTCGGCCCGGGCATCGGGATTCTGCCAGACCAGCAGCTCCATGCCGGCATCGCGCGCCGCCTTTTCGCGCAGCGCATACATGGCGCGGAATTTCCAGGTCGTATCGACATGCAACAGCGGGAACGGCGGCGGCGCCGGATAGAACGCCTTTTTGGCAAGGTGCAGCATCACCGCTGAATCCTTGCCGACCGAATAGAGCATGACCGGTCGCGCCGCCTCGGCCACGGTTTCGCGCAGGATGTGAATCGCCTCTGCCTCAAGGCGTTCAAGGTGTGACAGGCGCCGGTTCATGGCTGGTTTTTAACGACCTCGTTCGGTTGCAGCGAGAAAGATAATCTCACCAACGACGAAGCCGCCGCCGCATCTTCATAGCGCGCATTGCCGGTCAGTCGCCGGTAAAAGACGGGGTACGCTTTTCGAGGAAGGCCGAAACCGCTTCCTTGTGATCCTGGGTTTCGTGCGCCAGCGCCTGGAAAGCCGCGGACAATTCAAGGATCTGGTCCATCCGCGCGGTCTGCGCCTCACGCAACAGGCGCTTGGTCAGGCGCAGCGCGCGTGGCGGGTTGGCGGTGATCCTTTCGGCCAGCGCCATGGCTTCGGCCATCAGATCGGCATCCGGCACCACCCGGCTGACGAGGCCGATTTCCCGGGCGCGCACCGCATCGAAGCGTTCGCCGGTAAAGAACAGCTCGGCAGCGGTGGCATAACCCACGACCCGCGCCAGCGACCAGGCACCGCCATCGCCGGGCACTATGCCGACCTTGATGAAACTGCAGGCAAACAGCGCCGATTGGGCGGCGATGCGCATGTCGCAAAGGCAGGCGAGATCACAGCCCAGCCCCACCGCATGACCGTTGACTGCTGCGATGGCCGGCACCTCCAGTTCCATCATGGCGCGGGTTATGCGCTGCACGCCGCGCTTGTAGTTGCTGCGCGTGCCATCGGGCTGGCTTTGTGGGCCGATGCCGGTGCGGTCCTGCATCGCCTTCAGATTGCCGCCCGCCGAAAAACCGCGGCCGATACCGGTCAGGATGACGCAACTGATCGTCGGATCATCGCCCACCGCCTCGATGGCAGCGACGAAATCATCGCAATCCTGCAACGTGCCGATGGCGTTCAGCGTGTCGGGCCGGTTCATCCGCAGAATGGCGATGCGGCCGATGGTTTCGCGGCTGATGAAATCGCCCATTGGCTCTGGCTCCGGCTCAATTGATTTTTCGTCCGGCCTGGGTCCGAACGGCTCGTAAACTATGGCACCCGGCAGATGCCCCGGCAATCGGTTCACCGCACCTGCCGGATGCGCGCGGTTGCCAGCGCCGCGCAAACTCGGCACGTTGCAAAAAAGCAATGTTGGCCGAAACGGCCCCGGGGAGAATGACATGGCGACAGTCTCGGCACCGGCCGGCGGCGCGAGTTTGCGCGGTGAGCGCTTAACCTCGGAACGGTTGCTGCTGTGGACGCTGTTGTTCGTCTATATCTTCAACTTCCTCGATCGCCAGATCGTCACCATCTTGGCCGAACCGATCAAGCGCGATCTGGGCCTGTCGGATACGCAATTGGGCCTGATGACCGGGCTTGCGTTTGCGCTGTTCTACGCGGTGCTCGGCATCCCCATCGCGCGCTATGCTGATCGACCTTCGGCCAACCGTGTCGGCCTGATTTCGGTGTCGCTCATTCTGTGGTCGGGCATGACGGCGGTGTCCGGCATCGCCCAGAATTACGGTCAATTGCTGCTCGCCCGCGTTGGCGTCGGCGTGGGGGAGGCGGGCTGCACGCCTGCCGCGCATTCGCTGATTTCCGATGTGGTGCCGCCCGAACGGCGATCTTCGGCGATCGCCTTTTACGGGCTGGGCATCCCCATCGGGTCGTTGCTGGGCGCCATGATCGGCGGTTACCTGGCCGATACCGTCGGCTGGCGCAGCGCCTTTCTCGTCGTCGGCATGCCCGGCCTGTTGCTCGCCCTCATCGTCTGGCTGGTGCTGCGCGATCCGCGCCGCGGTGCTGCTGCCGTGGCGTTGCGGGCCCGTGCCGTTGCAAAACCTGTCGTTTCGGCACGCGACGCGATCGCCGAATTGCTGCGCAGCAAAGCCTATGTGCGGCTTGCCATCGGCGCCGGCCTGGTGGCGTTCCTGTCCTATGGCAAGACGGTGTGGGGAACGATCTTCCTGATCCGCAGCTTCGGCCTGACGCCGGGCCAGGTGGGTTTCTGGTTCGGCCTCATAGTCGGGGTTTCGGCGCTGGTCGGCACCTGGCTGGGCGGCTGGCTGGCCGATCGCTTTGGCAAGCATGATCGCCGCCATATGTTGACCGCGCCGGCCATCGGCCTGACCATTGCGGCGCCGCTGCTGTTCATCGCCTATAACGCTGCAACATGGCAGGCGGCGGTCGCGTTGCTGGTCATCCCGACGATCCTCAATTCGCTCTATTACGGCCCGACCTACGCCGCCGCGCAACAATTGGTGCGGCCCGAAACCCGCGCCATGGCGACTGCGGTGATGGTGTTCGCGCAAAACCTGATCGGCCTTGGCCTGGGGCCGCTGCTGTTCGGCATGTTGTCCGATGCCTTCAAGCCGATTGCCGGCGAGGAGAGCGTGCGCTGGGTGCTGTATGGCGCCGCCTGGCTCGGGCTGATCCCGGCGCTGTTCTTCTGGCGGTCATCGCGGCGGCTGACGGCGGAGATGACGGCGATTGCAGCAATCGAACCTGACCGGTTGACGAAACCGCAGTAAAACGGCATTTTGAATGCCAATACTGACGGCGGAGCGTTGAACGATGCAGGTGCTGCGGACGCCGGACGAACGCTTTGCCGACATGGCGGATTACCCGTTTGCCCCGCACTATGCGCAGATTCGCGACGCCGCCACCGGCATTGCGATGCGGCTGCACTATCTCGACGAAGGGCCGCGCGATGCCGCACCGGTGCTGTTGCTGCATGGCGAGCCGAGCTGGTCCTATCTCTACCGCAAGTTCATCGGACCGCTGGCGACGGCGGGGCACCGGGTCATCGCGCCCGATCTGATCGGCTTTGGCAGATCGGACAAGCCGGCGGATCGGGGTGACTACACCTATGAACGCCATGTCCAATGGATGGCCGATTGGCTGACCGGGCTCGATCTGACCAACATCACGCTGTTCTGCCAGGATTGGGGCGGGCTGATCGGGCTGCGTCTCGTCGCGGCGTTTCCGGATCGCTTTGCCCGGCTGGTCATCGCCAACACCGGGCTGCCGGTGGGCACCGGCTGGTCCGAAGGCTTTGATGCCTGGTTGGCGTTCAGCCAGCGGGTCGAACAATTTCCGGTCGGCTTCATCGTCAATGGCGGTTGCCAGCGTGAATTGTCGCCGGCCGAGGTCGCTGCCTATGACGCGCCATTCCCGGATGAAAGCTTCAAGGAAGGCGCCCGCCAATTCCCGACATTGGTGCCGATCACGCCGCAGCACGCCTCCGTTGCCGAAAACCTTGCCGCCTGGCAGGTGCTGGAGGCGTTCGACAAGCCGGTCCTGACGTGCTTTTCGGACAAGGACGCGGTGACCGCCGGCGGCGAAAAGGCAATCATCCAGCGCATTCCGGGCGCCAAGGGACAGCCGCACACCATCATCAAGGATGGCGGCCATTTCCTGCAGGAAGATGCGCCGGGCGAACTGGTGGCGCTGATCGACAAATTCATCAAGGCCACGACCTGAGCGTCGAAAGCTGAGGAGCCGCATATGCACGTCGATAATGCGATCAACCCCGAGCCGATACAGGCCCAGACCTTTTTTGGCGGCGATGTGAATGGCCCGATGGTGATGGTCAACCTGCTGACCTTCAAGGAAAAGGCCGAATATCTCGATGGCCGTGACCCGGACCTTTCGGGGCGTGAAGCCTATATGCGCTATGGCGCCGCCGTAACCGAATGCCTGAAACAGGTCGGCGGCCGGGCATTGTTCGGTGCCGAAGTGACCGGGCTTATGCTGGGGCAGGTCGAGGAGCTTTGGGACATGGTGGCGCTGGCCTATTACCCC
>JBBQYI010000099.1:0-7103 GCA_038208825.1 Sphingomonadales bacterium | reverse complement strand
GGCGATCGCCAGCGGTTCAAAGCCGGCATAGCGGTCCCCCGCCATCTCGCCGCGCTGCCATTTGCGATAGAGTTGCATCCAGGCGACCGCCAGCCGCAGCCGGGCGAGCGCCAGCGGCCAGGCCAGCGGGCCGGGATCATGGCCGCCGAGGGCTGTATAGCGGGCGGCGACGGCGGCGCGTCCGGGGGCGCCCGGCGCGAGCGAGGGCACGGCGGCGAGGGGCAGTACGCCCGCCGGATCGCCGGGTTCGATCCAATAGGACAGCAGCACGGCGAGATCGAAACCCGGTGGCCCGCGCGTCGCCATGTCCCAATCGATCAGCGCCAGTGGCGCCATGGTGGCGGGATCGACGAGCAGATTATCGGGCTTGAGGTCCATGTGCAGCAGGCTGGCGCCGGTTTCGGGCGGCGGCGCAGCGGTTTCGAGCGCGGCGACAAGAGCGGCGGCGGCAGGTGGCAGGCCATCGGGCCAGACGGCAGTGGCGCGGTGGTGCCAGCCGGCGAGTTGGCGCGGGTAAAAGCCTTCCGGCTTGCCGAGCGCGCCAAGGCCGATGGCGGCCGGATCGAGCGCGTGCAGCGCGACCATTTGCGCCAGCGTCGCATCGAGCAGCGCCGCGCCGTCGACGGCACCAGCGTTGGCACCTTCGGCGCGGGGTGGCAGGGTGCAGCCAATCGCGATGCCGGGGCGATATTCGAGGATGAGGAAGGGCGTGCCGAGCACCGCCGGATCGTCGCAGAACGCCAGCGCCGCCGGCACGATCGGGAAATGCGGGGCCAGCGCCGAAATCACCCGCCATTCGCGGCCCATGTCGCTGGCGCCGGCGGCGAGCAGGCCGGGTGGCGGCCGCCGCAGCACGGCGGGGTCGGTGGTGAGTTCGATGCGTTCATTGCGGTTGGCGATGCCGCCGCCCAACCGTACCAGCGTGCTGCCGGGAATGAGCGCGAGGCTTTGCGACGGTAACCAGGCGGCAAGACGATCTCGGTCGCGGTCGGGCATCACAGATCCATGGCCATGACGCAGCGGGTCTTTGGATCGAAACCGGCGGCGAATTGGCGGACGAGGCGGCGGCGGGCCTCCATGGGGATGTCATCGTCCTCGACAATGCGAAAACCGAGCCGGGCGTAAAAAGGTGCGTTCCAGGGCAGGTTGCGCTGGGTGGTGAGCATGATGAGCGGTTCGCCGCGGGCGCTGGCCGCCGCGATACCGGCCAGCATCAGGGCGCGACCATGGCCATGGCGCTGCGCCGCCGTCGCGACGGCGAGTTCGCGCAGGTAGAAGCCGCCGGTGACGGGTTCGGCGAACAGGAAGCCGACCACCGGGTGTGGGCTGTGATCGGAGCTTTCCGGGTCCGGATCGGAGGCTTCGGCAACCCACATCAACGCGCGCTCGATGGCGGTCATCAGGTCGCCGCGCTGGTTGGGGGCGGTGTTGGCAGGAAAGTCCATGGCGGTGCCGCGCGCCATGGCCGCCACCGATCGTTCGATGGCGCGGATGGCCGAAAGGTCGGAAGGGCGGGCAAGGCGGATCATCGCGGCATTTTCTAGCATGGCGACTGGCGTGCTGGCGATTGCGCTTCTATGGCGGTTGAGATGCATGATCCCAACCTGCTGTTTTCGGACCGGTTGGTGATGGCCCCGCATGTCGTTGCCGATTTTCCCGATCTGGCGCGGATGTGGGCGGATCCGCAGGTCGTGCGCTTCCTTGGCGGCAAGCCGCAGTCCGATGAAGAAAGCTGGGCCAGGCTGATGCGCTATGCCGGCAGCTGGGTGTTGCTCGGTTATGGTTTCTGGGCGGTGCGGCGGCGGGATAGTGGCGCCTATCTGGGCAGTGTCGGCTTTCTGGATGCGCACCGCACCGGGATCGAAAGCTTTGACGGCGATCCGGAAATCGGATGGAGTCTGAATATTGTCGCGCAGCGGCAGGGGTTTGCCACGGAAGCGGTGCGCGCCGCCCTGAATTGGGGCGAAGGGCGGTTTCGCCGGGCGGTGGCTATGATCAATACCGACAATTTCGCATCGATCGCCGTTGCGGCACGCTGCGGTTTCGCGCAATTTTCGTCTGGCCGTTACAAGGACGAACCGATGGGATTGTGGGAATATCGTTACCCGCCCTGCTAAGTTCTCATTCGACCCAGCCGGCGATACCAACCATCGCTGCGCTGTCATCCCAGAGTTTTCGCATCACCCTATCATCGAGCGCCGGCACCGAAAGATCGGGCTAAGTCAGCACTGCCTTGTGTAGTGACGCATAGAATTTGGCGGGCGCTGGCGCGGCGTCGGTCCCATGGCCAGCTATCACCTCTTTCAGGATCATGCGGCGCTGGCAGCGCCGGTGGCGGTGGCGGTGGCGGGGTTCGGGCAGCTTTTCGAATCCAGGCAGGCGGCACTGGCTACCGCCGGCGAGTCACTGGCGGCGCGGCTGGTTGCCCGCATGCGGAGCTATGTTGGGTTCGTTGTGGGCCGTCCCGAGCTCTACCGGCGCATGGGCAGCCCGGAATTGGCAAATCGTTCGGCGTATCCCGCGCTTGCTGCTGCCGCAGCTGCACCCGCCGCCAGCCTGAGGGCTATGGTTGCCGCGGCACAGGCGGCCGGGTGACTGGGCAAGGCCGACCCGGGTGCGGTCGCCTCCCAGCTTTGGGCGTTCCGCCATGGCCTCGACTGGCTTGTAATCGACGGCGATGCGCCACTGGATCGCAACGCGGTGCTACAGATGGCCCAAGCCGGCATCATCACCGTGCTCGCCGGCCATGCGGCGCTCAAAGACGTAGCCGGAGCGTAAAACGCGCCGACCGTGGGCCGCCGGTCGAAATGTTATTATCGGTGTGGGCGGTCGGGAAATAGCCGGTGTTGAACAGGTTCTCGATATTGACCTGGGCGTCAACCCGGTCGGTCAGCTTGAAAAAAGCTGCGGCATCGATGCGGGTATAGGCGGGCAGCGTGACGGCGTTGCTTATGCTGGCAAAGCTGTGAGCCTGATGGGTGACACCCAGGCCCAGGCCCAGACGTGGATCGAGATCGTACCGTGTCCAAAGCGACACCTGGGTGTGCGGCACCAACGGCACCTTGCGGCCGGCCGGCGCCGCGGTGGTGGTGCGTGTGACCTCGGCATCCTGGACAGCGAAGCCGGCCGTTGCCTGCCAATTCGGCAAGATGCGGCCATTAATTGCCAGTTCAAACCCCTTTGAACGCTGGGCGCCGCTGAGAACGACACCACCGGTGACAGGATCGGTGGCGCGGGTGTTGGTGCGGTCAAGCTGGTAAAGCGCGGCGGCGACGTTGAGCGCGGGCGTGATGTCCCATTTGGCGCCGACTTCGAGGTTGCGAAAGCGTTCAGGTTCAAGCGAAGCGATTGACGCCGAAAGGCTGGTGAACTGGTCGCCCGATTGCGGCAAATAGGAGCGGCTGAAGCTGAAATAGATTGAGGCGGCGCTGACCGGTTTCAGGATGAGGCCCAGCCTTGGTGACCATAGATTGTCCGTCCGCGATAGCTGCGAGCCATCCAGGTTGTTGGTGTAATCGAGATGAAAGCGATCGTAGCGGACGCCGGCGACGATTTCGACATGCTCGCCGATTGAAATCTGGTCCTGTACAAAAGCGGCGAAAATATCGGCACGGGTGCGGTTGTCGCGCTGTCCCGGACCGGCGCGGAAGATCGGGATTGGCGGCGCGAATGGATCGGCGAGCGGCACTTGGACACGGAGCGTTCCGGCGGCATCGAAAAAACCGTTGAGCCGCGTGCTTCGTGTCGTCTGGCGGCCGAATTCGATCCCGGTGAGGATAACATGGTGGATCGGCCCGGTGTCGGTCTCCAAGACAAAATCGGTCTGGCTGAGCAGGCTGCGGCGCCGCGTGGTATCGAAATAGGCTTCGACGCCGATGCTTTCGCTGGCGGCGCCACCAGGCGCGGTGGCGCCTTCGTCATCGTCATCATCGCCACTGGCGGCACCCGCGACAGCGGTTACCGGAAACAGGTTGCGATAGCGTTTGTCATAATCGCCATAGCGCGTGCGATGACGCAGGCTTAGATTGTCGGTCAGCGCATAGTCGCCGGCGAGGCTGACGATATCGGCGTTGAACACCGATCGGTTGAGATCCCGGGCGCCAAAGAACGTGTCGCGGAACTGCTTGTCAAACAGTGGATGGCCGTTTTCCGAAGGCACGCCGCGGTCGGCGAGGCGATCGTCCTCGACATGTTCATAGCCGATGATAAGGTTGCCACGTCCGCCCAGATCGAAGCCAATGGTCGGGTTGATACCCCAGCGTTGTATGTCGAAGAACTGGCGGTGGTTGCGGCCATCCTCGTAGAACCCGGCCAGGCGCGCGTTGACGCCGCCGCTCAAAGGCGCGCCCGCATCGGCACCAAGCCGCCAGCCGCCAAACGTGTCGGCTGCGACGTTGGCCGCCGCAAATGCTTTGGCTTGCGGTGTCTTGCTGACACGGTTGACGACGCCGCCACCGCCGCCGCGCCCGAAAATCAGCGCGTTGGGCCCCTTAAGGATTTCGAGCCGTTCGACATTGTAGAAATCGCGGAAATACTGAACGTCGTCACGCAGGCCATCGACAAAGAAATCGGCGGAGGAGTTGTTGCCACGCAACACCACTTGGTCGCGGTTGCCCTCGCCCTGCGCCGCGACGGCACCAGGAACATAGCGCAGCGCGTCGGTGATCGACAGGATCGACTGGTCATCAAGCCGGTCGCGTGTGAACACGTCGACCGTCTGGGGCACGTCGAGCAGCGGTGTGTCGGTGCGCGTCGCGGAGCCGGTGCCAGTGGCGCGATAGCCGTTGTCCTTGGCAGCGGTGACGATGATCAGGCCGCCTTCGGCATCATCGGCGCGGGCAGGCGTGACCCCGGCGAGGAGCATCGTGCCGGCGAGAAGAAGGGAAGAAATACGCATCTTTGACCTGTGAATCGTTCGCAATAATGCTGCTTTTGAGAACTATTCTCAGAATGGTCAAGGGGAGATTGTGTATCGGTCGTGCTTTTTGCGAATTGGTCGCAAGGGTAGCTTTGCGGGGATGGTCGCACGCCGGGAGGCTTCGCCGGCGCGCGGCGGGGCTGGATGCCAGCGGGCGCTGGCATGACAGGCAGGGCCGGCTGACCGGATTGCGCGTTTACCGGTTTAGGCGGCCCTCGACGAGCGCATCGACGACGCCGGGGTCGGCGAGGGTCGACGTGTCGCCTAGATTGGCGAAGTCGTTCTCCGCGATCTTGCGCAGGATGCGGCGCATGATCTTGCCGCTGCGGGTCTTGGGCAACGCCGGTGTGAGGTGCAGGTGATCGGGAATGGCGATCGGGCCGATATGTTCGCGCACCGAATATTTCAGCTCGGTGAGCAGCTTGTCGCTGGTTTCGACCCCGGCGTTGAGCGTCACATAGGCGTAGATGCCCTGCCCCTTGATATCGTGGGGGAATCCGACCACCGCGGCTTCGGCGACATCGGGGTGGGCCACCAGCGCCGATTCGACCTCCGCAGTGCCCATGCGGTGGCCGGACACGTTGATGACATCATCGACCCGGCCGGTGATCCACCAGTATCCATCCTCATCCTGGCGGGCGCCGTCGCCGGTGAAATATTTGCCGCGATAGGTGGTGAAATAGGTTTGCGCAAAGCGTTCATGGTCGCCGAACACCGTCCGCGCCTGGCCGGGCCAGGATCGCAGCAGCACAAGGTTGCCGTTGATCGCCTCGCCTTCGCTGCGGGCGATGATGCTGCCTTCCGCATCGACCAGCGCCGGCTCGATGCCATAAAAGGGCATGGTCGCCGAACCGGGTTTAGTCGGCGTCGCGCCGGGCAGCGGGGTGATCAGCGCGCCGCCGGTCTCGGTCTGCCACCAGGTATCGACGATGGGCAGCGCGCCCTTGCCGATCACCCGGTGATACCAGCTCCACGCCTCCGGATTGATCGGTTCCCCCACCGTGCCGAGCAGGCGCAGCGACGACAGGTCATGCCGCAACGGCCCTTCGTCACCATCGCGCATGATGGCGCGCAGGGCGGTGGGGGCGGTGTAGAAGATGTTGACCTTGTGCCGGTCGATCACCGCCCAGAACCGGTCATTGGCGGGGTAAGACGGCACCCCTTCGAACATCAGCACGGTCGCCCCGGCCGACAATGGCCCATAGACGATATAGCTGTGCCCGGTCACCCAGCCGACATCGGCGGTGCACCAGAATACCTCCCCGGCGCGATAATCGAACACGGTTTCAAAGGTCAGGTTGGCCCATAGCAGATAGCCGGCGGTGGTGTGCAGCACCCCCTTTGGCTTGCCGGTGGAACCGCTGGTATACAGGATGAACAGCGGGTCCTCCGCCCCCATCGGTTCCGGCGTGCAGGTCGCCGGCACCTGGGCGCGAACGTCGTGCCACCAATGGTCGCGTTCGGCGTGCATCGGCACCTTGGCGCCGGTGTGGCGCACCACCAGCACCGCCTCCACCCCGTCGAAAATTTCCAGCGCCTTGTCGACCGTCGCCTTCAACGGCACGGTCTTGCCCCCCCGGCGGCCCTCGTCGGCGGTGATGACGAAACGGCTTTGCGCATCCTCCATCCGGTTGGCGATGGCATCGGCCGAAAAGCCGCCGAACACCACGGAATGCACCGCGCCAATCCGGGCGCAGGCCAGCATGGCAACCGCCGCCTCTGGAATCATCGGCAGGTACAGCGTCACGCAATCGCCCTTTTCCACCCCCAGCGCGACCAGCGCATTGGCCATGCGGCAGGTGTCCTCCAGCAGTTCGCCGTAGGTGATGTGGCGCGGCGGCGTGGCGGGGTCATCGGCTTCCCAGATGATCGCGGTGCGGGCCGGGTCCTGCCGGTCGAGGCAGTTGGCGGCGACGTTGAGCACGCCATCCTCGAACCAGCGGATATCCACCGGATCCCAGGACCAATTGCCCATCTTCGTCGGCTTTTGCAGCCAATTGAGCCGATCGACCTGCCCGGCCCAAAAACCATCGGGGTCGGCCAGGCTTTGGGCATAGCGCGCCTGATATTGCGCCATGGTGGTGCGGGTGTTGGTCGCAGCCGCCGCGGGAACGGGGTAGGAGGTTTCGGTCATGCGGGCAGCTCCCAAGGCGATGGCGCCCCGTTGGTGCAGGGCTTTCGCCAA
>JBBQYI010000098.1:0-7591 GCA_038208825.1 Sphingomonadales bacterium | reverse complement strand
GAATGGCTGGCCATCCAGCGCCTGCGCTCGCGCCTGCCGGGGCTGGACGATGTGCTCATCGAAACCTTCGAGCGCGACGGCCGCTGGTTCATGGTCGCCTATGGCTTTGCCGGCCGCAACGCGCATCAGACGCTGGGCATGTTGCTCACCCAGCGCATGGAGGCGGCGGGCCTGGCACCGCTAGGCTTTGTCGGCAGCGATTACATGGTCGCGGTCTGGAGCCTGCACCAGGTCACCGATCCGCGGCCGCTGTTCAACCCGGAGGTGTTCGAGGATGAACTCGCCGAATGGATGGCCGCCTCCCCCTTCCTGCGCCGCGCCTTCCGCGAGGTGGCGATCATCGGCGGCCTGATCGACCGCGCCCTGCCCGGCCAGCACAAGACCGGCAAGCAGATGAGCGTGTCGTCCGACCTGATCTATGACGTGCTGCGCCGCCACGAGCCGGGCCATGTCCTGCTCACCGCCGCCTGGCGCGACGCCCGCGGCAAGTTGACCGACATCGACCGCCTCGCCAGCCTGCTCGAACAGGCGACCGCCAGCATGGTGCTGGTCGAACTCGACCGCGTCTCGCCGCTGGCGGTGCCGGTTCTGCTGGAAATCGGCCGCGAAAGCGTCCCCGGCAGCGCCGACACCGCGCTGCTCATCGAAGCCGACGCCCTCGCCGCCGAGGCGATGCGCCTCGATTAAGGTCGATTGTATTGGAATTGATTTGTCATCCCGGGCTTGACCCGGGACCCAGTTTTCTTTGCGCACTGTCAGGCAAGAAGAAGCTGGGTCCCGGGTCAAGCCCGGGATGACATTCCTCATTCAACGACAATGCAATCGATTCCGGCGTTTGGGCAACGCGCCTCGATTGACGATTCCGCCGATGTCGGGTCAACTGGCCGCTGATTCGATCCCCCGGCTATCTTACGGAGAAGCAACGATGATCAACCGCAAATTCCTCGGTCTGGGCCTCGCTATGGCTTTCGCCGCCGTCGTGCCGGCACTGGCACAGGCGCCCATGACGAAAACCGGCCCGATCGATCAACGCCAGGCCCTGATGAAGCAGAATGGCAAGGACACCAAGGCGGCGTTCGCCATGGTCAAGGGCGAGGCACCGTTCGACGCGGCCAAGGCGGCGATGATCTTTACCGACATGCACGATGTGGCCGGCAAGTTCGGCGGGCTGTTCCCCAAGGGCAGCGAGACCGGCGGCGATACCGAAGCCGCCCCTGTCATCTGGACCAAGCCCGCTGACTTCAAGGCCGCCGTCGCCAAATTCGAAGCCGACAGCAAAAAGGCCATGGATGCCAAGCCGCAGAGCCTCGATGCCTTCAAGCCGCTGCTGTTCGCCGTCACCGCCAATTGCAAATCCTGCCACGAAGTCTTCCGCATCGAAAAGAAGAAGTAGCGCCGGGAACGCAGCCCGATGCGGCGGCTGGTCCTCACCCTCGCGCTGGCCGCGCTGGCCGGCGCGGCGCTGTTCTGGGCGCTGACCATACCGCGCCATGTCGATGCGGCGCGCTTTGCCGGCATCAATGGCAGTGCCAGCGCCGGCGCCCGCATCTTCTGGGCCGGCGGCTGTGCCTCCTGCCACGCCGCCAAGGGTGCCAAGGGCGACGCGCAACTGCGGCTTGGCGGCGGCGCGGCGCTGGTCACCCGCTTCGGTACGTTCCAGCCGCCCAACATCTCGCCCGACAAAGGCGCCGGCATCGGCAACTGGACGCTGATCGATTTTGCCAACGCCATGCAGAACGGCGTCGACCCCGAAGGCAACCACCTCTACCCCGCCTTCCCCTACACATCCTATGCCAGGATGACCCCGGCGGACATCGCCGACCTGTTCGCCTATTTGCGCACCCTGCCGCCCGTCGCCACCGCCGCGCCCGACAGCCGCCTCGGCTTTCCGTTCAACATCCGCCGCGGCATCGGCCTGTGGAAATTGGCCTTTGCCGGCGACGCCGGCCCCGAAACCACTCTGCCCGCCACCGCCTCACCCGCCGCTCGCGCCGGGCAGTATCTGGTCGAAGGCCCCGGCCATTGCGGCGTCTGCCACACCCCCCGCACGCTGGGCGGTGCCGGCGGGCTCGATCGCAGCCATTGGCTCGGCGGCGCGCCGGCGCTGGAGGGAAAGGGCAGCGTCCCCGACATCACCCCCGCCAAATCCGGCATCGGCAAATGGTCCGCCGCCGACATCGCCACCTATCTCGAAACCGGCTTCACCCCCGATTACGACACGGTCGGCGGCGCCATGGTGGATGTGCAGAACAACATGGCAAAGCTGACCAAGGCCGATCGCGACGCCATCGCCGCCTATCTGAAGGCCATCCCGCCGGTCGACACGGCGAAATGACACTGGCAGCCACATGAGGTGTGGGCAATACGTCGCTTCCCCCGTTGCACCGCCCCGGCATAGCTGCGAGCCTGCATCCTTGACCGCCGGGGGGCCGCTGCATGGCGCTGGACTATGACGACACATCCTTCCTCGGCCACCCGCGCGGCCTCGCCTATCTGGCCTTCACCCAGGTCTGGGAACGCTTCTCCTACTATGGCATGCAATCGCTGCTCGGCCTCTACATGGTCAACCAGTTGCTGCTGCCCGGCCATGTCGAACATGTGCTGGGCTTTGCCGGCTTTCGTGCCGGGCTGGAATCGATCACCGGCCCGCTTACCGTCATCGCGCTCGCCGCGCAGATTTTCGGCCTCTACGCCGGGTTCGTCTACCTTACCCCGCTGATTGGCGCCTGGCTTGGCGACCGCGTGCTCGGCCAGCGCAAGACGGTGGTGCTCGGCCTGCTGCTGATGGCGACGGGCCATCTGCTGATGTCGCTCGAAGCCGCTTTCCTGCCCGCGCTCGCCTGCCTCGTGCTCGGCGCCGGCTGCCTGAAGGGTAATATGTACGCCCAGGTCGGCAATCTCTACCGCCCCGGCGACGCGCGGTGCAGCACGGCCTTCAGCATCTTCCTCATCGCACTCAACGTGGGTGCCTTCATGGCGCCGCTCATCTGCGGGACGCTGGGCGAACTCTACGGCTGGCACTATGGCTTTGGTGTCGCGGCGCTCGGCATGGCCGTGGGGCTCAGCACCTATCTTGCCGGCGCCAAATATCTGCCACCGGATCGCCAACGCCATGATGTGGCACCCGCGCCCGTCACCCGCGACGGCTGGCGCGCCATCATCGCCATATTGCTGCTTGTGCTGGTCACCATCCCCGTCAACATCGCCTCCTTCCAGGCCTATGATCTGGTCATCATCTGGGCCTCCACCCATGTCGATCGCAACGTCTTGGGCCTCACCTTTCCGACGACCTGGCTGCTCACCTTTGATGGCCTGATGACCATCGTCGGAGTCGCCGTCTGCGTGCCGATCTGGCGCTGGCTGGCGAAGCGGCAGCGGGAACCGGACACTTTCTACAAGATGGCGATTTCGGGCAGCCTCGTCGCCGGCGCCTATGCCCTGCTCGCCATCGGTTGCTGGGCGGCAACGACCGCGCTGGTGCCGCTGGTCATGGTGCTGGCGTTCTTCGTGCTTCTCGATCTCAGCTATGGCTGGTATGATCCGCCAACCAACAGCTTCGTCTCGCGCTTTGCCCCGGCGCCGACGGTGACAACGATGATGAGCATCATGCTCATGTCGGTCGGCATCGGCAATGTCGCGCTGGGCTGGCTCGGCCGCTTTTACGAACCGCTCGGCCCGGCGAAATTCTGGGCGCTCAACGCCGCCATCGCCGGGCTCGGCGTTGTGCTGGCACTGCTGTTCCGCCCCATCGCCGCGCGCCTGCTCAGCAATCACGAAGCCGGCATTGATGCCATCGGCGCGACGACGGCGTTCTGACACCAGACTTGCACCACACCCCGCAGATGGTGCACAGCCCGGTCATGGATGTTTCCCTTTCGTTCGCGGGCGAAACGCTGGTGCCGATGGCCTGTGGCGCGCTGCACTGGCCGGCGCAATCGGCGCTGCTCGTCGCGGATCTGCATTTTGAAAAGGCCAGCGCCTTTGCCCGGCGCGGCCGGCTGCTGCCGCCGTATGACAGCGCCGATACGCTGGCCGCGCTCATCGACGCGCTGGAGGCGACCGGCGCTCGCCGTGTGTTCTGTCTTGGCGACAGCTTCCACGATGCCGGCGGCCCGGCGCGCCTGCCCGCCGGGCCTCGCGCCGCGCTGAAATCGCTCACCGCCCATCTCGACTGGCTGTGGATCACCGGCAACCATGATGACGGTGCCGCCGCCGCATTGGGCGGCCGCGTGATGGCCGAGGCCCGCATCGGCCCGCTCACCCTGCGCCACGAAGCCGATCCCGCCGATCCCGCCCCCGAACTGTCCGGCCATTTCCACCCAAAGGTCGCCGTCAGCATCCGTGGTCGGCGCATCGTGCGCCGCTGCTTCGCCGTCTCCCCCACCAAGATCATCCTGCCAGCCTATGGCGCCTTCACCGGCGGGCTTGATGTGACAGACCCGGCGATCACCGCGGTGATGCCGCCGCCGCTCGCCGCCTATGTGCCCGAGGCCGGGCGGCTGTTGCGCTTCCCCATATCGCGGCCGGTCCCGCATCCACGCCTCGCGGCGGAATGAACGGCACCGGGTGCGGATTGCCGCAAAACACTTGACGCCCCGCCCGCGCCTCCGCCACGCACACCGCATGGGGACCATCGCCATCACCAGCACCGCCACCGGCGGCCAAAGCCACCGCCGGGTGCTTACCGCCAGCCTCGTGGGCACCGCGGTCGAATTTTACGATTTCTACATCTACGCCACCGCGGCTTCGCTGGTCTTTGGCCCATTGTTTTTCCCCGCCGATCAACCCTCCACGCAATTGCTCGCGGCCTATGCCAGCTTTGCCGTCGCCTTCTTTGCCCGGCCCGTCGGCGCGCTGGTGTTCGGCCATTTCGGCGATCGCATCGGCCGCAAATCGACGCTGGTTGCCAGCCTGTTGCTGATGGGCGGCTCCACCTTCGCCATCGCTTTCCTGCCCGGTTATGCCGCCATCGGCTGGCTGGCGCCGGTGCTGCTCTGCGTGCTGCGCTTTGGCCAGGGCTTCGGGCTTGGCGGTGAATGGGGCGGCGCGGCGCTGCTCGCGGTTGAAAACGCCCCGCCGGGCTATCGCGCCCGCTTCGGCATGTTCCCGCAATTGGGCGCGCCGGTCGGCTTCATCGCCGCCAACGGCCTGTTCCTGCTGCTCGGGCTGTGGCTTTCCGATACCGAATTCCGCGATTGGGGCTGGCGGCTGCCTTTCATTGCCAGCGCGGCGCTCGTCGCCGTCGGCCTGTGGGTGCGGCTGAAACTCACCGAAACCCCGGCCTTTGCCGCCATGGCCGCAAAAGGCCCGCCGCCCGCCGTGCCGATCGCCGAACTGCTGCGCCTGCACTGGCGCGAAACCTTGGGCGGCACGTTGGGCGTCATGGCCTGTTTCGCGCTGTTCTATCTCTCCACCGCCTTTGCGCTTGGCTATGGCACCACCAAACTCGGCTATCCGCGTGAAACCTTCCTTGGCCTGCAGATCGGCGCCATCCTGTTCCTCGCGCTGGGCATATTGATGGCCGGCTGGCTGTCGGACCGGTTCGATCCGCGCCGCGTGCTCATCGCCGGCTGCGTCGCCGCTATCGCCACCGGGCTCGCCATAGCGCCGTTGTTGGGCAGCGGTTCGATGCCGCTGGTGTTCGTCTATCTGGCGCTGTCGCTGTTCGTCATGGGCTTTGTCTATGGGCCGCTGGGCGCCTGGCTGCCGGGGCTGTTTCCGGCGCGAGTGCGCTATACAGGCACCTCGATGGCGTTCAACCTTGGCGGCATCATCGGCGGCGGCTTGGCGCCGGTCATCGCGCAGACACTCGCCGATGCGGGCGGGCTGCAACCCGTCGGCTGGTATCTGGCGGCGATTTCCGGCGCCAGCCTGATCGCGCTGCTGCTGCTCAAGAAACCCGCCGAGCCAAACTGACCACAAAGCACTTGTCGCAACCGACCTGCGCCCATAGCCTTGCGCCATGGTCACATATCTCGCCCCGTCGCGCCTGCTCATCCTCGCGCTGCTGCTCACCACCGCGCCCGCCGCCGCCGCCCCGGAACTGGCCCGCCAACAGGCCACCGCCGCAAGGGTGACGATCACGCGGGATGATTGGGGCATCGCCCATATCAAGGGCAAGACCGATGCCGATGCGGTGTTCGGCATGATCTATGCCCAGGCCGAAGACGATTTCAACCGCGTCGAAACCAACTTCATCAACGCGCAGGGCCGCCTTGCCGAAACCGAGGGCGAAGCCGCCATCTGGCGCGACCTCCGGATGAAGATGTTCATCCAGCCGGCAACGCTCAAGGCCGACTACGCCAAAAGCCCGGCCTGGCTGAAAAAGCTGATGGTCGGCTGGGCCGATGCGCTCAACTTCTACCTCCACACCCACCCACAGGTGAAACCCCGCGTCATCACGCATTTCGAACCCTGGATGGCGCTGTCGTTCAGCGAAGGCAGCATCGGCGGCGACATCGAAAGCATCTCGCTGGCGAAACTCGAATCCTTCTACACCCAAAAACAGGTCGCGCTCTCCGACGCCGAAACCGGCCGTGTGCTGGTCGAACCGCTCGGCTCCAACGGCATCGCCATCGCGCCATCACACAGCAGCAACGGCCACGCCCTGCTGCTCATCAACCCGCACACCAGCTTCTTCTTCCGCGCCGAAGCGCAAGTGACCAGCGATGAAGGGCTCAACGCCTATGGCGCCGCGACCTGGGGGCAATTCTTCACCTATCAGGGCTGGAACGGCCACGCCGGCTGGATGCACACCTCCAGCGGCGTCGATGTCATCGATGAATTCGCCGAAACGACGCGGACGCTTAGTGGCAAACTGGATTATCGATTCGGCAAGCAATGGCGGCCGGTCACGACCGAAAGCATCACCATTCCCTATCGCGCCGCCGATGGCAGCATGGCGTCGCGCGATTTCACCGTCTGGCGCACCATCCATGGCCCGGTGGTGCGCAGCGAAAACGGCAAATGGATCAGCGTCGATCTGATGAACAAGCCGCTCGCCGCGCTCGAACAATCCTTCCTGCGCACCAAGGCCAATGATCTCCCCGCCTTCCTCAAGGTCGCGGAACTCAAGGCCAATTCGTCCAACAACACGCTGTTCGCCGACGACAAGGGCAATATCGCCTATCTCCACCCGCAATTCGTGCCGGTGCGCGACAACCGCTTCGATTACACCCAGCCCGTCGATGGCAGCGACCCGGCAACCGCATGGCAGGGCGAACACAAGCTTTCCGAACTGCCGCAGGTCATCAACCCGGCCAATGGCTGGGTCGCCAACAGCAACAACTGGCCTTGGTCCGCCGCTGGCGCCGACAGCCCCAAGGCTGCGGACTTCCCCCGCTACATGGACTCGGCCGGCGAAAACCCGCGCGGTCCGCATTATATCCGCGTCCTTAACGCCACCCCGAAATTCAGCCGGGATACACTGCTGAACGCCGCCTATGACCCATATCTGACCGCTTTCGCCGATCTCGTCCCCACCGTCATCGCCGCCTGGGATCGCCTGCCCGCCACCGATCCGATGCGGGCAAGGCTCGCCGCGCCGATAGCCGCCCTTCGTGGCTGGGATTTCAAATCCGGCGAACAATCC
>JBBQYI010000097.1:0-7929 GCA_038208825.1 Sphingomonadales bacterium | reverse complement strand
CGCCGGCGTCGGGTCCTGATCGAGCGGATCGAGCGGTTCCAGCCGCAGGATTTCGCGGGCGTAAAAGGCGAACGGGTCGCTGACCAGCGTGTCGATGGACGTCAGCCGCACCGATTTGGGGCGGCGATCGACCGGCGGCGTTGGCATCGGCGGTGATGCCGGTTGCGGTTGCCCCCGGCCATCGATGGCGCGGGCCAGCGCCAGCAACCCGTCATCGGGCGCGATGCCGCCGCTGTACGCCTGCAATCGCAGCCAGAACCGCGACGGCACCAGCGGCGCCGAGGCATCGCGGCGGGCGCGGGTAATCAGCACGCGCGGCGCGCCCATGCCGCCGACCAGATCATGCGCCGCAAGCCCGGTGGCGCGGGCAAGGCCGGGCAGGCCGAGCGCCGCGCGGATGGCAGGCGCCGCCCAGGGATCGGGCGCCGGGCGGCCGGGCCAGATACCTTCGTTCAGGCCCGAAAGAATCATCAGGTCGGCGCGCTGCAATTGCGATTCCAACGGCCCCAGGATGCGCAGGCGCGGGTGGCCGCCCTGCCCCGGCCGCACCGCGATATCGGACAACAGCGCGGCAGCAAGCGCCGGCGCATCATCGAGCGGAAAGCCGCCAAACACGCTGCCATCCGCCTCAAGACTGTCGAGCAGCGCCGCCAGCGCCCGGCCATCGGGGCCGCGCCACAGCGTGTCTCCGCACAGCGCATTTCCGGTGGTGCGCAACGCCGCGGCCAGCCTTGCCAGATCGGTATCGGGCCGGTCGGCGATACGGGCCACCGGTTCCAGCATGACGGCGGCGGTTTCCCACCATGCGGCCAGCGCCTTGTCGCGCGCGGCGAGCGCCACCACCCGGTCCTGCGTCATGCTGGATTTGCGGCGACGATCGGCGGCATCGGCGTGCCAGCGTTCGAGCTGTTCGGCGATCGATTCGAGCCCCGGCGGCGGCCGCACACCGCGCAGCGCCAGATCGAGCCGGCGGACATTGCCGAGCCAGGCAACCCGGTCATCACCGGCGGCGACCAGCGGGTGCTTGAGCACGGCCAGCAACGCCACCGGGGAAAAGCCCTGCGCCAGCGCCTCTACCAGCGCCAGCGCCAGCGCACCCGGCGGGGTCAGGCGCAGCGGCACGCCGGCGGTATCATCGACCAGCAGCCCCCAGCGGCGGCAATGCGCGGCGACGCGGCGGGCCAGCGCCCGGTCGGGCGTCACCAGCGCCGCGCTGCGCCCCGGTTCGGCGAGCGCCCGCCGCAGCGCGAGGGCAACCACCTGAGCCTCCTCCGCCGGCGTGGCAGCTTCGACAGCGGTGACGCCGGCAAAGGCTTCGGCCGGCACGGTCGCGCGGTGCCAATCGGCGGCAGCGGCGGCGGGCGCCATCGCGGCCATCACGGCGGCGGTGCGCGCGGCGGGGCCGTCCTGTGCGGTGGCGACGCCCCAATCGGCAACATCGGCGCGCGTCGCCCCCAGCCGGGCGAGCAGCGCCTTCAGCGCATATTGCGGGTGCGATTCGGAATCGCGGCCGGCAGATTCGGCGGGTTCAATATCGGCAGCAGCGCAACGGATGGCGTCCCAGCGCGCGGCGGCGGCAGGGCTGGCATCGGTATCAAGGCCGGGCAGCACCAGAAGCCCGGCGGGCAATGCGCGGATGGCGGCAAGCAGGCGGACCAGCGGCGGTGAACTGCCGGTGATACCGGCAGCAACGATCAGGCCGGGCGGCGGCACCTTGGCCCAGCGCGCCACCAGCGCATCGATCATCGCCGCCACCCGCGTGCCGCGATCGCTGCCGCCCATCGCGGCGCGGGCCGGCGGCCAGGCGGTGATGACGACATCCAGGAACGCCAAGGTCGCCTGCCAATGTTCGGCAAGCTCGGCGTTTTCCACGGCACTGCGCAGCCGCTCCGGATCTATTTCCTCGGCCAGCAGCGTGTCGAGCGTCGACCCCAGCGCATCGCCCAGCCGCAACGCCTCCACCGCGCTGCGCCCGGCCTCGCGGCTGCCGGGCATCGCCCGCACCAGCCGCGCCAGTTCCAGCCGGCGCAGCAACGCCGGCACGGCGGGCGGCAGCGTGGTGTCGCCCCCGGCCAGCCGATCGAAACTGTCGTCATCCAGATCGCCCACCGGCATCATGCGGGGCAGCAACAGCCCGCCATCGGCACGGCGCACAAAGGCATCGGTAAGCGCCCGCACGGCACGGCGATTGGGCAGCAGCACCAGCGCCCGGGCCAGCGCCAGCTTGTCGCCAGCGGTGCGGTCGATCAGCCCTTGTGCCAGTGCATCGACAAAGGCGACATGGGCCGGGATCGAATAAAGCGTCATCGGATTCCGGCGGTTGCGAGGCGGAAGCCCTTTTGCAACCGGGGTTCAGGCGTTGGCAAGCAGATCCTCGGTTTCGCCAACGCTCGCCGGCGTTCCGACGTGGAACCACAATCCCTGATGCACCGCGCCATACAGCCGATCATTGGCCAGCGCCTTGTTCCACGCCCGCCACATGGAAAATGGCTCGACGGGTTCGCCATCGAACAGGTGGCGGCCGATGATCTGCAGCCCCGAATAAACGAACGGCGCGACGCGCACATCGCCGCGCGGCCGCACCAGGCCCATGGCGTCCATGTGGAAATCGCCACGGCCTTCATAGCCATTGGCGCGGGCCAGCGGCACCAGCAGCAGCAGCGCGTCCATCTGCGCCGGGTTCCAGCGTTGGGCGAGCAACCGGAGCGTGTCGGCTGACCCATCGATCCACATATTGTCGGAATTGACGACATAAAAGGGATCGGCATCGATCAGCGGCAGCGCCTTGGCCACACCGCCGCCGGTTTCGAGCAATTGGGCGCGTTCGTCGGACACCTTCAGCGTCATGCCGCCACGCCGCGACTTGATCGCCGCATCGATCTGATCGGCGAAATAATGCGCGTTGACGACGGCGGTGGTGACGCCCGCCGCCTCCACCCGATCCAGCGCGCGGTCCAGCAGCGTTCGGCCCGCGACTTCGATCAACGGCTTGGGCCGGGTCGCGGTCAGCGGGCGCATGCGCTTGCCCAGCCCCGCCGCCAGCACCATCGCCGCGGCCGGCACCTCGACAGCAACATGCGGGCGGATGGCAAGCTGTGGCCGGGCGTTCATGCAGGCACCTTTACACCGTGGCGGGCAGACGCCGGAACATGGGCGGCGAACCAGTCGGCCACCGGTGCCAGCGCCGGGCGTTCCAGATTGCGGGCGACCAGTTCCCACAGCCGCGGGTGAAAGGCCGGGTAACTCGCCTTGCCATCGCGGACATAGAGCCGGGTGAAAACGCCCAGGATCTTGATGTTCCGCTGCGCGCCCAGAATGTCATAGGCAGTTCGAAACGCGGCGGCATCGATATCCGGCCGCGCAGCGATATAGCGATCGAGCATCGCCGCCTCAAGTTCGGGTGACACCAGGCGACGCACGTCCTGCAACAGCGACACCAGATCATAGGCCGGGTGGCCGGCGAGCGCGTCCTGATAATCCAGCAGGCCAAGGCCCTGCAGGCCGGGGCGGTTCAGGATCATCAGATTATCGGCGTGATAATCGCGCAGCACCAGCACCGGCGGCCCGGCGAGCACCGGCGCCCACAACGGCTGCCAGGCGGCATCATAACCGGCGGCCTCGGCGCTGCCGACGGCCGGCAGATACCAATCGGGGAACAGCCGCGCCTCCCGCAGCAATTCGGGTTCGGCATAGGCGGCGACACCCTGCGCCGGATGGTCGTGCAGCGCGGCCAGGATATCGACGGCGGTTTCATAAACGCCGCGTTCCCGGCCCGGATCGCGCGCCAACACCGGGCCAACGCGGTCATCGCCGAAATCTTCCAGCAGGAACAGGCCGTTATCGAAATCCGTCGCCATCGGTTGCGGCGCCGAAAAACCCAGATCGTGCAATTGCTTGCCGATGGCGAGGAAGGGCCGCGAATCTTCCTTGTCCGGCGGCGCATCCATCAAAACGGCGGTGGAATCACCCTGATGCACCCGGAAATAGCGGCGAAACGAGGCATCGCCGGCCAGCGGCGCGATGCGCGCCCCGCCCCAGCCGTGCCGGGCAAGAAAGGCGGGCGCCCCGGCGGGCGGAATCATTGGGGGGGGAGCGGTGGCCACCGGCCTTCCCAAGCCGGGGCCGCTTCCCAAGTCAAGCGCCGAGGTGCATCGCCGCTGCCTTCAAGTCGCAATTTCAGCGTTTCGGGTGGCAAACGTGCGCCCAGCCGTTCGGGCCATTCGATAATCAGCGCCGCATCAGTTTCGAAAAGCCCGAGCGCGTCGGCTTCGTCCGGGTTCTCGATGCGGTAAAGATCGACATGCCAGACCGGCACACGGACATCGGGCGGGTCATAGCTCTGGACCAGCGTGTAGGTTGGCGACGGCACATCCCCCGGCCAACCGAGCGCCGCGATGATGGCGCGGGCAAGGCAGGTCTTGCCAGCGCCAAGATCGCCGGACAGCGCGATGATGTCGCCGGGACGCAGCACAGCGGCGATGGCCGCACCAAGCGCTTCTGTATCAGCCCGGGTGGCAAGGATGCGTGACATGGCGGGCCGATGCAGCCTGTATCTGGCAGGTTATCGCCATGCCCTCCACCACGGCGAGGGGCATATGCGACGCAGGATCAATAGCGGTAGTGATCGGGCTTGAACGGCCCGCTGGTCGGCACGCCGATATAGCCGGCCTGCTTGTCACTCAGCTTGGTCAGCTTCACGCCCAGCTTTTCCAGATGCAGCATGGCGACCTTTTCATCGAGATGCTTGGGCAGCACATAGACCTTGTTTTCATAGGTGCCGGCGTTGTTCCAAAGCTCGATCTGGGCCAGCACCTGGTTGGTGAAGCTGGCCGACATGACGAACGACGGGTGGCCGGTGGCGCAGCCGAGGTTGACGAGGCGGCCCTTGGCCAGAACGATGATCTGGTTACCGTCGGGGAACTCCACGATGTCGGTGCCCGGCTTCACTTCGGTCCATTTATAGTTGGACAAGGCCGAAATCTGGATCTCGCTGTCGAAATGGCCGATGTTGCAGACGATGGCGTTGGACTTCATCGCCTTCATATGTTCGGCGGTGATGACATCGGCATTGCCGGTGGCGGTGCAGAAAATGTCGGCACGGGTGACGGCTTCCTCCATCGTGACGACTTCAAAGCCTTCCATCGCCGCCTGCAACGCGCAGATCGGATCGATTTCGGTCACCATGACGCGCGCGCCGCCGTTGCGCAGCGACTGGGCGCTGCCCTTGCCGACATCGCCAAATCCCGCGACACAGGCAACCTTGCCGGCCAGCATCACATCGGTCGCCCGGCGGATGGCATCGACCAGCGATTCCTTGCAGCCATAAAGATTGTCGAACTTCGACTTGGTGACGCTGTCGTTGACGTTGATCGCCGGGAACGGCAGCTGGCCCTTTTTGGCGATTTCATACAGGCGGTGGACGCCCGTGGTGGTTTCTTCGGAAACGCCCTTCAGGTTCTTGACCGTCTCGGTCAGATAGCCGGGGCGGGCCTTCACGAACGCCTTCAGCGCGCGCTGGAACTCGACTTCTTCCTCATTCTCGGGCTCGCCAAAGCTTTCGCCGGCTTCCAGCTTGGCACCCCATAGCGCAAACATGGTGGCATCGCCGCCATCATCGAGAATGATGTTGGACGTGGTATCGCCCCAATCGAAGATACGGCCGACATAGTCCCAATAATCGGCCAGGCTTTCGCCCTTGATCGCATAAACCGGGATGCCCCGCGCGGCGATGGCGGCGGCGGCATGGTCTTGCGTTGAAAAGATGTTGCAGGTCGCCCAGCGCAATTCGGCGCCCAGTTCGGCAAGCGTTTCGATGAGCACCGCGGTCTGGATGGTCATGTGCAGCGAACCGACGATGCGGGCGCCCTTCAACGGCTTTGACGCGCCGAATTCGCGGCGCAGCGCCATCAGGCCCGGCATTTCGGTTTCGGCGATCTGGATCTCGCGGCGGCCAAAATCGGCAAGGCCGATATCGGCGATGGCAAAATCGTTCAATTCGGCTTTGGGGTTGGTGGCCACAGGGTTTTTCCTTGCATGAGCAGATGAGCGGCACATAGGCCGGGACGGACTTTCGGGCAAGCATAAAGATATCTTTATATGATGTTCAAGTGACCATCATGGAGTAGATCGAGATGGCGACGATGCCGCCGGGCGGGGCGAATTCGCCCATTTTGCCCATTTCACCAAGTCACGGCACAGGCTACACTTCCGTCAATTCGTTGGGGAGCAGAAACATGACGGTCACGGACTGGTGGGCTGGCGCTGTACCGATCATCACGGCGGTCGGGCTGAAAATCATCGGCGCCATCGTCCTCTACATGGTCGGGCGCTGGCTGATCAGCTTTGCTATCGGCATCATGCAGCGGGTGCTGACGGCGCGGAATTTCGATCCGACGCTGCAACGCTATATCGCCAACATTCTGGCCGTCGTCCTCAACATCGTCCTCGTCGTCGCCATTCTTGGCTATTTCGGTGTCGAAACGACCAGCTTTGCCGCACTCCTCGCCGGCGTCGGCCTGGCCATCGGCGCGGCCTGGTCCGGCCTGCTCGGCAATTTCGCCGCCGGGGCGTTCCTGATTATCTTCCGGCCCTACAAGGTCGGCGACTATGTCATCGCCGGCGGGGTGGAGGGCACGGTGACCGAAATCGGCCTGTTCAACACCACCATCACCGCCCCCGACAATGTCCAGACCATCGTGGGCAACGGCAAGGTGTCGGGCGACATCATCAAGAACTTCTCGGCCCACCCGCACCGCCGTGTCGAGCGCACCGCGCAACTGGCGTTCGGCGTCGATCCGCAGGATGCCATCGCCCGGCTGAAACCGGCGCTGGCGGCGATCCCGAACGTGCTCACCTTTCCGACCCCTGACGTCGAGATCATCGATTTCAACCCGCTCGGCACCGTTCTGGCGGTGCGGCCCTATTGCCATACCGACCATTATTGGCAGGTGTTCTTCGATACCAACCGGCTGATTTCCGAAAGCTTTGGCAATGCCGGCTATCCGGCACCATTCAATGTGCAGGCCAGCCGCACGCCCTGATGCAGCATCACCGGGGGGCTGGCACGCCGGGCAACAACGCGGCTAATGTGGCGGCTGGCCCTATTCTGCCCCTCGGAGCATCATGTCCCTTTCCAGCCTCACCGCCCTGTTGATCGCCGCCCTGCCCGTCGCCGCCATCGCCGCCCCGCTCGCCTATCCGCCGACCGCCACCGTCCCGCAAACCGACACCAGTTTCGGCGTGACGGTAAAGGACCTCTATCGCTGGTTGGAAGGCGATGTCCGCGGCATAATCGTTCAAACCGGATTTCATCTGGGTGGCCATGGGGCTGACCCTGTATTCGGGGGAATGGTCGGGACATAGATGCGACAGCCCTTCGGGGCAAGCATAAAGATATCTTTATATGATTTTTCATTTGTCTGTGCCGGGACTGATCATCCGTTCCCGGCGGGCGGGCGGCGGAAGCTGCACCGGCGGGTTCGGCAGCGCACAACGAACATCGGCGGGCGCAATGCGCCTGCCGATGCGGGGTTTTCAGGCGATGGTTTTCAGGCGATGGTTTTCAGGCGGCGACGGCCATGTTGCGCCGCCGTCTGCGCGCCGCAGCCCCCACAAGTGCCATGCCCGCGATCATGGTTGCCCACATCGCCGGCTCTGGCACCGCCGAGATCGACACATTATCGAGCGCCGGACCGAAAGCCGTCGGCGTCGCGCTGGTAAACGACAATTGCGTCGTGGTTGCAGCGGCGCGGAAGGTGTAGGAGAAGCGTTCCCACAACATATTGGTATGGCTGTTGGCGCCGCCGACGGTGTAAATGAACGATCCCGGTGCGTAGCCGGTTGCGGCTACGGTGGCCATTTTCTGGCCCAATCCGCCGTCGGGATTGCCGGAAAGGTAGAACGCCACCTTGTAAGCCTGGCCGATCACGG
>JBBQYI010000096.1:0-7996 GCA_038208825.1 Sphingomonadales bacterium | reverse complement strand
GGCCGGGCGGCTGCGCGACAAGGAAGGCGACAGCTATAATGTCGTCGTCCGCCTGCCGCTGGATATCCGGCACGAGCTTTCCGATCTCGACAAGGTCTATGTGCCCAGCGCCACCGGCGCCATCCCGCTGCGCCAGATCGCGACGCCGCGCCTCGATTCGGCGCCGCCGCAGATCAACCGCGAACGCCAGCAGCGCGTCGTCTATGTCCAGTCACAGATCGCGCCGGGCTTCCTGACTGGCAAGGTCAACACCGCCGTGCTGGCGGCGCTGGACAAGGTGAAACTGCCAGCGGGCTATCGTTTTGACGTTGGCGGCGAAGCGGAAGTGCAGGCCAAGAGCTTTGGCGGGCTGGGCCCGATCATCGCGCTGGCGGTGTTCGGTATCCTGGGCGTGCTGGTCATCGAATTCGGGCGGTTCCGCGAAACGGCGGTAGTGGCGGGGGTCATCCCGCTGGGCATTTTCGGTGGCATCGTCGCGCTGTTCGTGACCGGCAATTCGATCAGCTATACCGCCGTCATCGGCTTTGTTGCGCTGATCGGCATCGAGATCAAAAACTCCATCCTGCTGGTCGATTTCACCACGCAATTGCGCCAGCGCGGCATGGAACTGCGTGAGGCGATCGAACGCGCCGGTGAAGTCCGCTTCCTGCCGGTGCTGCTCACCTCTGTCACCGCGATCGGCGGGCTGTTGCCACTGGCGTTGTCCGGGTCCGGGCTTTATTCACCGCTGGCCTGGGTGATCATCGGCGGGCTGATTTCCTCGACGTTGCTCAGCCGGATCGTTACGCCGGTGATGTATCTGTTGATCGTGCGCGGCCATGCACCGGAGACTGAATCATCCGCCGGGGCAGGGCCGCCTGCCGGGGCCGTGCCAGCGCCGGCTGAGTGATCGGGCGGTGCGGCAGGCAAGGCCCGGCCGCTACCAATCGCCCGCTTCCGCTTTGGCAGTGAATGTGATTGCATGCCGGTGCAGCGCGGAAGGTCGCGCCCGGGGGACGTGATGCAACCGAAAGCCATCAATCCGCGCGTCGCGACCATGGGACGGCGCGTGGCCGGTCATGCGATGGCCTTGCTGTTGCTGGGGGCAGCGATGCCCGCCGGTGCCGCCCCCGCGCCCGCACCCGCAGCCCCGGCCGCCAAGCCGGTAGTCGAAGCACCGCAAACCGGCCCGCTCACCCCGGCGCAGATCGCCCGCATCGCCATTCCATCGATCGTGCTCATCCGCACGCCAAACGGGCAGGGCACGGGTTTCTTCGCCGGTGCCGATGGTCGGATTCTGACCAATTTCCACGTCATTCGCGGTGCCGGCGAGGCGGTTGTCGTCACCGCCGACCTGGTCGAGCACAAGGATATCGAGGTCATCGGCATCGACCGGGCGCATGATCTCGCCGTGCTGAGCATCGGCGTGCGCGGCCAGCGCCCGCTGGTGCTGGGCGATTCGGAATCCGCCGCGGTGGGTGAACGCGTCGTGGCGATCGGCAACCCGCTGGGCTTTGGCGATACGATTTCGGACGGGCTGCTCAGCGGCGTGCGCCAGTTCGACGATGGCAGCGTGTTGCAGATCTCCGCGCCTATTTCGTCCGGCTCCTCCGGCGGCCCGGTGTTCAACGAACGCGGCGAGGTGATCGGCGTTTCGACGTTCGTCATCACCAAGGGCCAGAACCTGAATTTTGCCGTACCAATCAATGCTGCGAAGGCGCTGCTCGCCGGCAAGGAGGCCAAGCCATTGTCGGCTTATGCCGAAAAAGCGATCGTCCGCAACATCCCGCGCCACCCGATTTTGATCCTGAACGGCTGCCCCATCCCGGAATTGCGTGCCACCTATGAAGCCATCGCGCGCGCCATCCAGATCGGCGCGCCGCTTTACAATGACGGCAATTTTGAAGCCTGTTACCGCATCTATGCTGGCGCAGCGCTGGAGGTCGATCGCACCGTAAAGGGGTGCGCCGGGCCAAAGGCGGCGCTCGCCACCGGGGTTGCCAATGCCGACAAGCTTTCGGAATGGACCGACAAGGCCTGGGCGATGCGCGATGCCTTTGATGGCTTGTTGGCGCTGGCGGATACCGGCCGGGGCAACACGCCCGCCGGGCCAAGGGCGGACCGGTTCACGCTGCTGCCCGCGGCGCTCGATGGCTGTGCGAGCGGCGATCTCCAGGACATCGCCAAATCCATCGGCGCCGCCATCGATGTCGGCGGACCGCTGTATGACGCCGGAAACTCCGAAGCCTGTTATCGCATCTATGCCGGCGCGGTTGCCGATATCGGCCGGCGGGCGCCCGGCTGCCCGGCGGCGCGGTCGTTGCTCGATCGGGCGCTGAAGACCGCCGAGGCGGAAAGCGGCGCTCCGGCCCGGGCCTGGGTGCTGCGCGATGCCTTCAACACCGTCACCGGCGCAATCGAGGCGCGGACGAAATCTAGCATTGTGCCTGTGGCCCGCTGATGCGGCGCGCGCGGCCCGGCCCTGCGGTGCATTGCCCTTCGGCCATGCCGCCGCTATCCCGACGCACATGAAACGCAACGCCGGTCAGGACCGCAGCATCACCGCCAAATGGCGCCCCGCAACGCTCGCCGTGCGCGGCGGCACCGCGCGCAGCGAATATGGCGAAACCTCCGAAGCCATCTTCATGACCTCGGGATATGCGTATGACAGCGCCGAGGAAGCCGCCGCGCGGTTCCGCGGCGAACGGCCGGGCATGACCTATTCGCGGTTGCAGAACCCGACGACGGAAATGCTGGAACAGCGCATCGCGCTTCTGGAAGGTGCAGAGGCGGCGCGCGCCACCGCCACCGGCATGGCCGCCATGTCGGCGGCGCTGCTCTGCCAATTGTCGGCGGGCGATCACCTTGTCGCCGGGCGCGCACTGTTCGGGTCTTGCCGTGTGCTGGTCGATACCATCCTGCCGCGCTTCGGCATCGAAACCACCACTGTCGACGCCCGCGATACCGATGCCTGGGCCAAGGCCCGCCGGCCCAATACCAAGGCATTCTTCCTCGAAACACCGACCAACCCCGGCCTTGAAATCTCCGATATCCGGGCCATTGCCGATATCGGCCATGATGCCGGTGCCACCATCGTTGTCGATAACGCCTTTGCTTCGCCCGTCGTGCAGCGGCCGATGGAGATGGGCGCCGATGTCGTTGCCTATTCGGCGACCAAGCTGATGGACGGGCAGGGCCGGGTGCTCGCCGGTGCCGTCTGCGCATCCGAAAAATGGATGAACGACGTCTATCTCGCCTTTGCCCGCCACACCGGGCCGAACCTGTCGCCGTTCAACGCCTGGGTGGTCCTGAAATCACTGGAAACGCTCGATCTGCGCGTGCGCCGGTCGTGCGAAAATGCGCTGAAACTAGCGACATTCCTGGAAACCCGGGTGCCGCGCGTCCTGTATCCCGGCCTTGCCTCCCACCCACAGCATGCGCTGGCGAAAACCCAGATGGCGCTTGGTGGCACCATTATCGCCATGTTCGTCGATGGCGGCCGGCCGCAGGCGCACGCGCTGCTCGATGGCCTCGAACTCATCGACATTTCGAACAATCTCGGCGATTCTCGCAGCCTGATGACGCACCCGGCCAGCACCACCCACGCCAGCGTTTCGGCCGATGTGCGCGCCGAAATGGGCATCACCGAAGGCATGCTGCGCTTTTCGGTCGGGCTGGAAGACCCCGATGACCTGATCGACGATCTCGATCAGGCGCTGACCCGCGCGGGGCTGTAACGGCGATGGTGATGCGCCTCATCTTCCCCTATTCGGCGATTACCAATGCCCGTATCGGCACCATAACCGTGCGCGTCGCCCCCCGCTATCTGCCCGAACAATCGGATGATCTGGAGCCGCGCCACGTCTGGAGCTATCACGTCCGTGTCGAAAATGGCGCTGCCGAACCGGTGCAGCTGCTCGCGCGCCATTGGGTGATCACCGATGCCAATGCGCACAGCGAGATCGTCGATGGCCCCGGCGTCATCGGGCAACAGCCGTTGATCCAGCCGGGCGATGCGTTCGATTATGTCTCGGGCTGTCCGCTCACCACATCATCGGGTACCATGCATGGCCATTATGTGATGCGCGGCGAAGCCGGGGTGTTCGATGTGACGATCCCGGCCTTTGCGCTCGAACACCCGTCCATGAAGCCAAGCATCAATTGATCCCATGAAGCGCACCCATCTGCCCCTTAACGCGCTGCGGGTGTTCGACGCCGCGGCCCGCCATCTCAGCTTTACCAAGGCCGCCGACGAGCTTGCCGTCACCCCGGCGGCAGTCGGACAGCAGATCCGTGCGCTGGAGGATACGCTGGGCGTCGTGCTGTTCAAGCGGATGACCCGCAACCTTGAATTGACACCGGAGGCCGAACGCTCGCTGCCGGCACTGCGCGCCGGTTTTCGCCAGTTCGAAGAAAGCGTGCGCATCCTCCAGGACGGGCAGGGATCACGCTGCCTGACAATCGCCGCACCGCGTGACTTCACCGCGAAATGGCTGGGCGCGCGGCTGGCGGCCTATGCGAGGGCAAACCCCGAAATCCGATTCGTCATTGCCGCCAGCGACGGCACGCCGGATTTCACTCAGGCCAATCTCGATCTCGCCATCACCTTCTCGGGCGAACCGACGGCGGAGGGCATCCATGGCCGCACGCTGTCGGCCGAAACGCTGGTGCTTGTCGCCGCGCCGGGCGCTGCCGATACCCTGCCGCGCATCGCGCACCCGGGCGATCCGGAAGCACCCGGCCTGACCGTTGCCGACGCCGGGCTGGCGATCGATGCAGCGGCACTTGGGCTGGGAATCGCCATGGTGCCGGCGACGCTTGCCGCTGCCGATCTCGCCGCCGGCCGCGTCGTGGCGATTGGCGATCCGGCACCAACGGCGCTGGCATGGTGGCTGATCGCGCCGACACCACAATGGCGCCAGGCCAAGGTGCGGGCGATAGTCGAGTTCCTGCTCGGCCAGGGCTGAATGCGGCGCCGGGGTGCCGGCCCGCAATCAGGCCGTGACGCTGTGCTTGCGTCGCCGCGCTGTCAGGCCGATCAACCCCATACCGAGGCCGAGCAGCGCCCAGGTCTCAGGCTCCGGCGCCGGGCTTGCATCAGTGGCAAAGCGAATGTCCGACAGCCCCGGATTGCGCGCGCTGTTGCCCGTCGCCAGCACCGAATAGCGCACAAATCGCGCCTGCAGACCGCCAAGATTGGCGGTATAAAGGAAATCGGCTGCGCCAGTCGGGCCGATGGGGGCCGACTTGCTGAACACCAGCGGGCCGCTGATCGCCGTGGTGAAAGTTGCGTCGCTATAGGCGGTCAGCGAAAACTGCGTGGTGAAATTGCCGATGTTGCCGGTAAACACACCATTCGCCCCGCCCGATGACACCCGGTCAGTGACAAAGGCGTTGGCCAGCGTATAGGCCGCGCCAAGATCGAGGTTGAGGAACAGCCCGGCGCCAGCCGCCTGGCCTTGCGCCGCCCAATCGGTCAGATCTGATCCTGGTCCCTGATCGATGGCAAAGCCGGCGGCGTGGCCGACCTGCGCCGATGATGCGCTGGCGCTGATCGGAATGATCGTCACGGCCCCGGCGGCGGTGCTGGCGCCTGCGACAATGGCCAGAGCGACACCCAAGCTGAACAAACCCGACATTCTGATTCTCCGCAAACTGAACTCGACCTTTGCCAAGCAAGAATCGTGCCGAATTGTAATTTTTGCGGAATTCGGGGGGTTTCGCTGCGGTGCAATATCGGCGTTGTAAATCCAGCCGACACCCCGGCGGGATATTAGTTAATATCGATCAACTAGTTGATAAGACTTAGGAAATATTTCGGACCTGTGACGAAATGTGGCATCTTCCGCGCCATTTTCGGGCCATCGAAGCCACAAAAAATGGCCTTTCGCATCGCCCACCCGCGACGCAAACTCGGCTAGTGCATCAGCGCGCGCCGCGCGTCGATCAGTTCGGTGTAGAGCGCAACATGCATTCGGGCGACCGCCGCCGGGGAATATCGCGCCTCGACCGCCCGATGCCCGTTCCGCCCCATGTCCAGCCGTGTGCCGCGTGGCATCGTCTGCATCGTGCGGACGGCGCCGACAATCGCATCGACATCGCCATGCGGCACGATGAAGCCCGACCTGCCATGATCGACGATCTCCACTGCCGGCGTGTGATCGAACGCGATGACCGGCGTCGCCGATGCCAGCGCCTCGGCGGTCGTCTTGCCGAAACTTTCCTGAAGGGACGGCATGATGAACACATCCGCCGCCGCCATGATCAGGTTGAGCCGGGCGTTGTCGTCAAGCAGGCCGAACCAGGTCGCATTTTCGGGCAGCGGGAAAGGTTCGCCGCCGAACACCGCCCAATGCGCCGGTGGGCCGGAATCGAACGCCATGCCGATCTTCTTGATGGCTTGCTGCATAATCTCGCCACCCTTGCGACGTTCCGACAGGTTGATCGCGCCAAAACCAATGATGAAGGCATCGATCGGCAGGCCCAATTGGCGCCGCGCTGCCTGCTTGTCGATCGGCCTGAATTTTGCGGTATCGATGCAGTTCGGGATGATCCGAATATCGGCGTCGCGCAAAACCGCGCTGTGGCGCGCGGCATCGGCAATCAGCTTGCTGATCGCAACAAAGGTCGTTCCCTTGGGCACGGTTTCGCGCTTGAAGGCAAGGTCGCGCGCCGTAATCGTCTGCGGCGGGCCGTGCAGCATCGGGCACTGGCCGCAATCCGTTTCAAAGCCATGGCATGTGCCGGAAAAATGGCAGCCACCGGTGAACAGCCACATATCGCGCAGCGTGAACACCACCGGTAGCGGCGAATGGGGCAGGCTGCGCCAGAACCCCGGCCCGAATGTCGGGGCATGCGCCCATTGCACATGCACGGCATCGGCCCATCCGATCAACGGATGCCGATGCGGCGCATAGCCATAGGAAATGGGGTGGAACAGCACATCGGGCTGGCCATGCGCGCGGCGCAGCTTTGACAGGTAAAGCCGGTTGCAGGCGCCCACCAGAATACGCTGCCATTCAGGGAAGCGCGTACCATCGACATCGGCAGGCGGCACACGGCGCAAGCGCCCAAGAAAGCGGGATTGCACGCCAAGTTGTACCAGGCCCTTGTGCAGCGCATGCGCGCCGCGTCCCGCACCAGACGCCAGATTGCCACCAGTAAGATGCAGGATCTTCACGCTGGAATGCTCTCAAACAACTCGTTGAACGGGTCGCGCGTAAACTGAAGCCGATACTGGTCCCTGTTTCGTGACGTAACATTGCCTGTTCGTAATGAAAAGTCCGTTACTTTACGCATGGATGCGCCAATATCCCCCGAAACTACGGCGGAACGAGCGGGCGCATCGCAAGCCACCGCCGATCGCCGATTATCGCGCCGCCGCTACCCTTCCGCAGCGCAGCATGCTACGGGCCGCGGCATGCTGACCATGAACGCCGTTACCGTCCGCCTTGGTGGCCGGACCATTCTCGACAGTGCGACCGCAACCCTGCCACCGCGCGGGCGCATCGGGCTGATCGGCCGCAATGGCGCCGGCAAGTCCACGCTGATGAAGGTCATCGCCGGCACGCTCGATCCCGACAGCGGCAGCGTCGAAATGCCGAAGTCCGCCCGTCTCGGCTATGTCGCGCAGGAAGCGCCGGCGGGGCAGGGGACACCGTTCGAAACCGTGCTCGCCGCCGATGTGGAGCGCGCCGCGCTGATGGTGGAGGAGGAACAGCTTCTCGAAAGCCATGCCGATCCGGATCGCCTGTCAGAAATCCACGAACGGCTGATCGCCATCGATGCCTATACGGCGGCGGCACGGGCCAGCCGCATCCTCGTTGGCCTCGGCTTTGATGAGGAAGCCCAGCATCGGCCGCTAGATAGCTATTCGGGCGGCTGGCGCATGCGCGTCGCGCTGGCGGCGCTGCTGTTTTCGCAGCCCGACCTGCTGTTGCTCGATGAACCCTCCAACCACCTCGATCTCGAAGCGACGATGTGGCTGGAATCCTTCCTCAAAACCTATCGCGCCACC
>JBBQYI010000095.1:0-8098 GCA_038208825.1 Sphingomonadales bacterium | reverse complement strand
GCACGCTTCACTTCCACGACCACCTGCTTGGTGCGGCCATGGCTGAAGCTCTGTTTCACCTTGCCCACTTCGACGGCCTTGTTCAGGCCGAGGGGGGCTCGCATGCCGAGCTTTGGTTTGTTGTCGTCACTCATCAAGTCGCGCCTAATGCCTTTCGTCGGCAGCAACGGCAACTGCCGTGTCTGCCTGAACTTCGTTTTCGTCGTCGTCGTTTACACGGGCGACACTGTTGCCGCAAAAGACGGCCCAGCGCTGCAACGTCTCGATGATCCGGGCTGCGCTGGCGGCGTCGGATATCGCGGCGTGTACAACATTCTCGCGGCCAAGGGCCATCGACAATTGATCGCGCCCCACCGGCAGCACGATCGATGCCGTATCGGGCGATGCCCCACGGCGCTTTGCCTCCAGCTTGCCGGTGCCGTCAGGCCGGGCGTCGCTGGCGTGCATCAACAGGCGGATCTTGCCCTTGATAAGCGCTTCGCCGATGCGCTCATGACCCCAGATCAGGTTGCCGGCCTTGTTTTCCAACCCCAACCGGTCGAGCGCGCGGCGTTGCAGCCCTGCCGCAATCTGGTCGGGCAGATCGTCCGACAGCTTCAGATCGTTGGATTTGAACGCCCGCGCCAGTGCGCCGCGCAGCTTGCCGCCACCTTTTCCGGACATCGCCTTTTCCAACAACGCGCGATCGGCGGTGATCCAGGCCCCGCGCCCCGGCAGCCGCGCCGAAAGATCGGCAGCCACCTGGTTGTCGGGCCCTACCGCCAGCCGGATCAGCACGGCACGCGGGCCATGTGCACCGGTCAGGATGCAGCGCCGCTCCGGCAAGGCCGCAGCGCTGGGCAATTGCAGGGACGCCGCGTTCGCGGTGTCCGGACCTTGCGGCGTCAGATGCTCATCGGGTTCCATCCGCGGGTGCGTCCTCCCCGACGGTGGTTTCATCTGCAAACCAGTGCGCACGCGCGGCCATGATGATGCGGTTGCCATCATCTTCGCTGATGCCGAAATCCTTCAGGATGCCGGTGTTCTTGGCGACAAGTTCGTCGGTCGCAAGATCGCCCAGATCATCCAGCGTCAGGATCCCGCGCTTGCCGAGCACCACCAGCATGGTTTCGGAAAGCCCCTCGATGGCGGCAACATCGTCTTCGACGCCAAGCGCTGTGCGTTCCTCGCGGGCAGCGGCCTCGCGGCGGTCTAGCGCTTCAACGGCGCGCTTCTGCAATTCGGCGGCGAGATCATCGTCAAAGCCTTCGATGCTGGCGACTTCGGAAAGATCGACATACGCGACTTCCTCCAGCTCCGAAAAGCCTTCGGCGACCAGCAGCTGCGCCAGCGTTTCATCGACATCAAGCTCGCTTTCGAACATCGCCGATTTCTCGGTGAATTCCTTCTGGCGGCGCTCGCTTTCATCGGCCTCGGTCATGATGTCGATCTGGCGGCCGGTCAGTTGCGATGCCAGCCGCACATTCTGGCCACGACGACCGATGGCCAGCGACAATTGATCATCGGGCACCACTACATCGATGCGATTATCTTCTTCGTCCATCACCACCTTGGCAACTTCGGCCGGCTGCAACGCGTTGACGACAAAGGTCGCGACATCGGGCGACCAGGGGATGATGTCGATCTTTTCGCCCTGCAGTTCCTGCACCACCGCCTGTACGCGGCTGCCCTTCATGCCGACGCAGGCACCAACCGGATCGATGCTCGAATCGCGGCTGATGACGCCGATCTTGGCGCGGCTGCCGGGGTCGCGGGCCACCGCCTTGATCTCGATGATGCCGTCATAGATTTCCGGCACTTCCTGGGCGAACAGTTTTTTCATGAAATCGCCGGCAGCGCGCGACAGGAAAATCTGTGGCCCACGCGCTTCACGGCGCACGCTGGAGATGAGCGCACGAACCCGGTCGCCGGGCTTCAACACTTCGCGCGGGATCTGCTGGTCGCGCCGGATGACACCTTCGGCTTTGCCCAGATCGACAACAACGTGTCCGAACTCGGCGCGCTTGACGAGGCCGGTAATGATCTCCCCGGCGCGGTCCTTGAATTCCTCATATTGGCGGTCACGCTCGGCATCGCGCACTTTTTGCACGATCACCTGCTTGGCGGCCTGGGCAGCGATACGGCCGAATTCCACCGGTGGCAGCGGATCGACGATGAAATCGCCAAGCTTGGCGTCCTTGTCCTTTTTCGCGGCGTCCTTCAATGACACCTGCTTGAAGAAATCTTCCGGCTCCTCGACGACTTCCAGGACGCGCCACAACCGGGTTTCACCACCCTTGGGGTCGATCTTGGCGCGGATGTCGTTTTCGGCGCCGTAACGCGCGCGGGCGGCGCGCTGAATGGCGTCCTCCATCGCTTCGATGACGATGGCGCGGTCGATCGATTTTTCCCGCGCCACGGCATCGGCGATGGCGATCAATTCGGCGCGGTTGGCGGTGACAGGCGTTGCCATGGTCTTCAATCCTCGGTGGAATCGTTGTTTTGGTCGTTGTCGTTGCCGGCTTCACCGGCAAGGCTGGCGTCGTCGGTTTCGATCACTTCGTCGGCGTCGCTCGCATCCAGCGGCTTGCTGGCGTTGATCAGTTTCTGCGTCAAAACCAGCTTGGCCGATGCGATGGCGGCGATCGGCAGGACGATGGCGCCGATGCTTTTTACATCGATACTCACCGTATCGCCTTCGACGCCGCCGATCACCCCATGGGCGCGGGCGCGGCCATCGACGGGCGGGTCCAGCTTCAACCGCACTTCATGGCCCGCCCAGCGCTCCCAATCGGCTCGCCGCGTCAACGGCCGGTCGATTCCCGGCGACGATACTTCCAGAGCATATTCGGAGTCGATCGGATCGGCTTCTTCCAGCGGCAGGTCGAGCGCCCGGCTGATCTGCGCACATTCGGCCAGCGTCAACTGGCCGGTCGCGGGATCCTCGGCCATCACCTGCAAGGTCATGTCGCCCGGCTTGCCCGACAGCTGGATGCGCACGAGATCGAACCCCTGTTCGGTGACAATGGGGGCGATGATCGCGTTCAGCGTTGCAGCAAGATCGGCATTTTGGGTCAATGTAGTGCTGTTTCCAGTGTGAAGGGCCATTGCCTGCCGGGCAAACGATCGGGGCGGCGGCGGGATGCGATCCCAGCCGACCTCCATGCGGTTACCCATGTAGAGATAGCGGCTCTATATGCCGACACGCGCCCCCCGGCAAGCCCGGCGCGGGTCGATTGGCGGGACGATCACCGGAATCAGACGATTTTGGGCGCATCGGGCGATTATCGCCGCAACAATGGACCCCTTTGCTCCCTTCTCGCCTTTGATCGCGCAATTGGATCGCTCTGCTATAAGGGCCGCGAATGGAGACTGACATGTTCAACGATGCGGCGGGCGTTTCGAAAAAATGGCGCACTTGTACCGGTGCCGCGCGCCTGTTGGTGCCGCTGCTGCTGCTGGCGCCCCTGCCGGCCCTTGCAGCGCCAAATGACCCGCCGGCCAGCCAGCCCCAGCCGGACGACAACGCCGACAAGCCCGCCACCATGGGCGATGCAGCGGACAAGGTCGGCGATTCGGTTCAACGCATCGTCGAACGGCCGCTGAAAGACTTCAACATCATGAAGGCCAAGCCCAAGCCCGACCTGGAAGCGGTGATGGACGACCCCTATTCCTTGAAGGGCCTGCGCACCTGCAAGCAATATCGCACCGAAGTCGCCAAAATGACCCGCTCGCTCGGCCCCGATGTCGATGCCCCTGAGGCAGGCGACAAACGTCGCGGCGATTCGCGCGCCGAATTTGCGCTGGGTGCCGGCGAGACCGTGGCCAACAGCTTCATCCCCGGCGGCGCCCTGATCCGCAAGATTTCCGGTGCCGACAAACGCCAGAAATATGCCCAGGCGGCGGTTTTCGCCGGCTCGCTGCGCCGCGCCTATCTGAAGGGGTTGATGCTGGGCAAGAACTGCCGCGGTTGACGGCCCGGACGCGCTTGCCGCTCAACGCGTCATTCGCTTAACCCGGGCGGCTTGTCGGCCAGCGGGTGCCGGCTGTTGACCAGCTCCACCAGCGCCCGCGATGCGACATGGGTGTAGATCTGTGTCGTCGCGATATCGGCATGGCCGAGCAGCGTCTGCAACGTGCGCAGGTCGGCACCGCCCTCCAGCAGGTGCGTGGCAAAGGCGTGGCGCAGCACGTGCGGTGACACGCGTTCGGGCGGGATCCCGGCATCCATCGCCAGCGCCTTGACCAGTTGATACAGCCGCAACCGCGTCAGATGACGGCCGCCGCGCGATGCAAACAGATAGCGTTCCGCCGTTTCTATCGTTGCCGCATAGGCTGCCACCGCCGCTTCGGCGCGGCTGCCGATCGGCACCAGCCGTTCCTTGCCGCCCTTGCCGGTGATGATCAGGAAACCCCGTCCCGGTCGCAACGCGTGGCGCGGCAACGACACCAGTTCGGTAGCGCGCAGGCCGGAGCCATAAAGCAGCTCGATCAACGCCGCCAACCGCAGCGTGCGCGGCCCCGGCGCATCGGCCAGCTTGCGATCGAGTTCGGCAAACAGCCGGTCGACATCGCGCGGGTCGAGCGTCTTGGGCAGCGGTCGCGCCGTGGCGGCCCCGACCAGGTCCTGCGCGGCATTGTCGGGCCGGATGCCCTCGCTGGCCAGAAAGGCATAGAATTGCCGCACCGCCGACGCCTTGCGCGCCGCGGACGCCCGCGCCAGCCCGGCCCATCCGGCCGACAATCGCGGCATCTCGGCGGACGCGGCGCTGCCCAGCCGGCCGCCCAGCCATTCGCTGGCTTGGGCCAGGTCGCGGCCATAGGCGAGCAGGGTGTTCGCGGCCGCGCCGCGCTCGGCGGCCAACATGTCGAGGAAAAGCGCGATCAGGCGGGTGTCGGGCAGGCGCGTATCGGGCGGCGCGTCGCCCATCAGGCCCGGGTCATCGCCTCGGCGGCGATCAACCGGGCTTCCGCGCCGCGCCCCGTCCGCACCAGCGCCGATACGATATGGTAGAGGTGCAGCGGTGGCACATCGCTCCACGGCCCCTGCAGGCCGGTGGCGGCGAGCATGGTGACTTCGCCCAGACGGCCCGCCGCCGCCGCCGCATCGATGGTGCGGGTCCAACTGTTGGCGCCTTCCGGCAGCAATTCGCCCTTCAGCCCGCTCCATTCGCTGCCGGTGGCAAGGCCCAGCCCGGCCAGCGCCGCCAGCATCAGGCCGGCGTGGTGTGCATCGGCACTGCTTGCCGATCGCCAGTCCCGGAAATCCCCCGCCGATACCGGCACGCCCCCGGCCCCGGTTGCCAGCAGGCTCCAGGCCGTAGCACGGACCTTTGAATCAGCCCTATCGGCGATAGGCCACCAGCGCCGCGCCGCGCCGGTGTCGCCGGCGGACAGCAAGGCCGCGATGATATTGCCGCTGTCGGCGCTGCTGGCGCTGCTGATCGGCAGCCGCGCCGCAGCGGTCGCCGATTCGATCAACGCGCCATAACGCGCATCATCGGCGCTGGTTTCGCCCACCGCCTCGGCGCCGACACCGCTGGCCCAGATGGCACGCAGTGCGACGCGGCGATCGTCCATGCTGCCGCCGGCAAAGGCGGTGCGCAACCGCCCGGCGCGGGTGTCGGCCTCGGCATCCTCTGTCGACAACGCGGCGACGCCGCTGACCAGTTCGGCCGCCGAAACCGTGCCAATCACCGCCGCCTGCCGCAACATCGACAGCCGCACCTGCGCATCGACCCCGGGGTTGCGCACCAGCCAGCCAAAGCGCGCCGGGCCAAGCGGGCCAAGCCTGTCGGCCGGCACCGCCACCCCGGCGGCAGTGGCAACACCATAACGATAGAGCGTGATCGGCGGCGCTTCGTTCCAGTTGATCGTCGACGCCCGCCCGGCGCCGCCCGCCAGCGTGGCGATACGCTCCCCCAGCCGCACGTCGAACGGATCGACGGTGCCGCTATTTCCTCTTAACGTGTCGAACATGCCGGCGGAGGTGATGTCATCGCCCTGAATCGCCGCGCACATGCCCACGGCGAGCTTCCACATCGCGTCCTTCGACAATAATTGTCCGGTCGCAGCGATGGGGCACAGGCCCGCGACATCGGCGGCGGCCAGCGACACCTGCGCGCTGACCCGATACAGCGCCGGGCTGTAATGATCGATCGGCATGGCATCGGTCAGCGCCTTGGCACCATCGATCTCACCCAGTTTCAGCAGCATCCACGCCCGCGCCGCCACCCAGGTGCCCACCGCGATCCCATCTGGCGCGGTGCTGGCGCTCAACAATGACCGGCGCACGACAATTGCCGCCCAACGCGACCCTATCGGCGCCTGGATGCGCCACGCCAGTCCGGCCAGAAAGCGGCCGTTGGAGCCCTGGAACACGGCGGGGCCATAACCACCGGCCGATGGCTGCAACGGGCCAAAAATCGTCACATCGCGGTTGCCGCCGCCTGCAAAGGCAGTATCGATCTGGCGCGGCATGGCCTGGTCCGCTGGGACCAATGAGCCTGGTAAGCCCGACAGCGGCGCTTCACCCGGCGCTCCACCGGGTCCGCCCGGCGTTGCAGCCGTCGCCGCAGCGGCAGGGGCAGCGCCAGCCGCGGGAGCAGACGCTGCCGGCAGCAACGGCGCTGCGACGGGTGCCGCTACCCTTGGCGGCGGCGCCTGGCGAAAACTGTCGGGCAAAAGCGATCGCGGCGCATTGTCCGGCTGGCCGGTAACCGGCCCGGCCAGCAGGATCGTGGCCACAGCGGCGATGGCGCCGGTGCTGGCCAGGAACAGCCGGTCACGCCGCATGATGGTGGCCCCGATGCTGCTTTGCCGTCCTTTTGGCCTCGATTTCCAACACACTCTCCCGCCGGTGCCATGGTTTCGCCCGGCCGCGAGAGGTGTATAGCGGGCAGCGACATGGAGCGCGACGCCAAAATCCCGGTGCCGAAACCCGCCGCCGCCAGCACTGCCGCCGGCGCTGCGATGCTGCGCGCCGCGGCGGCGCGGCCGGTGACGCTGGTCGGCCTGATGGGGGCGGGCAAGACCACCGTAGGCCGCCGGCTGGCGACGCGGTTGCGGCTGCCGTTCGTCGATGCCGATGCCGAAATCGAGCTGGCCAGCGGGCTGAAGATCGCCGAAATCTTCGAACGTTTTGGCGAAGCGCATTTTCGCGACGGCGAACGCCGGGTGATCGCCCGGCTGATCGATGGCACGCCGAAGGTCATTGCCACCGGCGGCGGCGCCTTCATCCAACCGGACACCCGCGCACTCATCCTCGAACGCACGCTGGCGGTGTGGCTCGATGCCGATGTCCAGACCCTTGTGGAGCGCGTCCGCCGCCGCAACACCCGACCGTTGCTGACCGGCAAGGATGCCGGCACAGTGCTCGCCGAACTGGCGGCGGTGCGCAACCCGATCTATGCGCTGGCGCCGATCCGGATCGGCAGCCGTTCGATCCCGCACGGGCGCACCGTCGATGCCATTGTCGCGGCGCTGGTTGCGGCCAACCGCGCAGATACGCCATAGCGGCGCGATGATCATCGAAGTTCCATTGGGCGCCCGCGCCTATCCCATCCATGTTGCGACCGGTCTGCTCGGCAATGCGGCGCCGTTGCTCGGCCCGCTGGCGCCGCGTGGCCGGCTGGCGCTGGTAACGGACGCGAATGTCGCGGCCCTGCATCTGCCGGCGTTTGCCACCGGGCTGGCCGCCGCCGGGCTGGCGGTGGATGAAATCATCCTGCCGCCGGGCGAATCGACGAAAAACTGGGAAAATCTCGCCCAAGTCACCGAACGCCTCTTGTCGCTGGGTGTCGAACGAGGCGACGCTGTGGTGGCGCTGGGCGGCGGTGTCATCGGTGATCTGACCGGCTTTGCCGCGGCCATCCTGCGGCGCGGCTGCAAATTCGTGCAGGTGCCGACGACGTTGCTCGCCCAGGTCGATTCGTCGGTCGGCGGTAAAACCGCGATCAACACCGCCGCGGGCAAGAACCTTGTCGGCGCCTTTCACCAGCCGTCACTGGTGCTCATCGACCCCGATGTGCTGGCAACCCTGCCGCCACGGGATTTGCGCGCCGGCTATGCCGAAGTGGTAAAATACGGCCTGATCGGCGATGCGGACTTTTTTGGCTGG
>JBBQYI010000094.1:0-8755 GCA_038208825.1 Sphingomonadales bacterium | reverse complement strand
CGCCATCATCGCGCGCGGGTTGAAGGCTTATGCCGCGCAGCGCCCGGCGCGGGCCGAAAATGTCCAGCCGATCTTCATCACCGTCGATCCCGAACGCGATGATCCCAAGGCGCTGAAGGCCTTTGTCACCGCCTTTTCGCCGCGATTGACCGGCCTGACCGGCACGCCCGCCGAAATCGACGCGGTGCGCAAACAGTTCGCCATCTATGCCAAAAAGGTGCCGGGTGACGATCCGGCGAACTATCTGATCGATCATTTTGCCGTCACTTATCTGTTCGGGCCGAAAGGCGAACCCATCGCATTCGTGCCGCACGGCGCCACCGACAAGGATGTGACCGCCATGCTGGAAACCTATGTCCGATAGGCCGTTCTGGGAGACGGTGCCGCTCAACCGCATGAGCCGGCAGCAATGGGAAAGCCTGTGCGACGGTTGCGGCAAATGCTGTGTCCACAAACTTGAGGATGATGAGACCGGGGCGATATTCCCCACCAACGTTGCCTGCCGCCTGCTCGATCCGCGCACGGCCCTGTGCAAGGATTACGCCAACCGCCGCGCCCATGTACCCGAATGCGTGCGGTTGACCCCGGCCAAGCTGGAAACCATCGAATGGTTGCCGGGCAGTTGCGCCTATCTGCGCGTGCACCGCGGCGAAGGCCTGGCGGATTGGCACCCGCTGGTTTCGGGGGATCCGAATTCGGTGCACCGCGCCGGCATTTCGGTGCGCGGCAAGACGGTCAGCGAGGATGATGTCGGCGATCTGGAAAACCACATCATCGAGGGCGAGCTCTGAGCCTGTTCCGCCGCGCCGAACTGCCGGCGGCGGTGACCGTCGCCGGGCGGTTGCTGCCGGTGCTGGCGACACGCAGGCGCGGCACCCGTGGCATCAAATTGCGCGCCGACAGCGTGCAGGGCATCATCGCCATCAGCCTGCCGTGGCGCGGCGGCGTGCCAGAGGCGCTGGCGCTGCTGGAAAGCCACCGCGACTGGCTGGCGGCGCAGGTCGAACGCTGGCCCCAACCACGGCCGTTCGCGCCCGGTGCGCAAATACCCTTTGATGGCGGCGAATTGCGGCTCGACTGGCACCCCGCCCACCCGCGCATGGCGCAGCGGCATGGCGATGTTTTGTGCATCGGCGGGCCGCAATCGACTCTGCCCGGCCGCACGCTGCGCTGGCTGAAGGCGGCTGCGCTCGCCGATGTCACCGCCGCGACGCACCGGCTGGCGGGCGATGTCGACCGGCCGGTGGCGCAGGTGCGGGTTGGTGATCCGCGCGGCCGCTGGGGCAGCTGTGCCGGCGGCGTGCGCGGTGCCGGCGGGCGTATCGCCTATAGCTGGCGGCTGATAATGGCGCCGCCACTGGTTCGCGCCAATGTCGTGGCGCACGAGGTGGCGCATCTGGTCCACGCCAATCATGGAGCCGAATTTCATGCGCTGCTGGATCGGCTGGACGGCAATTCGGTGACAAGCCGGCGCTGGCTGGTGCGCCATGGGGCGGCGCTGCACTGGGTTGGCCGCGCCGAATAGCCGGCGTCGGCACGCCGCGACGGGTTCAGCCGCCTGGGCGGCGCAGCCAGCTTTTTGGGGGCATGCCGAGCACCGAATCTGGCGACCGATCGGCGGTTTGCTCGATAACCGCGAGCACCGATTGCGGCGACCCTTTGCCATCGCGGGCCAGGGTGACATGCAGCAGCAGTTGCGGCAGCCCAACGCTGGCGGGCCGAATCGGCAGGGTAATGCTGCGCTCGCCCATCACGAGATGTTCGAATGCGTGGGTGAGGCCGGCGCGATCGCCGATATGGAAGTGCGCGCTCAATGGCGATCCGATAATCTCCTCGATAGGCTGGCCCAGCATCGCCCGGACGCGTTCATTGCCCAGCAGAACGATGCCATTCAGATCCATTTCGATGATGCCGACCGGCAACTGCCGGAAAATCGCATCGAGCCGCTGACGGCTGGCGGTCGCCTCGTCGGCCGACTTCGCACTTTCCGCCGCGACGGTCTCGCTTTGCGCGAGAGCGATGCCAATGCGGCGTTGCAACGTCTCGATCTGCCTGAAAATCACGATGGTCGTGGCGCTGATGACCAGAAACAGCCCGATCGCCAAGCCGTTGGGCAGGTCCATCTCAAAACTGCCGATCGGTTCGACAAACAGATAGGTTGCGGCAAAGGCCGCAAGGCCCGTGGCGATGATCGCCGGCCAGCGCCCGGCCACATAAGCGATCAGCATCACCATCGGATAATAGGTGATGAACGGCAGGCCGGGCGGCAGCACCGGATTCAAGAAAATCCGCAGCAACGTCGCGACCGGAAAGGCGGCGACGGCAAAAACCCAGCGCAACTGGCGACGGCCGTGTGGCGACAGGATTTGTTCGACGGTGCTCGCGGCCACTTGCTGCACCTTTGCTGGCGGATCGGCAATAATGCGGCGGCGGTCGGCGCTGATGCTGCGGTCGATTCGGAATGCAGCCTGCATCAGCGTCCTGCTTGTTGCGCGGGGCCGCCATCGGCTGCTACGCAGCGTGCCGGGAATGATCGGTCCGTCCCGAAATTGCTGCGATTCGCGCCGTTCCGGCATTTTGGACAGGGTAATTTCGCTATCGTCACAGCTTCTCCTTCGACCGCTGGAGATTGGTCTCCTGCTGACGCGATCGCAGCGCGGCGCATTGCAATCATCGTTAACACCCGTTCACGGCGCGGCGCGGCCCAGTTTAAGGCCGCCTGCGCCGGGCTGAAGGCGCGCGGCTTCACGATCACTGCCGCCCATGCGGTGCGCAACCCGGAACGGCTGGGCCAGATCCTGCGCGACACCATCGCCGCCGGCCATGATGTGATCGCGGTGGGCGGCGGCGATGGCACGCTGGCGGCGGCGGCGGCGATCTGCGCCCGGCGGCCGGTGGTCATGGCGATCCTGCCGCTGGGCACCGCCAACAGCTTTGCCCGATCGCTTGGAATCGAGCCCGAAATCGAACCGGCGCTCGATGTCATCGCCGGCGGCCGTCTCGCCCACGCCGATGTGGTGCGCATCGGGGACAGGCATTTTCTCAATACCGCGACCATCGGCGTGCCGGCGCGCATTGCCGAGGATATTCCGCCCTTCCTCAAACGCTGGTTCGGCCGCTTCGGTTATCTTGGCTATGCGCTGTTCAAGCTGGCCCGGCTGCAACCGTTCACCGCGCGGATCAGCATCGCCGGTCGCCCCGATATCGTTGAACAGGTGGTGGAGGTGCGTATCGGCAATGGCGCCTTTGTCGGCGGCGCCAGGGTCATCGAAAATGCCGATCCCGAAAGCCGCGATGTCGTCATCCAGCTAGTGCGCGGCCGCTATGCCTCCGCGCTGGCCAGCGTCTGGGCGGCCAATCTGATCGGCTGGAAACCGGCGCGCGGCAAGGTGCGCGAACTGCGGGCGACCGAATTCACCCTGTCCTGCAGCCCGGAACAGCCGATTTCCGTCGATGGCGAAGCCGGAACGTCGACGCCGGTCGCGGTATCGGTCGCCGCCGGCGCGCTCAACCTGATCGCACCGGCGTTATATTAAAGCCCGGCGGCGACAAGCATCGCAGAGGCGCCGCGTTCGGCCTCGTCCGACGTGTGGCGCAGCAGCGCGAACAATTCGCGGCCGGTGCCAACCGGTTGCGGCGGCGCGGTGGCGGGGCTGCGTTCGGCCAGTGGTGCGCTGGTTGAAAGCGTGCCGGTCGCGGCACAGACGCGCACAATGTCGCCATCGCGCAGCAGCGCCAGCGGCCCACCGCCCATGGCTTCGGGGCTGACATGGATGGCGGCCGGCACCTTGCCGCTGGCCCCCGACATGCGGCCATCGGTGACCAGCGCGACCTTGTGGCCGCGATCCTGCAGCACACCAAGCGCCGGGGTCAGCTTGTGCAGTTCCGGCATGCCATTGGCGCGCGGCCCCTGGAACCGCACGACGACGACGACATCGCGGTCCAATTCCCCCGCCTTGAAGGCGGTAAGCACATCATTCTGATCGGCAAACACCCGCACCGGGGCCTCGATGGTCCAGCGTTCGGGCGCAACGGAACTGCTCTTGAAGATGGCGCGACCCAGATTGCCGTGCACCAGCCGCATGCCGCCATCGGGCGAAAATGGCGTGGCGACCGGCGCCAAAATGGCCGGATTGCCGCTTTCAGCCGGGGTTTCGCGCCAGGTCAGCCCGCCATCGGTCTTTTCGGGCACCTTGGTCCACTCGCCAAAGCCGCCGCTGCCGATGGTTTCGATATCGCCATGCGCCAGCCCGGCATCCAGCAATTCGCGGATGACAAAGCCCATGCCGCCGGCGTCATGAAAGCCGTTAACATCCGCCGATCCATTGGGATAGATATTGCAGATCAGCGGGATGACGGCAGAAAGCCGGTCGAAATCCTGCAAATCGATGATGATGCCCGCTGCCCGCGCGATGGCCGGCAGATGGATGGCGTGGTTGGTCGATCCGCCCGTCGCCAACAGCCCGATGATGGCGTTGACGATGGCGCGTTCGTCGACGATGCGGCCGAGCGGGCGCGGGTCGCTGCCCTTGCTGCCGATGGCCGCCAGCCGGTGGATGGCGGCGCGGGTCAATTGGTTGCGCAAGGCACTGCCGGGGTTGACGAAGCTGCTGCCTGGCAGTTGCAGGCCCATCATTTCCAGCAACATTTGGTTGGAATTGGCGGTGCCGTAAAAGGTGCAGGTGCCGGCGCCGTGATAGGAAGCGGCCTCGGCATCGAGCAGTTCTTCCTTGCTCGCCTTGCCTTCGGCATACAGCTGGCGGATGCGCTGCTTTTCCTTGTTGGCGAGGCCCGATGGCATCGGCCCCGCGGGCACGAACACCGCCGGCAAATGGCCGAAACGCAGCGCGCCGATCAACAGGCCGGGCACGATCTTGTCACAGATGCCAAGCAGCGCGACGCCTTCGAACATGGCATGGCTGAGCGCGACGGCGGTGCCCATGGCGATGACGTCGCGGCTGCCCAATGACAGGTCCATGCCGGCCTGGCCTTGCGTGACGCCATCGCACATCGCCGGCACGCCGCCCGCAACCTGCGCCGTCGCGCCGACTTCGCGGGCGAACAGCTTTACCTGTTCGGGGTAACGGCCATAAGGCTGATGCGCCGAAAGCATGTCGTTATAGGCGGTGACGATGCCGATGTTCATGGCAGCGCCGCCACGGATCGCCGGCTTGTCATCGCCCGATGCGGCAAAACCATGGGCAAGGTTGCCGCAGGAAAGATTGCCCCGCGCCGTGCCGGCCTCGCCCTCGCGGGCGATGAAATCCAGATAGGCGCGGCGGGTTTCGGCGGATCGGCGGATGATCCGGTCGGTAACCTCGGCGACCACCGGGTGCAGCTTTGTCATGAATTCCTCCTTGGCCACTGCCTTGTAGCGCAGGTGGCGGGGAGGCGCCGAAGGTGCAAGCGGAATCGTGTTCCCGGGCGTCCGCCCTGACGCCCCTCCCTGACGCCCCTCCCTGTCGCCCCTCCGGGTCATGCGCGCGTTTGCCTGCGTGAAAGGGAGGGGGCAGCCGGCCCCCTCAATCCATCAGTTTTTCGCTCAGATAGGTCAATTCCAGCGCACTGGTGTGCGCCGCCTGCTTCAGATCGGCGCCGCTGCCATGGCCGCCTTCGGTGTTTTCATAGAAATAGAAGGGCAGGCCCATTTCGGCCATGCGCGCCGCAAATTTGCGGGCGTGTTGTGGGCCTACACGATCATCCTTGGTCGTCGTGAAGATATAGGGTTCGGGATATTTCACGCCCTTTTTCAGATTATTGTAGGGCGAGGTTTTCAGCCAGAACGCCCGCACCGCCGGATCGGCGTTCACATCGCCATATTCGCCCTGCCACGAGGCACCGGCCGCGATCTTGGAAATCCGCAGCATGTCGAGCAGCGGCACGTCGATGACGACCGCATTCCACAATTCCGGGTGCTGGGTGAACTGCACGCCCATCAGCAGCCCGCCGTTGGAGCCACCCTTGATACCGAGCCGGCGCGCGCTGGTGACCTTGGTGGCGATCAGGTCGCGCGCCACGCTGGCAAAATCATCATAGATGATCTGGCGCTTGGTGAGCAGCCCGGCCTCGTGCCAGGCCGGGCCGAATTCGCCGCCGCCACGGATGTTGGCGAGCACATAGGCGCCACCCCTTTCCAGCCACAGCTTGCCGATGCCGGGTGCATAGCTGGGCGTCAGGCTGACCTGGAAACCGCCATAGGCATAAAGCAGGGTCGGCGTGGAGCCATCCAGCTTGATGTCCTTCCGGTGCACGATGAAATACGGAATCCTTGTGCCGTCGGTGGAGGCTGTCTCGCGCTGTTCGACGACCAGCCCGGCTGTGTCGAACTTGGGCGGCAGCGCCTTCACTTGCGCCAGCGTGCCGGCATCGGCATCGGCGAGCATCAGGGTTGAAGGCGTCAGGAAGCCGCTGACATTGATGAAGGCGCGGTTGGAATTGTCATCCGCCTCACCAAAGCTGACCGCCAGATTGTCCGGCAGGTCGAGTTTGGTCGTCGTCCAGCCGCCATCGGCCGCCGGGCGCAGCACCAGCGCACGGCCGCGCACATTGTCGAGCGTCGAGAGCAGCAGCGCGTCCTTGCTGGCGCGCACGCCATCAAGCGCATCGCGCGGCCCCGGTTGCCAGACCAGGCTTGGCTTCAGCGCGCCGGGGGCGCCGAGTGTCGCGTCCAGATCGAGCGCCACCAGCGATCCGGCCTTGAAGGTGGCGCCGCCCGCCGTCATCGCCTCATCCAGGCTGACGATCACCCGGCCATCGACCATGGCGACGATATCGGCCTTGGACGGGATCGCCAGCTGTTCGACGCCGCGCGGGGTTTGCACCCAGGTTTCATGGTGAAAGGTATCGATCGGCCGCACGAAAAAAAACAGGCTGCGGTCTTGCCCGTCACGCACGCTGCCCGGGCTGACGCCATACCCGCCATCGCCCTTGCCGCCGCGATAGACCTCCACCGCATCGGCCAGCGCCTGGCCGCGCGCCAGCCGCTTGACGATATAGGGATAGCCCGACGGCGTCGTATCGCCCGGCGTCCATTCGCTGGCGACGAGCAGGTGATCGGCGTCCTGCCATTTGATGCGGTGCTTGCCGCGCGGCAGGTTGAAACCGCCGGTGACGAAGGTGCCGCTGTCGAGATCGAATTCGCGCACTGTCACCGCATCCTCGCCGCCGTCGGACAGCGACACGAGGCACAGTTTTTCGGCGGGGCGCAGGCAATCGACGCCCTTCAGAACCCAGCTCTTGCCCTCGGCCTTGCCCAGCGCATCAATGTCGAGAACCGTCGTCCAGTCGGGCGTGGCGGTGGCGAAGCTGTCGAGCGTCGTCTTGCGCCAGATGCCACGCAGATGGTCGGCGTCCTGCCAGAAATTATAGATGGCGCCGTGCAGGAAGCTGGGCTGCGGAATCCGGTCCTTGGCACCGCCAAGCGCCAGCGATTCCTCGTACAGCGTCTGGTAACGCGGATCGGCGGTCAGCCGTTTTTCGGTAACGGCGTTCTCCTTGTTCACCCACTCGAGCGCGCGCGGCGAGCTGAATTCCTCCAGCCAGACATAGGGATCGGCGGGCAGCGCCGCCATTTTGGCGGGCTTTTGCGCCCGGGCGGCATTCGGCATGGCCGCGGCAAGCAATGTGGTGGCGACAAGCAGGCTTTTGGTGAGCATGGAAACCCCTGGCAGTGGCGAGCAGCCAACCTAGCCGGGCCGGCGCAACGGCGACAAGGCCCGGCGCATCATGATTGCCAACCCGTGGCAATTCGCCATGATGCCGGCAACGGCGCAGCAAGATCGCCGATTCTAAGCTGTGGGAGGTTGCCATCGAACCGGGCATGGCGTCGGCGTTTGCGCTGGCGAGCGATGAGGAAGTCGGGCGCGTCATCGAACCGGCCGCAACCCCGGCCGTGGCGCCGCCATCGCGGGCCGCAGCGCGGGCATGGGCCTTTGCGCAGGCCAGCCGAGATCCCTATGTCATCCTGATCTCCATCTATATTTTTGCCCCCTATTTCGTCACGCGGGTGGTGGGTGATCCGGTCGCCGGGCAGACTCTGGTTGCCGGCGCCAACAAATGGGGCGGCTGGGTGGTGATGCTGGCGGCACCCCTGTGCGGCGCGGCGATCGACCGGCTGGGGCCGCGCAAGCCATTGCTCGCTGCCGTCACCATGGCGATGGCGCTGTGTGTGGGCACCTTGTGGTTTGCGCAGCCGGGCGGCGCCGGCCTGCCGATCTGGGCCTCGGCGGCGATCATCGGGTCGCTGGCCGGGCTGATCGCCTTTCACGAATTGCTGCACAACGCGCTGCTGCTGCCGGCGGCGGGCATGAAGGGGGCGGGGCGCGCCTCCGGGCTGGCATTGGCGGGCGGCAATGCGCTGTCGGTGCTGATGCTCGTCGGCGTGCTGGTGGCGTTTGCGCTGCCGGGCAAGGTGCATTGGTCTTGGATGCCGGCGAAACCGCTGCTGGGGCTCGATCCGGCGCTGGGCGAACCGGACCGTATCGTCGCGCCGATTGTCGCCGTGGTGCTGGCGCTGGGCGTCATCCCGCTGTTGCGGCTGGTGCCCGACATGGCGCGGTCGCGCACGACGGTTATGGAGGCGATCAAGGGTGGCGCCGGCGATCTGAAACGGCTGGTGGTGGAGGCGCGCGGCCATCGCAACGCGCTGGTCTTTCTGGGCGCGCGGATGATCTACACCGACGGGCTGACGGCGATCCTGGTGTTCGGCGGGCTGTTCGCCGCCGGCGTCATGCATTGGCACACGCTGGAAATGATC
>JBBQYI010000093.1:0-8882 GCA_038208825.1 Sphingomonadales bacterium | reverse complement strand
CGCGCCCGTCGATCACCGCGACAGTCGGCGATTTCACCTGCTGCATGACAATGGCAAACGGATCACGCACGCCGGTCGCCAGCAAATTGGCGCGCTCGTTGATCAACGGGTCGAACTTGGAAAACAGGTCGCTCATTTGTTTACCAGCTTGGTCACGGCATCGGCCACCTGGCCGATTGTTTCAAGATCGGGCAGCATGTTCAACGGGATAACGATATCCCATTCATCCTCCATGCTGGCCACAAGGTCCATCACGGTCAACGAATCCATCTCCATATCCCCGGCGAAGCTCGTCGATTCCGACAAGGCCACACCCTTTGGGTTCAACGGCGCGATCAATTCGATGATCCGGGCAAAAATGGCGGCACGATCGGTCATTGCTGCTCCTGCAGGCGTTTTCTTCGGCGCTGCGGCGCCCTTGCGGGGCATTTGGCAGCACATCATGGCCAAAGCGGGGCCGAATAGGGCACTTGCCGGGGCGGCCTTGTCGGTGTCAACTCGCGCAACGGCGTGTCATCTGGCGCCGCGCGCTGGGGGGCCGAACGGAGGGGCGATGGAAAACCAGCAAGCACCGGAAATCGCCGCAAGCGCGCCAGCGCCCGCACTCGCGCCATCCCGCGCCGACATCGTCAACATGCTGCGCACCGCGCAACAACATCATGTCCAATTGTCCTCCATGGCCGATCAAAAGGCCAGCATCCTGATCGGCGTCAATTCTGTGGTGTTCGCGCTGGTCGTGCGCGAACCCACCGCCATGTCGCTGCCGATGCTGGTGCTGGCCGGCGCGTCGTCACTGGCGGCGCTGCTATGCATGCTTGCGGTGGTGCCGATGTTCGGCGGGCGCAATGTGTCGCATACGCCGCTCAACCCCAATCTGCTGTTCTTTGGCGTGTTCACCAACTGGAGCGAAGACGAATTCCAGCAACGCATGCACGACATGATGGCCGATGACGAAGCCATGCGCCGCGCCATGATCCGCGACATGTACCAATTGGGCCTGATCCTGCGGCACAAGAAATACCGATTCCTGGGCTATGGTTATCGGGTGTTCATGGTCGGCCTCGCCGCCAGTTTCATCACCTTTGTCGGCCATTATCTGCTGCGCTGAAGCCAGCCCTGCGCCGTGTATCCCGCAATCGTGTCGGCAACCCCCGCCGCCAGATCGAATTGCGGCGCCCATAGCCCGGCCAGCGCCGCATTGCCGCCGCGCGCCACCCAATCGGGGTGCGCGATGTAGGCGGCGCGGTCGCGCGTCAGCTTGGCCGAAACCCCCAGCCGCGCGCCCAGCCACAGCATCGACAGCGGCAGCGGGATGACCAGCGGCGGCCTGCCAAGCGCCGCACCGATGACGCGGGCAAACGCCGGGTGGGAATATCCCCGCGTCGCATCCCCGGCGCCATCATCGATTTCCAGCACTTCGTCCGACGGACCGCCGCCCGCCAGCACCAGCAACGCCCGCGCCAGATCATCGACGTGCAACAGCGAAATCCGCCCAGGCGGCGCAACCGCGAAACCCCGCGCCGCAAGCCGGTAGATATCGAGCATCTCCCGATCCCCCGGCCCATAAACCCCCGGCGGCCGCACGATCACCCAATCAAGCCCCGAAGCCATCACCAGCCGCTCGGCCTCGGCCTTGGACGCCCCATACATGGAAAGCTGCGGCTCCCGCGCGGCGAGGCTCGACACATGCACGAACCGCGCCACTCCGGCCCGCTTCGCCGCCGCCAGCAGCGCCGCCGTGCCCGCCACATTGCCAACATCGAAACCGGCCCGGTCGGGCGCATTCACCACGCCAGCAATATGAACGACAGCATCGGCGCCGTTGCAAAGCCCGCCGGGGTCGGCAAGGTCACCCGATACCCAGGAAACCCCGGCCAATCCGGGCTGGGCACGCCGCGTCAGGGCGCGGATCGGCTGCCGGGCCAACGCCAGCACGCTACCACCGACAAAGCCGGTGCCGCCGGTAATGGCGATCGTCATATCTGAAAAACCGTTATCCCGGGCTTGACCCGGGATCCGGCTGCCGCAGGGGACGGCGCCGATGTCATTCTATCCCGGATCAGACCCGGGATAACATTTAGCGCGCGAACGGGCACCACATGATCCGGCCGTAGCCCCACTGCCGCAGCCTCAGCCGCAGCCTCAGGCCGCCACGTCGAACGGCTGAATCTCACCCGACAAATACTGGCTGCGTGCCTTTGACCGGCTCAGCTTGCCCGAAGACGTCCGCGGCAAGGTGCGCGGCGGCACCAATTCCACCACACAGGTCATGCCGGTAATGGCGCGCACCTTGTTGCGGATGGCATCGCGCAACCGCGACCGCTCGTCATTGTCGCTGGTCCGGCATTGCACCAGCACCGCCGGCGCTTCCTCACCCGATGATGTGGTGATCGAGAACGCCGCAATATCGCCCGCCTTGAACCCAGGCAATTGTTCGATCGCCCATTCGATATCCTGCGGCCAATGGTTCTTGCCGTTGATGATGATCATGTCCTTGGCGCGGCCAACGATGAAGATCGATTCCTTCGACAAATACCCCATGTCGCCGGTATCCAGCCAGCCATCGGGCGACAGCGCCGCGCGCGTCGCTTCCTCGTCACGGAAATAACCCGCCATCACACCCAACCCGCGCACGAACACCCGGCCAATCTTGCGGTCCGGCAGCACCGCGCCATTTTCGTCGCGGATTTCGATGGTCAGGCCGGGCACTGCCTTGCCGCAATTGACGATGGCGCGATACCGAGTCGGCTGGCGTGCATCGACACGGCCGCCGCTGCTGCCCGACAGGGTGCGCTCGTCGATCAGGTCCGACACAATGCCTTCGCCAACCGGCATGATGCTGACCGCCAGCGTCGCTTCGGCAAGGCCATAGCTCGGCAAGAACGCGCTGGCCTGGAAACCGGCCGCGGCAAACACATCGACAAACGCCTGCATGACTTCGGGGCGGATCATGTCGGCGCCATTGCCGGCAACCCGCCAGCGCGACAGGTCGAACCGCGCCTTCACATCGATCGAAGGCGAAATCCGCCGCGCGCAAATGTCATAGCCGAACGTCGGCGAATAGCTGAGCGTATTGTCCTTGTTGCGGCTGATCAACGTCAGCCACGACAGCGGCCGCCGCGCGAAATCCTCGGTGGCGAGATAATCGACCGAAATCTGGTTGGCGAGCGGTGCCAGCATGCAACCGACCAGCCCCATGTCGTGATACCAGGGCAGCCAGGAAACCACCCGGTCACCATCGCCCGCCTTCATGCAATGGGCATGGCCGGCCAGATTGGCGAGCAGCGCCTCGTGAGTCACGGCGACACCGTGCGGAAACCGCGTGCTGCCGCTGGAATATTGCAGATAGGCGATGTCGGTGCGCCGTGCCTGCGGCAATGCCGCAACGGCGGGAATGGCAAAATATTCGGCCCAGTCATGCGCCGCGCACAGCCCCACGGCCGCCTGTTCCACCATCGGGAACAAGCCTTCCGACGAAAGCACCAGCTTTGGATCGCAACTGCGCAACTGCGTCGCAATCTGTTCGACATAGGCATCGCGCCCGCCAAAACTCGTCGGCAGCGGCAGCGGCACCGGCAAGGCGCCGGCATAGATAGCGGCAAAGAACGCCGCCGCAAAATCGGCACCGGTTTCGGCAATCAGGGCAACACGATCCCCCGGCATCACGCCATCGGCAACCAGCCGACAGGCGCGCGATCGCGCATCGGCGGCGAGCTCGGCATAGGGATAGGCGCGGACCAGATCGGCGCGGGCATCATGAAAATTCATGCCCTTGTCGCCCAGCGCCGCATAATCGAGCGCCTCCCCCAGCGTCGAAAAATCGGCGCGGCGACGCGAAAGACCATCGAATGTCGGAGTCGGCGCCAAATCAGTCAGGCTCGTATGCAAGCCCCTATCTCCCTTAACTGCCTGCATAATCACCGTTTTTCGGCATTTGTCGCGGGCAGGACCATGATCAGGCCTCCGTTAGTGACAGAAGCGAGAGTTCAAATTCCGGCCCGATCATGGCAGGAACAAGGCATGCGCGATGATATTCCCGATGCTGATCCCGGCGGCGCCGTCGATTCCGATGGGGAGACCCGGCGCCAGCCCCGGGGCGGGCGCAAGCAAGGCCGGCGAAATCGCGATCGCACGCCCCGCGAACGCCAACCCCGTGAACCGCGCGCCCCGCGCCCCATCGATGCCGCCCAATTGCAGGAAATGGCGCTGGGCTATGCCGCGCGCTATGCCACTACCGCCGCGCGCCTGCGCACCTATCTCGCCCGCAAGTTGCGCGAACGCGGCTGGGCCGGCGATGCGCCGCCCGAAACCGACGCACTCGTCGCCCGCATAACGGCGCTCGGCTATGTCGATGATCGGGCCTTTGCCGCCGCCCGCACCCGGGATCTTGCCGCGCGGGGGTTCGGCGCCCGCCGCGTCCGCGCCGCCCTGTCGGCGGCCGGGGTCAGCCGCGATGATGTCGCCGCCACGCTCGACCCCTCTGAAGCAACAGCAGACGCGGACCCGGATGCCGACCGCCGCGCCGCCTATGCCACCGCCATCACCTTTGCCCGCCGCCGCCGCTTCGGCCCGTTCGCGCGCGAAACGGCTGCCGGCCACACCGCGACCGACCCCGCCCGGCAACGCCGGGAGCTCGCCGCCATGGCGCGCGCCGGGCATGATTTCGATATCGCCCGCCGCATCCTTGATGCGCAGGATGAAGCGGCAGCGCTGGCATTTTCCGGCGATTGATCCCTGCTCAGCGCAGCGTCGTCCGCTTGCTCCACGAAATCACCAGCGCCATGCCCAGCCCGGCGACATCGGCGCTCAACGCAAACTGGCCGGGCCGCGGATCGCCGCGATCTTCAAAGGCCAGGTGCAGCCGCGGCCCGCCGGCCAGCACCAGCACGACCAGCGCCAGCATCGCGACGCCAGGGCCAAACCGTGTCCCCAAACGTGCCACCAACCGTCGCATCCGACTGTCCTCCATTACCTGTGCGGCCGCCGTTAGCCGGATTCCTGTCCAAAATCCGCGTCGGTTCGACCAACAGCGCCGCGGTTTCGACCGAAACACCCGCCGGCAGGGGCGCAACCGCGGCCAAGATGCTATCAAGGGCCATGACCAACACCCACCCCGACATCGAAGGCCGCGCCTCGCTCCGGCTCACCGTGCAATCGATTCTTGCCTTTTGGCTGTTCTATTTCGTCATCAACTCGCTGCGGAGCTGGGTCATCGACGCGCCGGCGCAATTCGACATGCTCGGCCGCCGCGCCATCGTCACGGTGTTCGGCATGGGCCTGTCGGGGCTGCTTTACCTGCTGCTGCGCCGGCTCGAATATCGCGGCACCCGCGTCCTCATCACCGCGGTGTTCATCGCCGCCGTGCCGCTGGCGCTGGCCTATTCGGCGTTCAACCGCCTCGTCTTCTACGTCATCAACCCGCACCCGACACTGGTCGCGATGATGGCCGAAGAAACGGAAAAATTCTCGCCGGCGCTGCAAATCATCGGCCAGGCTGTCGAATGGTACGCGTTCATCGTCGCCTGGGGCGTGTTGTGGATCGCGCTGGCCTATGCGGCGCAGGTGCAGGGTGCGGAGCGCGTCGCCGCCCGCTACCGCGCCGCTGCCCAGGCCGCCGAACTGCGCGCCCTGCGTTATCAGGTCAATCCGCACTTTCTGTTCAACACGCTGAATTCCCTGTCAGCCTTGGTGCTCGCCGGCCGCAATGCCGATGCCGAACGCATGATCCTCAACCTGTCCACCTTCTTCCGCACAACGCTGTCCAGCGATCCCGCCGGCGATGTGCCGCTCGCCGATGAAATCGCCATGCAACGGCTTTACCTCGACATCGAAAAGGTGCGTTTCCCCGAACGCCTGCAAACCCGCTTCGATATTCCGGACAGCCTTGGCGACGCCGCCGTGCCCGGCCTGATCCTGCAACCGCTGATCGAAAACGCCGTCAAGCATGGCGTCGCGCGCAGCCGCCGGCCGGTCACCATCACCGTCACCGCCCGTGCCGAGGCTGACCGGCTCGAAATCAGCGTCGAGGATGATGGCGAGGGCGAAACCCGCGCCGGCGCTGGTGCCCCGGCGGGCGCCGGCGTCGGCGTCCGCAATGTCTGCGACCGGCTGCTGGCACGTTTCGGCACCAGCGCCCGCTGCACCAGCGGCCAACGCAGCGGCGGCGGCTTCCGCGTCGCCCTCGCCATGCCGCTCAGCCGGGCCTGATCCGCCATGGCCGCCCCAACCGCGCCGCTGAAGGTGCTCGCCATCGATGATGAGCCGCTGGCCATCGAACGCCTGCAGATCCTGTGCGCCGCCATCACCGGCCTGCAACTGGTCGGCACCGCGCACGATGGCGCCGCTGCGCTGCGTCTGATCGCGGCCTTGAAGCCGGACCTGCTGCTGCTCGACATCTCCATGCCGGGCATGTCCGGCCTCGAACTGGCGCAAAGACTGCCCCACCCGGCGCCGCTGGTCATCTTCGTCACCGCCCATGACAAATTCGCCATCGCTGCCTTTGATGTCGCTGCTGTGGATTATCTGATGAAACCGATCGACCCCCAAAGGCTGGGCCGCGCCATCGAACGGGCGCGCGACCGCATCGCGGAACGCACTGGCAATGGCGCACTATCGGCGTCGCCATCGCCCTGGATTGATGAATTCTGGGTGCCGCATCGCGGCGAGGTCATCCGCATCGCCGCCGGCGATATCGACCATGTCGAAGCCGAGCGCGATTATATGCGGCTGCACTGCGGCAACCGCTCGTTCCTGATCCACGAAACCATCACCGCGCTCGAAAAGCGGCTGGATCCGCAGCGATTCCTGCGCATCCACCGCTCCACCATCGTCAGGCGCGACATGGTCACTCGCCTCGTCCGCGATGGCGGCGGCGCCGGCAGCGTGGTGCTGGCCGGTGATATCACCCTGCCGGTCGGCCGCACCTATGCCGGCGCGGTGCGCGAGATGGTAGGCCGCTAACCATAAAGCTTGCGCCGGCCGTCGCGCGGACGACCGGCGCAAGTTTCGCGATCAACTGCCGACCTCGCGGCCCTGTCCGGCGCGCTGCGCGAACATCACCGCCCGCGTGTCAGCCGCCTTGGCGCGCGCGTCTGCAAGCGATTGACGGGCGCATTTCTGTGCCGCCATGACAACGGCCAGGTCGCGGCTGCCGGGGTCGCAAACCTGCTTGACCGCACGCACCAGCCGCTTGTCGAGATGAGCGGCGCCATCGGCCCTTGTCAGATCGAGATCGGCATAGGGGACAATTTTCCGGTCCTGCGCCGCAGCGGGCGCGGCGGCGACGCAAACGCCAATCGCCAGGGCAAGAGCGGCAGCGCGGCCGGTAAGGTTGATGATCATCGTCGTTCTCCAAAACACAAGCGACCGGGGCATGGCCGCCCTTGCGTATTATCGGGACAATACAGGCTGCACACGCACGCTTCGACTGGCGCGCCACCGGATTCGGCCAGCGACAGCCGCCATCGACGAACGGCCGCCCCGCTTCGACAAACGCAAATCGCCGGCCCTTCCGGACCGGCGACTCGGCGTTTCAGCTTCCTGTCCTCCCCCCTTGCGGGAGCGGCGAGAGACGCGGCCCTCGGCGCGGCCCGGGTGAGGGGGCTCTACGCCCTCGACCTCAGGCCTTGACCGTCGGCGGTGCCGGCAGTGCCTTAGGCGCCCGCGGCTTCTTGGCACGCGGCGGCTTTTTCGGTGCCGGCACGATTTCGAACGCCAGCGCATCGTCCTTCAGATGGACGCGCACCTCGCCGCCATGCACCAGCTTGCCGAACAACAGCTCCTCGGCCAGCGGCTGCTTGATGGTTTCCTGGATCAACCGCCCCATCGGCCGCGCGCCATACAGCTTGTCATAGCCGCGCTTGGTCAGCCACGTCTTGGCCTCGTCGGTCAGCGCGATATGCACCTCGCGCTCGGCGAGTTGCAGCTCAAGCTCCAGCACGAACTTGTCGATGACCCGCGCGACGATCTCCGGCGGCAGGTAATCGAACGCCACCACGGCATCCAACCGGTTGCGGAATTCCGGCGTGAACATCCGCTTGATGGCTTCTTCGTCCTCGCCGGTGCGCTGCGTTGCGCCAAAGCCAATCCCTTCGCGCGCCATGTCGGCCGCACCGGCATTGGTCGTCATGATGAGGATGGTGTTGCGGAAATCGACTGTCTTGCCGTGGTGATCGGTCAATTTGCCGTTATCCATCACCTGCAACAGGATGTTGAACAGGTCCGGATGGGCCTTTTCGATCTCATCGAGCAACAGCACCGAATGCGGCTGCTGATCGACGGCATCGGTCAACAACCCGCCCTGGTCGAACCCGACATAGCCGGGAGGCGCACCGATCAACCGCGAAACGCTGTGGCGTTCCATATATTCCGACATGTCGAACCGCGTCAGCGGGATGCCGAGAATGGCGGCAAGCTGCTTGGCCACCTCGGTCTTGCCGACACCGGTCGGCCCGCTGAACAAATACGACCCGATCGGCTTGTTCGGCTCGCGCAGGCCGGCACGGCTCAGCTTGATGGCGCTCGCCACCCGCTCGATCGCCTTGTCCTGCCCGAACACCACCCGCTTCAGATCGGCCTCCAGCGTGCCAAGCGCCTTTTTGTCGTCGGTCGAAACGCTCTTGGGCGGAATTCGCGCCATGGTGGCGATCACCGACTCGACTTCCTTGACACCAATCGTCTTCTTGCGCTTCGACAGCGGCAGCAGCATCTGCGACGCGCCGGTTTCGTCGATCACATCGATGGCCTTGTCCGGCAGCTTGCGGTCGTTGATGTACCGCGCCGAAAGCTCCACCGCGGCCTTGATCGCCTCGGGCGTGTATTTCAGCTTGTGATGCTCCTCATACGACGGCCGCAGCCCCATCAGGATCTTGATGGTATCCTCG
>JBBQYI010000092.1:0-9536 GCA_038208825.1 Sphingomonadales bacterium | reverse complement strand
TGAGCGTTGCAGCATGGTGACGTGCGCCGCGGTCTGCGCCATGGCCGGCACCACGGTGGCGGCGGTGGCGCCCGAACCGATGACGACGACGCGCTTGCCGGTGTGATCGAGATCCTTGGGCCATTCCTCGCAATGCGCGATAGTGCCCTTGAAATCCGCCATGCCCGGCCAATCCGGCATGAAGCCCTGGCGGTGGCGGTAATAGCCTTGGCACATCCACAGGAAATTGGCGGAAAAGCGCTTTTGTGCGCCGGTGTCGGTGCGTTCCGCGACGAGTGTCCAGCGCGAATCGGCCGTGGACCAGCTGGCCGACACGATGCGGTGGCCATAGCGGATGTGGCGGCCCAGATCATTTTCATCGATGACTGCGCCCAGATAGGCCTGGATTTCGGCGGCGGTGGCGATGGGCGGCCCGACCCATGGCTTGAACTTGTAACCGAAGGTGTAAAGATCGCTGTCCGACCGGATGCCGGGGAAATTATGGCTGAGCCAGGTGCCGCCATAGCTGCCCTGGGTTTCCAGCACGGTGAAGCTGGTATCCGGCATTTCATGGGTGAGGTGCCACGCAGCGCCAATGCCGGAAATGCCGGCGCCGACGACGAGCACGTCGAAATGTTCGATGGCGGCAGGATCGGCATCTGCGCGTTGGGCAAGTGTGGCGGTATCGTTCATCGCGTTATCCCCGGGCTGTGCCACTGGGCCGTGGCGATCGCATCGTAGCGGCAATATCCGCCCGCCGAACCTTCCCAAATCCATCAGGCTGTAGCAAGGGCGACGGATGACCGATCCCGCCACCATCCGCCGCCTGTATGGCCGCCGCACCGGCCACAAATTGCGCACCGGGCAGGCGGCGCTGGTGGAGACGATGCTGCCGCGGCTGTCATTGCCGGCGGCGGGCGCGATTACCGCCACAGGGCTGTTCGGCGATGACCGTCCGTTGTGGCTGGAGATCGGTTTTGGCCGCGGCGAGCATATGGCGGCGCAGGCGGCGGCGAATCCCGGGGTGGGCATCATCGGTGCCGAACCGTTTCTGGATGGCGTTGTGGGCGCGTTGATAGAGGTGCAGGAGCGCGGGCTGACCAACATCCGCCTTCACAATGGCGATGCGCTGGATGTGCTCGACAGGCTGGCACCGGCGTCGCTGGAGCGGGTGTTCCTGCTGCACCCCGATCCCTGGCCAAAGGTGCGCCATGCCAAGCGGCGCTTTGCCAACCCCGGGCCGATCGACCTGGTGGCGCGCGCCCTGAAACCGGGCGGGGAGTTTCGTATCGGCACCGATCACCCGGTTTATTGCCGCTGGGCATTGATGCAGATGGCCAAGCGCACGGATTTCGAATGGCTGGCAACCGGGCCGGTGGATTGGCAGGTGCGGCCCGATGACTGGCCACAGACCCGGTACGAGGCCAAGGCGCGGCGGCTGGGGCACGAGGTCTGGTATTTTCGTTATCGCAGGGTCTGATGGCACGGCTGCTCGCCTGTTGGGAATTGGGCGGTGGCATGGGCCATATCGCCGGGCTGGCCCCGGCGGCGGCGGCGCTGGCGGCACTGGGGCATGAAAGCTGGCTGGCGGCGCGGGATGTAGCGGTTACAGAGCCGCCGGGACGCTGGCCGTTTCGCCGGGTCTTGCCCGCGCCGTTGTGGCCGCACCGGTCGGTGACATTTCCGACATTGTCGTTCGGGCAGGTGATTGCCGATGGCGGCTTTGCCGATGCCGAGGGGCTGGCGGCGCTGGTGCGGGCCTGGCTGGCGTTGTTCGATCTGGTGGAGCCCGCGGCGATTTATGGCGACCACGCCCCGGCGTCGTTGCTGGCGGCGTATGTCGCGGGTTTGCCGGCGGCGCGGCTGGGGACGCCCTTTACCTGCCCGCCGGCGGCACGGCCGTTGCCGGCGTTGATGCCGTGGCTGTCGGTATCGGCGGATGCGCGGGCGGGCGCCGATGCGGTTGCCGACCGGGTGGTGCAGGATGTGTGCTGGGCCTTTGGTGCGCCGGTGCTGGCGGGGTTGGCCGAATTGCTGGGCACGGCGCGTCCGTTCCTGATCAGTTGGCCCGAAGCGGATGAACAGGATCGCGATGATTCGGCCTGGTATGGGCCGGTGACAGGGCTGGGCGCTGCTGATGAGCCGGATTGGCCAGCGGCAGAAGGCCCGCGGGTGCTGGTGTTCCTGCCGTTCGGGCGTGCGGCGGCGGCACCGCTTGCCGAGGCGCTGGGGCTGCGCGGCTGGCCGGTGGTGTGGATGTGCCCGACCCCTCCGCCGTTCGCCCTGCCGGCCAATATTCGCCACGAGGGTGAAATGGTGGCGATTCGCGGCGGGACAGACGGCCCGCGGCTGCTGGTCGGGCGGGCCAGCCATTCGATCAACCTGGCGGCGTTGCGCGCCGGGGTGCCGCAACTGTTGCTGCCCGATGATGTCGAGACAAGGACGATGGCAGTGGCGCTGGCGGCGCGGCGGCTGGGCCGGTTGCCGGATGCTTGGACGGCGGCCGCAATCGGGCCGTTACTGGAGGCGCTGGTGCGGGACGATGCACCCGAACGTCAGGCGGCGGCGGCGGTGGCGGCGCGCTATGCCGGTTATGATCCGGCGGCGATTGCCGGGCGGCTGGGCCGCGATCTGGCCGCTGCATTGGGGCTGGGCTGAGCGGTGGCGCGACTGCTCGCCTGTTGGGAATTGGGGCTGGGGCTGGGGCATTTGGCCAAGTTGGCCCCGGCGGCGCGGGCGCTGGCCGGGCTGGGCCATGAATCCTGGCTGGCGGCGCGCGATGTGACGCGGGTGGCGGCGGTCGGCGACGGGGCGTTTGCGCGGGTGCTGGCGGCGCCGCAATGGCTGGGGCGGGGTGCGGCGGACCCGACGCTTGGCTATGGGCAATTGTTCGCCGATGGCGGATTTGGCGATGATGACGGGCTGGTGGCGCTGGTGCGGGCGTGGCTGGCATTGTTTGAACTGGTGCAGCCGGCGGGGATATACGGCGATCATGCGCCGGCGTCGTTGCTGGCGGCGCATGTCGCCCGGTTGCCGGCGGCGCGGTTGGGGTCGCCGTTCACCTGCCCGCCGGCGGTGCGGCCGCTGCCGGGGTTGATGCCGTGGCTGGCGGTGACACCGGGCGCGCGGGTGGGGGTGGATGCGGTGGCGAACCGGGTGGTGCGCGGTGTCTGCCGGGCGTTTGGCGCGCCGATGCTGGATGGGCTTGCCGAATTGCTGGGCACGGCGCCGGCATTCCTGGCGAGTTGGCCGGAGATGAACGGTGGCCCGGCGCGGCGCGATTCGGACTGGTATGGCCCGCTCGGCGGCGTTGCCGGGGCTGTGCCCGAATGGCCCGAGCTGTCCGCTTCGGCCGGCCCGCGCGTGTTCGTCTATGTGCCGTTCGATCGGCCGGCGGCGGCCCCCTTGGCGGCGGCGCTGGGGCAACGCGGCTGGCCGGTGCTTTGGGTGTGCGCGACGCCACCGGATTTTGCGCTGCCCGGATCGATCCGGCATGTGGCGGACCCGGTCGATATCGCGGCGGCGCTGGCCATGGCGCAGATCTATGTCGGGCGCGGCAGCCATGGCGCGGGGCTGGAGGCAATGCGCGCCGGGTGCCCGCAGTTTCTGGTGCCCGACAATGCCGAATCGCGCACGCTGGCGCTGGCGCTGGCGTCGCATGGCCTGGCGCGGCTGGCGACGGCGTGGGAGGCCGGGGCGATTGGCGCGGCGCTGGATGCCATGGTGGCGGATTTGGCGCCGGAACGCGCCGCAGCGGCGGCGGTGGCGGCGCGCCATGGCGGGCATGATGCGGCGGCGGCGGCGGCGCGGCTGGGGCGGGATATGGCGGCGGCGCTGGGGTTGCCGGCGGCGGCTTGATTGACCGGCGCGCGGCATGGCTTTAGGCGTGCATCGGGTGAGCATTTCCTATCTCGATTTCGAAAAGCCGGTGGCGACCATCGAGGCGCGGGCGGCGGACTATCGCGCGTCTGGCGACGAAGCCGGGGCCAAGCACGCAGAAGGCGCGGCGCGGCGGTTGCTGGCCGAAACCTATGCGCGGCTGTCGCCCTGGCAGAAGACGCAGGTCGCCCGGCATCCGGAGCGGCCGCATTTCCGCGACATGATCAAGGGGCTGGTCGAAGATTTCATGCCGCTGGCCGGGGATCGCGCCTTTGGCGAGGACGAGGCGATCATCGGCGGGTTGGGCCGGCTGCGTGGGCAGGGCACACCGATCATGGTGATCGGCCATGAAAAAGGCCATGATACCGCGACCCGGGTGAAGCATAATTTCGGCATGGGCCGGCCCGAAGGCTATCGCAAGGCGATCCGGCTGGTTGAACTGGCCGGGCGGTTCAACGTGCCGATCGTCACGCTGATCGATTCGGCCGGGGCCTATCCGGGTGTCGATGGCGAGGAACGCGGGCAGGCCGAAGCGATTGCGCGGGCGACCGAGGCGTTCATCGGCGCGCCGGTGCCGATCATCGCCGCGATCACCGGCGAAGGCATGTCGGGCGGTGCCATCGCGCTGGCGGCGGCGGACAAGGTCATCATGTTCGAACATGCGGTTTACGCGGTGATTTCGCCCGAAGGCTGCGCCTCCATCCTGTGGCGCACCGCCGACAAGGCCAACAACCATGCCGCCGATGCCGCTGAGGCCATGCGGGTGACATCCGCCGATCTGAAGAAACTGGGCGTTATCGACCTGATCATTTCGGAACCGCTGGGCGGTGCGCATCGCGATCCGGCGGCGGCGATTGCGGCGCTGTCGATGGCGATCACCGCCGAACTGGTGCCCTTGCTTGGCGTCTCGGCGCCGGCGCTGAAGAAGGCCCGGCGGACCAAGTTCATCGAAATGGGGCGGTTGCTGCAGGGGTGACGGCGGTGACAGGCACGCCGGTGCGAACCGTAAATGTTGTCGCGGCGGCCCTGATCGACGGCGATGGCCGGGTGTTGGTGGCGCAGCGGTTGCCGGGCGGCTCGCTTGGCGGCCTGTGGGAATTTCCGGGCGGCAAGATCGAACCGGGCGAGACGCCGGATGCCGCGCTGGTGCGCGAACTGGCCGAGGAACTGGGCATATCGGTGGTGGCCGGGGCGTTGCAGCCGTTGACCTTTGTCAGCCACGCCTATGCCGATTTTCACTTGTTGATGCTGCTGTACACGGTGCGCGACTGGGTAGGCGTGCCGGCGGGGCAGCAGGGCCAGGCACTGCGTTGGGACTATGTGGCGGGGCTGGCGTCGCTGCCGATGCCGCCCGCCGATGTGCCGTTGCTGGCGGCGTTGGGGGCAATAATCGCGTGAGGCGGCGCTGCCGGGGGCAAGTTTTGTTGCCGTATTGTGGCGGCCCGGCTATGCGGTGCGAATCCTGATGGGACTGGTTTCAACATGAAAATTCTCGCCGGTAACGGCAACCCGGAACTTGCCCAGGCCATCGCCGCCTATCTCGACATGCAATTGACCAGCGCATCGGTGCGACGCTTCGCCGATGAGGAGATTTTCGTCGAAGTGCACGAAAATGTGCGCGGCGAGGATGTGTTCGTCGTGCAATCGACATCGGCCCCGGCCAACGACAATCTGATGGAATTGCTGATCTGCATCGACGCGTTGCGGCGCGCATCGGCGCGGCGCATCACGGCGGTTGTGCCCTATTTCGGTTACGCCCGGCAGGATCGCAAACCGGGGCCGCGTACCCCGATTTCGGCCAAACTGGTCGCCAATCTGATTACCAAGGCGGGGGCCGACCGGGTGCTTTCGGTGGATCTGCACGCCGGCCAGATCCAGGGTTTTTTCGATATCCCGACCGATAACCTGTATGCCGCGCCGGTCATGGCCGCCGATATCCACGCGCGGTTGCCCAAGGGCAATCTGATGGTGGTGTCGCCCGATGTCGGCGGCGTGGTGCGGGCGCGGGCGCTGGCCAAGCGGCTGGGCAATGCGCCACTGGCCATTGTCGACAAACGCCGGGAACGCGCCGGTGAATCGGAAGTGATGAACATCATCGGCGATGTCAGCGGCCGGATGTGCGTGCTGGTCGATGATATCGTCGATTCGGCCGGCACGTTGTGCAACGCGGCGGCGGCGTTGATGGAAGCGGGCGCGCTGGGCGTCACCGCCTATGTGACGCACGGCGTGCTGTCGGGCGGCGCGGTGGCGCGCGTCGAAGGATCGGCGCTGACCGAATTGGTGGTAACCGATTCGATCGCCGCTGTGGCCGCGGTAAAGGCCGCCACCAAGGTCCGCCGCATCACCATCGCGCCGTTGCTGGCCGAGGCGATGCGACGGACGAGCGAGGAAAGCTCGGTCAGTTCGCTGTTCGATTAGGTCGAGCCTGCGCCCTAGTTGCCGGTGCCGCGGTTCACGACACGGCCGTCGGGGAAATAGACCTTGTCGGCGGTCACATATTCGCCCTTGGGCGTGCAGATGCCGCCAGGGTCCCTGGCGCGAATCTTGGCGCAGAACTCCGTATCCGGGCGCTGTGGTTGAGCCAGCGCCGGCACCGCGATTGCCGCCGCGGCGAGCGCCGCTGCCGACATCAGGGTCAGTCTGGTCATCGTCATTGTTCGAATCGTCCTTCCGGGCGGAAAACCACCCTTGCAACTGTTTAGCGGCTATGTGCTGTCGCGGACATGAATATCAACCACCGCTACCGCCGACCGCCGGAAACGCGCCGATCGACTTGCGCGCATCGACGCCGGCGTGACAGGCGGGCGATGGCCCGCTAAGCCCGAATGCAGATGCATTTGCCGCCGCCCAACGCCGTTCTGACCGTCGATACCACGGCGATTGCTGCCAATTGGCAGGTGTTTGCGCGGGCCGGTGGTGCGGCGGCTTGCGGGGCGGCGATCAAGGCCGATGGCTATGGCCTGGGCGCGCGCCCGGCGGCAGCGGCGCTGGTGGCGGCCGGCTGCCGCGATCTGTTCGTGGCGCATTGGGCGGAAGTGCCGCCGCTGGGCCTGTTGGCGGATGGGGTGCGCGTGGCCGTGCTGCATGGCGCCGGTGCCGCCGAATTGCCGGTGGCGCAATCGTCGCGCGCGGTGCCGGTGCTGGTGACACCGGCGCAGGTGATGGCGTGGAAACAGACCGGGCGGCCGTGTGACGTGATGATCGATACGGGGCTGAACCGGCTCGGGCTGGCGCCCGAAGATGCGCTGTCCGGGCTGCTCGACGGGCTCAAAATTCATACGCTGCACAGCCATCTCGCCTGTGCCGAAGACCCGGTGCACCCGATGAACGAGCGGCAGCGGGCGCTGTTCGCCGATCTGGGGGCGCGGATTCCGGCGCAGCGACTGGCACTGGCCAATTCGGGCGGCATCGGGATTGGCCCCGGTTATCATTTCGGGCTGACGCGGCCAGGCATCGGGTTGTTCGGCGGCGGGCCGGGTCCGGATGGCGAGCGTTTGCGGCCCGTTGCCGGTATTTCGGCGCGGATATTGCAATTGCGCGATGTGCCGGTGGGAGCCAGCGTCGGTTATGGCGCGACGTTCGTGGCGGCGCGACCGACGCGGCTGGCCGTGGTGGCACTGGGCTATGCCGATGGTTACCCGCGGTCGCTTTCCAATGCCGGGGCGGCGCTGGTGGGTGGCGTGCGCTGCCCGCTGGCCGGGCGCGTGTCGATGGACCTGACGGCGTTCGATGTCACCGATGCGCCGCCGGGGTTGGCGGAGGATGGCTGGCTGGCGGTCGAATTCGATCTGGTTGCAACCGCCGCCGCCGCCGGTCGCACGGAATATGAGTTGCTTACGGCGCTGGGTGCTCGCTATGCGCGGCGGTACCTATGAGCCTGGTTGTCACCATCTATGATGCCTTTGTGGCGCTGGGCAGCGTCGTTATCGGCCTGTTCGTGTCGATTGGCCGGCTCGCGCGCTTTGCAGCGACAGTGCTGACCCGCCTGGTGCGGCCGCCATGGTATCCGGCGCAATTGTTCGAACAGATGCTGGTCATCGGCTATTTTTCGCTGCCGGTGGTCGGGCTGACGGCGCTGTTCACCGGCTCTGCGCTGGCGCAGCAGATCTATATCGGGGGCAGCCGGTTCAACGCGGCCTCCACGGTGCCGGCGGTGACGGTGATCGGCATCGTGCGCGAGCTTGGGCCGGTGCTGGGCGGGTTGATGGTCGCCGGTCGGGTGTCGAGCGCCATGGCGGCCGAGCTTGGCACCATGCGGGTGACCGAACAGATCGACGCGCTGGCGACGCTGCGCACCGATCCGTTCCGTTATCTGGTGGCGCCGCGGCTGGTGGCGGCGGTGCTGGTGATGCCGTTGCTGGTGCTGGTGTCGAACGCGCTGGGCGTGGCCGGTGGCTGGTTGCTGGCGACGCAGCGGCTGGGTTTCAATTCGGCTGCCTATCTGAATACCACCGCGCAATATCTGAAGGCGGATGACGTGGTTTCATCGATGGTGAAGGCCGGGGTATTCGGCTTTTTCATCGCGTTGATGGGCTGTTACCACGGCTATTATTCGTCGGGCGGCGCGGCGGGAGTCGGCCGGGCCACTACCAATGCGGTGGTGTCGGCGTTCATCTTGATCCTGCTTTCGAACCTGATCATCACCGTGATCGTGTTCGGATCATGAAGGACGTGGTGCCCCGGATCAGCCTGCGCGGTGTGGTGAAGCGTTTTGGCCGCAAGACCGTGCTGAACGGCGTTGATCTGGACGTGATGCCGGGTGAATCCATGGTGATCATCGGTGGGTCCGGCACCGGCAAATCGGTGATGATCAAGTGCATCCTGGGGCTGATGCACCCCGAGGAAGGGCAAATCCTGGTCGATGGCAAGGATGTCACCAGGTTGAGCGGCCGGGCGCTGGCGGATTATCAGGCGCGGTTCGGCATGTTGTTTCAGGGCGGCGCTCTGTTTGATTCGCTCAGCATCTGGCGCAATGTCAGCTTTGCGTTGGCCGGCCCGGCGCGGGAACGCCGGGCGCGGGCGATAGATACGCTGGCCCGGGTCGGGCTCGGCGCCGATGTTGCCGATTTGCGGCCATCGGAGCTTTCGGGCGGGATGCAGAAGCGGGTGGCGCTGGCCCGTGCCATCGCCGCCGGGCCGGAAATATTGTTTTTCGATGAGCCGACGACCGGGCTGGATCCGATCATGGCCGATGTCATCAACGATCTGATCCGCACGCTGGTCACCGACATGAAGATCACCGCGCTGACCATCACCCATGACATGAGCAGCGCGCGCAAGATCGCCGACAGCGTGGCGATGCTTTACGAGGGCCGGATCGTCTGGCACGGTCCCCGGCATGGTATCGATTCTGCCGACAATCCTTATGTCGATCAGTTTGTTCATGGTCGCGCCGAAGGGCCGATCCGGATGCAGCTGAAGCGACCATGAGCCCGCGCGAGATCAGCGCTTCGGCGGGTGCGGCCGAGCTGTCGCGGCTGCTGTCGGGCGCCGCCGGAGGCGATCAGGCCGCCTATAAAGAATTTTATGATCGCACCTCGGCGAAGCTATTTGGCATCATCCTGCGTATCTTGGTCGAACGAGGCGAGGCCGAGGATGTTTTGCAGGAAGTTTTCGTGACGATTTGGCGCAAGGCGGCGGAGTTTGATCCGACGCGCGCCAGCCCTGTCACCTGGGCG
>JBBQYI010000091.1:0-9911 GCA_038208825.1 Sphingomonadales bacterium | reverse complement strand
CAGCAGCACGACATAGCCGACCGCAACCGCCATCGCGACACAGACCGCGGCGCCGCCGGCCGAAGCATGGGCGACCCGGATCGCATCGAGATAGCTCAATCGCTGGTCAAGCGCTTCACGGATGCGAAAGGTGAAGTAGATCAGATAGTCCAGCCCGACGCCGACCGCGATGGTGGCGACGGCAGCGGTCGCGACATTCAGCGTGGTTCCGGTCCAGCCGAGCCAGGCGAAATTGGTCGCGATCGTCAAGGCCGAGGGAATGAGGAACAGCAGCGCCATCAACCATGACCGGAACACCAGTCCGCCGATGATCATCACTATGATCAACAGCAGCGCGGCCTTTTCAAGACTGACGCGGACGATGCCATCGGCCAACGCCTTGGCCGTGACCGCCGAGCCGCCGATGCTGACGGCAATGCCTTTTTTGGCGGCATAGCTTTGGACGGTGTCGATCAGCCGGGTTGCGACCCTGGTTTCATCGGTCGCTACAAAGGCCCGCAGCCTCAGGTAACGGCCGGTATCGTCAATTAGTCCCACGGCGCGGCCACCGCCGAACAGGACCGTCCAGATTTGCCGGGTCTCGTCCGCCGACGCTGCAACAATGGTGGTGCAATCGGCGGCACCGGCGAAGCGACAGCCGAGGAACCGGATAATGCCGGCTGGCGACAGCACAGCGCGCACGGCATCATCGGCGGCCATGCGGCTTTCCAGGCCAAGCACCGCCGACTGGACTCCCGGATCAAAGGCGCCATCGGGTCGGCCAGTGTCGATCATCACGTCCATCACATAGGGCCCGACACCAGCGGCAGTGAGTTCGTGGACGGTGCGTTGCACAGGCACATCGGGCGCCGTGTAGATCGCCATCGAATGCGATACCGCGACCCGCGATACGCCGACGCCCAGCACCACGACGCCAACCGCCACAGCCAGCGCGATGCGCCCCGCCGGCCCCGTCAGCGCCAGTTCGGCGACACGGCGCAATGCACCCTGCCACATGGGGCTGAGATCACCATAACCCGGCCGCACGATGGGACGGCGCAACAACATGCGGATGGCCGGCACCACGGTAAGTTCCAGCACCAGCGCCGCGATCAGCCCGATCCCGGCGAGCAATCCGAAACGCGCCAGCGCCGACACATCGAGCAGCAGCAACGAGAACAGGCACGTTGCGGCGCCGGCGACGGCGATCGTCAGGACCGGCCCCTGTGCCGCCATGGTCGCGATGATGGCGGCGGCATTGGCCTCCTTGCTCGCCTGCTCGCCCACGACTGTCCGGCTGCGCACTTCCTGCATATAGCGTTTGAGCAACTGCACCGAATGGCCGGCCCCTACGGCCAGGATAAGCACTGGGGCGAGGACGGTATAGGTATCGAGCGGCAGCCCGAGCCAACCGTAAAGCCCAAGCCCGATCAGCGTCGCGGTCAGCCCGGTGAAGATCGGTACCACCACTGCCTGCATCGATCGCAGCGCCTCCCAGTGCAGAAGCAGTATCAGCGCCATGATGACGGGGAAGAAATAGGCAATGCGCTTGGAATAAAGGTCGTTCTGGGCAAGGAACGCCGGCTGGCCGGAATAGGCGATGGCGACACCGCCCTGGCTGGCACCAGCGATAATGCCATCGATTTTTGCCAGCAGCGGCCCGAAGCTGCCGCTGGCCACCGCGACATCGGCATACACTGTCAACGATCCATCGGGCGCCTTCACCAACGATGCCTGGGGCCCAAGGCCATCGATCACGGCGGCAGACATGCCGGCAGGATCCGTGCACAACCGGTCAAGACCGTTGACAACAAGGTCGCCGCGATCGTCGGCCAGATATTTGACAGTCGGCGACCCGACGCCATACACGCGCCCCGCAGCGATGCCGGACAATCGGGTCAGCCCTTCCGACAAGGCGCAGGCCGAAGCGACCCGCGCCGCCGAAGTGCCGCCGGACACGAGAAAAGCCAGCGTGTTACGGCTTTCAAAAATGTCCTGAATGGTGTGGATCTGCGCCGACAACGGGCTGCGCTTCGGCAATGAACTGTCAAAGTCGCTGACAAAATGCAGGTGCCTTGCGCCGGCCAGCATCAGCAGCGCCGCCAGTGCCACCGTGGCAATGACAGTCCAGGGTCGGCGTGTGACGATGGTGGCTAGAAGGGTGAACATGGCAGTTCTCCTCGATTGATCCAGATCAGAAACCCGCGCGCACGGCGAACGACACGGTGTTGTTGGGCCGCAATTGGCCAAAAAAAGTGCCCGTCGCGCCGCCATAATGTTCGGCAAGCACCGACAGCCGCAGCGTGTCGTTCAGGCGGTGGCTGGCCTTCACCTGCACATAATTGCCGCCGCCGGTGAACGCGGCGACCGTCGCCTCGATTACGCCGCGGTCGCCGGAAAATCCCTTGCGGACCCTGATCGTGCCGCCGATGATGGGGCCCTGCCACGCCGAATGGATCGTGTTGTTGCGGTCCGAAATCAGTGACGATGCGCCCGGCGCAAGCGGAGACGATTGGCTGATGCGCAAAATGGCCTGCGCGATAACAGACCATTGCCCGCGAAAGCTGCGATCGACACCCAGCACGCCGGCAAATCGCGGCACGCGTGCCGCCTGGCCACGCGTTGCAGCGGTGCGGTAGTCATAGCCGGCAAGTTCAATCCGCAGGCCAAAATCACCAATCGTCGTAGCCAGATCGCCGCCAAACATGGTCAGACGCGGATGATGCTGCACCAATACAGGCGCGCCGGTCACGCCGCGCTCGATCGCCAGCCATGGGGTGCGATCGGTCACGTCGGCATAGGTCAAAGACCAATCGATGCTGCTGCCGAAACGCTCGTAGCGCACCGCAAATTGCGTCTCAGTCGAGTCCGGCTGTTCCCGGCGGCCACGCAATCCTGGCGCCGCGATCTGAATCGGCAGCATGGTAGCGCGAAATTCCGGCAACCAATGAAACGCCAATGTGCCGCCAGCCAATGGCAGCGCCGCCGAAGCACCTGCCAGGCCCAGACGGTTGTCATCCTCATCCTCGACCAGCCGGCGATAGTCCCGCGCCGCCGCAACATCTGTCGGATTGATGCGGTCGGCACGCCCCCACACACTCACCTGGCGACCCGCTGCAATGCTCAGTCCCCCCGCGGTCAAGCGGATCTGTGCCTCGCGGACATCGCCTGTCACGCGTCCGGTGCCGTCCGGATTTACGCCTGCCCAGCCTTCCAACCGAAGCGCAGCGCCGTCTCCCAGACTCTGACGAGCCCGCACCCAGACTTCTGCACTGGCTTCAATACCCTCGTTGGTGCCGGAGCGATCGCTGCTCCAGGCGCTGGCACGTCCGGAAAGCTCGATGCTCGGTGCCGCCAGCGCCGGGCTGCCCACTGCCGGCACGACCAGTGCGAAGCCCGCAAACAAGGCCGGCACCAGCTTCACGATTGCAGCGCCTCCGGTGCCAATTCGCTGTCTGCGATGGCGGCGTTGATGCGAAACTGGCTGAACGCCAGTGTCGATACAGCGCCGCTGCGCAGGCTGCGCATCGACAGGCGCATCGGCTGCATCTTGCCTTTGCCGGCGTCCAGAATGTTGATGTCATCCGCAAGCAACGATTTGCTGGCCGCGCCGGTCAGGTCGTGGAAATCGACCCGCAGCGTTGCCGCATCGTCCTCGCGCAGCCATGTCAGTCGCTTGCCATAGCCGGTGTCGCTGGCGACCCGCGCCGATGCCGGCAGGCTTTCAATGCGGATGACGCGGACGCTGCCCAGCGTCTCGCGCCCGACGATCCGGTGGCGCCAGTCACCCACCTTGTGGCCGATGATGTCCCCCAGCGAAAATTCCGACCCGACCCAGGGGTCGGCGCGGTTCGACGAAACCAGCCGCCGCACCCGGCGCAGGGCCGGCAGGAAAATCCACAGATCATCGCTGCCGCCCGATCGTTCGATCGTCAGCGTGGCGACGCCGCGTAAATCGGCAGGCGCGCTGAACCGCAGCAGCCGCGCGGTACCTCTGCCGCCCTCGATCAGCTTGGTGGCGCCGGCAAGGGCGCGGGCCTGCCGAACATCGGGTCGCGGCTGGTGGAGCAGCGTGGCGGCGAAACGCGCCGCGGCAAAACGTGTCGCCTCGTACGCCGTCGTCATCAACGCCTGCGCTGGGTCCTCCCCTGCCCATGCGGGACGGGCAAGGCTCAACCCGGCAAGACCAACGCCGAATTGGCGGCGCGACAGCAGCGAGTGGGCGGTGAGCGTCATGACAGTATCTCCGGTCCTGTCGCCTTCTTGCCTCGCAACACAGCATCGGCGCTGTGAAGTGCTTCACACCTATGGCAATTGACCGGCAGCGGTTGTTGGGGTTAGCCCTGATGCGGTGGCAGCACCTGATCTTGCGCTGATACTGCATCAGGCACTCACGACGGGCGTTGCAGGCCTTCGCCACGTCGTCATTCCGCGCGGCACGGTCTTTCTGCAGGAAGACGAAAACGCCGATGTCGCCTGGTTCCTGATCGAAGGCAGGGCCCGGGTCTTCAGGGTGTCGCGTGAAGGCGACCTTGTGGTCCTGGCCCATCGTCTGCCGGGCGAATTGATCGGCGAGCTGGCTATTATCGATGGCGGGCCAAGATCAGGATCGGCGCTGGCGCTTGAGCCATTGTCCGCCATCCGCATAGAATCCGCGCGATTTGCCAGCCTGATGGCCGAAAATGCCGTCTTTGCGCACGGCGTGGCGCTACAGCTTGCCGCTCGATTGCGTGAAACCAGCGATCGCACATTCGCCATGGCCGCAGCCTCCATTCCGGCGCGCGTTGCTGCAGAACTGCTTCGGCTGGCCAAACCCGGCGCGATGCCCGGACAAGCAGTGATCGCGTCCCCGCCGACCATCACCGAGCTTTCGGTACGGGTCCATGCTTCGCGCGAATCGGTTTCCAAAGCATTCAGCCGATGGCGCGCCAACGGCACCATCCGTGACGATGGCAGCAATCTGCTCATCACCGACCCTGCCACATTGTCCGACCTGCTCGATTTCTGACCCGCAGTTGCGCTGACTACCCCAGGTCAAAAAGCGACGACGCCAGCCCTTGCTGCAACCGGGCAATGTGCAGCGCCACTATGGGGTGATTGCTCGCCAATGCGTGCATTGCCGCCAGCGCCACAAGCGGCTTTGCTGCAACAAGGCTCAGCGCTTCGGCATAGGCCGTCTGGTCAAGTCCCGGCGGTGCCGGCGTGAACACCTCGATCGGATCGGCAACGCCGCGCAACGCCAGCGTGCCGACCCGCATCCAATCATGGCCGCTGTCCCCCGCTGCCGTCAGTGACGCCGCCGATATGCAGACGCGTGTCCCCAACGCCTTGTTGGCGTTCTCCAGCCGCGCGCCGACATTCATTACAGGCCCGTGCGCCGTATAGTCGAGCCGGTCACGCCCGCCGAAATTGCCAACAAGTGCCGTGCCGAAATGCACGCCGATCCGGGTAGCGCACGGCCGCATCGCAACATGCTCCCGCCGGAATTTTTCGGCGGCTGCATCGATGGCCCGCGCACAGGCACAGGCCCGGGCGGCAGCATCGGGCTGGTCGAGCGGCGCCCCGAAAATAGCATGGAGTCCATCGCCGACGATTTTGTCGATGGTGCCCCCATGATCGATGACAATCGCACTCAGCAATGCCAGATAGGTGTTGACGAGCATTTCGCCGTCTGTCGGCGTTACCTGCTCCATCAGCGCCGTAAAGCCACCCAGATCGGTGAACAGCACCGCGATCGCGCGCGGCGCCGCACGCGCCGTCACCCGTTCCGGCGTTTTTATCAGTTGGGCAACGATGTCGGGAGCAAGAAACTGTCCGAACGTCGATTGGACCATTTTGGAATGTCGACGGCTGGCCTGCAGCGCCAGCGCACTGCCCATCGCCAGGCCCACACCAAGCGCAAGGCAAGCAGCAACCAGATTTGCCAACCAGAAATCCGCCGCAAACAGCCCGAAGGCAACAAGCCCAAGAATCAGGAGCAGCAATACCGCCAAGCCAATTCGCACCGCCAGATGCAAACGTGCCTGCCCCAACGCTATCCCCGATGCAGCGGCAAAACCGGCAAATATCGCATCACGCCACAACGACGTGAACGGCGCATCGCCAGCCCCTGCCAATGTCCGCAATTGATAAGCATGGATGGCAACACCCGAATTGCCACCGGCATCGGCACCGCCAATCACTCGCAGCGATGTAAAATGCGCATCGGCGCCGGGCGCAGTCGCGCCGATCAGGACGGTGCGGCCGTAGAAAACCGCATTGTCCACTTCCCCCGCCAGCACCGCGCGCGCGGGCACCCGCGCAAACGGCAACGACCCGTCATTGGTGCGCGGCACACCAAAGCGATCAACCTGCCGCAGGGCCGTTGCCATGCCGGCGCGCAGGGCCAATAACCCGGCAAAACTGGCCGTAACCGGGACGACCAGCCGACGCACGACGCCATCGACAGCATCGGCCTGCAGTACCGGCGGCAGCCGTGGTTGCCGGCCAATCATGCCTGCTTCAAAGGCGCCAGGGCTCGTGCTCGTCGCGGCCATAACCAGCGGGGCCTGCATCACCGCAAGGGTTGCGGCGAGGCGGCGATCCGCCACCACCGTTGTCGGCTGATCAAGCAGGACGTCGAGGCCGATCGCCCGCGGCCTGCCCGCGTCAACACGCGCGACGATCGTCGCCAGTGCCTGTCGGTCGATCGGTGACCGCGACGGCAACGCTGCAAGGCTTGCTTCATCAAAAGCAACGATCACGATATCGGTCGCCAATGGTACCGCCGGCGTCAACCGCGCCGTGCGCTGGTCCCCGATCAGATTTTCCAGTGCAGACAATGGCGGCAACTGCGCCAGCGTCAGCCCGGTTGCTGCGCTGGCCACTATGCCGTAAAAGAATGTATCTCGCGTCAAAGGCAAGGATCAATCCCGGTCCGGAGTTATTCTACAGCAATCCGGAAAGGAAGTTCATGCCTTGCGGACACAGTAAGATTACCGTTCTGCTTGGGCTGTCAATGGCGTTGATCTGCACGCCGGCATTGGCCGACGTGATCGTCTTGCAATCGTCAAGCGACGCCAATGCCGCTGGTGTCATTCTTCGCAGCGGTGACGCGGTGCATGTTCCGGCCGGCAGCCGGTTGCGCGTGTTGACTGCTGATGGAAAGACACAGCTCGTCATTGGCCCCGCCCGCTATTTGTCGCCGGCCGCTGCCACGACCGATGCATCGGTCTTGACTGCTTTCTCCGCGATGTTTCGCACACGCAAGGACCCGCTTCGCCTTGGCGGCGTCCGCGCCGATCCGGCTGCGCCATGCCTCAGCGGTGACGCAAATCCCTGGATCGCGATTGCCAAAACATGGGACGATGGTTGCCGCCGCGAGGCACTGGCCCGATTTGAAGCGGCATTAATTGCGCAAGATTAGGGCACGCATTTCGAACCATCTCGAACCGAGGCGAACTCCTTCTTGCGGGCAAGGTCGAAAATCGAGCCCGTTTCAGATTAAATATCCGATTGCCACTATTTCGCTTCCGGCCGAAATCTGGCTTCGGCGCACAAGCGTAACGTTGTCCAGTTTTGGGGCACCGCCGATCCAATTGGAATGTCGTCGCTTCGATCGGATTCTGCCCGGCTGCTTTTCCGCTGGAAGCCTACCGTTCGACTTTTGGGTGAAACCCGGCGTGTCGGCGCGCAGTTCCATTCGACTTATAAACGGCACAGTCGTCCGATCAATTCCGATTTCCAATAAAGGGCGTTATAGAAGACCCGTTGGATGACCAACTTGGGGTCGGATTCTTCCAGACTGTTTCTTCGCTTAATAACCGATGGTCGGCAAAATGGTAATTCAATCAGCGGCACGGCGCGAAGAAGGGGCGACGTAGCTACTGGGCGTTTTCCGACACCCCTGCCGGATACAATGTTCTTGCTTCGTCCCAGGTTATCGGTTGGCAGCCCCAAGGGTGTCGGGAATCAACTCAGACCGTCTGAAAACTCGCGTTTGGGATTCCTCCGGGGCGGTACCGGGTGTAGAATTCGGGCATGGCATATATTGAAGGACACGCTCGCGATCAGATGCTGCTGATACCGGCATCGATCGACGATTATGTAGCAGCTGATAACCCGGTGCGGTTCATCGAGGCGTTCGTCGACGACCTCGATCTCGCCGCCGCCGGGTTTGCCCGATCGAGGCCGAAGATGACCGGCCGGCCCGGTTATGCCCCGGGCGATCTGCTCAAGCTGTATCTGTACGGCTATCTGAACCGGGTGCGGTCGAGCCGGCGCCTGGCGGCAGAGGCGGGCCGCAACCTCGAAGTTATGTGGCTGCTGCGCGGCCTGCAGCCCGACTTCCGGACCATCGCCGATTTCCGGTGTGACAACCGCGATGCTTTCAAGGCGGTCTTCCGGGCGTTCGTCGGCCTGTGCCGTCAGCTCGATCTTTATGGGCGCGAGTTGCTGGCCGTCGATGGCACACGGCTCAAGGCGGTGAACAGCCGTGCGCGCAACTTCACCCGCGACAAGCTTGCTGGCTGGATACGTCAGGCTGACGAGCGTATCGACGAGTATCTTTCGTATCTCGACCGGGCCGACCGGCACGAGAGCGAAGGTGGCGCCGAGAGGGCGGTCGCGCTGGCAGCCAAGATTGCCAAGCTACGCAGCCGTCGTCAGGGGCATGCAGCGATGCTGACCGCGCTGGTCGCCAGCGGCGAGAGCCAGATTTCGCTCACTGATCCCGACTCCCGTGGCACGGCAACGAACCCCAAGGTTGGCGTCGGCTACAATGCGCAGGTCGCCGTTGATGCGAAGCACAAGATGATCGTTGAGCAGCATGTCACCAACGCCGGCAGCGATCTCGGCCTGCTGGCGCAGACCGCCGGCGCGGCCATGGAACTGCTCGGCGTCGACCGGATCGATGCAGTCGCTGACATGGGATATTACAAGGGCGAGGACATTGCCGCCTGCGAGGAGATCGGCATCACGCCCTATGTCGCGCGACCCCAGCGCGGGGCGGCTGTTGCGGCGGGGCGCTTCGCCAAGGACCAGTTCGCATACAACGCCGCAGGCGACTTCTATCGTTGCCCCGGTGGTCATCAGCTCGAGCCGGGTCAGCGCTCGGAAAAGAACGGCCATCGCTCGATCTTCTACGCCAACCGGCCGGCCTGCCGCGCTTGCCCGCTGAAGCCTCAATGTACCGGTGGCCCTGTCCGCCGCATCGAACGTTGGGAGGGCGAGGCCGTGCTTGACCGCATGTCAGCGCGGCTCGCCTTGCGGCCCGACATCCTCGACCGGCGCCGTGAAATCGTCGAGCACCCGTTCGGTTCGATCAAGCAGTGGATGAACCAGGGTGCGTTCCTGATGAAGGGCCTCGAAAAGGTCCGCGGCGAGTTCAGTCTGACCGCGCTCGCCTACAATCTCAGGCGCGCGATCACGGTCATGGGTGTTCCGGCACTCATCGAGGGGGTGCGGGCCTGAAACATCCCCCATTCTATTGTCGCCAAGCCAAATTAAGCCCTAGCGCCAATCCAAACGCCATACGGAACCTGCTCAAGAGCATTACGGCCGAAAACCGTGCCGCGGCGCCCGAGCCCGACCTTCGCCCTGGCAAATCAAGCGTTTTCGGACAGTCTCTACTGATTCTCGCACATCCGTCGGTTTATAAGGGCCTCTTAGGAGAGCGGCTCGCCATATCCAATTGACATATCCAAAGGAGGATATACATCTGGGATATGGGAGAAGCTGCCATGGCGACTACACGCGTGTTTCAATCCAATCGATCACAGGCAGTCCGTATTCCGAAGGCCGTGGAGTTTCCGCCAGACGTGCGCGATGTCGCGGTTCGACGAGTTGGACGCAATCGCATTATTTCGCCGGCCAATGCGCTTTGGGATGATTTCTTCGAGGCGCCGGGGGTCGATCTCGGCGAGCGCCAACAGCCAGCAGCCCAGGAACGGGAA
>JBBQYI010000090.1:0-9918 GCA_038208825.1 Sphingomonadales bacterium | reverse complement strand
TGGCGAGGCCGGGTTCTTCGTCGGCACCGGCGGCACCCGCGGCTTTTTCGGCAGCGCGGCGATCCCGCTCGGCCAGAACGGCAGCCTGTTCCTGTCGTTCCAGAACGGGCAGGGCCAGGGCCTGGGCTATGGCGGCTATGGCGGCTATGGTTACGGCGGCTATGGTGGCGGTTTTGGCTATGGTGGCCTCGGCTACCCCTATCGCGGCTTCGGTCGCCCCTATTAACAGCTCCTAAATCGCCAAATTGTCGATCAACCGCGTCGTGCCCATCACCGCCGCGGCCATCAACCGGGCGCCGGGCGCCAGCGCCGGCAATGCGAACAACCGCTCCTCATCGACCAGCTCGACATAATCCACCCGGGCAAAACCGGCGTCGGTCATGTGAATCCGCGCCTCGGCCAGCACCTGCGCCACGCCGCGCCCCGCAAGCAACGCCGCCCGCGCCGCCACCAGCGCCTCGGGCAGCGCCAGCGCGCCCTGCCGCTCCGCCGCGGACAGGTACATGTTGCGCGATGACAACGCGAGGCCATCATGGTCACGCACGATGGCGCCGCCGATTATGCGGGTGCCAAGATCCAGATCGGCCGCCATGCGCTTGACGATGGCCAATTGCTGCCAATCCTTTTCGCCGAACACCGCGACATCGGCCCGCGCCGCCGCCAGCAATTTCGAAACAACCGTCGCCACCCCGTCGAAATGCCCGGGCCGCGCTGCACCACACAGCACATCGGGCAGGCCGTCGACGCGCACATAGCTGGCAAAGCCGGGTGGATACATGGTCGCGACATCGGGCGCGTACAAAAGGCTGCACCCCGCCGCCAGCAACTTGGCGGCATCGCCGGCCTCGTCGCGCGGGTATTTGTCCAAATCCTCGGTCGGTCCGAACTGCTTGGGGTTGACGAAAATCGATGCCGCCACCTTGTCGGCATTGGCCAGCCCCACCGAAATCAGCGCCAGATGGCCGGCGTGCAGCGCACCCATCGTCGGCACGAACGCCACCTTGTTGCCGGCGCGTTTCCACGCCTCCATGGCATCGGTAAACGCCTGCGGCGTGCGCACGATCTGAAGCTCTGCCGGCATGACCCGCCCTCTATAACCCGTCAGCCGTCTGCAGCGGCTGTTGACACAGGCGAGCGCCTGTGTGCGAAACCACAGCGATTGGCAAGTTTCGGGGCAACAATGGAATTGGCTGGCAAGACTGCGCACATCATCGTGCTCGGCAATGAAAAGGGCGGTTCGGGCAAATCGACCACCGCCGTGCACATCGGCGTCGCGCTGGCCCATGCCGGCTTTCGCACCGCCATGCTCGATCTCGATTCGCGGCAACGCACCAGCGCCCGCTACATCGAAAACCGCAGCGAGTTCGCGGCAAAGCGCAACATCGCGCTGCCCACCCCCGATCTCGCCGTAATTGCCGATGGCCCGGATGCCGTTGCCGAACTGGCGCAGCGGCTCGATCAGGCATCGGGGCTGGATTTCATCGTCATCGATACGCCAGGCCGCGATTCGGATCTGGCCCGCGCCGCGCTCGCCCGCGCCGACACGATCATCACGCCGATCAACGATTCGTTCGTCGATTTCGATCTTATCGGCCAGGTCGATCCGGAAACCTTCAAGGTCCGCCGCCCCAGCTTCTACGCAGAACTGATCTGGGATGCCCGCCGCGCCCGCGCCAAGGATGGCGGCGTCGCGGTCGATTGGGTGATCCTGCGCAACCGGCTTTCAACGCTTGAGGCGCGCAACATGAAACGCGTCGGCGCGGCGCTTGACCAGCTTTCGGCCCGCGTCGGCTTTCGAGTCGTCGGCGGCCTGTCGGAACGCGTCATCTTCCGTGAATTCTTCCCGCGCGGCCTCACCCTGCTCGACAAGGATGCGCTCGAGGATTTCAGCCTCAGCCATGTCGGCGCCCGTGCCGAACTGCGCGCCCTCCTCGCCGGGTTGAACCTGCCCGGCTGGGACACGGCAAAGCTGGGCTGAACCATGTTCCTCGCGCTTCTGCTGGCGATCGGCCTTGCCTGGTGGCTGCACAAGCGCGGCGAGCTCTTGCCCAATCTGCTGCACTGGGGTGGCACCGCCGCCATTGGCCTGATCGGCCTCAGGATGCTGGAAACCGGCAAGCCGCTGCTGGCCCTCGCCGCTGCCGCTGTCGCCTATGGCTGGTGGCGGACACAGGCGCCAAAGCCCAAACTGCCCATGGACAAGGCCACCAACGAAGCCGCGGCCCGCGCCCTGCTGCGGGTGCCGCCCGGTGCCAGCGCCGATGCCATTCAATCGGCGTGGCGCAGCGCCATGCAGACCGCCCACCCCGACGCCGGCGGCAGCAATCAGGCCGCCGCCGCGCTCACCGCTGCACGGGACCTGTTGCTAAGCCGCGATTCGCGCTAGACTTTCGCGCGTAACATGGCGCTGGCAACCGGGCTTGCCCGGCGAAATCCACGCCGCGAGCGCACAGACGATGGAGACAAGCGTGACCCACAAGTTCCACCCGACAAGCCTGCGCGAATATGACATCCGGGGCCTTGTCGGTGACACGCTGACCGACGCCGATGCCTATGCCATCGGCCGCAGCTTCGGCACCATCCTCGCCCGCGCCGGCGGCAGCAAGGCGGCGGTCGGCTATGACGGCCGCACCTCGTCCCCGGGTTTCGAGGCCGAAATCGTCCGCGGCCTCAACGATGCCGGCATCGAGGCGCTGCGCATCGGCCTCGGCCCGACGCCGATGCTGTATTTCGCCGTTTACGAACTCGGCTGCGATGGCGGCATCATGATCACCGGCAGCCACAACCCGCCGGCGTATAACGGCTTCAAGATGATGCTGAAGGACCGGCCGTTCTTTGGCGCCGATATCCGCGCGTTGGGCGACATGGCCGCCGCCGGGGATTGGGTGACGGGCAGCGCCGGCAGCCGCAGCATCGAACTGATGGACCGTTATGTCGATCGGCTGATGCAGGATTTCGACGGCGGCACGTTCACCATCGCCTGGGATTGCGGCAATGGCGTCGCCGGACCGGTCGTCGAAAAACTCGTCAAGCGGCTGCCCGGCACCCACCACCTGCTGTTCACCGACGTCGATGGCAATTTCCCCAACCACCACCCGGACCCGACCGACGAAAAGAACCTTGAGGACCTGAAGAGCGTCGTCGCCGAAAAGCATTGTGATTTCGGCCTCGCCTTTGATGGCGATGCCGACCGGCTCGGCGCCATCGACAGCCAGGGCCGCGTCGTCTGGGGGGATCAGCTGCTCGGCATCCTCGCCGAACCGGTGCTGAAGGATTTGCCCGGCGCCACCATCATTGCCGATGTGAAGGCCAGCCAGGCGCTGTATGATCGCATCGCCGAACTGGGCGGCAAGCCGATGATGTGGAAGACCGGCCACAGCCTGATCAAGGCGAAAATGAAGGAAGTCGATTCGCCGCTGGCCGGCGAAATGAGCGGGCATATCTTCTTCAAGCACCAATGGTACGGCTTTGATGATGGCATCTACGCCGGCATCCGGCTGATCCGCGCCATATCGCAATTGGGCGGCTCGCTGACCGCGCTGAAGGATGCCATGCCGGCCATGGTCAACACGCCGGAACTGCGTTTCCAGTCGTCGGAAGACCGCAAGTTCGTGGTCGTCGAAGAAGTGCTGGCGCGATTGAAAGCCGCCGGCGCGACGGTCAATGAAACCGACGGCGCCCGCGTCACCACCCCCGATGGCTGGTGGCTGTTGCGCGCGTCGAACACCCAGGATGTGCTCGTCGCCCGGGTCGAGGCGCGCGACGCCGCGGCACTGGCGCGCCTGCAGGGTGATCTGGACGCGGCGCTGGCGGCATCGGGGGTTGCACCAACCGTCGTCGGCCACTGATGGGCTTTTGACCGGCCGGTGCCAACCACCGGTCGCAAACCGGTGGGTCCGTTAACCACCCGGCGCGGTATTCATGCTATGCAATGGCGCATCGGTCGCGTTGTCGGCAGGCGTATTGGCAGATGACCAATCCGGCCGTCGGCGCTTGTTTGGGCAGGCGGAAACCGGCGTTCGTGACCGTTATGTTGCACCGCAACATTTGCACTTGAACGCAGCCGCAACAATTGCTATGTTGCACCGCACCATGAACATGGAGTGTTAGATGGCAGTCAAGACTACCCCCGCACCCAATAAGCCCCGTGCCACCGGCGCGGCCAAGCCGATTGCGCCTGTGGTGGCGGCTGCCGTTCCGACTGCAGTTGTCGTCAAGGCGCCGGTCGCTACCCCGGCCGTTGCGGCAAAGCCCGCAGCAAAACCGGCGGCGACCAAACCGGCACCCGTTGCAAAGCCCAAGGCGACGAAAGCCGCCAAAAAGCCTGCAGCGCGCAAGCCGGTGACAAAGGCCGTTTCGCCCAAGCCGCAAACCGTCGTGGCCAAGCCCGCGCCGGTTGCCGCCAAGGTTGCAGCGCCCCAACCCGTCGTCGTCGCAAAGCCAGTCGTCGTTGCAAAGCCCGTCGTCGCGCCAACCATCGCAGCGGTAACACCCGTTGCAGCCGCACCGGCACCAGCAAAGCCTTTTGTCACGCTGGCCGCCGAAACGGTACCCCCGATCACCACACCAACGCCCAGCGTGGAAGCTGCAAAGCCAAAGCCGCTGCTGAAGTCCGTACCCGAGTTCTTCACCCCCAATTTCAAGGATAAAACCATGGCTACCGCATTTGAAACCACCCAGAAGACCGTCAAGTCGACCGTTGAAAAGCTCAACACCAGCGCCGAAGCCGCAATGACCAGCGGCAAGGCTGCCATGGAGCAGATCACCGCCAAGTCGAAAGAAGCGGTTGAGCACAGCATGAAGTCGCTCGACGAAATGACCGAAATGGCCCGTGGCAACGTCGAAGCCCTGCTGGCATCGGCCCGCGCCGCCACCACCGGCATCGAATCGATTGCTTCGCACGTCAGCGAAGTTTCGAAGAAGAGCTTCGAAGAAGCCTCGACGATTGCCAAGGCCATCGCCGCTGCCAAGACGCCGAACGAAATGATGCAGCTGCAGAGCGATTTCGCCAAGAAGCAGTTCGACAGCGCCGTTTCGGAATTTTCCAAGCTTTCCGAAATGATGGTCAAGCTGGCCGGCGAAGTGTTCGAACCGGTTCAGAACCGCGTTGCGATCGCTACTGACAAGGTCAAGACGACCTTCAACAAGTAAGCCGATTTGCGGCCCCGAAACGCGAAAGGGCGGGTGCGGCGACGTGCCCGCCCTTTTCGATTCCGGCAATCCACCATATATTGCAGGTTCGCCCATCGCCCTACGCCCGGAGCAGGCCCCCGATTCATGACCCTTGACCCGACAGCAAGCGATACCGACAAGCCCGGCGGCGGCGACAATGGTCCCCGCGATGGCGGCACAGGTGTCGGCGTCGCCACCAAGACCCGCACGAAAACCGCCAAGCCGGCGCTGTACAAGGTCCTGATGCTCAACGACGATTACACGCCGATGGAATTCGTTGTGCTGACCCTGCAACGCTTTTTCAAGATGACCATCGAGGACGCCACCCGCGTCATGCTGCACGTCCACCAGCGCGGCGTCGGCGTGTGCGGGATCTTCACCTATGAAGTCGCCGAAACCAAGGTCACCCAGGTCATCGATTTCGCCCGCGAGCACCAGCACCCGCTGCAATGCACGATGGAAAAAGACTGACCCCCCCTGCTCCCCGCTCGCGGGAGGGGTCGGTGGGGCGTCCTCCGCTCCAAACACCAACCCAGCCACCAGTTCACACCCACCCCCCAACCCCTCCCGCAGGCGGCAGGGGAGAAAAAGCAGATGCACAGCTTCGCCCCCAACGCCCATGCCGTCATCATCGGTGCCACCGGCGGCATCGGCGCCGCCCTCGCCGATCAGCTTGACGCCGCACCCGGCTTTGCCCGCGTCACCCGCCTGTCGCGCGCAACAGGCTTCGATCTCGAGAACCCCGCCAGCATCAGCGCCGCCGCAGCCACACTGCCGGCCCCACCCGATCTCGTCATCTGCGCCACCGGCATCCTGCACGCCCCCGGCCTTGCCCCGGAACGTGCGCTGAAAATGCTGTCCGCCGCCGCCTTTGCCCGCGCCTTTGCCATCAACGCCACCGGCCCGGCGCTCGTCGCCCAGGCGTTCCTGCCGCTGATGCCCAAAGGCCGCAAAACCCTGTTCGCAGCGCTGTCGGCCCGGGTCGGCTCGATCACCGACAACCGGCTTGGCGGCTGGCACGCCTATCGCGCCGCAAAGGCAGCGCTCAACCAGATCCTGCGCACCATCGCCATCGAACAGTCACGCACCAACCCCGATTCCATCATCCTCGGCCTCCACCCCGGCACCGTCGATACCGGGCTGTCATTGCCCTTTCAGCGCGGCGTGCCACACCTGTTCACCCCGGCCGAATCCGCCGCCCATCTGCTCGGCGTCGTCGATGCCGCCACCCCGGCGCAAAGCGGCCAGCTGCTCGATTGGCAGGGAACACAGATCCCAGCCTGATCCCGCCGCGGCAGTGGACACGGCCCGCCACGCCCCCTAGCCTTCCCACCAGTGACCGACCCCGCCGCCATCGCCTCGACGGAAGCCGCCCGCGACGCCGGGCTCGTCCGCGCCGTTGGTCCGCTGGCGCTGACCGGCGTGTTCGTCGGCATGCTCGTCGGCAGCGCAATTTTCACCATCCCGGCCTATATGGCCGCCGCCGTCGGCAGCTTTGCACCGCTGGCCTATCTCGCCTGCGCGCTCGCCGTCGGCTGCGTCATGCTGTGCTTTGCCGAAGCCAGCAGCCGGGTGCCCACCGCCGGCGGCGTCCAAAGCTTTGTCGGCGCCGCCTTTGGCCCCTATGCCGGGTTCCTCACCGGCGCCTTTGGCTGGGGCAGCCAGGTGCTGGCGGTGGCCGGCATCAGCGCCGCCGCCGCCGATGCCATCGGGTCGGTGGTGCCGGCCATGGCCGCAGGGCCGGTGCGCACCATCGCCATCATCGCCTGGCTGTTCCTGCTGGCGGCCATCAACATCCTTGGCGTCGGCTTCGCGTCCCGCCTGGTGGCGATTGCGACGAGCATCAAACTGGTCCCCATCCTCATCCTCATCGCCATCGGCCTGTGGTTCATCGCGCCCGCCAACCTCGTGCTGCCCCTCGCCAGCGGCCATACCGACATCGGCCGCGCCGCCATCACCGGCGTCTTCATGTTCATGGGCATCGAAACATCGCTGGCGGTATCCGGCGAGGTGCGCGAACCGGCGCGCACCATCCCGCGCGCCATCATCGCCTCGCTGGTCGGCTATGCCATCATGTGCATCGTCGTGCAGCTGGTGGTGCAGGGCATCCTTGGCGATGCGCTGGGCAGTTCGGTCGCCCCGCTCGGTGATGCCATGGCGCGCATTTCGCCGTCGCTAGGCCTGTTGCTGGTTGCCGGGGCCGCTGTCTCGATGCTCGGCTTCACCGCCGGCGATGCGCTGGCGACGCCCCGCATGCTGTTCGCCATGGCGCGGGACGGCACGCTGCCGGCGGCGCTCGGCCGGCTGCACGCGCGCAGCCACGCGCCCTGGATCGCCTGTCTCACCCATGCCACCATCGCCGCCGGCCTCGCCGTCACCGGCAGCTTTCTCAGCCTGGTCATCATCTCGTCGTTGCTGTCGGTCTGCATCTACATGGCCGGCTGTGCGGCGGCGCTGAAACTGCGCGCCGATGACATTGCACTTGCCGGGCCACCGGTGCGCATCCCGGCGCTGCGGCTGGTGGCGGCCGCCGGCGTGCTGACCATGGTCTGGGTGGCCTCGCAATCGACCGGGGCGGAAGCGATCGGCATCGCGCTCTACACCGCGCTGGCCAGCCTCATCTTCATCTTCCGCCGCCGCGCCCCGCAACCCCGCCCGGCTTGACTCCAAACCACCGGCATGGTGTCGTTAACCATCCGCAAGGTCTTTGCCACCACCCGTGCAAGGAGTTGATGATGAAAGCCATCACTTCCATCCTGATCGCTGCCATGCTGCCAATGGCGGCCATCGCCGCCCCAGCGCTCGCCTCTCCGCCCGATCCGGCGGCGCCGGTCCGCCAGTTCCTCGATGGCTTCAACACCGGCGACACCAAATCCGCCTTTGCCGCCTATGCACCCGGCGAAATCGCCATCATCGATGAATTCGCCCCCAACCACTGGATCGGCACCAAGGCCCCGCAAATCTGGGCCGCCGATTATGACAGCCATGCCAAGGCGACCGGCGTCACCGAAGGCATCGTCAAATACTATAAGCCCACCCGAATCGAAGTGGCGGGCAAGGCCGGCTATGTGGTCATGCCGACGCTCTATACCTACAAGGAAAAGGGCAAGCCGATGGCGGAGGAAGGCTCCATCACCGCCAGCGTCGTGCTGACCGGTGCGGGCTGGAAAATGCACGCCTGGACCTGGTCCGGCGTCAAGCCGCACGCCGCCAAATAACCGCTCAGGCTTTCGCCTCGGCATAGGCGGCTAACGCCCGCGCCCGCGCCGCCGCATGATCGACGATGGGCAACGGGTAATCGTGGCCCAACCGCACCCCGGCCGCCTGCAACAGCATCGGTTCGGCCTCCCACGGCGCATGGATGTCCTTGTCGCCCAACCCGGCGAGTTCCGGCACGAATTCGCGAATATAGCCGGCGGCATCGAATTTGGCGCTTTGTGACACCGGCGCGAAAATCCGGTTGAACGGCGATGAATCGACCCCCGAACCCATCACCCATTGCCAGCCCAGCGAATTGGCACCCAGATCGGCATCGACCAGGCAATCCCAGAACCAGCGCTCCCCCAGCCGCCAATCGATCAGCAGATGCTTCACCAGGAACGACGCGGCGATCATCCGCACCCGGTTGTGCATCCAGCCGGTCGCCCACAACTGCCGCATGCCGGCATCGACGATGGGATAACCGGTGCGGCCGCGCTGCCACGCCTCCAGATCATCGGGCGTCTGGCGAAACCCGATATCGTCGAACTGCGCCCTGCCCGGCACATCGCCATGATCGGGGAATTGATCGAGGATATTGGCGGCAAAATCCCGCCAGCCAAGCTCACGCAAATAGGGTTCAGCCGCCGCCGCCGGCACCGCATCTGCAACCGCATGCCACACCGCCCGCACCGAAATTTCGCCCAGCGCCAGATGCGGTGACAGCCGCGATGATCCTTCCTTGGACGGCATATTCCGCGCCACATCATAATCCCGCGCATGGTCCAGAAACGCCGCCAGCCGTGCCGCCGCGCCCGCCTCCCCCGGTTGCCACACATCAAACCCGCCCGACCAATCCGGCTTGGTCGGCAACAGCCGCCAATCGGCCAGATCATCGCCCGCTAATTCATCGCCCGTGACCGCCTCGGCAAATGTCATGGTTTCCGGCGCCGGCAGTGGGCGCGGCGGCGGCATCTGTTCCTGCAACTTGCGCCACCATGGCGTGAAGATGCGATAGCGGCCGCCACCCCCCGCCAGCACCGATTTCGGCACCGCCAGCAACACGCCGTGATAGCGATTGAACTTGGTCGGGCTCCCCGCCAGCGCCTTGCCCACTGCCGCGTCCTGCGCCTTGGCCCATGGCTCATAATGGGTCAGCGTGTGCACCGCCGCCGCACCAATGGCACCCGCTACCGCCGGCACCACCGCGCCCGCCGCACCGCGCCGCAACAGCAGCCGGCCGCCCCGTTCCGCCAATGCCCCCGCCAGCGACGCGAGGCTGTAATGCAACCACCACCGCTGCGCCCCGCCCATCCGCCAATGGCCGGGCGCCTCATCATCCAGCACGAACAACGCCACCACCGGCCCGGCGGCAGCGGCTGCGGCAACGGCAGCATGATCGGCCAACCGAAGATCATTGCGAAACCAGATGAGATGTGGTGCTGACATCCACCTCCATTACCGGCTAAAGCCCGCGCCTGTCGCGGCATAAGCCGCCCGAACGAAAGCGCCAAAATGCCGCAACTGGCCTATGTCGATGGCCGCATC
>JBBQYI010000089.1:0-10099 GCA_038208825.1 Sphingomonadales bacterium | reverse complement strand
TTCTCCTCAAGGGCATCGCGGAACCAGTCGGCGTCATAACCCCGGTCGCCCAGCAGCCAGTCCGCCTTGGGCAGGCCATCCAGCAAGGCTGCCGCTCCGGTATAATCGCTGACCTGTCCCGCCGTCATGAAGAAACTGATCGGGCGGCCCATGGCATCCGTCACAGCATGCAGCTTCGTGTTCATACCACCCTTCGTGCGCCCGATCAGCCGGCCCGGGCCCCCTTTTTATCCCCAGGCTGGATGCCGTGCGGTGGGCCTTGAGATAAGTCGCATCGATCATGATCGTCTTGCGCTGGGTGCCCTTGGCCGAAAGGCCATCTATCATCGCGACAAAGACACCCTTGTCACTCCATCGCTTCCAGCGGTTGTAGAGCGTCTTTGCTGGGCCATACTCCCGCGGCGCATCCCGCCACCGCAACCCGTTGCGATTGATGAAGATAATACCGCTCAATACGCGCCAATCATCAACACGCGGTCGACCATGACTCTTGGGAAAGAAGGGCTGAAGCCGAGCCATTTGCTCGTCCGTTAGCCAGAAAAGATCGCTCATCACTCAGGCTCCTCGCGGAGCTTGAATCAGATCACGCAGATCAGATCAATGGGTCCTGACCCTAAATTATTTTGCTATTCATCGTGGCTCGAATTGCACCTCTTATAGGATTGAGGTAGAAAGACAGATAAATTTACAGAAAGCCGCCCCATGAGCCTTAACATCAAGGACCCTGAGGCGCACCGCCTCGCAAATGCCATCGCCCAGGCGACCGGACAAAGCATGACGCGCGTCGTCACCGATGCGCTACGCGAACGTTATGCGCGGATCGAGCATCGGCGCGGCAAGGCAAGTGTCGCGGAATTGCTCGCCATCGCCGACCGCGCCGCCGCGCACGTCAGCCGACCCTTTACTGATCACGCCGAGCTGCTTTACGACGAACACGGCCTGCCAAAATGATCATCGACACGTCGGCGATGGTCGCGATCCTTTATCGCGAGCCCGAAGCTGCCGCCTTCATCCAGCACATCCATGATGCGGATACCTGCACCATCAGCGTCGCTTCATGGGTCGAACTGGCGATGGTCGTCGAAAGCCAGCTTGGCCCCGACGGAATGCGCCAGGCCGAAGCCTTTTTCCGCCGCGCGGGTATCACCATCGAACCCGTCACCGTCGAGCATGGCGAACTGGCGCGACAGGCGTTTCTGGATTTCGGCAAAGGCCGCCACAAGGCCGGGCTGAACTTCGGCGACTGCTTCTCCTATGCGCTGGCAAAGGCGACGGGCGAGCCACTGCTGTTCAAGGGTAATGACTTCGCCCTGACCGATATCGAGGCGGCGGCGTGAGCGCTTTCGGCGACAACGCTGCCGCCCGCGCGTAAGTCCATACGTTGCGCGAAGAGTCCCGCGCCGGCGGCCTGTTTTTCGAGGCATATTTGCCCGGCAGCCTGGCCGTCTGGCTGCTGGAGAAAGTCGAAAAGGACCAATTCTCTGACCCTTCCGAAGCCGTTTTGGTGATGGTCGGCCTGTTCTGCGATTTGGAACCGCACCACGACCTGCGAGACGAATTGCTACGCCGAAAGCTGCAAGCGGCGATAGATGATCCGCGGCAGCCGATTCCGGCCGAGGAAGTCTTTAGCGCGCTCGAACGCAGATACGCCGAACCGCTGCCCCCGCCGGCACGGTGGCACAAATGAGCAGCAGACGACCTACAGCGCAGGCAGTTTGCAACAACTTGGGACTTAAGAAACAGAAACTGCAACTTTTTGGGCGTTAAGGGTGCCAATCAGGCCGCCGTGGCAGCAAGGCGTTCGATCAATGCGGCCCGCTTCGCCAACGCCTGCTTGCGTGGCTCGAACAGTTCGGATTTGTTGTAAATCCGCATGATCTTCGATGTGGTGGCGGTCGCGACATGGTTGAGGATGCGATCGGCGACAGCGATTTCGATCCCGAGTTCGTCGCAGGCCTGCGTGCTGAAGGTCGTTCGCAGGTCATGGATCGTCCAGTGCGGCATCGGAACAGGCTCGCGCCCAGATGCTTCAGCCGCCTTCTTACGTGCTGCAAAAATGGCCGCGTCCAGTCGGCGTTTGGCTTTGGTAAAGCCCGACACCGGTGTGTCGCCCGTCATGCTGAAAATGTAATCACAATCGTTGGGCCGAGCGGGATCAGCGATCGTATACTTGATGATCGACCGCGCCAGCTCCGAAAGTGGAACGCGCAACGCGTTGTCGCGCTTGGTCCGGTCAGCTGGCAGAGTCCAGATCGCGCCATCGGGCGCGTTGTTAGGGCCAAGGTCGAGCTCACCGACTGACATGGCGGCGATCTCCTCGCGCCGCATCGGAACGAGAATTAGTAATCGATAGAATGGCCCGAACGGGTAGCCGAGCGTCCCGGCGGTATTCCAGATGTCACGCAGTTCATCCATCGTGTGACAGCGATCCCGCTGCCGTTCTTTTGACGGCTTCTTGATGGTCGCCGCAGGGCTGGCCGTGAGAATCTCTTCAACGACGCACCAGTTGAAAAACGCCCGGGCATAGGCGCCATGATCCGCTGGCAACCAGCTCGGATAGCTTGCGTGCGTGCATGGCCGTCAACCTCGACAGCACGTTCTTTGCGTCGCAGGCGGCGATCGAGCTAATGCGCGAAAATGGCGGCACAATCAAAAATTTTCGTCGATCAACGCCGTGCTGGGGTCGGCCGGCATGCCCGGCCATGTCACGGCAAAAGCCGGGTTGTTGGGCATGACCAAGGCGCTGGCCCGGCGATATGGCGTCGATGGCGCGACGGTGAACGCCACCCTGCCCGGCTGGGTGGTGGCGGATCGGCAACTGGCTCCGTAGCTGCCCGAAGCGGCCGGGGCGGAATGGATGGGTCAGGTCGCGCGGAAACAGCGCATCCTGCCGCGCGATGTTGCCAACCTCGCGATGTTCCTTGCCTTTCATGATGGCCGCATGATCACCGGGCAGCAGCGCATCGTCGGCGGCGGCAGGGCTTGACCGGCATTTCGGGGCTGTGCACCGGCGCCCGAAAGCCGCTGTTGTCGCCAACTGTCGCAAAGCGGCGCGCGGCAGCTTGATTCATCCGGTTTTAAGTCTAATTCGTGACACGAGCAGCATGTGAAGGGCGACACCGGCGATTGATTGTTTGAATAGGATGCCGCGCGCACAACAGCGCCGACGCCAGCCCTCGAACGACTGCAACCAACGAAAAACAAGGAAGAAACATGGCGACCGTCGCACATGCAGCAAAGCAGTCGGAGACGGCCGCCCATCCGGTTTCGGAGTCCGTGATCGTTCGTTTCGCAGGCGACTCGGGTGACGGAATGCAGCTGACCGGCGGGCAATTCATGCTTTCGACCGCGCTGGCCAGCAATGATTTTGCGACTTTCCCGGATTTTCCGGCGGAAATTCGCGCGCCACAGGGCACTTTGTTCGGCGTTTCGGCATTCCAGATCAATTTTGGATCGGAAGCCATCGATACCGCCGGTGACATGCCCGATGTGCTGGTCGCGATGAACCCGGCGGCATTGAAGACCAATATCGATGCGTTGAAGATCGGCGGTTTGATTATCGCCGACGAGGGCGAATTCGGTGATCGCAACCTTGCCAAGGCCAAATATGCCGCCAACCCGTTGCACGATGGCAGCCTGGCCAAATGGCAGTTGCTGGCCTTCAACATATCGCAGTTGACCCTGGATGCAGTGAAGCCGTTCGGGCTGGGCAACAAGGAAGCGCTGCGGTGCAAGAACATGTGGACGCTGGGGCTGGCTTTGTGGATGTTCGACCGGGATCGCCAGCCGATCATCGATTGGTTGAACAGCAAATTCGCCAAGACGCCGGTGCTGGCAGAGGCCAATGTCGCCGCGCTCAACGCCGGCCATGCCTATGGCGAAACCGCCGAGCTGGCCGGCCCGATGAAGCAGCATCATGTCGACCCGGCGCCGACCGAAGCGGGGCTGTACCGGTCGGTCACCGGTGCTGAATCCCTGTCGCTGGGCCTTGTCGCGGGTGTGCAGCTGGCTGGCATCAAGATGTTCTTTGGCGGCTATCCGATCACCCCGGCGTCGGCGATCCTGCACCATCTGTCGCGCCTGAAGGAATATGGGATCACCACCTTTCAGGCGGAGGACGAGATTGCCGCGATCGCATCGGCCATCGGCGCTTCCTATGCCGGGCAGTTGGGCGTCACTTCGTCGTCGGGGCCGGGTATCGCCCTGAAGGGGGAGGCGATGGGGCTTGCGATCATGACCGAATTGCCGCTGGTCATCATCAATTCGCAGCGCGGTGGCCCTTCGACCGGCCTGCCGACCAAGACCGAGCAATCCGATCTGTACCAGGCGGTTTACGGCCGCAACGGCGATGCGCCGATGCCGGTGATCGCGGCGCGCAGCCCGGCCGATGCCTTTGATTGCGCCATCGAGGCGGTACGTATCGCCGTGCAATATATGACACCGGTAATGTTGTTGACCGACGGCTATATCGCCAATGCGGCCGAGCCCTGGCATGTGCCGGACATGGCCGATTATGCGCCGTTTCCTGTAAAATTTCAGGATGTTGTGCCGGAAGGCGGGTTCATGCCCTATGCCCGGGACGAAAAACTGGCTCGGCCCTGGGCGCGACCGGGGACGCCAGGATTGCTGCACCGTATCGGCGGGATCGAAAAACAGGTCGGCACCGGCAACATCGAATACGGCGCCGCCAACCATCAGGCGATGACCGATCTGCGCCGCGACAAGGTGCTGGGCATCGCCGTGCCGGATCAGGATATCGAACTGGGCGCAGCCGGCGGCAAATTGGTGATCGTCGGCTGGGGATCGACCTATGGCCCCATTCATCAGGCGGTGCGGCGGGCGCGGCAGAAGGGGCTGGATGTCAGCCATATCCATATCCGCCACATCTGGCCGATGCCAGCCAATCTGGGCGATCTGCTGAAAAGCTATGACAAGGTGCTGGTGCCCGAAATGAACACCGGGCAGTTGAAGACGGTGTTGCGCGACCAGTTCCTTATCGATGCGCGGCCGCTCAACAAGGTATCGGGCCAGCCCTTCATGATCGCCGAGATCGAAGCGGCGATCGACGCCATGCTCGGGTAACCGGGCAAGGCAACCGCGCCATCGCGACCGACAGATTCAAGACTGGCCAAAAGGCAGGTTTCACATGAACGACATGACCCCGATCAAGACCACACCCAAGGATTGGGAAACCGACCAGGAGGTTCGCTGGTGCCCCGGCTGCGGCGACTATGCCGTGTTGAAGGCAGTGCAGCGCACCATGCCGGAAATTGGCGCGCGGCCGGAAAACACCGTGTTTGTCAGTGGCATCGGCTGTTCGTCGCGGTTTCCCTATTATATGGAAACCTATGGCTTTCACACCATCCATGGCCGCGCGCCGGCGGTAGCGACGGGCGTCAAGCTGGCCAATCCCGAACTGGATGTATGGATCATCACCGGCGACGGCGATGCGCTTTCCATCGGCGGCAACCACACGATGCACATGATCCGCCGCAACCTTGATTGCCAGGTGCTGTTGTTCAACAACGAGATTTATGGCCTGACCAAGGGCCAATATTCGCCGACCAGCCATGTCGGCACGCGCAGCCCTTCGACGCCGTTCGGCTCGCTGGACCGGCCATTGACGCCTTGTGCCTTTGTGCTTGGCGCCGGCGCCCGTTTCGTGGCGCGGGCCATCGATGTCAGCAAGAACCTGCCGGCCATTCTGAAGGCGGCCTACGCCCACAAGGGCACGGGTTTTGTCGAAATCTTCCAGAATTGCGTTGTCTACAACGATGATGTTTTCGCACCGTTCACCCAAAAGGCCAATGCAGCGGCCAACCAATTGTGGGTTGAACATGGCGCGCCACTGCTGTTCGATGGCGGCAGCAAGGGGCTGGCGCTGGATACCGAACGCCTGACGTTGAAGGTTGTCGATGTCGTCGATGGCGATTGGGCGGCGGCGCGCGTGATCGTGCACGACCAGACCAACCGGGCGGTAGCGCACATGCTGGTGGAAATGCCGTTCGGCGCCTTTCCGATGGCGCTGGGCGTGCTGTATGACGATCCGGCGCCGACCTTTGAGGCATCGGTGGTGGCCCAGAATGCCGCGGTGAGCGCCGGCAAGAAGCCGGATCTGCAAAGACTGTTGTCGCAGGGCCAGACGTGGCGGGTAGAATAGCGCGCGTGGCATAGCGCGGGGGCACAGCCCGCGTTCCCTCATGTGCCGGCGGTGGCTGGCGCGGTTGATAGCTTGTTGCGGACCGCATCGCCTGTATCGATCGATCCAAAGCAACGGACTGGGGATCGACATGCACTACGCCGAACTGAAGGCGGCGCGGGAAGAATTGACCGGCCCGGGCGGTGCATTCGAAATCATCGAGGCCGAGGTGCTCGGCAACCGGCTGCGCGTCTACAAGCACGCCTTGCCCAATGTGCGGGCGATGTGGCTGTCGACCCTGCAGTTCGCCGACCGGCCCTATCTCGTCTATGGCGACGAACGGCTGAGCTATGCCGAGGCGCACGCCCGGGTTGATGCGGTGGCGGCGTGGCTGGTGTCGCAGGGCGTCGCGCCGGGGGACCGGGTGGCGATCGCCATGCGCAATTTTCCCGAATGGATGCTGATCTATTGGGCCTGTGTTTCGTGCGGCATCGCGGTTGTCGGCATGAACGCGTGGTGGACGCCTGAGGAAATGGCTTATGCGCTCGCCGATTCAGCGCCGAAAATACTGTTCCTCGATGGGGAGCGGATGGCCCGTGTGCGGGAACGCCCGGCGATGGCCGATGGCATGACGCTGGTGGGGGTGCGGATTCCGGAGGCGCACGCCAATGTAACGCCCTGGGCCGATGTGGTGGCGCGGGGCGGCGCGATGCCGGCGATCGACGTTGATCCCGATGCCGACGCCTGCATCTTTTACACATCGGGCACCACCGGCAATCCCAAGGGTGCGCAGCTGACGCACCGCGGCTGTATCGCCAATCTTTACAATATGTTGTATGCGGGGGCCTCGACTGCGCTGGCGGTGGAGCGGGCCACAGGGGTTGCCCCGCCGGCGACGCCGCCGACGCCGGTGACGATGATCACCACGCCGTTGTTCCATGTCACCGCCAACAATTGCGGCGCCTATATCACCACCGTGGCGGGCGGCACGATGGTGTTGATGTACCGCTGGGATGCCGGCGAGGCACTGCGGCTGATCGCCCGGGAAAAGGTGACCGGGATGAGCGGCGTGCCGGTGATGGCGCGCGAACTGATCAACCACCCCGAATTTGCGACGACCGATCTGTCCAGCCTGACCGCGCTGGCCGGCGGCGGGGCGCAGGTGCCGCCCGACCTGGTGCTGAAGATCGAGGAAAAAGTCACTACCGCCCGCCCCGGTACGGGTTATGGCATGACCGAAACCTGTGGGATCATCACCTCGATTTCGGGCGATTTCTTTGTCGACAAGCCCGACAGCGCCGGCCCGGCCATGCCCTGTTACGAGGCAAAATGCGTCGATGATGATGGCAAGGAGGTGCCGCCCGGCGGCATCGGCGAATTGTGGGTGAAGGGTGCTGCGGTCATCAAGGGCTATATCAATCGCCCCGAAGCGACGGCAGCGACGATCACCAACGGCTGGTTGCACACCGGCGACATCGCCCGCATCGATGAAAACGGCTTCATCTATATCGTCGACCGGAAGAAGGACATGGTGCTGCGCGGCGGCGAGAATGTCTATTGCGCGGAGGTCGAGGCGACCATCTACCGCCATGGCGCGGTCGCCGAATGTTGCGTGTTCGGTGTGCCCGATATGCGGCTGGGCGAGGAAGTCGGCGTGGCCGTGGTACTGAAGCCCGGCGAAAGTCTGACCGATGTGGCCCTGCGCGCGCATTGCGCGGCGATTTCGGCCAAATACAAGGTGCCGCGCTATGTCTGGTTCCTGGATGAACCACTGCCCCGCAACGCCAGCGGCAAGTTCCTGAAGCGCGAATTGCGCGACCGGTTGAGCGCGACGGTGGAGGCCTGAGCGGGGGACAACCCGGTCAGGCCAGGCCCTCCAACCGGTAGAAGCGCGCGGCAGTGCCGGCGAACAGCGCCGCCCTTTCATCCGCAGACGCGCCGGCGGCGAGACGTTTGAAGGCGTTCCACAAGACCGCGTAATCCGCGCCCCAGCGATCGACCGGGAAATTGCTTTCGAACATGCAACGCTCCGGCCCGAACGCTTCGATACAGGTTTCGATCCAGGGCCGCCACATGTCGGCGAGTTGCCCTGAATCAGGCCGCGCATCGGGGCTCATGCCCGGGAAGCCGGCGAATGGCATGGCGAGCCCGCCCAGTTTCATGACGACATTCGGGCAGGCGGCAAGCGCGCGGATCTGTGCCGCCCAGCCGGCAAAGCGGGCCTCTCGCTGCCCGGCATAAGCGGCGATGCCAATGGGCGTGCCGACATGATCGAGCACCATGGCGACATCGGGAAAGGCCTGCGCCAGATCGACAAAGCCGGCGAGTTGCGGTTCGAGGATCCACATGTCGAGCGACAGACCGCGGCTGGCGAAATGGCCGAGCGCGGCGCGCACCGCCGGATCGGCACAGCGGTCCGCCCCGGCGTTGACGAGCGGCCCGAGCACGCTCCGGTCGGCGTCATGCGCCATCATGTGACGGATGCCGCGAAACCGGCCGCCGCCCGCTGCCAGATGCGCATCGAGCACTGGCGCCACCGCATCGCCCAGCCCCAGATCGGCATGGCCGACGATGCCGGCGCAGGCGCGGAACGGGCCATAGACACCGCTCGCCGACATCGCGGCGACGCCGTTGACGAATTCGGTTTCGCCCACCGGCTTCAGGGCTTCGGGACCATCGGCACGGTAAAAGGCACCGCATTGAACATAGACGCTGGCGATGACATTATGGCCGCTGCCGGCGTCGGCGAGCAGCTCATCGAGCAGATAGCGCGGGGTCTGCCGGACAATGGCTTCGAACGGGTGGGTGGCCGGCGGCAATTGCGCCAGCAGGACGCTGCGATCCCACAGATGGTGATGCGGATCGATGATGGGCAACGATGGCTCGATGATCGCTTCGGTCATGTGCCAGCCTCCGGGCGTGATTGCAGATTGCCGTATTGGTCGATCAGTCGCCGACGCTGGTCGTCATCCGGTACAACAGCCAGAGCAGGAAAATGTTGACCAGGGGCGAGATGGCGCCAAGCGCCGCCCGTTCGCCGGTGGCACCGGTGGCAAGCAAACGGTTCCAAGGCCGCCCGAGCGGCACCAGAAAATCGTTGGCGAGCGCCTGGTTTGCATGGCCAAGCAGACCGAGCGTGCCGCATACCAACATCACGACAGCCGCAAAATAAGCGGAAGAGAAGGCCGCCAGCACAAGCAATGTGAGTAACTTCATTTGTACTGCATCCCCCCAGGCAGCCTGTCGCCAGCAGGATTGGCGCAACATCGTGGCCCGGCTTCATCGATGACTTGCGACAGTCACGACCACGTTCAACCTGCCCCGCGCCCGACCCTGATTAACCCTTATGCAAAAACATGTTCTGCCGCGACCACTCTGTCAATCCGCGCGCGGCCAGCCCGGCTTCACGCCATCTGGGCACCGCGCACCAGCCGGCCGGGCAGCGCGCCGCTGGGCACGCCATCGCGATAGGTCACGGCGCCGCTTTTGATGGTGATGGCATAGCCGCTGGCTTCCTGCAGCAACCTTTTGCCACCGGCGGGCAGATCACGCGCCATGGTCGGCGCGTGCAGCCGCAGCCCGGCCAGATCGATGATGTTGATATCGGCCTTGCAGCCAATGGCCAGCCGGCCGCGATCATTCAGGCCCACCGCCTGCGCCGGCAGGCTGGTCAGCGCCTCGATGGCCTGTGGCAATGGCACCGCCTTGTCCGGCGCGGCATCGCGGACGAATTTTTCAAGGAAGAAGGTCGGAAAGCTGGCGTCGCAGATAACGCCATAATGCGCCCCGCCGTCGCCAAGCCCGAGCACGGTGTTGGGATGGACGCACATTTCGCGCGCCGCATCGAGGTTGCTGTCGCGGTAATTGGCGCCCGGCAGGAACAGGATCGAGCGGCCTTCGTCTTCCAGCAGCAGGTCATAGGCGCGTTCGGCCGCCGTGATGCCCAGCCGCGCCGCCTCG
>JBBQYI010000088.1:0-10247 GCA_038208825.1 Sphingomonadales bacterium | reverse complement strand
GCGCCGCGCGGGATCAATGCTTCAGGTTGAGCGAGACGATCGCGCCCGAGCCTTCCAGATGCGCCATCACCGCCTTGTAGAGCGCGATATTCTGTTCGGCGGTGCCATGTTCGCCGGCGTGGACGTTGAGTTCTTCGGCGAGCGCCTTGCGCGCCGTCAGGCTTGAATCATGGCCGAGCAGTTTCAGCAGATCGACGATCGAGGATTGCCAGTTGGATTTGTCGCCGGCCTTTGCCGCCATGGCGGCGAGCACGGCCTCGACATCGACCGGCGGGGGAGCCGGGGCGGCGGCAGGCGCAACTGGTGCAGCGGGTGCGGCAGCAGCGGGCGCAGCAGGTTTGGCGGGGGCGGCAGGCGCGGCCGGGGCCGGGGCCGGCGCAGCATGGCCGAAAATCTTGTCCTTGATATAGCCAAAGATGCTCATGATCTGTCCTCACTGGTACCAATACCGATCCTGACAGACCGGCAATGGAAGCATAACATCAATTGATGACGGCATGGTATCGCCGCCGCCATTGTCTGCATCCAATTGCCCGAAAGGCCGCACATGATCGAAACGCCCGTTTTTGCCGGCATCGAGCTTGGCGGCAGCTGGGCCGTAGCGGTGCTGGCCCGCGATGGCGTGATCATCGACAGCCTGCGGCGGCCGACCATGGCGCCGGGGGAGACTCTGGCGGGTATCGAGGCTTGGCTCGCCGATGCCGCCGCCCGCCATGGGCGGTTTGCGGCGCTGGGCATTGCCAGTTTCGGGCCATTGGGGCTGAACCCGGCGCGGCCCGGCTTTGGCCATATCACCACGACGCCAAAGCCCGGCTGGCGTGATGTCGATCTGCTGGCACGGTTTCGTGGGCGGTTCGGAGTGCCTGTGTTGCTCGATACCGATGTCAACGGCGCGGCGCTGGCAGAAGGGCGCTGGGGCGCGGCAAAGGGCGCGCGGGTGCATGCCTATGTCACCATCGGCACCGGTGTCGGCGCCGGCATCGTGGTGGATGGCAGGACGATCAAGGGGCTGGTCCACCCCGAATTCGGCCATGTCAGGGTGCGGCGCGTTGCGGGCGACGATTTTGCCGGGGTATGCCCGTTTCATGGCGATTGCCTGGAAGGCTTGATCAGCGGCCCGGCGCTGTCGGCGCGGGCGGGCTGCGACCCGGCGACGCTGGCTGCCTATCACCCGATATGGGGCCATGTCGTCGCCGATCTGGCGGAGGCGCTGGCGCTGCTGCTGCTGACCGTGTCGCCCGAGCGCATTGTCATCGGCGGCGGCGTCGGGCTGGGCCAGGCGCATTTGCTGCCGATGCTGCGCGCGGCGGTTGCGGAACGGCTGGGGGGGTATCTGCCGGCGGCGGTTGATTCGGCTGATGGAGAATTGATCTGCGCCGCCGGGCTTGGCGATCGCGCCGGGCCTCTGGGGGCGATCATGCTGGCCGAACAGGCACTTGCCGCCGGCTGAGCGGTGGTTTGCCGGATGACGCGGCTGGCCGCGCTTGACTCTGACGATGCCGCGACCACAGATAGAACATAAGTAGAACAAATGAGTCGTGCCCTTGCCTTGCAGGCCTTGCTGGCCAGCCCTGTTGCCCCGCCGTTGATGGCGCCGGAGCTGCCGGCGCCGCGCGTCGAATTCGGGCTGGCGGGGCTTGATCAACGGTTGGGCGGCGGGCTGGCGATGGCGGCGGTGCACGAGATTATCGCCGGCGCCGAGGGCGATGATGCGGCGGCGGCGGGCTTTGCATTGCTGCTGGCGCTGCGCTGCGCCCGGCCGGGGCCGCTGGTCTGGCTGCGGGAGGATCGCGGGCGCCGCGATGGCCGGCCCTATGGGCTGGGGCTGGCGGAACTGGGGTTCGATCCGGCGCGGCTGTTGCTGGTCAACGCCCCCGATACGCTGGCGGTGCTGCGCGCCGGGGCGGATGCGGTGGCGTGCGGCGCGGTTGGGGTGGTGATTATCGAACCGCATGGCAAGGCGGCGGCGCTGGACCTGACCGCGACTCGGCGGCTGGCGCTGGCATCGGCGCGATCGGGGGTATTGACGCTGTTGCTGCGCGGTGCCGGGCCGGTTGCACCAAGCGCCGCGCAGAGCCGCTGGCAAGTATCGGCGGTGGCCTCCGTTGCCATGGCCGGCGCGCCGGGGCGACCGGCGTTTGCGATTCGCCTGTTGCGCCATCGCGGCGGCGTGGCGGGTTTTGACCTTCAACTGGAGTGGGATCGTGATCGACGCGCCTTTGGCTCGCCGTTATCTGGCGGTGCACCTGCCGTTGCTGCCGAGCGAACGGCTGCGGCGGCGGCGACCCGGCGGCGCGCCGCCTGATTCTTCTGAAAGACCCTCCGGGCCGCCTGATGGTCCGCTTGCGCTGGTTGAAAAACAGCGTGGGCGGATGGTGCTGGTCGCGGTTGATGCGCTGGCATTGGCCGAAGGCATTGCACCTGGCCTGACGCTCGCCGATGCCCGCGCCCGCCTGCCGGAACTGGCGGTGGTGCCGCACGATCCGGCGGCCGATGCGCAATTGCTGGCGTGGCTGGCCGAGGGTTGCGACCGCTATACGCCGATGGTGATGGCGGTGCCGCCCGCCGGGCTGGTGCTCGATATTACCGGCTGCACCCATGTGTATCGGGGGGAGGCCGGGCTGGCCGATGATATTCACCGCCGGTTGCAGCGGCTGGGGCTGACGGCGCAGCTGGCACTGGCCGATACGCCCGATGCGGCGCTGGCGCTGGCGGTGCACGACATGGCCGATGTCGGCGATTTGCCGGTGACGGCGCTGGCGGTGGATGAAAGCGTGCATCTGGCGCTGCGCCGCGCCGGGCTGTTGACCATCGCCCGGCTGTCACGCCAGCATCGCCCGGCGCTGGCGGCGCGGTTCGGGGAGGCGCTGGTCATGCTGCTGGCACGCCTGACCGGCGAAATCGATGTGCATATCGTGCCGCGCCGGCCGCCCGCCGCCATCGAGGCCGAACGGCGTTTTGCGACACCGCTGGCGCAAAGCGAGGCGGCGCTGGCCGTGATCGAGGCGCTGGCCGTGCGTGCCGGGCTGGACATGGCGGCGCACGACCTGGGCGGGCGGCGGTTCGATGTGGCGCTGTTTCGCAGCGATGGCCATGTCGCACGGTTGTCGGTGGAAACCGCGGCGCCGGTGCGCGATCCAAAGCTGCTGATCCGGCTGCTGCGCGAACGTATCGGCGCGCTTAACGATCCGCTCGATCCGGGCTTTGGCTATGATCTGATCCGGCTTTCAGTGCCGGTGACGGCGCCGATGCTGGCGCAGCAATTGCAATTGTCGGGCGGCAGCCTGGCCGACAGCGAGATCGGCGCGCTGGTCGACAGGCTTGGCGCGCGGCTGGGCCGGGGGCGGGTGCGGCGGCTGGTGGCGGCGGACAGCCATATTCCCGAACAGGCGGCGTTCGACCTGCCGGTGGCGGATGCGGCGGGCATTGCCTGGCCGGCGATGCAACCGGGCGAACCGCCGCTGCGGCCGATCAAGCTGTTCGATCCGCCGCAGCCCATCGATGTCATCGCCGAAGTGCCCGATGGCCCGCCGCGGCGGTTCCGCTGGCGGCGGCGGCTGCACGAGGTGCGCGCCCATGAAGGCCCCGAACGCATCGCCGCAGAATGGTGGCGGCGTGCCGATGGCGCCGGGCTGACGCGCGATTATTACCGGGTGGAAGATGACGAGGGCCGGCGCTTCTGGCTGTTCCGCCATGGGCTGTATGGCAGCGAAAAGGCGCAGCCGGGCTGGTATCTGCACGGGTTGTTCGCGTGATGGCGGGGCCGTGACGGCGTTTTTCCCGTGACGGCTGGCTTTGCCGAGCTGGCGGCGGCGACGCATTTTTCGTTTTTGCGCGGGGCGTCGTCCCCTGCCGACATGGTGCAGGCGGCGATGGCGCTGGGCCATGCCGGCATCGGGATTGCCGATCGCAACACGGTAGCAGGTGTGGTGCGCGCCCATGTCGCGCTGCGCGAGGCGGTGGAGGAAGCGGCGGCGGACGGGCTGGCGCTGCCGGCCTTCAAGCTGATCGTCGGCGCGCGGCTGGTGTTTGCCGATGGCACGCCCGACATTATCGCCTATCCCGCCAACCGGCGCGGCTGGGGCCATTTGTGCCGGTTGCTGACGCTGGGCAACCGCCGCGCCGCCAAGGGCGATTGCATCCTGGCATTCGGCGATCTTGTCGAATTTTCGGACGATCTGCTGTTGATCATGATGCCATCGGATAGTGGCGATGCGCGCAATCTTGCAGAACTCGCCGCCGCCGCGCCGGGCCGCGTCTGGTTGGGCGCCGCCATGCCGCGCGCCGGCCCCGACAAGCGCCGGCTGCACGGCCTTGCCGGGCTGGCCGATGCCGCGAACGTGCCGCTCGTCGCCCTCAACGCGCCGCTTTATGCCACGCCCCAACAGCGGCGGTTGCACGATATCCTGACCTGCATCGCCGAAAAAACCACGCTGGAAGCCGCCGGCAAGCGGCTGATGGCCAATGCCGAACGCCACCTGAAAACGCCCTGCGAAATGGCCCGGCTGTTTCAAGGCCACCCCGGCGCGATTGCCGAATCCGGACGGATATTGCGCAGCATCGGCTTTTCGCTCGACCAGCTGCGCTATGAATATCCCAATGAACCGATTCCGGCCGGGCACAGCCCGCAAGGCTGGCTGGAAACGCTGACCCTGCAAAAGGCGCGGGAACGCTGGCCCGATAGCATCCCGCCGCGCATCATGGCGCTGCTGACCGATGAATTCCGTATCATCGCCAAGGCCGGCTATGCCCCCTATTTCCTCACCGTCCACGATATCGTGGCGTTTGCGCAGGGGCGCGGCATCCTGTGCCAAGGGCGCGGATCGGCGGCCAATTCCGCCGTGTGTTTCGTATTGGGCATCACCGCCGTCGATCCCGGCAAGCACAATTTGTTGTTTTCCAGATTCATTTCGGAAGAGCGCAAGGAGCCGCCCGATATCGATGTCGATTTCGAGCACGAACGACGCGAGGAGGTGAGGCAATATGTCTATGAACGCTATGGCCGTGATCGCGCCGCCATTGTCGCCACCGTCATCCATTACCGGCCGCGCAGCGCGGTGCGCGAGGTCGGCAAGGTGCTGGGGCTGTCGGAGGATGTGACCGCGCGGCTGACGGGCACGGTATGGGGCAGTTTTGCCGGCCATATGGAGAAAAAGCGCTTTGCCGAAAGCGGTTTTGACCCCGATGCGCCCGAAATTGCCCGGCTTGGCGATCTTGTCGGCCAGATTTTGCGCTTTCCTCGGCATTTGTCGCAGCATGTCGGCGGCTTTGTGCTCACCCGCGACCGGCTGGATGAAACCGTGCCGATCCACAATGCCGCGATGGTCGATCGCACCTTCATCGAATGGGACAAGGACGATATCGACGCGCTGGGCCTGATGAAGGTCGATGTGCTGGCGCTGGGGATGCTCAGCTGCATCCGCAAGGCGTTTGTCATGCTGGAAACCCATCTGGGCCGGCAATTGACGCTCGACAATGTGCCCGACCAGGACGCTGATGTGTACGACATGCTGTGCCGGGGCGATTCGATCGGGGTGTTCCAGATCGAAAGCCGAGCGCAGATGAACATGCTGCCGCGCCTGCGCCCGCGTGAATTCTATGATCTGGTCATCCAGGTGGCGATCGTGCGGCCGGGGCCGATCCAGGGCGATATGGTCCACCCTTATCTGCGGCGGCTGCAGGGGCGGGAAACGGTGGAATTCCCCTCCCCCGCGCCGCCGCATGATCCCGATGAACTACGCGGCGTGCTGGGCAAGACTTTGGGCGTGCCGTTGTTCCAGGAACAGGCGATGAAGCTGGCGATTACCGCGGCCAATTTCACGCCATCGGAGGCGAACCAGTTGCGGCGCGCCATGGCGACGTTCCGCAATGTCGGCACCATGCAGGATTTCGAGGCCAAGATGGTCGAAGGCATGGTGGCGCGCGGTTACGAACGCGATTTTGCGGAGCGGTGTTTCCGGCAGATCCAGGGGTTCGGCAGCTATGGCTTTCCCGAAAGCCATGCCATCGCCTTTGCCCGGCTGGTGTGGGTTTCAAGCTGGTTGAAGCATCATTACCCGGCGGTTTTTGCGGCCGCGCTGCTGAATTCCCAGCCGATGGGTTTTTATGCGCCGGCGCAGATCGTGCGGGATGCGCGGGAACATGGCGTGGAAATCCGCGCCATCGATGTCAACGATAGTTTCTGGGACAATCATATCGAACGCAACGGCACCGCGATGGCGGCGCTGCGGCTGGGGTTTCGCCAGATCACCGGGTTTCGCGAGGTCTGGGCCGATCGCATCGTCGCGGCGCGGCCGTATGACAGCCTGGAATCACTGGCGCGGCGGGCGGGCCTGCCGCCGCGCGCGCTGCGGCTGCTGGCCGTTGCCGATGCCTGTGGTTCGCTGGGGCTGGACCGGCGCAGCGCGGCCTGGGAGGCGCTGCGCACGCCGGACGCGGAATTGCCGTTGTTTGCCGCCAGCGGTGCCGCCGAACTGGGCGCCGAACCCGATGCCGATCTGCCGCTGCTGACGCCGGGGGAGCAGGTGGCGGCGGATTACCAGACGATCAGGCTGTCGTTGAAAAACCACCCGATGGCGTTGATACGCCCGGCCTTTGCCGCCGAAAAAGTGCTGACCTGCGCCGAATTCGCCGCCGCGCGCAATGGCCGGCGGGTGAAGGTGGCGGGCGTCGTGCTGGTGCGGCAGCGGCCGGGCAATGGCAATGCCATATTCCTGACGCTGGAGGATGAAAGCGGCGTCGCCAATGTGGTGATCTGGGCGCGATTGTTCGAAATCTATCGCCGGCCGATCATGGCGGCGCGGCTGATGCTGGTGGAAGGCGAGGTGCAGCGCAGCCCGGAAGGCGTGGTGCATCTGATGGCTTCACAGGTGCATGATCGCAGCCTGGCGCTCGATCTGTTGTCGGCAACGCACGAAAGCCGGCCACCGCTGGCCCGGGCCGATGAATTCATCCACCTGGACCAGCCCAGCGCCCATCATGTGCGGCGCGGCGGCCACCCGCGCGACGTGCGCCTGCTCCCCGCCCGCGAGAAGCGGATCCTCCCGCCATCACGGGATTTCCATTAGGGCGTGGGCACGAAAGTGAGGGATGGTCGGTCTTCGGTGGCGAGCCGCTGTTCTCAGCCTCAGAATGGAATGCCCGCTTTTGGGACTTTCCCGCCATCGCTATGGCGGCGGCGAACGACAGCTTCGGGCAGGAGCCGACCTTCAGACATTCGCCGGTGCTGTAGCCCAGAAAAGCAAGCCCGGCCGTTTTCACTCGGGCAGGTTCGGGCAACCACCCCGGAATAGCTGCCGTTCGCGCACATCCACGTGGACAGGCGACTCACGACCATTATCGATCACTCACGAGCGAAATTTATGTTTCTGTCTTCCGCCGTTTTTTGGCATGATCAGTCGGCGCCGACGGGTAGGCAGCGTCGAGCTGAGCGTAATTACATCTTCGATTGGTCCCTTAGCTTGTACGACATATCAGAACATGTCGATCTTCCAGCTCCGGTACAGGCGAACGCCCTTGTCGAGATCGGCGCCCTGAACCGCAAGGGAATAGATAATCGGACGGCCTGGATCCTGACCGCCCGGAGCTACGGGCGCATTCCCATAGTCCCGTTTGTCGTATCGATAGCGGAGGGTGCGGTCGCTCGTGGCAAAGACCTTGCTGACCGTTCTGGCCGGCTCGCCCGGCTGCATGACGATCGCGCTGATGCACATGGTGAGGTCCCGCTCCTCTTGAGCGGCCACCATCTCGATCATTTCGCTCTGCCACAGACTTAATATCTTTCTGGCTCCCAATGCTTGGGAAATTTGCTGGTCACGGATTGGGTCGCTTGGCGCGAGCAGCTTGAGGTCGATGGGTACGAACTGATTGGCCTCCACCAGGAAGCCTTGCGGCAGCTGATAAGGGTAGTTCTTGTTCATCACACGTGGGACGAGCAGGTGAGCCGCGTAGAGCCTTTGCGTTGAGCCGCCGGGTGCCCTGACCGGTGGGAGCGAGTACAAGCAATTCTCATCAAACGCTCCGTCGGGCACGCTAGGCTGCAAATTGAATGCGAGCCTTGAGATATAGAGGGTCGCGGCGCCACTTTTCGAGAAGAAAGCCGAGATCGCTGGCTCAGGCGGTGTCTCGATCACGTTATCGCGGGTCGGGATCGTGATCGTGATGGCGCTGGGCACGATGAAGAACAGCTCGTCAGTGACCACCGACGCCTTAAGGTAAGCCGCGACAGAAACGACGAGCGGTGCCAACGCAATCAAGCCTTTCGCCGTTCGCAGCTGCTGGATGCCCGTTCTAAAGCTTCGATAGGCAGCGGTCAGAAGCGTGCGTGGTGTCAGCTGACTTTGCTGGTCGGGCCGCTTCTTTCCATTCATCGAACTCGTCCCCCTCCGATCGGCGTCGCGCAACCAGCCAACCGCCTGCCCAGTGCGTCGTCAGCGGTAACGGCGACTACATGCTGCCGAATTCCGGTGCACTGATCTAGGCATTTTGGTCTGGCTGGCTACTGCAGGATCGCCAGAGGGGCCAATAGTGCCAGATCTGCCATGGGTTCAGCGCCTGCTTGGCACCGACTTTCCGCCCCGAGCACCAGGCGCGCCCGTCCGGCGCGACCAGATCGAATTCTGCTGTTCCCATGTCTTTCTTCAATGGCTCTGACGGCCAAGTAGGGAAGGGGTAGCGCGGCGTGGCCGGGTGGCGGCTGTCGAGCATTCAAGCTTTCCGCAAGCCACGTGTGAACGGCCGCTCGGAGGCGCGCCGCGGGCTGGCTGTTCTATCCCCCTCAAATGGCAGCTTCTGGCACGAGCGGACCTATACGCGCTGGCTGACGAATGACCTGAACTGGTCGAAAGCGGCCGAAGGGGATGACGATCATTCTCGGCCAGCGGCATTTTCTTACGCGCTCTAAATCGGCTACCAGACTTGTCATGCCCTCCTTGGCATTTGTCGCACTGAATCGGGCATTTGAAATCTGCCTTTTAAACGCCACCGGATCGCGTCAGAATCACCCGAAACGGTAAACTTGGTAAACTTACAGATCGCGGGTCATGGGTCGCACGCGGTGCGTCCGGTGCCACAATCGAGCGACTCCGATCAGTCGGGCAGGGTCAGGCTGCCGCCATCGGCCAAGGTCAGATGGGGTGTGAAAACAACTTCCCAGGGGTGGCCATCGGGGTCGCAGAAATAGCCGGAATAGCCGCCCCACAAGGTCTTGTGCGCCGGTTTCTGCAGGGTGGCGCCATTGGCGACGGCGTTCGCGAGCAAAGCGTCGACCTCGGCCTCGCTGCCGACCACATGGGCGAGCGTGAAGCCGCCGAAGCCCGGCCCGCGGTCTGTCATGCCGCAATCCTTTGCCAGCTTGTCGAACGGGTAGATGGCAAAGGCGAGGCCGCCAGCCTGGAACATGGCGATGGCGGTGAAGGCCTTGGCCCGGCGCGGCCAGCCCATCGCCTCCCAAAAGGCGACAGCGCGCGCCATGTCGTCGGTTCCCAGCGTGACGATCGAGATTCGTTGGTCCATAAAGCACTCCCCTGACACGGAGAATGGCATGCAGGCCGGCGAAATGGAACGGATTGTACTGGTGCGGCACATCGATGGTGCCCCCGGCCCCGATGATTTTCGTGTTGAGCGCCTGCCGATTCCGGCGCTTGCCGAGGGGCAGTTCCTGGTGCGCAACCATTTCGTTTCGTGCGACCCCGGCACACGATCGCGGCTGTCGCCGGGCGCAAGTTATGCACCGCCGCTGGCGCCGGGCGCGCCGGTTGATGGTTTTTCGGTTGGCGAGGTGATCGAGAGCCTGAACGAGCGGTTTGCCGTGGGCGACCTTGTTGCGATGACCGGTTGGGCGTCGCACGTCGTGTCGAACGGGCGTGGGTATGTGGTGAAGCTGCCCGATCTGGGTGTGCCGGAAAGCCTGTGGATCGGGCTGTTGGGCGTGCCGGGGATGACGGCGTGGTTCGGGCTGCGCCGCGTTGGCCAGATCAAGCCGGGCGAACGCGTGCTGATCACCTCTGCCGCCGGGCCGGTGGGGGCGACGGCGGGGCAATTGGCGAAACGCTGGGGCGCCGCCGAAGTGGTCGGCATCGCCGGCGGGCCGGAAAAATGCGCCTGGCTGACCGATGTGGCGGGATTCGACCGGGCGCTGGATTACAAGGCGCCGGGGTTCGAGGCGGCGTTTGTGGAAGCCGCAGGCGGCGGGTTCGACATCATGTTCGACAATGTCGGCAATGCGATGATCGACATGGCGCTGCCCC
>JBBQYI010000087.1:0-10783 GCA_038208825.1 Sphingomonadales bacterium | reverse complement strand
GATCGTGTGCCGGGCCGCGCCATCGTCATCGCCGCCATCGACAATCTGGTGAAGGGGTCGTCAGGCCAGGCCATCCAGAACATGAACGCCATGTTCGGCCTGCCCGAAACCATGGGGCTGGAAGCGGCGCCGCTGTTCCCGTGATCGAAACCGACCGGCTGATCATCAGCAAATGGCGTAATGCGGACAGGGCAGCCTTTGCCGAACTTGGCCGGGACCCGGCAGTCATGGAGCATCTTGGCCCGTTGCTGACACGCGCGGAAAGCGATGCGGCGATCGATCGGCAAATCGCGCTGCAGGCGGCCCATGGCCATTGTTTCTGGGCCGTGGAGCGCCGCGAGGACGGGCTGTTCCTCGGCTTCTGCGGCTTGAAGTTTGCGCCTGACCGCATCCCCGGCATCGAAGGCGCCATCGAAGCCGGCTGGCGCATGCACCGCGCCGCCTGGGGCCATGGCTATGCCAGCGAGGCGGCTGCCGCCTGCCTGAAATGGGGCTGGGCGAACATCGACGATGACCGCATCATCGCCATCACCACGCCCGACAATTTACGCAGCCAGGCCGTGATGAAACGCATCGGCATGGCCCGCCGTCACGATCTGGATTTCATGCATCCGGCGTTGGCCGCCGATGATCCGCTCGCGTCGCACGTCACCTTCGAAATTCAGCGGCCATGAGTATTCATCGCTTTGGTGATACGACCCCGCAAATTCACCCATCCGCGTTCATCGCGCCCGGCGCCCGCATCATCGGCGACGTCAGCATCGGGCCGGACAGTTCGATCTGGTACAATTGTGTGCTGCGCGGCGATGTCGAACGCATCATTATTGGCGCCCGTTCCAATGTGCAGGACGGCAGCGTTGTCCATGTCACGCGAAAGCGCCATGGCACCGAAATCGGCGATGATGTGCTGATCGGCCATATGGCCATGGTCCATGGCTGCGTTATCGAAAGCCACGGGTTCATCGGCCTTGGCGCCATCATCATGGACGCCTGCGTTGTCGAGCAAGACGGCATGCTGGCCGCCGGCGCCATGCTGACACCCGGCAAACGCATCGGCCGCGGCGAGCTATGGGCCGGACGCCCGGCCAGACTGTTGCGGATGCTGACGCCCGAAGAAATCACCCGCAACCGTGCCGGCGTGGCCGGCTATGTCGAACTCGCGCGGCAGCACCTGGCATCGCTTCCTTAATCCCGCGGCCATGCCGCCGCCTGCGCTTTCGCCCAGGCGATCCAGGCGTCATCCTTGGCTATCGCGCCATCGGCGGCCTGCGCGGCGGCTGCGGCAGTCGTGAAATCCACCCACCCCCGGGCCGCGCAAGCGGCGTCGTCAACGCCGGCGGCGGTACCGGGAACGGCAGCTGCACCAGCTTGGCCGGCGCGACCGGAATCGGCTTGATAGGCGGCCCAGCGCAACCGGAGATCAGCATAGCGACGAGCCAGATCGGCATCGCGGGCGAGCAGCGCATCATTGCTTCCTTTCGAAATGTCGGCCTGTCGGGCGCCAAGCGCGGCGATCAGTTCGGCCTGTCGCCGCGCAGCAGAAGCGGTGGCCGCATCAAGGCGTTGCCGGTCCGCGCCTGCCTGCGCCCTGCCGCCATCGGCATAGGCGGAGGCGACGCGCCCATTGTGCCAATGCCAGGCCAGCAGCCCGGCCGCGAACAAGACAAGGCCATACCAGACCGGGCGCGGCAGGCCGCCCAGGAACCTGAGAGCCGGCCCACGCAGGAAGCCCCAGAAGGCAGCGAACATCATCATTCGACACCGCTGACGTGCGCCAGAGCAGAGGTGGATTCACCCCCGGAGGCGGTGAAATCGGCGCCCATGAACCTTGCCGACACTTGCCGCAGGGCAACGGTCATGCTGAGCCCGGTCAGGACGAGGCCGATCAGCACCTGTGTCGCGTAAAGCGCAAAACCGATGATCCGCAGCCGTGCCGACGCCAGCGCGGCGGGCCAGGGTCCGTTGAGGACATTCCAGGCCAGCCACACAGAAACAAGGGTAAGCGCGATGCCGGCGCCGGCAAAGACCAGCGCCAGCATCGTCCGCCGCCAGTTTGGATCACGCATCGTCGAAACACCTCTTTCCATCATGCGACCCGGCCCGAAAGCCAACCGAACAGGAAATTTTCATTGGCGCCGCGTTTTTCGGTCAGTTCGATGTAACGCGCTCCCTGCAGCGCATTCAACGCCTTCAGCAACGCCGCCTCTCCAGCCGCGCCACGCAGGCTGCACAGCCGCGCCAGTGCAGAAAGCGTCGCCGCGCCGATGATGTGATCAACCGGCATGTCGGGCCAATCCCGCCCCCTTCGGTTCAAGGCGTTGAGGCTGCGCTGCAAAAATCCGATGGCCGTGGCCGGCCCCATGTTGACGCTCGTATCGAACAATTCGCCCGCTACCAACGGCGACACGCTAGCGACCGCGTCAAAGCCCGGCTGAACCCAATAGCGGTTGCGATAGATCGACAGCGCCATCTGCGGGGGCAAATCCCGCATCGGCCCCGCCCAACCGGCGGCTCGGGCGACGGATTTGGTTATGCCGAAATTGGTCTCGCCGCCGCGGTCATCGGGATGATCGACGTAGCCGCCTTCTTTCATCAGCAGCGATTCGAGCAGGGCGGCAACGACGTCAGCCATATCAACGACCTTTTATGGGAAGGTCAATTTCTTACCCTATTTGGTTATAAATGTCAATCAATTTGTGCCGTTATGCAGCTACAAGAGCTGATTTTCCGATTCTCGGGCACGCCATGAAACGATAATAGACCGAGTCAGAGACCCAACGGCATCGCCACGCCGCAGTTACGCGCCGACCAGACTTTGCTCTACTGAAAAAGGAGGCTGGTCGGAGCGACAGGATTCGAACCTGCGACCCTTAGACCCCCAGTCTAATGCGCTACCAGGCTGCGCCACGCTCCGACCGAAGCGCGCGCTTAGGACAGTCCCACCCGGGATGCAAGGTTGCTGTCCATCATTCAGGTCGTTTCCATCCCATATTGCTTTATCAGATCGTACAATGTCGGCCGGCTGACGCCCAAAACACGCGCTGCACTCGAAAGATTATTCTCGCTGCGCGCCATCGCCTTGCGAATGGCGACCTTGTCGGCAAACTCCCGTGCGGCTCTCAATGTCAACGCGGAATCATCGGCAGCACCCAGATCAAGATCGGTCGCCGTTATACGAGATGATTCCGCCATGATCACCGCACGCTTCATGCGGTTTTCAAGCTCGCGGACATTGCCTGGCCACGCCCAATCATTAATAGCAGCGATGGCATCTGGCATGAACCCTTTGAAAGCACGAGTATTTTCACGCGAAAATTTGGCGAGAAAATGATGCGCCAACAGCACCGCATCACCGTGCCGTTCCGCAAGTGACGGTATCCGCACGACAATCTCGGCGAGCCGGTAGAACAGGTCTTCCCTGAACCGCTGGCTGGCAATCATCGAATTGAGATCCTGATGGGTCGCACTGACGATCCGTACATCGACCGGAATCGATCGGCGCCCGCCGATCCGCTCGATCACCCGTTCCTGCAGGAATCGCAATAGCTTGACCTGCAGCGGCAACGGGATATCGCCGACTTCATCAAGAAACAGCGTGCCGCCTTCGGCCAGTTCGATCTTGCCTGGCTGCGTCTTCACGGCGCCGGTGAAAGCCCCCTTTTCATAGCCAAAAAGTTCTGATTCGAGCAGATTTTCCGGAATCGCCGCACAGTTGATCGCAATGAACGGCTTTTTGGCCCTCAGCGAAGCATCGTGCAGCCCGCGCGCCAGCAATTCCTTGCCGGTACCGCTGCTACCGAGCAGCATGACCGACACCTGCGCCGAAGCTACGCGCTCGATCATCCGCGTGACCTTCAGCATTTCGGGCGCACCGGTGATGATGCCGCCCAGCACATCGCGGCCATCGGCCTGCGCCGATTCCGCAAGCCGGCGGTTTTCGGCTTCCAGGTCGGCGACGTGATAAGCTCGCCTTACGATCATGCCGAGCTCATCGATATCGACGGGCTTTTGATAGAAATCAAAGGCGCCCGATGCGATCGCCCGCCGGGCGCTTTCCCGCGCCCCATGGCCTGACGCCACGATGACCTTGGTCAATGGCCGCGTCTGCATTATCTCCTCTAGCGTCGCAAAACCTTCTGTAACGCCATCAGGATCAGGTGGCAGGCCAAGGTCCAGCGTCACTACAGCCGGCTCATGCTGTCGGATCGCTGCAATCGCCTCGACACGGCTGCCGACCACGACCACGTCATAGTCTTCATAGGACCAGCGCAGCTGCCGCTGCAGCCCTTCGTCATCCTCGACAACCAGCAGTTTGCGCAACGCGTTGGTCACTGTGCCGCGATCCGAACGTGCTGGCCCGGCGCCGCGACCGGCAGCGCGATGGTAAAGCAGCTGCCCTCGCCCTCCCGGCTGGACACTTCAAGGCGGCCACCATGCTGGCGGGCAATCTCCCGCGCTTCATAGGCGCCGATGCCGAAGCCACCCGGCTTGGTTGACCGGAACGGCTGGAAAAGCTCTTGCCGGATAAAGCGTGCTGACATGCCTTTTCCCTGATCCTCTATCCTGACTATCACTTCGCGCTCGCCCGCCGCGACGCAAAGCCTGACGGGCGCCGCCTCGGTCGATGCATCGATGGCATTCTGGACCAGGTGCAGAAACAACTGCTCAATCTGTCCGGAATCGCCCACGATGCAGCCCCCCCCTGTGCTTTCGACCGCGGATACATCGAGTGTCAACGGCGGATGCGCGTGTCGCTTGATTTCAACCACCTCTCCGAGCAAGTGGACAAGATCGATTTCGCCCCAATCGCCTTCGCTGCGGCCGCTGGGCCGCTTCGAAAGCCGCGCCAGCATATCGTTCATCTTGCCAACCGAACTTTGCAGCGTAGCAACCATATCGGCCCGGAAAGCCGGATTGTCGGCATGGCGTTCGGCATTGCGCGCCACCAGCGACAATTGGCTCACCAAATTTTTGATGTCGTGCATGATGAAGGCAAAGCGACGATTGAATTCGTCAAATTTCGCCGCATCGTCCAGCGCCATCTGGGTCGAGGATTCCGCGATGTAGCTGGCTGCCTGGCGGCCAAGCGTGCGCAGCAGATCATAATCTTCCCAGTTCAGGGTTCGCGGCGCGACAGTGCGCTCAAGGACGATAAAGCCCGCCAGGCTGTCGAGATGCACCAGCGGAATTCCCAACCAGATCGCGTGATTGGCGGTTATCCATTCAGGCGGCTCGATGTTCCCGTAATCCTCCTCGCCGGCCCGCAACGCGTCGAAATCGACGATGCGCTGGCGCTGTTCAAGGAACTGGCCAAGCCCGGTCGCGCGCGGCATCGGTGCGGTCCGGTTGTTGCGGACATTCCAGTCGGCTATCGGCGTCAGTACGCCCTCGTCCGGAATGAACAGAACCCCGCCCGGCGAATCCAGTACCGTGCACACGGCCTGGATCACCCGTTCGTGCAGGGCCCCGGCACTGTCACTTGAGCCAGTGCGCGACACCGTCGCGATGAAGCGAAGCCATTCGAGCCGATAGTCATATTTGTATGCGAAGAAATTCTTGGCAATCTGCACCCGCAGCGCCGCGCGGAATCGGGGCGAGACAAGCACGACCGCGCCGATTGTCGCTGTCGCAAACAGGAAACTGATCTGGAAAAGCCGCCCCCAGTCGCCGCCGACCAGGCGAAGGCCATAGGCCAGCAGCGCCATGGCGATCAGGTAGAAACCGATCATCGAAAATGAGAGCGTGTGAAACACGACCTGCCGCGACACCTGCACCCGCGCCACCCAGGCTTCGCGCGCCGACAGCAGCAACAGTGGCACGGTGATCGTATCGACGGCGCCGCGAATGTTGAACAGATCGGCCGACGGCGGCGGCAACAGGAAGGCCAGCGTGTAGAAATTCAGGTCATAGCTGAACAGCCCGGCCAGACCGATGGCAATCAACCGCACGCCGGCCCGCCCGCTTGTATCGGTATTCTTATAGAAATTGTGCACCAGCACGAGGCCGGAAACCGCCACCGTCAACCGCATGACGATAAACAATTGGCCGACAATGGACCTGTCGCCAGACAACACATCAGCGCTTGCGCCAAGCAGATCGAGCGCCATCTGCAACGCCGCTATGAACCCGATGGCACCGGCGATGATGAAGGACGACCGCAACCGTTGATCGAGTTGCCAGGTCGGCCGCAATACCGCGACCAGGAATGCGATCCAACTGGCCGAACGCACGGTTTCAGCCGGCGAAAGCCAAAAACCAAAACGGTAGGGGTTGCGCACGACGAGCACGAAAACGATCGCCCACGCCATCGTCATCGCAGCCGCAAAGGCCAGCCACAGCGATGCATTTCCCCGGCGTGGATTGGCCGCGGCTGCCAAAGCAAGCGCACCAAAGCCGACTGCCGCGAGCAGATGGCTGAAAAGACCGACGTCGGTCAATTCCATGATTATCCCCGGCCCCCTTGTTGCACCTTCGATGCCGCGGCCATGGTAGCCGCAGGCGATCGGGCACGCTAGGGCAACCAGAGCCGGGCATTGGCGCACCGGCGGAGGAACGCATGTCGCACGCGCATCTGCCAGCCGATCGCATATGGCCCGTTATCCTGTCGGGCGGTGCCGGCACCCGCCTGTGGCCATTGTCGCGTGCCGCAATGCCAAAACAACTGCTGGCGCTCGCCGGGCAGGACAGCATGATCGTCACCACCGCCAGCCGGGTTGCTGACGAAGCCATGTTTCACCCGCCGCTGGTCGTGACCGGCATCGATCACGCCGGCACCATCCGCGAGCAATTGGGCGACAATGCGCGGCTTATCATCGAGCCTGTGGCGCGGAATACCGCACCGGCAATCGCGCTGGCCATGCTGGCGGTCGAACGCAGCGACCCGGACGGCCTGTTGCTGGTGATGCCGTCCGATCATCGGATGGCGGCGCCATCGGCGCTTTTGCAAGCGGTCGCCGCCGCCGCTCCCGCCGCACGCAGCGGCTGGCTGGTGACTTTCGGCATCCGCGCCGCCGGCCCCGAAACCGGCTATGGCTATATCCGCAGCGGCACCGCGATAATGGAAGGCGTGCGCAAGGCAGCAGCCTTCATCGAAAAACCCGACCGCGAGCGGGCGCAGATGTTTGTCCGGGATGGCGGCTATAGTTGGAACAGCGGTATTTTCCTGTTTTCTGCCGGCGCCATGCGTGACGCACTTCTGGCCCATGCACCCGAAATCCTCGCCGCAGCCGAAGCCGCGATGCAGGATGCGGATGCAGCGATGGGCGTCATGCGACCGGGCGCCACCGCGTTCATGACGGCGCCTTCCCTGTCGATCGACCATGCGGTGTTCGAACACGCAGGCAAGGTCGCGGTGTGCCCGATGGACCCCGGCTGGTCCGATATCGGCAGCTGGGATGCGCTTCACGACATCGGCGAGGCCGACACGGATGGCAATGTCGTGGCTGGCCAGGTGGAATCGCTCGAAGTGCGCGGCTGCCTGTTGCGCGCGCAGGGCGTTGTGCTGACCGCTATCGGCGTCAACAACCTGAACATCATCGCGACCCCGGATGCGGTGCTGGTGACGGCGCGCGGTCGCAGCCAGGAGGTTCGCGCCATCGCCGGGCGATTGGCCGGTGATCCCGTGCTGGCGCGACCGGTCGTCCAGCACCACCGCTGGGGCGAAGAACGGATCGTCCATGATGGCGATGGCCTCGCCGTTCGCCGGCTGGCGTTGGCGGATGGTGCGACATTCGAAATCGGCCCGGAAGGCCGCGCAATGCTCATCGGCGGCGCGGCAAACCGGGGCGCGGCGCCGATGGCGACAGGCGAACTGCTCAGCGGTGCAGCGGTGATAACCGGCACGGCACAAGCGGTCATTCTCGCGTTCGGATGACTACATCGCTGCACTGCGGCATCTCGCTGCACATGCGATGATCACCTTGCAGGTAATAAGCATGCTTGCTATATGGATCGCATGTCTGATGGTCTTGGTGTTCTGATAACCGATTCGGCACGGCTGCTGCGGCGCCGGTTCGATGAGCGTGCCCGTGTGCTTGGCGTCAGCCGGGCGCAGTGGCAGGTGCTGTTCGCGCTGTCCCGCAACGAAGGCATCAACCAGGCCGGGCTTGCCGAGGCGCTAGACGTCGAAACCATCACCGTCGGCCGCATGGTGGACCGCCTTGCTGATGCCGGTCTTGTCGAGCGGCGCGCCGATCCGACCGACCGCCGCGCATGGCTGCTGTTCCTGACTCCGCGCGCCCATCCGATTCTTGCGGAACTGCGGCTCATTGCCGAAGCGGTGATGACCGAAACGCTCGATGGATTGGGCACGAAGGGTGAGGCCGCGCTGAGTGACCTGTTGACCAGGGTGCGCGCCAATCTTCAGCGCCGAACCGATACCGAACCAGAAAATGGCGACGCCCTGCGCGCCGCAGGAGGTCGTTGATGCACGCCGTCGTCGATAGGGACAAGCTGGCGGAAGATTCGGCGACCATTGCCAGCGCCGCGCGGCGGCGGCGTACAACGCGCCTGCTGATCATGCTTTCGGTGCCGTTCGTGCTGGTTGCGGTCGCGCTGTACGTCTGGCTGACGGGCGGACAGTCGGTCAGCACCGACAACGCCTATGTCCAGCAAGACAAGGTTTCGATCAGCAGCGATGTGACCGGCCGCGTCATCGAGGTCGGTCCGCGCGAAAGCCAGGTCGTCAATCGCGGCGACATCGTGGTGCGGATTGCGCCGCGCCCGTTCGAGATTGCCCTCGCCCAAGCCGAAGCCAATCTTGCCTCGGCGCGGTTGCAGGTGACCGAATTGCGTTCGGGCACCACCGGAAAACAGGCGGATGTGGCCGGCAAGCGCGAGGCAGTTGCCTTTGCGAGGACCGAATTGGAACGCCAGCAAAAGCTTATCAAGGACGGCTTTGCGACGCGCGCCACTGTGCAAAAGACAGAATTTGCGCTCGCAAAGGCCCAAAGCGAACTGTCGTCCGCCATCGCCGATGCCGCCAGCGCCACGGCAGCCGCCAATGGTGCGGGATCAGGCACGCACCCGCTGGTGCTCGCGGCCATGGCGGCCCGCGACAAGGCGGCCTTTGAGCTTTCGCGCACCATCATCCGCGCCCCCGCCGATGGCATCGTATCGCAAACCAACAAGGTGTTGCCCGGGCAGGTCGTGCTCGCCGGGGTGCCGACCATGTCGCTGTTGATCAGCGACCGCCGCTGGGTCGAGGCCAATTTCAAGGAAACCGATCTTGAGCACATGCGGGTCGGCCAGCGTGCCATCGTCAAGCTGGACGCCTACCCCAACGTCAAGATCGAAGGCCACGTCCAAAGCATCGGTGCCGGCACCGGCAGCGAGTTCTCGGTCCTGCCGGCGCAGAATGCCACGGGCAATTGGGTAAAGGTTGTGCAACGCGTGCCGGTGCGGATCGCCCTTCCGGCAAGGGCCGATGTGCCGCTCATCGCCGGGCTGTCGGCGACGGTGACGGTCGACACACCGCACAAATGAGCCGCGCCGCGCCGGGGACAGATTGATGGCAACGACAGCCCCGGCGCTGCGCAGCGAGCCCCTGCCCGCCAGCCCGCTCGTCATCACCATGGTGGTGATGCTCGGCACGCTGATGACGATCCTTGATTCAACGATCGCCAATGTCGCGCTGCCACACATGCAGCCATCGCTGGGCGCCGCGTCCGATACCATCGCCTGGGTGCTGACCAGCTATATCGTCGCGACCGCCATCGCGACGCCGCTGACCGGTTGGCTGGCGGACAAGATCGGCCGCCGACAGCTGTTCCTCCTGTCCGTTGCCGGGTTCACCGTTGCGTCGATGGCCTGCGGGCTGGCGCAATCGCTGGAACAGATGGTGTTCTTCCGCATGCTGCAAGGCGCTTCGGGTGCCTTTCTCGGCCCGCTCGGGCAATCCTATGTGCTCGATGTGTGGCCGCAATCAAAGCATGGCAAGGCGATGGCCTGGTGGGGGGTCGGCATCATGGTCGGGCCGATCATGGGGCCGGTCATCGGCGGCTGGCTGACCGACAGTTTCGACTGGCGCTGGGTATTCTTCATCAACCTGCCGATCGGCGCGATGACGATATTCTTCGCCTCGGCGGTGCTGCCCAAGGTCGAATCGGCACGGCGGCGCTTTGATTTGACCGGCTTTGTACTGCTGGCCGTCGGCGTTGCAGCGTTGCAGCTCTGCCTTGATCGCGGCCAGCAGCTCGACTGGTTCGACAGTTGGGAAGTCCGCATCGAAGCCGGCGTCGCGGTGGCGGGCCTGTGGGCGTTCGCGGTGCATATCTTCACATCGTCCAACGCGCTGATCGACCGCAAGATGCTGGCCGACCGCAATGTCATGACCGGGTTCATGTTCATTACGCTGGTCGGCCTGCTGCTGGTCGGCACCACCGCGCTGTTGCCGACCATGGTGCAGAACCTGTTCGGCTATTCGGTTGTCGGTTCTGGCCTGCTGCAGATGCCGCGCGGGATCGGCATGATGATCATGATGATGGCCGCCGGCCAGGTGGTCGGCAAGGTCGATTCACGGCTGTTGATCTTCCTGGGGCTGGTGCTGGCGTCGTCGGCGATGTGGTTGATGAGCCTGTTTTCGCCGGTGATGGATGCAACGCCGTTCATCATCAGCGGTTTCCTGCAGGGCGCCGGGTTGGGCCTGGTGTTCGTGCCGTTGAACACGCTGGCGTTCGCGACGCTGCCGCCCGCGCTGCGCACCGATGCCGCCGGTTTCTACATGCTGCTGCGCAACCTTGGCGGCTCCATCGGCATCAGCCTGACGGTTGGCGTTCTGGCGCGG
>JBBQYI010000086.1:0-10993 GCA_038208825.1 Sphingomonadales bacterium | reverse complement strand
GATGGCACCCGCGAATATGGCGAGCGGCGCGACGATTGGGCGGTGCATGTCGGGCTCAGCATCGATGGCGTGGCGACCGAAGGCGCGGTGGCGCTGCCGGCGCTGGGGCTGTGTTTCTGCACCGAATTTCCGCCGGTCCTGCAACCCGAAGCGACGCCGCTGCGCATGCTGGTCAGCCGCACCCGCCCGGCGGCAGAAGCCGTCAGTTGCGCGCAATCGCTGGGCGCCGAACTGGTGCCGATGGGCAGCGCCGGGGCCAAGGCGATGGCGGTGCTGCGCGGCGAGGCCGATATCTACCTCCACACCGGCGGCCAATATGAATGGGACAATTGCGCGCCTGCCGCCGTGGCGCTGGCCGCCGGGCTGCACGCCAGCCGCGTCGATGGATCGCCGCTGGTTTATAACCGGGCCGATCCGCTGCTGCCCGACCTGCTGATCTGCCACAAGAGCCGCGCCGCAGAGGTATTGGCGCTGGTCAAGGCGCTGCTCTAGAGCGTTTTCGAGCCAGATGGCTTCATCTGGCGCTTAAGAAAACGCGGTAAGCCAAAGGCGTCCTAGCGATCGCCCCGCGCCGTCATTTCCGCCCAGAGACCCGCACCGCCATTGGCCACCGCCATGCGGCCCAATCGATCCGCCCAGAACGCGTCACCACCGAATTCCGACCGCCAGCCCATCAGGCGGCGGGTCAGCGGGTGCAGCGGATAATCCTGGGTGAAACCGATGGCGCCATGCACCTGGTGGGCGATCGCCACGCCGCGTTCGATGGCGATATTGGTGCGCAGCTTGGCCGCGGCGATTTCAAAACCCGCATCACCAAAATCCAGCGCCCGCGCCGCCGCCGCCCCGGCCATGGCAACCGCCGCCGCCTCGCTGGCCAGCACCGCCAACGCCTGTTGCACCGCCTGCAGTTTCGACAACGGCTTGCCGAACTGGATGCGGCCGTTGCAGTGCGAAATGGCGAGCCCCAGCGCCGCATCGAGCGCGCCACTGGCCAAGGCAACGCGCAGGAATCCGCCCAGCTGCATTATGTCCCCACCGCCCAGCGGCACCACCGGCGCCGCGTCATAGGCCAGCGTATCGCGCGCCTCCCCCGCCGGGCTGCCGCCGGGCGTGACGGCATCGCTGCCGGGCAACAGCACCAGACCACCATCGATCATCGCGACGACCGCCGCCGCCCCCTGCCCCCAAGGCACTGCGCCGAGCGAGCCGGTGAAGCGCCCGCCGTCGATGCTGCCCACCGCATGCGCCGCAATCGTTGCCCGACCCGCCGGCGGCGCCACCCCGGCGCTTGCCAGCAGCAGCGCCGCGACCATCGCTTCGCCCAACGGCTGCGCCAGGGGTTGCGCCCCCGCCAGCCGCAACACGGCAAAGGCATCCCCCCAATCGCCGCCAAAGCCGCCGCCCGCCGACGGCACCAGCAGCAGCGGGAAACCCGCCGTCACCAGCGCATCCCAATCGGGCATACCTGCGAACAGCATTGTCGTCGTTTCCAGCAATTGCGGGCGCATCTCGCTCATCGCAGGCCCAGCCCGCGCGCGATGATGCCACGCAGGATTTCACGGGTGCCGCCGCGCAACGAAAAGCTGGGGCTGACCTGCAGCAGATGCGCCAGCAGCCGCACCAGGTCGCCGCTGCCGTCCAGATCGCTGTCGAGCGCCGCCTGGATCAACTGAGGCAATCGCTGTTCGAAATCATTGCCCAGGTCCTTGACGATCGCCGCCTCCACCGATGGATCCTCACCACCGGCCAGTTTCGCCGCGGTCGCCATCGACATCTGCCGCAGCGTCCACATTTCGGCGGTCAACCGGCCGATCGGCCCACGAAACCGATGGTCATCGCCGACCGCGTCGATCAACAGCGCCAGCAACGCATGGCTGGACAGATAGCGTTCCGGGCCGGAGCGTTCGAGCGCCAGTTCGGCCGTTACCTGCGCCCAGCCATTGCCGCGCGCGCCGACCATTGCATCGTCGCTGACCATCACATCATCGAAAAACACCTCGTTGAAATCATGGTCCCCGGTCAGATTGACGACAGGCCGCACGGTGACACCGGGGGTGTTCATGTCGATCAGGAACTGGCTCAACCCGGCGCCGCGTTCCGAACCCGGTTCGCTGCGCAACAGCGCCAGCATGGCATGGGCGCGATGGGCGCCGCTGGTCCACAGTTTCTGGCCATTGATGCACCAGCCGCCATCGACCTTTTCGGCGCGCGACCTGAGGCTGGCCAGATCGGAACCGGCACCGGGCTCGCTAAGGCCGATGCAGGCGAAAATCGTGCCCGCCGCCATACCGGGCAGATATTTCTGGCGCTGCACCTCGGTGCCATATCGGAGCAGCAACGGCCCGGTCTGGCGATCGGCGATCCAGTGCGCGCCGACGGGCGCCCCGGCGGCGAGCAGTTCCTCCAGCACGACGTAACGCTCCATCGGCGCGCGTTCATGGCCACCATAGCGTTTCGGCCACAGCATGCCGAGAAAGCCGGCGGCGCCCAGTGCGCGTGAATAATCATCATCCGCCACAGCCCAGCAATTGGCGCGCCGCACCGGATCGGCCGGCGGCGGATTGGCGGCCAGAAAGGCGCGGATCTCGGCGCGGACGGCGGCGGTGCCTAGCGGCGGGGCATAGGGCGGCAAGGCAAAGGCGGAAATCGTCACATCGCTGCTATGCGCTGGCAACGGTTGTGCCGCAAACTGTCAGATGCGCCGGGGCCGTCGCCAATTGCCACCCGCAGCCGACAGGCCGATAAGGCCGCCAACGTGGCAGATATCAAGGATGTGCGATGGCCGGAACAGGGGGGCTCCTCGCGCCCAAGCTGCTGACCATCATGCGGGACGGTTATCCGATGTCCGATCTGCGCGCCGATGCGCTGGCCGGGCTGACGGTTGCCATCGTCGCGCTGCCGCTATCCATGGCGCTGGGCATCGCCAGCGGCGCCGGCCCGCGCGAAGGGCTGTTGACCGCCGTTATCGCCGGGTTCCTCATTTCTGCCACGGGTGGATCCCGGGTGCAGATCGGCGGGCCGACGGGCGCCTTTGTGGTGGTTGTCGCCGGCGTTATCGCGGTGCACGGTTATGCCGGGCTGCTGCTGGCGACGTTGCTTGCCGGGATCATCCTGATCGCTGCCGGCTATGCGCGGCTGGGCGGGCTGCTCCGCTATATTCCGCAACCGGTGGTGACCGGCTTTACCGCCGGCATCGCCATCATCATCGCGGTGTCACAACTTGGCGATCTGCTCGGGCTGGGCGTCAAGGCGCCGGCGGATTTCATCGGCAAGCTGTCGGTCTATGCAGCGGCAATCGGCAGCATGCGGGCGCCAACGCTGGCGGTTGGTTTCGGGTCGCTGGCGATCATCTTCGGGCTGCGCCGATGGGCACCGCGAGTGCCGGGTTTTCTGGTGGTCATCGTTGCGGCGGCGGCCGGCGTTGCTGCGCTGGGCTTGCCGGTGGAAACCATCGGCTCGCGATTTGGCGGGGTGTCGGCGACGCTGCCGGTGTTCGCCATCCCGCCGCTGTCGATCGCGTCGATCCAGGCGGTGCTGCCATCGGCGTTCACCATCGCCTTTCTCGCCGGCATCGAGGCGCTGCTGTCGGCAACCGTCGCCGATGGCATGGCTGGAACCCATCACCGGTCGAACCAGGAACTGGTCGGCAATGGCATCGCCAACATTGCCAGCGCCTTGTTCGGCGGCCTGCCCGCCACCGGCGCCATCGCGCGCACCGCCACCAATGTGCGGGCCGGGGCGCGCACGCCGGTGGCCGGGATGTTGCACGCGCTGCTGGTGCTGGCGCTGGTGGCGCTGGCCGGGCGCTGGCTGGCGTTGGTGCCGATGGCCGCGCTGGCGGCGATATTGCTCGCGGTGGCCTGGGGGATGAGCGAGCATGACAAATTGCGGCTGTTGCCCCGCATGGCGCGCAGCGATGCCGGGCTGTTGCTGCTGACCATGGCGCTGACGGTGCTGGTCGATCTGACCGTGGCGATCGGCGTCGGGGTGACACTGGCATCCATGCTGTTCATGGGCCGGATGAGCGCCGCCATGGCGATCAAGACCGGCGGCGAAGCGGCGATTCCCGACGCCGACGAGGAAATGGGCCCAAGCCAGCGCGACGGGCTTCCGCATGGTGTCGAGGTGTTCCGCATCAACGGCCCGGTGTTCTTCGCCGTCGCCGGGGAAGTGATCGAGACATTGCGGCGCAGCGGCGGCAGCCCGCGCGTGCTCATCCTGCGGCTGCGCTTCGTCACGTTCCTCGATGCGGCGGGCGGCGAGGCGTTGCTCGAGGTGATCGACGAAGCGTTGGCCGGGGGTGCGCGGGTTATCCTGGCAGGGTTGCAGCCACAGCCGGAGGGCGTGCTTTCAGGGTTGCGCCCCGGGATGCTGACGGCGGTGGAAACGGCGGTCGATTATCCGGCAGCGCTGCTCGCTGCGGCCTGATCGCCCGCGCACATTGCTGGCCGGGGCTTGCGCAGCGGGCGATTGCGCCCGATGTGTCCGCCGGCAATGACGGCGCCCATTCCATCCACCACACCGCCCATCCGGCCCAAGGTGGTCATGGTGTTTCTCAACAGCTTCAACCCCGGCGGTGTCGAACGCGTTGCGTTGCGCCTTTGCGCTGCCTGGGCGCGCGATCCGGCGCTCGACATCCGGCTTGTCATCGGCCGTAACGAAGGTGTGATGCGCAATGAGGCACCGCCGGGGCTGGCGTTGCATGGCATGGCGGCACCGCGTGGCCTTGCGGCACGGGCGCCATCGTTGTGGATGCTGATCCTGTTGTGGCGCGAAGTGCGGCGGCAGCGGCCAGATGTGCTGTTCGCGGCGGGCAATACCTATGCGGTGTTCGCCGTCGCCATGAAACTGCTGCCGGGCTTCCGCCGCCCGCCGGTCGTGCTGAAGATTTCGAACGATCTGGAACGGCTCGACATGGGGCCGCTGCTGCGTCGCGGCTATCGGCTGTGGCTGCGTGTCCAGGGCAGGATGATCGATCATTTCGTCGGGCTGGCGGCGCCGATGCAGGCCGAAATCATGGCGGCGATGCGGGTGCCGGCGACACGCGTGCATGTCATCGATGATCCGGCGCTGGCGATGGCCGATGTGGCGGCGCTGGCGGCGCTTGGCGATGCGCGGCAACCGGGTGTGACCCGCCATTATGTCGCCGTCGGCCGGTTGGCGCCGCAAAAGAATTTTCCGCTGCTGATCGACGCATTTACGATGGCCGCACGGCCCGGCGACCGGCTGTCGATCATCGGCGAAGGCGGCGAACGACCCCGGCTGGCCGCACAGATCGCGGCGCTGGGCCTTGAAAGCAGCGTCGATCTGCCCGGCCATGGTGCCGTCGCGCCCGCCCTCGCCGCTGCCGATGTGTTCGTGCTGTCGTCCGATTATGAGGCCCTGCCCGCGGTGGTCGTTGAGGCGTTGGCGTCCGGATTGCCGGTTGTGGCGACGGATTGCTGTGTGTCGATGCGGGCGTTGGTCGGGCCCCGGGGCGCCATCGTGCCGCGCCGCGACGCGAGGGCACTCGCGACGGCCATGCGCGACCAGCTACCGCTCACCGCCGCACAGCGCCACGACGCCGCCGAGGCCATGGCGACCTATACGGTGGAGCGCGCCGCCGGGCTTTATGGAAACCTGTTCACCGCGGCGTAAGGGAAACGCGTCCCTAAAATGCCATATTGGCCCGATAAAGCCGATAGCAGTCGAGTTGAGTATGAGATGTGCCTGTGACCACAGCTGATTTTTCGGCAAGCGCCGGTAAACCGCCTTTTTTGATCGGCGCCCCCGCCAATGCCGCCAACACTGGCGCTGCCACCCCCACAAGCGAACCTGCAACGCTCGCAAAGGGCGAACGCGGCTGGTCCTGGTGGGTTGGCACTGCCATCTCCGTCGCCATCCTGGTCGTCGCCGTCACGCAACTGGCGGCGGTCGATGTCAGCAAGGTGCGCGCGCTGCTGCCGACATCGCCGCTGTTCTGGCTGGTCTTTGCCGCCTCATACCTCGCCGCGCCATTCTTCGACTGGGTGATTTTCCGGCGGTTGTGGCAAATTCCGGTCGACGGTTTTGCCGCGCTGTTGCGCAAGCTGATCGGCAATGAACTGCTGTTCGGCTATGCGGGCGAACTGTATCTCTACACCTGGGCGCGGCGGCGCACGGAAATGACCACGGCACCGTTCGGCGCCATCAAGGACGTCGCCATCCTTTCGGCGATGACCGGCAACGCCGTCACCATGGCGTTGCTGGTGCTGGCCTATCCGTTGCTCGGCACATTGCACCTGGGCATCCAGGACAGCACGCTCCTGACCTCCGTCGCCGTTGTTTTGGGCACATCGAGCGTGGTGCTGTTCCTGCGCAAGACGCTGTTCAGCCTGCCGCGCGCCGATCTCAACTATGTCGCCTGGATGCACCTGGCGCGCATTTTTGCCGGCGCGCTGCTGAATGCGTGGGCGTGGCACATTGTCCTGCCCGATGTGGCGCTGCAATGGTGGCTGCTGCTGTCGGCGATGCGGATGCTGTTGTCGCGCCTGCCGCTGCTGCCCAACAAGGATATCGTCTTTGCCGGGCTTGCGGTCTTCCTGATCGGCCATGATGCCGAAATGGGCACGCTGATGACCTTGATGGCCAGCCTGATCCTCGGCACGCACCTGGTGCTCGGCCTGTTGCTGGTGTCGTTTGAAGCGCTGGGCTGGACACGTCGTTGACCGCTGCATTGTCAGGCCGGGCCACCGCGGTGCGGGCGGCGGCAATCCTGTTGGCACTGGTGCTGCCGGCGATGGCGCATGCGATCCCGAAGGAGGGTGAGCCCGGCTACCTGCCATCATCCACCGAGCTCGGCCGGGCGGAGGGGCGTTGCCGGCCGGACGAGCATGGCACCGCAGTGCTGGTGAACGTCACCGGCCTGCGGGACCGGCAAGGCACCATCCGCGCCGAGCTTTACCCGGCAACCGATGCGGACTTCCTGCGCGACGACAATCTGCTGATCATGGAAGGCAAAACGTTCCGCCGGGTGGAGGAACGGCTGCCGGCATCGGGGCCGGTAGTGGTATGCATCCGCCTGCCGGGGCCGGGCGCCTATACGATGTCGGTGCTTCACGACCGGGACGGCAACCGCAAATTCGGACTGTCCAGCGACGGCATCGGTTTTCCCGGCAACCCAAAGCTCGGCTGGTCGAAGCCCAAAGCCGAAAGCGCCCGCTTTGTCGCGGGGCCGGGGATGACCAATATCTCCGTGCGGCTCAACTATCGCCGCGGCCTGTTCAGCTTTGGCCCCTTGAAGCCCTGAACCAGTGCATATCGTCGATATCTCCGCGCTCTATTCGCCGACCGGTGGGGGCATCCGCACCTATGTCCGGCACAAGTTGCGGGCTGCCGAACGGCTGGGTATCGAATGCACCATCATCGTGCCCGGTGCCGATGATCGCGTCGAGGTGAACGGGCCGAAAACACGGCTGGTCAGCATCCCCAGTCCGCGCTTCCCGCTCGATCGCAGCTATTTCTATTTCGAAAGCGATGCCGTCATCCACGCAGCGCTCGATGCTCATCGGCCGGATTTCGTCGAGGCTTCATCGCCTTGGGGCAGCGCCACCGCCGTGGCGGAATGGCGGGGCAATGCGCCGCGATCACTGATCATGCACGCCGAACCGCTATCGGCCTGGGCCTATCGCTGGTTCGAGGGCGTCGCCAGCCAGAAGACCATCGATCGCGGCTTTGAATGGTTCTGGCGGCATTTGCGCCGGCTCGATTCGGCCTATGACATGGTGGTCAGCGCGGCGCCGAGCCTGAGCAACCGGTTGATCGGCGGCGGGCTGAAGCATGTCGCGACCATCCCGATGGGTGTCGAGCCGGGGATTTTCTCACCCGCCAATCGCGATCTTGCCTATCGCGCCCGCCTGCTGGAACGCTGCGAGCTGCCCGAATCGGCGACGCTGCTGCTCGGATCGGGCCGGTTCTCGCCTGAAAAACGCTGGCCATTGGTCATCGCCGGTTGTGTGGCGGCGGGCTACAGCCGGCCGCTGGGGCTGTGCATCATCGGCGCCGGCCATGCCAAATCGACCGTGGTGCGGGCCGCGGGCGAAAACCCGCATGTGCAATTGCTGTTGCCGATGACGGACCGCGCCGAATTTGCCAAGTTGATGGCCAGCGCCGATCTGCTGGTGCATGGCTCCGCCGCCGAAACCTTTGGCATGGTGCAGGCAGAGGCGCGCGCTTCGGGCCTGCCGATGGTAGTGCCCGATCAGGGCGCGGCGTCGGACCAGGTCGTGCCCGGCCAGGGGCTTTGCTACATCACCGGCGACGCCGCGAGCGCCGCGGCCAAGATCGGCGAGGCGATCGACAATCTGCCGGCACTGCGCACCGCATCGGCGCTGGCGGCGCCCGCTGTGCGCACCATGGACAAGCATTTCGATGAACTGTTCGGCGCCTATGCCGAGATTGTCAGCCGTCGTCGGGCCGCCTGACGCCCGCTATTGGCGCGCACCCGATTCGTCCGTCAAACCTGCTTTGAAAATGAAAAAGGCGGGGCCCCACCAGCCCCGCCTTCTCGCTTGCCTCAACCCGATTGCGCAAACGGGGAGGCGAATGGTGGGCACGACAAGGATTGAACTTGTGACCCCTGCGATGTCAACACAGTGCTCTACCACTGAGCTACGCGCCCACTCAGGCGAGTGCTGTTAGTCGGACATGCGCGATGTTGCAAGCCCGGTTACGACGGGTACGCGGCGGCATGAAATTTATCGGCCACACCGCGGCAAATGGCCCCTGTTGCGGCAGGGTGCCGACAGACGCAGGCGCAATTGCAACGACAGGCTGGCGAGCACCCGATTGCTCGCCTAACGTCCGTGAATGAGCGATTCGGTAATGCCCGGTTTCAGTATTTCTGGCGACGTTGACGGCCGCTGGCCGCTGGTCATGGCATCGCCGCATTCGGGGCGCGACTATCCGGCCAGTTTCCTCGCCTCGTCGCGGCTCAGCCCCGCCCAGTTGCGGCGCGCCGAAGATCCGTTTGTCGATTCGCTGCTGGATGGCGTCCATGGCGTGCCGGTGCTGCGGGCGCGCTATGGTCGGGCCTATCTCGATCTCAATCGCGCCGCCGATGAACTGGACCCCGCCATGTTCGATGGCCCGCCGCCGGTCGTGCCGCGTGCCACCGAACGCGTCGCGGCCGGATTAGGCGTGCTGCCGCGCGTCGCGGCCCATGGCCTCGATATCTATCGTCGCCGCATCGCCCCCGAAGAAGCGCGGCTGCGGATCGAACAGTTGCACCGGCCGTGGCACGACCAGCTTGGCGTGTTGCTGGCCCGGGCACGGGCGCGGCACGGCTATGCCATATTGGTGGATTGCCATTCGATGCCCCGCCCCGCCGGCATATTGCCGCCACAGATCATCCTGGGCGATCGCCATGGCGCCAGTGCCGCGCCGGCGCTGGTCGGGCTGATGGAACGGCATTTTGCCGCCGCCGGCTGGCGCGTGGGCCGCAACATTCCCTATGCCGGCGGCCACACCACCGAACACCACGCCGCGCCTGCTGCGGGCATCCATACCGTGCAGGTGGAAATCGACCGGGCGCTTTACATGGAGCCACAGCGACTGGTGCAACACAGCGGCTTTGCCGAGGTTGCGGCGGCGATGGCGGGCCTGTCACGGCTGCTGGTCGCCGCCGGGCCGCTTTTGGGGCTGGCGCCGCCCCGCGCCGAGGCGGCGGAATAGCGCGGCGCTGCCTTGGCGCGATGGCGGGCTTGTTGAAGCCCTCATAAGAATGACCGCCCCGTGCGGGGGGGCAAGGGGCGGCCAGGGTTCAGGGTTTTCCACCATTCGCACCTTTGGCGCGATTGCGGTGGCAGCAGCGCCGGCTCAAGGGGGGCAAAGCCGGGCTGCTGTATTGGACATAATCAGCGCCGGACGGGTTTCAAGTGGTAGAGTCGAAGTGTCGCGCCGGAACCGCCCAGCCATCGCGCCACAGCTATAAAGTGAAGCGCAGTGACAGGCGGATGTCACGTCCCGGCAGCGGCGCAAAATCTTTCAGGAACGAAGCGTGTCGCCGGGCATCAACGTCGAACAGATTGTTCGCCGAAAGCACCAGCGCGGTATCGTGACGATCAGCGAAGGGGTGGATGCTGATCGACGCATTGACCAGCGTATAGCCACGCGTCTCGGTCTCAAAATCTGCGACCTTGCGCTGGGCAAAAGCATGTTCCAGCTCAACGCGCGCATCCCAGCGGCTCGCGGTGGCAGCGACGCCGCCCAGCACGCGCAGCGGTGGTATCCGCGGCACGGGCCCGCGCCCGCCCAATAGCCGCGCATCGGTATAATCGACGAGCGCATCGGCAGCGAATTCAACGTCGCCCGCCCGCCCCAAGGTCGCGCTGCCCTGAACCTCAAACCCCAGATAGCGTGCGTCGCCCTGTTCGAACTGGAACACCGGCAGGCCATCCTCGACGGCGCCGGTCTGGCGTTCGAATATATAGTTGGCGAAACGGTTGTAATAGACTGCGGCTTCGACGCTGTAGCCCTCCCCCTTGCCGCGCAGCACGAATTCGGCGCCGTTCGAACGTTCCTTGGCAAAGCCCGGATCGCCGATCTCGAAGGCTTGTGTGCCCGCATGGGGGCCATTGGGGAGCAATTCTTCTGCCGACGGGCCGCGTTCCGTGTGCGACAGGTTGATGCCGGCGCGCCAGCCTTCGAACAGCGCGACGCTGGCACCGATGGAGCCCGAGAACAGATCGAAGCTGCGGTTCACATAGACCGGGGCGCCGCGGAAATTGTCGCTGTTCGCCGAGACATTGGCGTTTTCGTAGCGCGCCGCGGCCTCGGTCTTGATCGCGCCGAAATCGATTTCCTGCAGCGTAAACAAGCCGACTTGCGCGGTTCTGTTGCGCGGGATGAAGGCTTCCGCCCCGATCGCATCGAATTCACGGGTGAACACCTGCACGCCGCTGGCGCCAACCCAGTTGCCGCCGAGAAGCGATCGCTTGGTCTGCGCCAGTTCCAGCCGTCCTTCCAGCCCCTTGTT
>JBBQYI010000085.1:0-11081 GCA_038208825.1 Sphingomonadales bacterium | reverse complement strand
GTGCACCGTGCACCTCGTCGCGCTGGCAGAGGCGTTGACCACCTGCAGCGCCATGGGCCTAGACATGAACACCGCCTATGAAGCCATCAGGATCTCATCGGGCAACAGCTTCGTCCATGAAACGGAATCGCAGGTCATCCTGAACGGCAGCCGCGACATCAACTTCACCATGGACCTCGTCGTAAAGGACGTCGGCCTGTTCGATGCCCTCGCCCACGCCCACAAGGTTCCCGTTGAACTATCGCCGCTGGTGCTGGACATCTTCAAGGATGGCGCCAACCGCTATGGCCCGCGCGAATTTTCACCCAACATCATCCGCCGCTACGAAGAACCGCTGGGCATAAAGGTGCTCGGCGCCGGCTTTCCGGCCGAAATGGTCGATGATGAGCCGGAAGAACCCGGCTATGAAGTCGTGCCCCGGCGCTAGCCTGACCGAAAGCCGCCCCCAATGCCGATAACGCCCACCACCCACGCCGAATGGACCGCGCGGGCGGCCATGCTGCGTATCGAAACCGGCCTGATCATCGATGGCCGCGCCACCGCCGCCGCCAATGGCCGGACACTGCCGGTCATCAACCCCGCCAATGGTGCCGCAATCACCGAAGCCGCCTGCGGCAGCGCCGCCGATATCGACCGCGCCGTCGCCTCGGCAAAAGCCGCCTGGGCCGATGGCCGCTGGCGCCACATGACGCCCCGCGCGCGCATGGACGTGTTCCGCCGATTCGCCGATCTGGTGGCGGTCAATGCAGCCGACCTGGCCCTTCTCGAAACACTGTCGATGGGCAAGCCGATCACCGACGCGCTGACCATCGATCTGCCCGAAACCATCGTCACCATCCGCTATTTCGGCGAATGCATCGACAAGATCGCCGGCGCGGTCACCAACAGCCCACACGATGCGTTGCACATCATCTCGCGTGAGCCCATCGGCATCGTCGGCGCCATTTCGGCCTGGAACTACCCGCTGCTGATGGCGACATGGAAAATCGCCCCGGCCCTCGCCGCCGGCAATTGCGTCGTCCTCAAACCCGCCGAACGCGCCCCGCTTTCGTGCATCCGATTGGCGCAACTGTTCATCGAGGCCGGCGGCCCGCCGGGGGTCTTCAACGTTGTCAACGGCCTTGGCCACGAAGCCGGCCACGCCCTCGCCCTGCATCCCGATGTCGCAAAGATCAGCTTCACCGGCTCCACCGCCACCGGCAAGCAGTTGATGATAGCCGCCGGCCAATCGAACCTGAAACGCGTCTCGCTGGAAACCGGCGGCAAAAGTCCGCAGATTTTCATGGCCGATCTCGACTGCCTCGATACCGCCGTCGATGCCGCGGTGCGCGGCATTTTCGATAATGCCGGCCAGGTCTGCAACGCCGGTTCGCGGCTGCTGATTCACGCCGATATCCACGCCGAATTCACCCGCCGCTTCACCCGCCGCGCCGCCGAATTCTATGTCCCTGGCGATCCGCTCGATCCAGCCACCAGCCTCGGCCCGGTTGTAACCCGCGGCCATCAACAGGGCGTCCTCGCCCGCATCGACGTCGCCCGCGATGCTGGCGCAACGCTCGCCTTCGGCGGCACCGCCGATCCCGCCCGCCCCGATGGCGCCTATGTCCTGCCTACCCTGTTCACCGGCGTCGAACCCGGCATGGCCATCGGGCAGGATGAAATCTTCGGGCCGGTCGCCGCCATGTTCGCCTTCCAGACCGAGGACGAAGCCCTCACGCTGGCCAATGATTCGATCTACGGCCTCGCCGCCAGCGTCTGGACCCGCGACCTCAGCCGCGCCCATCGCATGGTCAAATCGCTCGAAGCCGGGGTCATCTGGGTCAATTGCTTTGGCGATGGCGACATGACGCAGCCATTTGGCGGCTATAAACAGTCCGGCAATACCCGTGACAAATCAATGGAATGCATCGCCGGCTACATGCAATCCAAATCGGCGTGGATCAACCTCACACCGCCACTGGCCTAGGGTCGTCTGCAGTTTCCGCGAAGCGCCTCCCTCGACCGCAGGCGGGAAAGCGGGAATTCAACCAAGCGACAATCGAGCCATGCCGCTAATCGCCCTCAGGCGGTGCCAACCCGCGCCATCGGCTTGGCCGCTGCCGCCACGACCGGGCCGGCGGTCGCTTCGGCGGCATTGCGGACAATCCAGTCCATGAAGGTCCGCACCCGCAGGTTATCCTTCATTTCGCGCCGGCAGATCAGGCCCCAGGCGCCCGGGCATTTTTTCACATGCGCCACCGGCGTCACCAGCCGCCCGGCCGCCATGTCATGGCTGACAAACGGCCCGTTGACGAGCGCGACCGCCTCGCTGTCCAGCGCCATTTCCAGCGCCACCGCCAGCGTGTCCACCACGACATGCGGCAAAGTGGGATCATAGACAACGCCGGCCGATTCAAACCAGGCGTTCCAATTGCGCACCTCGGTATACACCGCCACCAGCGGCTGCTGCAAAAGGTCCGCCGGCTGCGGCCGCGCGCCCATCCGATCGAGGAATTTCGGGCTGCACACGGTGCGCAGCGCATAATCGAACAGTGGCACCCAATGATATTTCAACGGATCCGGCACGGTTTCACAATAAACCAGCCCTACATCGGCGTGGACATCATCGAAATCCCAATCCACCGCACAGGTGTGCAGCTCCAGCTTGAAATTGGGATTCTGCTGCAAAAACAACGGCACCCGCCGCGCCAGCCAGCGTATCGAGGCGGTGACATAGGTCTGCACCCGCAACGGCTTGTCCAGCGTGTTGCGATGCACCGCCTCGACCCCCTCCAACAGCGATTCGAACGCGGCCCGCACATAGGGGTACAAGATGCGGCCTTCCGCGGTCGAAACGATATGCCGGCCCTCCTGCGCAAACAGATCGACGCCCAACGCATCCTCGATCAATTGCACCTGATGGCTAACCGCCGGGTGTGTAAGGCATAATTCATCCGCTGCCTCGCGGATGCTCTGCCGGCGCGTCGCTGCCTCAAATCCCCGCAAGGCCTTCAGCGGCGGCAGTTTCTGCAGGTCGATCTTCTGTTGCACGCGCCCTGCCCCTCGCCACATCACCAATCGGCGAAGTGTGGCAATTTCTTATCGCAAACGGTAGAATAATTTTATCATACCGGCGCCAGGCTACGCGCGTCCTCGATAATCATGGCGGCGGCCTTTTCCGCCACCATCACTGTCGGCGCATTGGTGTTGCCCGATGTGATATTGGGGAAAATCGATGCGTCCGCGATCCGCAGCCCGGCGATCCCATGCACCCGCAGCCGCGCATCGACCACCGACGTCCGCGCATCCGGCCCCATCACACAGGTGCTGGTCGGGTGATAAACCGTGTCCGCCCGCCGCCGGAAATCATCCAACAGGTCATCGTCGCTCACCAGATGACGGCCCGGCACCAGTTCTTCAGTCACGATTTCCGACAAGGGCGCCGTCGCCGCCAGGCTGCGCAACAGGCGGTTGCCGACCAGCACCTGCGCCACGTCATGGTCGGTCGAAAGATAATTGGGCTGAATCGCCGGATAGACGAACGGATCGGGAGACCGGATCTGCAAATGCCCCCGGCTGGTCGGGCGGCAACCGTTGAACGACAGCAGAAACGCCGAAAACGGATCGGGGTTGAGCAACCGCCGTTCCGAAAGCGGCGACCGCGTATAACTGATCGGGCTGAAGTACAGCTGCAGGTCGGCGCGCGTCTGGTCCGGCCCGCTGCGCACGAAACCGCCGCCCTGGTTGACGCTCATCGACAGCGGCCCGCTGCGATCCCACAGATACCGCAACCCGGCCCGCACCTTGCCGGCCAGCGGCCGCAATTCGTCGTTCAGGGTCGGCACGCTGGTGCGATAGAAATAGCTGACGGCGAGGTGATCCTGCAGGTTGCGGCCAACGGCGGGCGCATCGATCACCGGCGCAATGCCCAGCGCCGCCAGCATGGCCGCCTCGCCAACCCCCGACACTTGCAGCAATTGCGGCGAATTGATCGATCCCCCACACAATATCACTTCGGCGCGCGCCGCCGCCGCCCGAATCTCGCCACCCCGGCGATATTCCACCCCGGTCGCGCGCCGCCCATCGAACAGGATCCGCGTCGCCTGCGCCCCGGTGCGCAACACCAGATTGCCGCGCTTCAACGCCGGATGCAGATAGGCATTGGCCGTCGATGCCCGCCAGCCACCGCGCGTGTTGATCTGGTATACCCCCACGCCTTCGGTCTCGGCGCCGTTGAAATCGGGCGTAAACGGAAACCCCAGCGCCTGCGCCGCGGCGATATAGGTCCGGCACAAAGGGTGCGCCCGCGCCGAAATCTCCGTCACATGTTGCGGCCCGTCGGTGCCGTGCCAGGCGCTCAGCCCAAGGTCATGGTCCTCCGACTTGATGAACCAGGGCCGCACATCGTCCCAACCCCAGCCGGGGTTGCCGGCGGCCGCCCAATCGTCAAAATCCCCCGGCTGCCCGCGCACATGCACCATGGCGTTGATCGAACCCGAACCGCCGATAACCTTGCCGCGCGGCCAATAGCTGCTGCGCCCGTTCAGGCCCGGCACCGCATCGGTATCGTACATCCAGTTGATGCGCCGGTCGAAAAAGGTGCGGCCATAGCCGATCGGTAGTTGTATCCAGATGCGCAAATCCGATCCGCCGGCCTCCAGCAACAGCACCCGCGTCCGCCCGTCCGCGGTCAACCGGTTGGCGAGCACGCAACCGGCGGTTCCGGCGCCCACCACCACATAGTCGAATGCGTCCATCACCGGACCGGGTGCTGTGTCATCTCAAGGTGCAGCATGGTGCCGGTATAGGGGTTGGCCAGCGCCACCGCCTCGTTCAGCTCGACGCCAAGCCCCGGTGCCGTCGGCGGGATGACATGGCCATACTCGAACCGGATCGGCGATTGCAGGATTTCCGTGTGAAACCCGCCCCAGGTCTCGATGCTTTCCAGGATCAGGAAATTCGGCGAACAGGTGGCGATCTGGATATTCGCCGCCCCCACCACCGGGCCGCAATACAGATGCGGCGCAATCTGCACATGATCGACTTCGGCCATGGCGGCGATCTTCTTGGCCTCCAAGATACCGCCGACCCGGCCCAAATTCATCTGCAATATCGCCGCCGCCCCGACCTTAAGCAGCCGCGCGAAGTCATATTTGGTGGTCAGCCGCTCGCCCGTCGCAATCGGGATCGACGTCGCCCGCGCAACCTTGGCCATTTCATCGGGCGCATCGGGCGGCACCGGCTCCTCCAGCCACAACGGGTCATAGGGTTCCAGCCGCCGCGCCAGCCGGATCGCGCCGGCCGCCGTCATCTGGCCGTGGGTGCCGAACAACAGATCGGCGCGATCGCCCACCGCCGCCCGCAACGTCCCGGCAAATCGCGCCGACAGATCGAGCGCCTCCAGCGACAATTGCCGCCCGTCGAACGCCGAGTAAGGCCCAGCCGGATCGAATTTCAGCGCGGTGAAACCCTGCGCCAGATATTCGCCGGCACGCGTCGCGGCCAGATCGGGATCGTGATAAACGTCCGTCGCATCGTCCGGCCTTGGGTAGATATAGGTATAGGCGCGCAACCTTTCGTGCACCTGCCCGCCCAACAGCTTGTAAACCGGCTTGCCCGCCGCCTTGCCGATGATGTCCCAGCACGCCATTTCCAGCGCGCTCAATATCCCCATCAACGTCAGGTCGGGATGCTGGGTAAAGCCGCTGGAATACACCCGCCGCCACATCGTCTCGATATCATGGGGATCGTTGCCGCGCACGTACCGGTCGAACACATCCTCGATCATCCGCGCCACCAGATGCGGCTCGAACGGCACGCAATAGGCCTCGCCAATTCCCGACACATTGTCGCCCGTCGTCAATTTGACGAACACGAAATACCGCCCGCCAAAATGCGGCGGCGGGTTGCCGACGACAAAGGTCTTTATGTCGGTCAGCTTCATTGCGAACGCCCCGCGCGCAAATCGTCAGGCATCGCCCACCGCCCGTTTCTGGTCGGCGATGATCGTCCGCGACGCCGCCCAATAATGATACGCCGCCCAGAACCCGGTAGGCGCCAGCACCAGCAACGCCAGCCGCAGCGATTCCGCATCCGCGCCGCCCGGCCCGGCAAACCAGTCGCTTAACAGCCCGACGCCCTGTGGTGCGACGATCAGGTTGAGCACATTCGCCGCTACCAGCGATACCGCAATCGCCATCGCACGCATCTTCGGCGCCGCCAGATTCTGCACCATCGCCATTGCCGGCCCGATGTAGAAATAGATCGCCGGGATGAATATCCACAGCATAGCCTTGGCCACGGGCAATGAATGCGTCCAATAGGCGATGAACGACGGCACCGTCGCTATGCCCGTCACTGCCGCCAACAACCAGACGATCCGCCGCGGATCGACAAAGGTCGGCCGCGACAACAGCCACGCCGTCAACAGCGATGCACCGATCCCCATCACCAGATGGATCGGCCCGACAATCGCCCCGGCAGCGCCCACATCCAGCCCGTACATACGCTGCAGGAAAGTCGGCGTGAACCACATCAGGCCCCACCCCCACAAAGCCGAAACACCACCGCCCATGATGACATGAAACGCCGCCTTTTGTTCGGTCAGGAACCGCATCGTCTCGCGAATGGTCGGCGATGGCGTAGTCGATGCTTGGGCCGAAACGGCATCCAGCCGGCCGCGCCGGGGCTCCTTGATAGTCAGCCAGACAATCGCCCCCATCACCACCCCCGGCACACCCAGCACCAGGAACGCCGCGCGCCAACCATAGGCATTAGCGACATAGCCGGCCATGTCGGCGCCCACCCACGCGCCGATCGGTGCGCCCAGCGCAAACACCGTCATCGCCATCGGCCGCCGGCTGGCCGGGAAATAATCGGCAACGATGGTGTTGCAGGCGGGGGTGCCACCAGCTTCCCCGATGCCAACGCCGATGCGCGCCATCAACAATTGCCAATAACCGGCCGAAAGCCCGCACAGCGCCGTCATCGCCGACCAGGCCACCAGCGACATCGCCAGCAGATTGCGCCGGTTATACCGATCGGCAACCCATGACAGCGGTATGCCCAAAGTCACATAAAACAACGCCAGCGACACCCCGGTCAGGAACGCGATGCCGGCATCGGTCAGATGCAGTTCCAGCCGGATCGGCTCCAGCACCGTGGACATCACATACCGGTCGGCAATGCTGATCGTATAGACGAACATGGTGATGATCAGCACGTACCAGCGGCTCGAAAGCCCGGCCTCGCGCTCGGCGCCCAGCGTGGCTGCGGTCAAATCCCGGCTTCCTTCATGCTGCAACCGGCCCCAGCGCGGCGCGCAACGGCGCCAGCCAGGGGTCGAAATTCTGCCATTGGTCCAGCCCGCTGCGGAAAATCGGCTGGCGCACCTGTTCCGAACTCGCGGTGCGCACGGCGCGGTCGGTCTCGTGGAAATTCACGCAAGCCGCCTCGAACGGCAGGCCGCAGAAATCCAGCATTCGCCGCACCTCATTCTCCAGATCGCCGACGACATCCTCATACTGCACGCGCAACACCTTGCCGGGCAGCACCTCATCCCAATGCCGCATCAGATCGACATAGCCGGCATAATAGCGGCCGATCTCGGTCAGGCCATAGGTGAAATCCTGGCCCTCCGCGAACAACTGCTTGAAATTGCTGAAACAACACCCCATCGCATCGCGCCGCGCATCGATGACCCGGGCGTTGGGCAGGATCATGTGGATCAGCCCGATGTGCCGGAAATTATTGGGCATCTTGTCGATGAAATACGGCTTGCCGCTGCGTTGAATGGCGGTATCGCGCAAATAGGCCTCACCAAAACCGGTCAGTTCGTCGGGCGTCAATTCACCCAGATTGCCGGGATAAATCGCTTCGTCATCCACCCTGCGCCGGCCATCCAGCCGGTGCGCCAGCGCCAAAATGTTGGGCAATTCGGTCGTGCCCTCCACCATCGAATGCGACGCCAAAATCTGTTCCAGCAACGTCGATCCCGCCCGCGGCAGGCCGACGATGAAAATCGGATCGGCCGCCGCCGCACCACCGCTGCGCTTTGCATCGAACAGCGCGGGCGTGCAGGCGCGTTTCTGCGCCGCCATCTCGGCATCGATGCGGTCGGCATCATAGCGTAATTCCTCGCGCTTCAACCGGTTGCCGGTGTCGTAATAGCCGAAGGACCGCGCATATTCGCCGCGATCCTCCAGCGCCTTGCCCAGCGCAAAGCACAGGTGATAGCGATCGACCGCCGCCGTTGACCGCGCTGCCTCCACCACCTCCATGCGGGCAATCTCGGCATCGCTGAAACGATAGGTCTTCAGATTGGCAAGGCTCCAATACGCATCGCCGAAATCTGGCTTGCTGCCATAGGCCTGGCGATACGCCGCAACGGCATCCGCCTGCCGCCCGATGGTTTTTAAGGCATGGCCGCGTGTCAGGCTGACCTGATGATTGTCCGGCGTCGCCGCCGACAGCGCATCGTAAATGCCCAGCGCCACGTCAAAATTGCCCACCGCGAGGTTCTGGTTGGCGAACATCATGTCGAAATGCGGCACGCCCGGCGCCTTGTCGCGCAGGATCGCCGCCTGCTCCAGCGCCTTGGCAAACTTCTGGCGTTTGTGCAGCACATTCACATAATCGAAGCGCCCGGGATGAAATTCCGGCTCCATCTCCACGCAGGATTCAAGGATGAATTCGGCCTCATCCAGCACCTGGAACCGCGCGCCAAGCTCCGCCAGCATCCGCATCGCTTCCAGATGATGGCCGTTGGTCTGCAGAAAATGCCGGCACAGCTTTTCCGCCTTTTGCAGCTTGCCCTCGTGCATGAAGCTGGCAACGCTGACCAGCGCCGGCGGCAGGCCCGATAGCCAATCGAACTGGTTGCGCGCCACCGCTTCCGCCTCGCGCCGCCCGGCGGCAAGGCTCAGCTCGACCAGCGCCCGCCAGCTGGCGACCAGCGCCGGATTGGCGGCAACGGCCCGGTCGAACGCCTCGATGGCCCGATCATTGTCGCCGGCGGCACGATGGCAATGGCCCTGTTCCTGAAACGCCCGGGCATGCGCCGGCTCGATCTCGATCAATTGCGCCAGCGACAACTGCGCCTGGCCCACCTGCCCGGCATAGCGTTGCGCCACGGCAAGGATATACAGCGCATCGACATTGCGCGGGTCGTCATCGAGCAATCGCTCCATCGCCGCCGCCGCCCGGGCGAAACTGCCCGCCTGCAACAGCCGCTTGGCATTGTCGATCATCGCTTCCACATCGGAAGCGCCCTGGTCCCTGACTGTCATGGCATCAGGTTAGCCACAGCCGGGCCGGCAATGAAAGCAACAGGGACAGCAATGGGGGGCAAACCATCACGACCGCCCCCCAACCGCGCATCAATATTTGTACGAAACGCGGAAACCCACCGTCCGCGGCCGGATCGTCGTCGTCCGCGCCACACGGTCCGATGCGTTGATATAGATGTCGGGCCGCGCGTCGGACAGGTTCTCGATATAGAATTCCGCCCCCCACGCATCCTTGTTGACACCAATGGCAGCGTCCCCGGTCGTATAGCCGCGCAACGGATAATCGGCGCCCACGTTGATCGACGTGTGGCTGCTGCCGACGAAATGCGCGCTGGCCTGGCCATAGATCGTATAATCGCCCGCCAGTTCATGCTCGTACCGCGCCCGGATATTGCCCTGGAACTTGGGGCTCAGCGCCAGCTGGCTGCCCAGCGGCACCAGCGTGATCAACTGGACAAGGCCCAGCTGCCCCGATGTCAGCTTCGAACGATTGTACGAAGCGCCGGCATTGATGGTCAGCCCGCGCACCGGCCGCACGGTCAGATCGCCCTCGATGCCGTTGATCCGCGCCGATGCCGCATTGGCGGCAAAGGTCAGGAAGAACAGGCTCGGCTGGTAGATGGAGACCTGAATATTGTCCCAATTGATGTGATAGGCCGCGAGATTGAGGATCACCGAATGGTCGAGGAAGGCCATTTTGGCGCCGATCTCGAAGTTCTTCACCGTATCCGAATCATAGCCGAACGGGATCGCGACCTTCGGGCTTTGCGGGTTGGGATCGGCAACCCGGCCAATGCGGTTGAAGCCGCCGGGGCGATAACCTTCCGAATAGGTGAAATAATACAACAGGTCATCGGTCGGCTTCCAGGTCAGGTTCGCCTTAAAGATGACGCCCTTCTGCGTGCGTGGCTTGGTGTGGATCGCATCAAGGTTATAGCCCGAATCGCGATCGACACCGCGGTTGCCGAAATTCGCCGAACCGGCAATCGACGCCTTCTGGTTATAATATCTGAGGCCGCCCGTCAGGATCAGCTTTTCGGGGATGATGTCGAACGCGACCTCGCCAAAGGCTGCCAGCTGGCGATCGGTGCGGGTGATGTCGTTGAAGAAGGTGACCCCGGGGTTGCGGGCATTGGGGTTAATCGCTGTCGCCCCCTTGATCGGCGCATTCGGCACGAAACCCTGCGCGATCGAACCTTCATAGTTGAACTCGCCGATATCAAAGATCTTGGCGCGGTCATAATAGGCGCCGGCGATGACGCGGATGCGCTTGTCGGCCGGGGTCGAAACCCGGAATTCATGGCTGATGCGCGTGTTGCGGTTATCACCCTGGAACGACATGCGCGGCGTCGCGCAGGTCGCATAACCGGGGTATTTGCAGATATAATAGGCCGCGAACGGCCCGGCGTTTGAATAGGCGGTGTAATCGATCTGCTGCACCGCACGGCGCGACAGATAGGCACCGGTGTAGATCACATCGAGCGCGCCAAGCCGGCCTTCCAGTGTCCACGCCGTCTGGTTGAAATTATCGACCAGCGTATCCGGATTGTACCGCTGCACCTTCAGATCGCCGACCAGCGGGTCATAATCGAAAACGCCGTCAACCTTCAGCTTCTGGCGCATGTGCTGGACATTGATCGACCAGTCATCATTGATGTTGTAGCGCGCCGAAAGGCGAAAGCCCTGATAGCTCGCGTCGTTGAAATTATCCTTCACGAACTGCGAATTGGTGATCGTCGGCCGCACCGCGTTCGGCGAATTCCCCAGCCCGTTGAACTGGTTGATCTGCATCTGGAAGGTGCCGGGGACATTGTC
>JBBQYI010000084.1:0-11371 GCA_038208825.1 Sphingomonadales bacterium | reverse complement strand
CGCCAACACGGTCGGGCTCGGCGACACGTCGGGCCTGTATCATGGCACGCAACAGATCAACCAGGGCCAGATGGACCGCTGGAGCATCGTCACCACGTTGAATTACCTGCCGCACCACACCGAATGCGCCATCGTCGTTGCCAAGGAAAAGGCGTTCGATACCGATGCGGGCCGCAAGACGGTGTCGAACATGGTCAAGGTGGCCGACATGACCCGTGCCGGCTTCATCGGCGGCGACATCTCGACAGTGATGAGCCCGCGCACGGTGATCACCTGGGCCCAGAACGCCAGCATCTTTGGCGGCAACATCGGCTTTGCCTTTCGCCTGACCTTCCTCAACAAATGCGATGAAGCCGAACGCGGCATCGTCGCCGAATATTACCAGCGTGTCTTCGGCGAGGAATTGCCCGAAAGCATCGTCGTCAAGGCGCGAAGGTGAACGAAAAGCTTGGTGGCACTAGATTGCCACCCGTGTTTGCCGCGCCGAAATTCTGCATATATTGCAATGCAACGGACTGCAAACTAACAGATGAGCACGTCGTTCCGTTTGCTTTTTGGGGCTATCTGGTGCTTCCGCAATCCTCTTGCGAGGATTGCGCTAGAACTACAGGATTTTTCGAACAACAAGTACTGACAAAGGATTTTGATTTCCTCAGGCAAGCCTTAAAAGCGCCTTCCCGAAAGAAACGCGTTAGAGAAAAGTTCGTTACAGTAAAAGGTCAATTGATACCGCTCCAAAGAAAAGAGATTCCGCTAAGCACGGTGTTGCCCACCACAAGCCGTCCATCTATTCTGCATGATCTTTCTATATTCGACTCACGTCGAACACACAGATTTTTGGCGAGTTCGGCAAATATGGATGCAGCCATGCACCATACAACTGACTCTTCACCCCTAGAATACTCTATGCAGTGCTCTGACAAAAGTAATTTTTACCGAATGTTAGCGAAAATTGGTCTTTCCTATTTTAGATGCTTTTACCAAGGGCCGTATAATTTTACTGCATTACAGTCAATTATTTTGGGAACCAATGAAGATGTGTTTGAACTCGTTGGTTGTGTCGAATTTGACTCATTAGCGCATGATACGATCTGGCAAATTAGCCTGAAAACACAACAATCGTTATCAGGGAAAAATTATATAGGCGTAGAGATTACTATGTGTGGTTTTATGAGCCGCGTAACTTACTTTGTCGTGATCGCAGAGGAAAATAAATTTTCCGATTTTGCACTAGTCAATCGCACATTTTGTCGAACTATAAAATTTCGGAAAACTTAGATTGTTCGCATTAATTTTAGCGGTGAAAGACTTTGCGGCGTGCCGTGTCCGTCGCGATCGTTTTGCTCGAGACCGCCGGCTTGCCGACGCGACAGCGGTGAAATATGTGGACTAACCGCCGCGACTCGTTTGACTGTTTAATTTCAGCGCAAGCACTGGCAGAAGGGCTTACGGTCGTCATCCGCGACCCTGAATTTGCCGCATTCGGCTGCAAGGTGCCTTGGTAATGTCCGCCCCCGAAAACCCCGTCGAAGATTTCCGCACCGCCGTCGCCGCGGCTCTGCGTGCCATGGGGCATGATCCGGAAATCGAGCTGGCCTATACCGCCGACAAGCCCAGTTTCGTCGGCGGCCAGGCGCGGGTGCCACAGCCGGGGCGGGCGCTGCCGCCGGAACAGGTCGCCGAAGTGCGCGGCTGGGCCGACAGTTTCGCGCTCCGCAAACGCCACCACGATCCTCGGCTGCACGGCGTCGATCAACCGGAACCCGGCCTCGCCCGCGATATCTGGAATGCCGTCGAACAGGCGCGAATCGAAGCCATCGGTGCCACCGAAATGGCCGGCGTCGCCAAAAACCTCGATCGCATGACCGAAACTAGGGTCCGCGCCGATCCGATCGTGCGCGCCCGCAGCCCCGAAGAAGTGCCGATGGCCACCGCGCTCGGCCTGATGGTCCGCGAACGCCTGACTGGGCAACCGGTGCCGCGCATCGCCGAACCCGCCATGGAGCTGGTGCGCGGCGATATCGAGGCCCGCGCCGGTGAACATCTCGATCAGTTGACCACCGCATTCGGCGATCAGGCCGCCTTCGCCCAGGTCATGCGCCGCGTGCTGTCCGATCTCGGCCTCGCCGCCGATCCGGATGCCGAGCCGGAGGATGGCGACAACGCCGAGGACCAGCAGGAAGAAGAACAGCCCGGCGACGACGGCGAAGACGCCGAACAGGACGCCGGCGGCCAGGACCAATCGACCGAAACGCGGCCCGAGGAATCGCAGGACGACAGCGATTCGAGCGAGTCCCGCGAAGTCGAAATGGACAGCGACATGGTCTCCGAAGCCGAAATGGGCGACGAGGGCCAGGAAGGCATGACGCCGTGGCGGCCCAATGCGCCGATGTCGGACCTGCCAAATGATTTTGACTACAAGGCCTATACCCGCGCCAATGATGAAATGATCGGCGCCGAGGAACTCTGCGATGCCGAGGAACTGACCCGGCTGCGCGCTTATCTCGATCAGCAACTGGTGCCGCTGCAATCGGCGGTGACGAAACTCGCCAACCGCCTGCAACGCCGCCTGATGGCGCAACAGAACCGCAGCTGGGATTTCGATCAGGAAGAAGGGCTGCTCGATGCGGCACGGCTGGTGCGCATCGTCACCAACCCGTCCTATGCGATGAGCTACAAGGTCGAACGCGATACCGAATTCCGCGATACGGTGGTGACGCTGCTCATCGACAATTCCGGCTCCATGCGCGGCCGGCCGATCAGCATCGCCGCCATCTGCGCCGATATTCTCGCCCGCACGCTGGAACGCTGCGCCGTGAAGACCGAAATCCTGGGCTTCACCACCCGCGCCTGGAAGGGTGGGCAGAGCCGTGAAAAATGGCTCGCCGATGGCCGCCCGGCGAAACCGGGCCGGCTCAATGATCTGCGCCACATCATCTACAAACAGGCCGATGCCCCTTGGCGGCGGGCGCGCAAGAACCTCGGCCTGATGATGCGGGAAGGGCTGTTGAAGGAAAATATCGACGGCGAGGCGCTGATGTGGGCGCACGACCGGCTGTTGGCGCGGCGTGAGGATCGCCGCATCCTGATGGTGATTTCGGATGGCGCGCCGGTCGATGATTCAACGCTCAGCGTCAACACCGGCAATTACCTCGAACGCCATCTGCGCCAGGTCATCAAGCATATCGAAACCCGTTCCCCCGTCGAACTGATCGCGGTCGGCATCGGCCATGACGTGACGCGCTATTATGCCAAGGCGGTGACCATCATGGATGCCGAACAATTGGGCGGCACCATCATCGAACAGCTGGCTGGGCTGTTCGAAGCCGATGGCGGCAAAAAACGGAAGCGCGGCCGGTGAGCATCCGCCTCGCCGGGGTCTATACCCGCGAGGTCAGGGCGAGCCTTGCCCGCATCCGTGAGAATGTGCTCGATTGGGAACATCTGCCGGCGCTGCACGCCAGCAGTTTTGCGGCTTGCGAACTGATCGACAGCGATGCCGATGGCTGGCGGGTGCGCATCGTCAACCAGCCCGGCGACGCCCGCACGGCGCAAGTGCTCAAACTCCACATGGCGCCCGATACCAGCGGCTATCGCGTCGTCACCGAACAGGGGCCGGGCACGACATCCGAAATCCGAGTCGCCCTGACGGTGCGCGGCCCCCATGAAACCGGCATTCGCGTCGAATATCATGTCCCCGAAACCGATTCGCAGCGGCTCGAACTGATCGGGCGCGGCTTTGTTGCCATCTACGAACGCCTGTGGGACGAAGACGAGGCGATGATGCAATTGCGCGAGGCCGCGCTCGCGCCACGCCCGCGTGGTCTCACCCCAGAGCGGCTGGACCTTGGCCCCGAAGCCGATGTCCGCGCCGCCCTGCCGTTCAGCTTCGATTTCGGCCCGAACCGCTTTCGCCTGATCGAACACGATGGCCAGCTCATCGCCCATAGCACCACCTGCCCGCACTGGCTCGGGCCGCTCATCGCCCCGCCAGACGCCACCGGCTGCCTCACCTGCCCCTGGCACGGCTACCGCTTCAATGCCGCCACAGGCCGCAGCGCCGACAGCCGCGGGCTAAAGCTGGCCCCTGCCCCCAGAATCGAGATTGAGGCTGGATCGGTTTTGGCACGGCCAAGCGTACAATAGTAAAACTACCTGTGCACGATTTTGCGCGGCACTAGCGCATAAGTCCGGCTCGTTTCGATGTTCTCGATAAATCCGCAATCATCGCATCGATAGCTGCATATTCATTCGTTCTTGTTTGTTGGTGGTGAATCTTTAAACGCATCACTAGACCAAACATAAATGGGGCGAAAAACGTGAATTCACCGGTTCAGAAGCTGATCTTTTCAATCTCTCTGATGTCGATGGCGATTTTGCCTGCTTCATTGGCGACGGCACAAACCGTCAATGCTGCCACAGTCGAAACGATCGACAATTCTACCGTCATCAAGCTGTTGGCTGCTGGCCTCCCTGATGAAGCCGTCATAGCGAAGATTCGGGCGTCAAAGCCCAATTTTGATCTCTCGACCGACAAGCTTATCGAATTGAAAAGAAAGGGCGTTTCTGGCGCAGTCATGGCGGCTATGCTGGCGCCAGCACAGCCTGCTGCACCGTTGGAATTCTCAACCGACGCCGCCGATTTGACGGTGCCACACTATCCCGGCGTATATATGTTCGGCGAGAAAGAAAAGAAGATGAGCCGAATGATGGTAACGTCATCGAATCAGGCAAAAACTGGTGGTATTCTTGGCTATGCACTGACAGGCGGAATTGCATCCGCAAGTGTAAAGGCGACGATCCCCGGTGCCAATGCTCGCATCCGTTCGGCAAATTCGCGCCCAGTCTTCTTTTTTTACTTCGACGAATCGGTGCCTCGCGGCCTGCAAAGTAGCGGCCCAAGCGTATGGATCAGCGGTGCTGGTGCTCTGACGACTTCTCCAGCCGAACTCAGCCTTGTGCGCTTCAATGAAAAGGCAAATGCACGCGAAGCGCGCGTCGGCAGCCTCAACATTGCCGGTGCCAAACAGGGGGTGATGGACAAGGACCGTATCCCGTTCAATTCCGAACTCGTCCGCCCGGGCGTTTTTAAGGTGGTCCCAGGAATCGACCTGCCCGCGGGCGAATATGGCTTCATTCAGTCGCTGACGGGCGGAAGTGTTTCGGGCGGTGGCGGCGCGCTCACGGCGCGGCTATATGATTTCGGCGTTGAGTGACGCGCAGAGGCGGCACTTGGATTGCGAAGGCCGATTTGGCGACCAGGCTCGGCCGTAGCTAGCGTCTCATTCGCAAGGGTCAGCGTCCATTGCAGGAATTGCGCGTAAGTTTGTTCGCCCGCTGGCCCGAACCGGGCAAGGCCAAGACGCGGTTGATCCCGGCCCTGGGTGCGGCTGGCGCGGCAGATCTGCACCGGCGGTTGACGGAACGCACAGTGGCGACCGTGCTGGCGGCGGGGCTGCGTTGCGAAGTCCGCACAACCGGCGCCGATGCGGCGGCGTTTCGTGGCTGGCTGGGGCCGGATGTGGCGCTAGTCGATCAGGGGGAGGGGGATCTTGGCCAGCGGCTGGCCGGGGCGGCGCAAAGCCTGCCGGTGCTGCTGCTCGGTGCCGATATTCCGGGGCTGCAACCTCACCACCTCACCGCCGCCGCTGCTGCGCTTGCCAATGCGCCGGCGGTGATCGGTCCGGCGGCGGATGGCGGCTATTGGCTGCTCGGGCTTGCCGCGCCGGCGCCGCAACTGTTCGAAAACATCGCCTGGGGCACCGATACGGTGTTCGCCGATACGGTGGCCCGCCTGTCCCCGCCGCCGGTGCTGCTCGAAACGCTGGCCGACCTTGATCGCCCCGAGGATTTGGCGGCATGGCCCGATCTGTGACCGAAACCGCGCCCAAAATCGCAATCGTCATCCCGATGCTCGATGAAGCCACGGCGCTCGCCCGACTGGCGCGTTGCCTCGCCGCACTCGATCCGCAACCCGCCGAAATCATCGCGGTCGACGGCGGCAGCAGCGATGACAGCGTCGCCATCGCAACCGCGCTGGGCATTCGGACGATCACCGCCCGCCGGGGCCGCGCCGCGCAATGCAACGCCGGCATCGCCGCCACCACCGCGCCGCTGGTCATGGTGCTCCACGCGGATAGCTGGATTCCCGATGATGCAATGGCGGTCGTGGCGCGAGTCATGGCCGATCCGCGCACCAATCTTGCCGGCTTCACCGCCGTCCTGTCCGGCCCCGAAAGAGTCCGCTGGGTGACGAGTTTCCACAATTGGATCAAGACCTGGTACGCGCCGCTGCTGTTCCGGCCCCATTTGTTCCTGAAGGGCGGCAGGCTGTTGTTCGGCGACCACGCGATGTTCTTCAAACGCGCCGATTTCGACGCCGTCGGCCGCTTCGATGAAAACATGATGGTGATGGAGGAAGCCGACCTATGCGTCCGCATGGCCCGCCTCGGCCGCACTCGCCTCGTCAATCGCATCGTCCTCACATCCGACCGTCGCATCGAACGCTGGGGCGAATGGCGCGCCAACTGGATCTATCTGAAAGTCGGCATCCGCTGGGGCCTCGGCATCCGCCCGAAAACGCTGGGTCATTTATACCCGGATGTGCGGTAGCGGGCGCCCGCCGATGTCATGGATGGCGCGTGAACCTTTATCCCGGTGCGCGGCGATAGCGGCGGCCTTGCGCCTATCAATTCCCATTCCCGACAGGGCTTGCCGACCGCGACAGCCGATATACTTCTACGCTCGTGGCGCTACGCCATGCTGATCAAACCTTCAGGCCATTGACCAACTTTCCGCCTCGGCCGATTCCGATTGCGTGATTCGGAGCCGGCGCTCGACGCTGTTCTGGGACATGCCGATGACATGGTCCACGCCGACGACGGTGATGGCCAGTGTTCCATCATCATTTGTCTCGATGAAACCCTTTTTCTTCAAATACCATGTGTGGAATTCAAAATTTTCTTCAGGACAATTGAGGTTTCTCAAAATATCAAAAAGGCCTGCTCCTGGATCGCGCGCGCACTCCCGCCTTTTCCTGTATAAATACATGAGAAGTTGATCATGAATATTTGCGTCGGTGAGCGCGGTCATATGCTCGCTACGGCTTCCATCGGAAGATTCAAATAAAAATCCGGTGTTGCGAGCATATTGAACGTTATAATTTACTCTCTTGTTACTATTTTTCAATAAACGGTATGCTTCAATGACCGCCTTGAATCGTTCAACGTTGGCCGTCTCCGGATGATCGGGATGATAGATTTTTGCGAGATACCGATATGCAACTTCTAATGTTCTTGCGTTACATTCGGGATTGACTTGCAGAATTCTGTAATAGTCTATGAAGGAATGACCATTTTCCATTGCCATTTTCCTGCAGAAAGGCGAGGCGTTGTGGCCATCGCAGCAAACACGATTTGTTAATTATATCTTTATACATGATTCAGAATTTGTCAAAGACGGCATGACTCTCGTCCTTCATCCAGACATGACAGAAAGTCAGCGCTTGATTCGAACCGTTGTGGTTGGCGGTGCTGGAGATCAGGGCGCAGAACCTTGGCGCCACGCGCCGCCCCGGAAGGCGCCACAGGCTTGTCCCGCGCCGCCATCGTGTTCAGCTTTTATATTGGCCCGAACCGCTTCCGACCGAACGAAGGCCGGGGCGAATGGCGCACCGCCACGCGCAGATTGATGCACGCGGGGCCGTCACCCCCGCACCCGCACAAACCCCTCGCCCATGCAAAACCCGATAAGCCGGTTCAGCCATTCCCGGTCCGTCGGGGGGCAAGCCAACCCGAATGCCGTCGCCCGGCCAACATCGAACACCGGCCCGCGCAGCAGATAGCTTGTGTACAGCCCCGCTGCCGCTGCGTGATACCGTCGTTCCACCGGGGGCAGGGCCGCCGGATCGAACTGCGCGGGGTCGATGAAGCAGGGGTGGCCCAGGCCGTTTACCGCTGCAATCGCCTCGCCAAGGCGCGTCAGCGGCGTCGGTTCGGTGCCGACAAGGTGCAAAGTCTGGCCCTCCACCGCGGCAAAACGCCCGGCCATCGCCACGATTGCGCCACAGACATGGTCGATCGGCACCAGATCAAGGCTCGCGCCAACGGCGCCGGGCAGGGTGCGCACCCGCCGTTCCGCGATCAGTTTGAAGATCATATAGATGTTTTCGAACCGGCTGATGGCCCCGTCCGCCCATTCGCCAACCACCACCGATGGCCGTGCAATGGCGTGGCGCAATCCCGATTCCCGCACCAGCGCCTCGCCCCGCGCCTTGCTCGCTTCGTAACCATTGACGAACGCCGTGCCGACACTGTCCTCGGCAATAACCCCGTCGCGGGTACCGCAGACATAGGCGGTGGACACGTGCAGCAACCCGGCGCCCGCCGCCCGCGCCACCGCAATGGCGTGTTTCGTCCCCTCGATATTGACGGCGCAATAGCGTTCGGGCGCGGCGTCGAACGCGGTAATTGCCGCGCTGTGCACCACCAGATCCACCGCCGGCACCACCGCCAGCCCCATCATCGGCTGCGTCACGTCCCCGGCAACCACCGTCAGGCCCGCCACCGGCCGTCGCCGATTGTCGCGCACCAGCGGGTCGCGGTGCACCAGCGCCGTCACCTGATGGCCGGCGGCCACCAGTCGCGCGCACACTTCACCGCCGATCAACCCGGCGGCGCCGGTCACCATTATGTGCATGGGGTCAGCAACACCCCGCAGAAACCGCCGCTTCCACCGCCGCCGCATCGAACGGCAGGCTGGTGCCGCACCCGGCAAAGATGCCGAAATGCCGCGAAAAATCACCGATGAAGTCGAAATTCCGGGCGAATCGGGTCTCGGCGAGCATCTTCCAGCTGTTGCCGCACACCGGAAATACCCGCCCGGCCTCGATATCATGGTGCTTGTCGAGCCGGAAACGCCGTTCATGCCCCGGCACTGTGCCACGATAGACCACGGCCTGCCCGTAATCCTCGCATTCCGGTTCCAGCCCATCCAGCTTGAACAGTCGCCAGGTCGCCGAATAAAAGCCGATGCCATCGACCATTTCGGCCACTGCCGCATCGCCGATTCCCAATGGCCGGTCGGTAACCAGCCGCGGATCGGCAAACCCGGCCGCCTTGGCAAGGCTGAGGAAATCATTCCAGTACAGCGCGCCCGACAGGCATTCACCGTGCAGGACCGGGTCGGCTTTCAACGCGTCGGGCACCCGGCGGTCGGCGTAAACATCGGAAAAATACAGCTCGCCACCCGGTTTCAACAGCCGGTGCGCGGCGCGAAACACCGCCCCCTTGTCGGCGACAAGGTTGATGACGCAGTTCGAAACGATGACATCAAAGCTGGCATCCGGCAGCCCCAGCGCCGCCAGTTGCTCGATATCGCCCTCGATGAAGTCCACATTCGACGCCGCATAGCCAAAGGCATCCCGGTGCCAATCCAGCGTGCGGCGCGCCACCGCCAGCTGTTCCGGCGTCGCATCCACCCCCGTCACATGGCCATCCGGGCCGACGAACTGCGCCAGGGCATAGGCATCCTGCCCGGCGCCACAACCCAGATCGAGCACCCGCGCCCCGGCGATATCGGCGGGCGCAATGAAGCCGCAGCCATAATAGCGCGCCCGCACATCCGGGTGGATGCGCGCCAGCGCCGCCCGCAATGCCGGGCCGGGCGCGTCCGCTGTCGAACAGGCATCGGTGCGCAGATCCGCCGACCCCTGCAGCACCTTGCCGTAATAGTCGCGGCTGTTTTCGATATTCACCCGGTTGCTCCCGCTGCGCTGTCGAGGGTTATTCCCCTTCGCAGCGCAAATAGTTACGGTGTGGCCACATCTTTCGCCGTAACTATTGCCGCGGACAAGCCGAAACCGCGGTGGGACCGGCAATTGTCCACCCCCTGCCGCCCGTCATCAGGAGAGCCCGTCATCACCCCCGCCGACAGCGCCCCGCAGACCGCCAATTCGCCCTTCGGTGTCACTGCGGCACCGATTAACCCGGCAAAATTCCGCGATCCGTTCCGCACGGTAAAAGGCGAGCCACGGGCCAGTGTGGCGCTGGAACGGCTGGAAACGCTGTGGTTCAACACCGGGACGCTGTGCAATCTCGCCTGCGCCAGCTGCTATATCGAAAGCTCGCCGACCAATGATGCGCTGGCCTATCTGACCCTCGCCGAGGTCGAACCCTACCTCGACGAGATCGCGCGTGATCGCCTGCCGGTGCGCGAAATCGGCTTTACCGGCGGGGAGCCCTTCATGAACCGCGACACGCCGGCGATGCTGGCGCTGTGCCTGGCGCGCGGTTTCGATGTGCTGGTGCTGACCAATGCGATGCGGCCAATGCGACGGTTCGAGGCTGCGCTGCTGGCCCTGCCGCGCGACCGGCTGACCATGCGGGTCAGCCTCGACCACCACACGGCATCGGTGCACGAGGCCGAACGCGGCGCCGGCAGCTGGGCGATTGCGTTGGATGGGATCAAATGGCTGGCGGCCAACGGCTTTGCCATCGCCATCGCCGGTCGGCATCTGGCGGGCGAATCGGGCGCTGATGCCCGCGCCGGCTATGCCGCACTGTTCGCAACGCTGGGCCTGCCGCTGCCGCCTCTGGTGCTGTTTCCGGAAATGGATGCGGCCGCCGATGTGCCCGAAATCACCACCGCTTGCTGGGGCATCCTGGATGTCGCGCCGCAATCGCTGATGTGCGCGACACAGCGCATGGTGGTGCGGCGGCGCGGCGCGGCGGCACCGGCGGTGCTGGCCTGCACCCTGCTCGCCTATGATGCTCAGTTTGAACTGGGGCCGACCTTGGCGGCCGCGTCCCGGCCGGTCGCGCTCAACCACCCACATTGCGCACGCTTCTGCGTGCTCGGCGGGGCAAGCTGCACGGGCTGAACCGCGCAACCGCCCTGCCGGATCACATCAGCATCTGTGCGTCTTGTGGGCGATCGTATTGCCGACAACCGCGCCACCGCCGGCGATCAGCGCGGATTCGCCAAGATTGCCGCCCAGCAGCGCCGCACCGATGCCGGCGGTGGCGGCACCAACGATGGTGCCGCGCTTCACGGCACGGCGTTTGGCGGCGAGGCACTGCTGATTGGTGGCGTAATAATGGCCATTATGCTCATACCGTACCTTCTGGCGGGCCTCGGCGGGCAGGGCCGGCAAGCCGGCGGCGATGGCAGCGATGATGAGTGTATTGACGAGGCGCATTGTTGTTCTCCTGTTACGATCAACCGGTCTTTTGTAACCGCCCGGTTGTAACCGCCTGCCCGGGGTAGGGTTGGTGTTGTAAGCCACGTCGTTATTGACGTCGTTATTGACGTCGGTTGCGGCGGAGGTTGCGGTGGCGGTATTTGAAGTTCTGGGGGTTGAGCGCCGTCGGCG
>JBBQYI010000083.1:0-11638 GCA_038208825.1 Sphingomonadales bacterium | reverse complement strand
TCGCCGAGCCCGTCGCAGGCCGGGCAGGCGCCTTGCGGGGCATTGAAGGAGAACAGGCGCGGTTCGATTTCGGCGATGGTGAAGCCGGAGACCGGGCAGGCGAATTTTTCGGAGAAGGTGATGCGTTCGGGGGCTTCGCCGTTTTCGGGCGTGTCGGCCATTTCGGCGATGGCGAGGCCTTCGGCGAGTTTGAGCGCGGTTTCAAAGCTTTCGGCGAGGCGGGATTCGATGCCTTCCTTGATGACGATGCGATCGACGACGACATCGATGTCGTGCTTGTATTTCTTGTCGAGCGCCGGGGCTTCGTCGATGTCGTGGAAGGCGCCGTCGATCTTGACGCGGGTGAAACCGTCCTTTTGCAGCTGGGCCAGTTCCTTGCGGTATTCGCCCTTGCGGCCGCGCACGATGGGGGCGAGCAGGTAGAGGCGGGTGGCGTCGGGCAGGGTCATCAACCGGTCGACCATCTGGCTGACGGTTTGGGCGGTGATGGGCAGGCCGGTGGCGGGGGAATAGGGCACGCCGACGCGGGCCCAGAGCAGGCGCATATAGTCGTAGATTTCGGTGACGGTGGCGACCGTGGAGCGCGGGTTCTTGGAAGTGGTTTTCTGTTCGATGCTGATGGCGGGGGAAAGCCCTTCGATATGATCGACGTCGGGCTTGGACATCAGCTCCAAAAACTGCCGGGCGTAGGCGGAGAGCGATTCCACATAGCGGCGCTGGCCTTCGGCATAGATGGTGTCGAAGGCCAGGCTGGATTTGCCGCTGCCGGACAGGCCGGTGATGACGGTGAGCGCGTTCTTGGGCAGATCGACATCGACGCCCTTGAGATTGTGCTCGCGCGCGCCGCGCACCTGGATATGGGTCAGCATGTCGGCGTTTGTTCCATATTTGTTCGCATGGCGCAAGCTGCCGGTGTGTGCCGCCGGAGCTTGATGGGTCAGAGATAGGCCGCGGCTGGCCGGGGGGCAATCCGGGGTTGGGATGGTGCGGCATCAGCACCAATGAAAATGCGCGGCGGGGGAATGCCCTCGCCGCGCATTTTCGTGTTTGCAACTCGCTTGACGCGAACCTTGATCAGACCTCGCGGAAGCGGCCTTCGAGCCAGGTGCCGATGCTGAGCGTCAGCAGCACGGGGAAGGTCCAGAACGTAAGGGCGATGTAATATGCCCAGGTGAGGTTGCCGGTCTGAAATTCACTGCCGATGTGCACGAGCATCGCGACCAGTTGGAACGCGGCGGCCCACATCGGCCAGAAACGGTCACTGCGGAGTGCAAGGATCAACAGGCCGCCGAAAGTGGCGACGTCGACGCTGAACAACCCCGATTCCGTGTGGGAATAGTTGTTGCTGACGACGAAATTGGAAAGCAGGACGCCGATCAGGATCATCGTGGCCGCGATTTTTTCGTCGCGGCCGCCCCAGTAATAGGCCATGCCGATACTGGTCACGATGGTGATGGTCAGGATTGTCGGAAACATACCCGAACCCCTCAATTATTGCTTCGATGCAGCCGGCTCACCAATTTAACCGAGCCGGCCACGCCAAAAATTCCGGGCAAAGATCAGGCGGCGGCGACGACGCGCAGGTCGGGGCGCTTCTCTGCCGAAGGCGGGCACTGACCAATCGCGACTTCGTCAAAGCGCATGAAGCCAAGGCCGGCTTCGTCCTGGGCGGCGCGCATGACGGAGTGGGTGCGGATGATGTTGGTCCGCGATTTGATCAACTGGCTGCAGCTTTCGACAGCGTGCATCAACGCTTCCTGGGTCGTTGCCATGTTGACGTGTGCTGATGCGCCAGCTTCCGGCAGCGCGGCAGTGAGCGCGGCGACAGCGGCGATCGCGGCATCGATTGCAGCTTCGGCTGCAACGAGCTTGTCTGCAACGACAATTGCGGCGGCGCGGCGTTCTTGAATCATGGGGTCGGCCTTTCGGTGCGCAAAACAGCGCTGTTGATGTCTCCCTCCCGGGCGACAATCGGCCGAAAGGTCAGATGAGGGTTTTCAGAGCGGCGAAAGCAGCGAGCACGGCGCCGAAAGCAAGTGTTGAGCCAACGGCAATCGCGAAAATCCAGGCGAGGCGCAGGACAACCGAAAGGTCGTTCCTTTTGCCCCAGGGGAGCGATCCAGCCAGAGGACGGGCACCGATACCGGCGTCTGCGGTAGTAGTGCCCGCCCAACTGGATGGATGCGCGGGTTCGAAATTAACCGATGCAACGGATTGGCGGGGAGGGCCGACAACGGTTGGACCGACATCCGGACTGAAGCGAAGGCTTGTTTCGTGGTGGGCACTTACGAAACCGTTGCTTGAGGCCGGTGATCCAAATGTGGCTGAATCCGCCGTCCCGGCAACATCCGGTGCCTGATATATCAACGGTTGATAGGTATCGGGCAGCACTTCGCCCCCTGCTTCTTCCTGCACGAGGAGGCGGGCAGCCTCGATCCGGCTCATGACGGACAGGGCGCGCATCGCGGTACGCAGGCGCATATCAACGGTGTGGGGCGACACACCGAGGACACGGGCAATGTCCTTGGAGGTCATGTGTTGATAGACGAGTCGCAGGCAATCGCGCTGGCCATCGGTAAGAACCGAAAGGTCGACGGCGGGTGGGGTAGGCCGTGTTGTCACAACAACACACCGCCGCGCTGGCGCGGCAATGTCAAGTGTATCAGCCAAATCTTCATCAAATCCGACACGCATCCGATGTTCCGCCCTTGCCCAGAGTCCGGCCCGAATATGAAACCACTACGCATTTTCGCTGAAAACTCATTGATACGCAAGCTTTACGAATCGAATTTATCCTTTGTCGTTCAGGCATATCACTGGGGGGCGCTCAAAGTTGGTTAACGATCGGTTTTTTTTACCCGGTTTGCCGCTCACAACAACGGTCTGTGCGACCAACCGCCCTGCATCGTCGTCGAACGTCATGCGGAGCCGGGGCTATCCACAGGAATATGCGCGGCGAAGCGCCGCAGCACGCGCAAGATATCCCGTGATCGCGCCGGATCGGTGGCCGGGGAGGGGATTCGGAGGGGCGTTTTCGTCAACATGGCCTTTAGTTATAGCCGATTTTCGGGCGGGCGAAGGCTTTGGTTGGTGGCGATCAAAGGCTGTTGCGGCGAATTTGTGCCCCGATCGGCAAGGATGAGCGATTGTCCGGCACCGGATTCACAGGCTCGACAGCGTGTTTGGTGCGCAATGCCAGTCAGGTCTGGCGCGCAGGGTGGTCGTGCGAGTGTGACGCCAGACAATACCCGGATTGATAAGTAAATATATGATTTAAAGCAATAAATTTCTGGTGTGATAAGGCATATCAATGGTTGGTATGTGCGTTTTCCGCCCATGATCTGGCGTGCTGGGCTGATTCCGCAAGGGCTTGTCGTGCGTTCGCCACTGACTAAGCTGGTGGCATGACCAAGGCGCCGGACGGCTGGACCCCCGAAATCGAGGAATTGGCGCGGCGGCGCGCGGCGGCGCTCGCGATGGGCGGCGACGCAAAGCTGGAAAAGCAGCGCGGCTATGGCCGGATGAATGCGCGCGAGCGGCTGGCCGCGGTCGCCGATGAAGGCAGTTTTCGGGAGATCGGTGCGCTCGCCGGCTTTGCTGCCTACGCCGAGGATGGCGAAATGCTGTCATTTCAGCCGGCAAATTTTCTGTTCGGCCGCGCAACGGTAGACGGGCGTCCGGTGGTTTTGACAGCAGATGACTTTACCGTAAGGGGCGGTGCGGCGGATGCGAGCCTGCACCGGAAATTGACAGATGCCGAGCGTTTGGCCGCCGAATATCGGATGCCGCTGATTCGCATGATCGAAGGGACAGGGGGCGGTGGCTCCGTGCGCACCCTTGAGACCAATGGCTATACGTACATCCCCGAGATCCCTGGCTGGGAAATCATGGTGGAAAATCTTTCCAATGTGCCGGTTGTGGCGCTGGGCCTGGGGCCGGTTGCCGGCCTGGGTGCGGGGCGACAGGTGATGGCGCACTATTCGGTGCTGGTGGAGGGCGTATCGCAGATGTTCGTTGCCGGGCCGCCTGTAGTGGCGGCAGCCGGCGAAAAGCGGACCAAGGAGGAATTGGGCGGCGCCCATATCCACGCTGCCAATGGGGCCATCGATGATCGGGTGGAGAGCGAAGCCGAAGCCTTTGCCCGGCTGCGGCGGTTTCTGTCCTTTCTGCCGAGTTCCATCGACGAATTGCCGGCGCGGGGGCCGGTCAAGGACAAAAGGCGCAAGGGTGAGGATTGGCTGTTGTCCGCGGTGCCGCGTGACGGGCGCAAGCTGTACCCGATCCGGCCAATCGTCGAGGCGGTTGTCGATCGCGAAAGCTGGTTTGAGATCGGCCGCGAATGGGGCCTTGGCGTGGTGACAGGTTTTGCGCGCATCGATGGTTGGCCGGTGGCGGTGGTGGCTTCCAATCCGCAGGCGCTGGGCGGATTGTGGACCGCAGCGACGGCGCGCAAGGTCGAACGCCATGTCGATCTGGCCGATACATTCCATCTGCCGATCGTGCATCTGGTCGACAATCCGGGTTTCCTGATCGGTCGTCGGGCCGAGGAGGAGGGCACAATTCGCTGGGGTTCCAGGGCCTTGGCAGCCATATATCAATCATCGGTACCCTGGTGCGCGGTGGTTTTGCGCAAGGCCTATGGCATGGCGGGCAGCGGCCATGCGCCGGCCGACCGGTTGCGCTGGCGGCTGGCCTGGCCATCGGGGGATTGGGGCAGTTTGCCGATTTCGGGCGGTCTGGAGGCGGCGTATCGCGCCGAGCTGGAGAGTTGCGAGGACCCGGTGGCGCGGCTGGCGGAGATCAAGGCGCGGCTGGAGCGGGTGCGATCGCCGTTTCGCACCGCCGAACATTATGGCGTGGAGGCGATTATCGATCCGCGGGAGACGCGCGCGGAACTGTGCGAGTTCGTCAATATGGCGCAGCGAGCGTTGAAGACTGGGCGGCGGGGGCGCGGCTTGCGGCCCTGATGGCGCTGGTCTTTGGGAAGGGGGACAATGTCATGAAGGCGGTTGTTTGGGCGGCTATGCTGGCCGGGGTCATGGTGGCGGGGCCGGCGGCTGCAAAGCTGGCGCCGAAGGAGGCGCGGATGGTCGCGGCGGTGGACTCCGGGCAGGCGCAATCGCTGGTGCTGCTGGAACGGCTGGTCAACCAGAACAGCGGATCGCTGAATATCGAGGGTGTGACCAGGGTTGGCGTGATGGTGCGCGCCGAACTGGATGCGCTGGGGTTCAAGACGCGCTGGGTGCCGATGTTGCAGACCGGGCGGGCCGGACATCTTATCGCCGATCATATGGGCAGGCCGGGTGGCAAGCGAATTCTTTTGATCGGGCATCTGGACACGGTGTTCGAGCCGGATTCGCCGTTTCAGAAATTCACGCTGAGCGGCGATACCGCCAAGGGGCCAGGGATTGGCGACGACAAGGGCGGCATTATCGTCATGCTGGCGGCCTTGCGGGCGATGCAGGCGGTGGGGACTCTGGCGCCGGCGACTATCGAGATTGTGCTGACCGGAGACGAGGAGCGGGTGGGCGCGCCGGTCGAGGTAGCACGGGCCGATCTGGTGGCGGCGGGCAAGCGCGCCGATGTGGCGATGGATTTCGAAGGGCTGACACGGGATGGCGGCGTCGAGATGGGGTCCATCGCGCGGCGTTCATCGAACAGCTGGCAGTTGCGGACCAGCGGCAAGACCGGGCACTCCGCAGGGATTTTCAGTGCGTCGGCGGGCGACGGGGCGATTTTTGAACTGGCGCGGATCATTGCTGCGTTCCGGGCGGAGCTGCCAGAGCCGAACCTGACATTCAACGTCGGGCTGGTGAGCGGCGGCGCGACGGCAGTGCTGGACAAGGATGGCGTGCAGGCGACCGCGACCGGCAAAAGCAATATCATCCCGGCGGCGGCGCTGGCGTTTGGCGATTTCCGCACGCTTTCAAATGCGCAGTCCGAGCGGGTGCGGGCAAGGATGCTGGCGATCGTTGCCGCCCATGCACCCGGGACGGATGCGACGATCGAATTCAGCGAAGGCTATCCGGCGATGGCACCAACGGCGGGCAGCCGGGCGTTTCTGGCGCAGTTGAACGCGGTGAACCGTGATCTGGGCCTGGCAGAAATGCCGGAGCTGGACCCGTTGAAGCGCGGGGCGGGGGACATTGCCTTTGTGGCAGGGGATGTCGACGGGTTGATCGGGCTAGGCACGGCGGGCGAGGGATCGCATGCGCCGGGCGAGACGATCGACGTGCCCAGCATTGCGCGACAGGCCAAGCGGGCGGCGATTTTGATGAGCCGGCTGGCGATTGAAAAGGGCGGCAAATAGCCGATTTCAGGCCGGTTGCAGCGGTAGCCCGGCTGTGACGGCATCCTGGAAGGCGCCCAGATTGCTGACCTGTTCATAGCCGAGATCGAGCAGCGCCTTGCCGGCCAGCGCCGAGCGGCCGCCCGAAGCGCAATAGACGATGACAGGGCGGCGACGGTCGAAGGCCGGGTTGTGGCTGGGCATGTCGGGATCGGCGCGGAATTCGATCATGCCGCGCGATACGTTGATGGCGCCGGCTAGCATCCCCGATTGCGCGACTTCATTGGCGTCGCGGACATCGACAAGCAGGACATTGCTGCCGCCCAGCATGGCGCGCGCGTCTTCGGGTGTGATGCGGGGCACGGCGGCGCTGGCGGCGGCGATCATCTGTTTCAGGCTGGTCGGCATGGTGCTGGTCCGTTCAAATGAGAAGCCCGAACAGGATGCGGCGGGTTTCGGCATCGATCAAGCCGTCGAAAACTCCGGGGCGGAAGCGGCGTTGGAAGGCGATGACGGCGGCCTTGGGATCGGTGATTTCGTAGCCATAGCGATGCAGGGCGGCCAGGGTGCCATGTTCCGTCCAGCCCGGATCGACATCGGCCACCGGCACGGGCGCGGCGAGGCCGGCGCGGGCGAGGCGGGGCCAATCGAACAATTCGCCGGGATCGTCCTTGCGCGCCGGGGCGATATCGGAGTGGCCGACGACGTTGGATGGATCGATCGGATATTTGGCGAGCGCGGCAGCGACAAGCGCCTCGACCGAATCCATTTGCGGTGCCGGGAACGGCCGATAGCCGAATTCATGCCCCGGGTTGACGATTTCGATGCCGATGCTGGCGCTGTTGACGTCGGTGATGCCGCGCCACCAGCTTTTGCCCGCGTGCCAGGCGCGGCGGCTTTCATCGACCAGCGCGACGACCTGGCCATCTTCGGCGACGACCCAATGGGCGGAAACCTTGGCCTCGGCATCGGTGAGCCGGTCGAGCGCCTCGCTGGCCGTTGGCATGCCGGTGTAGTGCAGCACCACCATCGAGACAGGATGGCGGCGTTCATCGAAATTGGGGCTGGGTCGGTTGATGGGGTTCATGCTTCGTCCATGTCGCGCGCCTTGGCGGTGCGCAGGGTGATGATCGCGACGCCGGCAATGGTCAGAATGCCGCCGACGATCATCTGCTGCGTGATCGGCGTACCGAATACCAGCACTGCGACGATGACCGACAATAACGGCGTCGGCAAGGTGAGTGGCGAGACGGTGGAAACGGGATAGCGCTGGAACAGCCAGCTCATGCCGCCATGGCCGAACAGCGAGGCACCGAGCGCCGAATAGGCGAGCCAGCCCCAGGTTTCCAACCGGAGATTGGGGACATGGGCGAGCGCACCGGGTTCGAAGATGAGGCTGGCGACGAGCAATACCGGCACGCTGACCGCGCCCAGCCATGCGTGGATGGTAGGGACGGGCACGCCAGCCAGATTGCGGAAAAGCAGATTGCCGGCTGCCCAGCAAAAGGCACCGCCAACCGTCAGCCATAGTGCAATGCGTTCGTGCGCGATGGCCGGATCGAACCCCATCACGGCCACGCCGGCAAAGCATAGCAGCACAGCGGTAATTCGCGGCCAGCGGATGCGTTCCTTGTAGACGACGACCGCCAGCAACAGGCTGAACGGCACCCCCAATTGCCCGGCGATCGCCAGCGCCGACACATTTTCAGCGAGCCGGAACGACAGGCCGCCAAGACCCATGGACATGGCGCCGGCGACCAACCCGGTGACCAGGACCGCGCCCATCCGCCCCGGCAGCCAGCGCAGCCAGGGCAGGCAGGCGATCGCGACGATCGAATAGCGCAGCAAGACCGCGGTGATCGGCTGGGCATCACCCACCGCAACCTTGATCGCGACGATGTTCAATGCCCAGACGCAGTCGATCAACAGGATGAGCGCAAGATCGCGGGGCTTCACTGGCGGTCGATCATGACGCGCCCTTGCCGGTTGCCCGGGCATAGGCGGCGTTGATCGCGGCCATGCGCGATTCCGCCACGCGGATGAATTCGGTCGGCACGCCTTCGGCAAAATGCCGATCGGGGTGATATTGGCGGACCAGTGCATGATAGGCGCTGCGCAAGGTGGAGGTATCGGCACCGGGCTCGACGCCCAGTACTGCCCATGGATCGTCCTGTGCCGGGCCCGTGTGGCGGGCGCGGATGCGGGCGGCGGCTGCCGCATCGAAGCCGAAGATCGCGGCCACCTTGTCGAGATAGGCGATTTCGGCCGGGTGAAAGCCATCGGTTTCGGCGATCAGCCATAGCGCGTCGAGCAGATCCTCGAGCAGCGGCGAGCCCGGCCCCAGCAAGCCGGCGGCCTGGGTCGCATAGGCTTCAAAGCCGTTCATCGACTGCTTGGCGAGATCATAAAAGCGGCGGGCATTTTCCGATTCGCTGGTCTCGACCTGGAACAGCCGGCGGAAGGTGGCGAATTCGGCGGCGGTTGCTTCGCCATCGGCGCGGGCCATTTTGGCGGCGAGCGCGATGGCGGCGATGGTGAAGGCGACCCGGCGCCGTTCCGGATTGGCGGCGCGGGTGAGCGCCATGTCCATGGCACCGCCAGCGGCGGCCCCGGCGAGCGCGCCGAGCGGCCCGCCAAGCAACAGCCCGCCCGCGGCGCCGGCAAGGGTCGCCCAGATGCTCATAGGGAGAAGGCCTGCCGCACGGCCCGCTTCTTAGGGGATTGAGCGGGCGGGGTTAAGGGGCGCGCCACTGAATTTTCCTATCGGTTCTTGCTGTCGACAGGGCAGGGCGAAATCGCCACCGTTGCGGCGATGCCCCGGCGCTGGTGCCGGTGCCGATGGAGGATAAGCCGCAATGTTCAGCCATATCATGATTGGCGCCAACGATATTGATGCGTCGAAGAAATTCTATGATGCGACCTTTGGCGCCTTGGGGATCGCACCCGGCACCATCGATCCGCATGGGCGTGTGTTCTACATGACCCCCACCGGCATTTTTGCGATTTCAAAGCCCATCGACGGTGGCTCAGCCTGCGGTGCCAATGGCGGTACCGTGGGTTTTGCAGCCAAGACCACCGAGCTTGCCGACGCCTGGCATGCCGCGGGCGTCGCCGCGGGCGGCACCGCCTGTGAAGACCCGCCCGGCGTGCGCGAGGGATCGGCCGGCAAGCTGTATCTCGCCTATCTGCGGGATCCGTCGGGCAACAAGCTGTGCGCTTTGCACCGTCTGTAGGCCTGACAATCGCGCTGAACCCGACGATGACAAAAACGCCGGCCGGGAGTGATCCCGGCCGGCGTCATTTCGTTCAGCCGCGATCGATCAATATTTGAGCGAGGCTTCCAGGCCAAAGGCGCGCGGCGGGTTGAAGTTCGCATAATCGCCGAGCACGGCAGCGTTGGCAGCCGAGCGACGGTAAATGTGCGATTCGTTGAGCAGGTTGCGGGCCCATACCGCGACCGTCAGCCGCTGGTCACCATTGCCCATGTCGATATCCGCCAGCGCCAGGCGACCATTGACGATGAAGCTGGAATCGGTCTTCACGTTTTCGTTCTGGAAGCTGTACTGGCCATCTGCATAGTTGGCATCGAGGTGGAGCTTGACCTTGGCATCCGCCTTGCCAGTCGGGATTTCATAATCGAGGAAACCCGATGCGGCGTTGCGCGGCGTGTAGACGGTGAACACCTGCGTCAGTACGCCAAAGGTCGGGCCGGGGTTGGGGTTCGCCGTCAACGGCACCTTGGTGTAAGTGTAGGCATAGGACGCGCCCATCGTCAGATGTTCGACCGGCTGGACGGTAAGGTCGAGTTCAAGGCCGCGAATTTTGGAGATGCCCGGCGCGTTGGCGGTGTTTTCGGTGTGCAGGTTGAAGGTCGGGTTCGGCGAGGTCGTGCCGGGCAGAAACTGCGCCGTATCAACATTGTCGAAATCGATCTGGGTGTTCTTGCGGTCCATGATGTAGCCGGCAACGTTCAACCGGACGCGGTGGTCGAGGAAATCGGTCTTGGCACCAATTTCATAGGCCTTGACCGATTCAGGACCGAAGGCACCAAAGGTCGACGAGCGATCATTGGCACCGCCGGCGCGGAAGCCCGATGAATATTTCGCGTACAGGTTGATGCCCTGTGCCGCTTCCCACGACAGGTTGACGAGTGGATCGAAGCGACCGCGGTTATATTTCAGCAGGTAATTGGTGGGGACGCCGGACACGATATAGAGGACGCCGTCGCGCTTGTCCTTGGTGTAGCGGCCGCCGGCGGTCAGGTGCAGGCTGGGGGCAAAATCAGGCGTGTAGGTTGCCTGGGCAAAGGCGGCATAGCTTTTTGTCTTGTTGAAGCTGCCACGTTGCAGAAAGCGCGAATTTACATCCCAGCCGTTGTTGCTGGAGGTGATCGGGCCGGTAACCACAGGGCTGAGGATGGTGTAGGCGGTGCCATCGGCGTTCCACTGGTTCGAATTCGGTGTGGAGGCCGATTCGCGGGCCTGTTCGGCGAAATAATAAAGGCCGGCGACGTAATCGAGCTGATCGATGCTGCCGACTGCCTGGAATTCCTGGCTGAACTGGCTCTGGTACAGGTCAGACAGGCTGTAGCGGCTGAACCTGCCGTTCGGCACGAACGGCACGCGCTCCGGACCGCCGGAATTGTCATACTGGTTGGTCGCGACCTTGCGCCATGCCGTGAACGACCGCAGTTCGAGCCCGCGCGACACCTTGTAGGACAGTTTGATGGTTTCGCCCTCGGTCTTGTCAACGCTGTACTGCTGCGGCACGCCAACATCGGCAACGCTCTGGCGTTCGGGATGGACACCGACAAGCGAGGGCAATGGTGCGATGCAGGTGGTCGGCGAGATGGTGCCCGACAGGCAGCTCGGCGAACCGGCCGGGGCACCCGGGAAGATGATCCGCTGGGTGGTCGGATCATAGACGCCGACCGGGCGGTTACGGGGGTTGTAGTTTACCAACTGGCTGAAGAACGGGGTGTTTTCGTCCTTGGCCTTGTCAAAGCTGAAATCGGCGATGAAGCCATCGAACGGGGTCCAGCGCGCGGCGACATGGCCACCGACGCGGTTATAGGCATTCCAGCCGATCGACGAGGACAGCGGATCCTTGGTGGTCGGATCCTGATGCTGGATGACGCCATCGAGCTTGACCGCGAAATTGTTCCAGGCTGGCAGGTTGAGGTGCAACTGGCCGGTGTAGCTGCCATAATTGCCGAAACCGACATTGGCGTCGCCGCCGAATTCGCCGGTTGGCGCCTTGGAGACGATGCTGAGCGCGCCGCCTTCCGTATTGCGGCCGAACAAGGTGCCCTGCGGCCCGCGCAGCACTTCGATGCGGGCAATATCGAAC
>JBBQYI010000082.1:0-11783 GCA_038208825.1 Sphingomonadales bacterium | reverse complement strand
GAGCCGGGTCATGTCGCTGTCGGAATGGCCGAGGAACAGCGCGCCGCGCTGGCTGAACATGACGTTGTAGTTGAGCTCGTCCGACAGGCCTTCCCACAGTTTGAGCGAATGTTCGAGCAGGCCCTGAAACGCCGGCAGCCGATAGTTGGAGCGCACGATGGTGGTGTTGCGGCCGGTGTTGCCGCCGCCGAGCCAGGCCTTTTCAAGCACGGCGACGCGGACGCCATGGCGCTTGGCGAGATAATAGGCGCTGGCCAGGCCATGGCCGCCGCCGCCGATGATGACCACGTCATAATGCGCTTTGGGTTCGGGCGTGCGCCAGGCCGGTGACCAGTGTTTGTGGCCGGTCAGGCCGCCGCGCAGCAGGGCCCAGGCAGAATAGCCCTTCATGCGGCCTCTGCCGGGAACCAGCCGCGGGTTTCGCGCCAATCGGCGGCAAGGCCGGTGAAGCGGGCAAGCCGTAGTTTGTCGATATCGGCGAACGAGCAACGGCCATCGGTGACCAGATCGGCGAGCGCATGGCCACTGGCCGGCGACAGGCCGAAACCGACGCCCGACATGATGCCGATGGTGACATTGTCGTGCACCCTGTCCAGCACCGGGCGGCCATCGGGGGTGTTTTCGACAACGCCCGCCCAGCTGCGAATGACACGCAGTTTCGCCGCCGCCGGCAGCAGTTCGGCAACGCGGCGGGCGAGGTTGCGCGATAGCGGCGAAGTCGGGCGCGACGGTGATCCGGCTTCGGTTGCCAGCCATTCGTGCGGGCCACCGCCATAGGCGAGATTGCCGCGCAACGTCTGGCGGCCATAAAGCCCGTTGCCGTCCACCCCGCCGACCGGCATCAGCGGGGCCGGTTCGGTGACGATCATTTCGGCGCGGGCAGCGGCGAGCGGCAGTTCGATGCCCAAGGGGGCCAGCAGCGCGGCGCTTTGTGGTCCGGCGGCGATTACCACCGCATCGCAGCCGATTCTGCCGCGCGGGGTGTCGACAGCGGTGACGCGCCCGCCCGCGGTGGTCAGGCCGAGCGCCGGGGTGTGTTGCAGGATGCGGCCGCCATGATCCTGCGTGGCCCAGGCATAGGCCTGCACCGTGCGTTGCGGGTTGGCGTGGCCGCCGAAATGCAGGCGGATGCCGCCCAGTGTTGCCGGGCTGAGCAATGGCGAAAGCGCGCGGCATTCGGCGCTTTCGATACGATCGGTCGCATAGCCCAATTCGAGAAACATATCGGCCATGTAGTGATAATGCGTCAGCTGTTTTTCGGTGAGCGCGGCGATGACCCGGCCGCGCACATATTCGGTGGGATAGCCGAGCAGATCGTCCATGAGCGGCCATAGCCGTTGTTCTTCGGCGAACAACGGGCTGTGATAGTGCGATGCGCCGCCGCCGTTGCGGCTGGATGCTTCCCAGCCGACAACGCCCTTGTCGAGCACCGTCACGGCATGGCCGGCACGGGCCAGCCACCAGGCCGTGCTGAGCCCTGTGACGCCGGCGCCGATGATGACGACATGGTTTGTCACAGATGCCCGCCACCGCCCAGGATGGCGCGGTGCATGGCCTCACGCGGGGTGTCGATGTCGCGATAGGGGGTCCATTGTGCGGGCAGGCCGAACCATACGTCCCAGCCATCGGCCATGCCGGGGGCTTCGGCCCAATCGGCGAGGACGGCGAGCGGGATGGGGCGGACAGGGGCGCGATAGCCGGTGAAGGGCGCGGATTCGGGCGGCAGGCCAGCGGCGGCGGCGAGCAGGGCCGCCACCTGTTCGCGGCAGCGGCGGCCCTGACAGACGCCCATGCCGGCGCGGGTGAGGCGCTTGATCTGGTCCTGGTCCGGCGGGCCATCGGCGAGCAGTGTGGCGAGCGTGCGGCAGGCGATGGCGGGCGGGCGGGGGCCGAGGTAGCGCGGTGGTTGCACGCCGATCAGATCATCGCGGGTGACGGCCTCGCATTGGCAGACGATGGTGTCGGGGGGGCTGGCGACGGCGAACATGGCGGCCCATTCGGCGCGATAAGCGAGCGTGTCGGCGCTGCCCGTGATGCCGGCGCAGCGGCCGATGGCTGCAACGCCGGGCAGGCTGGTGGTGCCGTCTGTATCGAGCAGCGGGACATGGCCGCCGCGCGCCGGGGCAACTTCGAGCCGGGTGCCGGCGGCGGCGAGAAGTTCGATGGCGGGGACTTCGCCGATTGCGAGGCAGATGGTGTCGCAATCGAGGCTGTGGTCGGCAAGGAAGAGGCGTTCGACGCCGTTGGCGCCGCCTTCGGCGCGGTGGATGCTGGCGTTGGTGAGGATGGGGACGCCGGCGGCGGCGAGGGCGGCAGTGCGCGCCTGGTCGCCCTGTGGGGTGGCGCGGACTTCGACGAGGGCGGCGATGTCGAGGCCGTGAGCGAGCGCCATTTCGGCCGTTTTGAGTGCGAGGTCGCCGCTGCCGAGAATGGCGATACGGCGGCCAGCGAAGGCGTTGTAGCGACCGAGCAGCGCGGCGAGGCCGAGAGCGCCCATGACGCCGGGCTGGTCCCAGCCGGGAAAACCCAGCACGAGATCGCGGGCGCCGGCGGCGACGATGAGCCGGTCGAAACCGACGAGCCAGGAACGGGTGGCATCGGCGAGGCCAAGCATCGGGGCGGGCAGGGCGGCGAGACCGGGCTGCGGGGTGTAGAGCCCCCAGGCCGAGGTGCCGAGGGCGACTTCGACGCCGAGTTCGATGGCGGTTTCGAGCGCCGGGTTGGTGGTGAGCAAGGTTTCGACCATGCGATCCGGCGTTTCGACGGCACCGGTCATGCGCAGGCCGTAGAACAGCGGCACATCGGTGCGCATCAGGTCGGGCGCGACGGGGTTTTCATCGACCAGCAGTACGGATTGGCCGGCTCGCGCGGCGGCGATGGCGGCGGCGGTTCCCGAGGCGCCGGCACCGACGACGATGGTGTCATGGCGAGCCGTCGGCAGGGGCAGCTTGCCATCGATCGCAAAGGCGTCGCGAATCGTCACACCTGGTCCAGCGCCTGTGCGAGATCGGCGATGAGATCGTCGGCGGCTTCGAGGCCGACCGAGACGCGCAGCGTGCCGTCGAAGATGCCGCCGGCCTCGCGTCGGTCGCGCGGCATCTGGTAATGGGTGGTGGTCGCCGGGTTGCAGATGAGGGTTTCGGAGCCGCCGAGGCTGACGGCGAGCCGTAGCAGGCGCAGCGCATCGAGCAGGCGGAAGGCTTCGGCCTCGCCGCCCTTCAGGTGGAAGGAGAAGGTGGAGCCGGTGCCGCGGCATTGCCGATCGAAGGTGGCGCGCGCCGGGCCAGTGACAAAGCCGAGCCAGGTGACGCCCGCGACCTTTGGATGGGCGCGCAGGAATTCGGCGACGCTGCGGGCGCTGTCACAGGCGCGGGCGGTGCGCAGGGCGAGCGTTTCGAAGGAGCGCAGCAACAGCCAGGCGCTGAACGGATCGAGGTGATTACCGGATAGGGTGCGCAGGGCCTTCAACCGGGCGACGAGATCGACGGAACCACTGACGCCGCCGGCCATTAGGTCGCTGTGGCCGCCGCAATATTTGGTGAGCGAGGTCATGCAGAGATCGGCGCCTTCGGCGAGCGGGCTTTGCAGCAGTGGGCCGAGGAAGGTGTTGTCCACGACGATGAGCGGGCGGAAGCCCTGTTTCGCGGCGGCTTCGTCGGCGATTTGGCGGACCAGTGCGATATCGACGATGGCGGCGGTGGGGTTGGCCGGGCTTTCGAGGTGGATCAGGCGCAGCGGGCCGGCGGCCATCGCGGCATCGATCGCGGTTCGGATGGCGGCCGCATCGCAGCCATCGTTGAAGCCGAAGGTTGTGATGCCAAAATCGGGGAGGATGGTGGTCAGATAGCCATCGGTGCCGCCATAGCAGGGCCGGCTGCAGACGATCGTATCGCCAGGGCGGGCGAATGCGAGCAGGGTGGTGGAGATGGCCGCCATGCCGCTGCTGAAGATTGCAGAGGCCGGGGCGCGATCGAGCGCGGCCAGCCGGGTTTCGACCATGGTCAGATTGGGGTGGCCGAGGCGAGTGTAGATATAGGCGTCGGTTGTGCCAACAGCCGGCCCAGTGCCGTTGAAAAACGCCTCATGAACATTCTTGGCGTGTTGCGCCGATACATAGGTGAAGGTGGTGGTCATCACCGCCGGCGGTTTTACGGCGCCGAACGCGGTTGTCGCGTTATAGCCAAGCGTGACGGCGAGGGTTTCGGGGCTGAGGCCCTTTGCATCACCGGCCATCGAGGTAATCCTGCGCGGTTGCGCAATACCAATCGACAAAGCGCAGCACCAACGCCTCGGCATCGGGCGAATAGGGGCCGGGTTGGTAGCCGGGGGAGGCGATGCCGCGCTGGTTGTTTTCGGCGAGGTCGCGGTCCTGCAAATTGGTGCGGGTGAGCAATTCCGTCAGCGCATCGAGGCTGTAATCGATACCTTCGACCGCATCCTTGTGGACCAGCCATTTGGCAGTGACATGGGTTTCTTCCGGCCCCACCGGCAGCGCGCTGAACATGAAGGTGAAATCGGCGGTGGCATGGGCAAAGCTGTGCGGCTCGAGCGCCCAGCGCAGCGAGCCGATATCGCCGCCGCCGGCCGTGCACATGTGTTTTGCGACAACGTGGCGACCGTCCATCGTCATGGAGACATTGCCCGGATTGAGCGGGAAGCGCGCTGCCTGCCACCAGGGCCCTTCGACCGGGCCGACGCCCAGGCCGGCGCCGGCGAGGCGGGCGTTGAAGGCTTCGACGCGCGCGGCATCGGCGCCATAGTCGAAGTGTTTGGACGCTTCGACGGGGAAGGTTCGGGCGAGTTCGGGGTGGCTCATGGCGCAATGATAGCATTCACGGCCATTTTCCATGACCAGCTTCCAATTGGCCTTTTCAACCAGCACGCTTTCAAAGGCAACTTTTGCATTCAGCAGATCATGCGGGGCCAGCAATGGTTCGAAAGCGGTGCGGAACGGGGCGAAATCGGGCGGGGTTTCGGCCATGCAGATGTAGATGACGCCGGCCATGGCTTCGAGGTGGATGGACCGCAAGCCATGGTCGCCCATCTCGAAATCAGCCGGCATGCGCCCGGCGTGGACGAGACCGCCCGCAAGATCATAGGTCCATTGGTGATAAGGACAGACCAGCCGCAGCCCGGAGCCGCGGCCTGGCGGGCAGATTTGCGCGCCGCGATGCCGGCAACTGTTGTGAAAGGCGCGCAGTTCACCATCGCGATCCCGGGTGATCAGCACCGGCCAGCGACCGATCATCAGGGACAGCGTCGAGTTGCGTTTGGGCAGTTCGATTTCGAAGCCGGCGAGCAGCCAGGACCGGGCGTAGATGGCGTGAAGATCGAAATCGAAGATCGCCGGATCGCTGTAAAAGGCTTGCGGCAGGCTGTGCCCGGCGCGGCGTTCGCCGAGCAGCGCCCGGATGCGATCATGGTGGGCGGTGCTGGCCTCGTGCATGGCGAAACTCTGGCACGGTTGCTGCGCGTGCGGACAATCGCATTTCCGCATACCCCCATCGCAAATCCGGGCCGGCGCGGCGCGGCGGCGGGCGGCAACCAACTGCGCGCTTGCAAGCCGCCGCGCTTGTGCGAGAAACGCGGGCATGATCAATCGGCGCTGGCTGCCGCTGAATGCCCTCAGGGCGTTTGATGCGGTGGCGAAAAACTTGAGCTTCACATCGGGTGCGCAGGCGTTGCACGTTTCGCAAAGCGCGCTGAGCCGCCATGTCAGCAGCCTTGAGGCGTTGCTGGGCAAGAAATTGCTGGAGCGGCGGCCGCATGGCGTCGTGCTGACCGAAGCCGGGGCGGCGCTGGTGCCGGTGGTGCGCAAGTCGTTCGACCGTATCGAGGCGGTGATGAACGAGATTCAGGCCGGCGAAGGCAAGGGCCGGACGCTGCGAATCCATGTGCCGCCATCGCTGTTGCAGCAGCAATTGCTGCCGGTCCTGCGCGATTTCCGGCACGAGATTCCGGAGATTTTGGTCGATGTGTTCAGCACGCATGGCACCGGGCTGCCGGACGGTGATATCGACATGGCGATCGTGTTCGACCGGCCCAGCGTCGATGACCAGGTGACCGACCTGTTGTGGAAGGTGCGGGTGACGCCGGTGTGCTCGCCATCGCTGGCGGCGCGATACGAGGGCCTGGACCTTGCGGCGTTTCTGGCGGCGAACGAATTGTTGCATGTGAAGCTGGAGGGCGAACCGCGCGGGCTGTTATGGGCGGGGTTCAGCCGGCAATGCGGTGTGTTCGCCGATACATCGCGCGGGTTGGCGTTCGATACCGCCATTGCCGCCATGCAATATGCGATGGCCGGCGAAGGCGTGGCGCTGGCCGATGTCGATCTGTTTGCAGAGGATATTGCGGCGGGTCAGCTGGTGGCACCCTATGATGCGGTGCACGAGGATGGCTATGGCTATTATCTGAAGCTGCATGCCGAGGATCTGGCCGATCCGGCCATCAACCTGCTGCGATCATGGGTGATCGCGCGCTTCGCGGCGCGCGCGACGACACGCGGAGCGGCGGCGTAGGGTTCGCGGCCTGTGCGGAGGGCGGGCGACGTTATTCCGTCGATACGGCGCGCGTGCCCTTGTCCAGATCGCGCAAGTCACGGCCGCGCGTTTCGCAGCCGAACCATGCCACCAGCGCCATCGAAGCGACAGCAGGCCCCAGCATCAGTATCGATGCCCCTGCAATCGAAGGGACAAGCGCGGCGACGCTGAATGTCTGGGCAATCAGGCCGCCCCCCTTGGTGCAGGCGGCAACCCAGCCGGTCGCACGGCCACGCACATGCAGCGGAAAACTTTCGGCAGCATAGGGCAGCAGGACCGCGATGAGGCCGTTGGATCCGATGATGAGCAGGGCGATGGGCAACACCAATTGGTCGGTTGCGCCGGTTTCGATCTGCAATACGCCGACAAGACCAAGGGCGGTCGTCGCGATCATCGCGACAAGCGACCATTTCGTGCTCCACCGGCTGTACAGATAGGCCGCGAGGAACACGGTCGGAAACGCGATCAGCGCCGATTTTGCAAGTAACTGGCTCGAAACGCCAATGGGATAGCCCTTGGCGGCGAGTTCGGCAGGCAGCCACAACAACAGCCCGAAATTGACCAGTCCCCAGGTCAGCGCGGCGGCGCTGAGCGCCATGGTCTGGCCGATCATCCGGGCCGGCGACAGGGCGGCTTGGCCGGCCATGGTTGCTGGCGCCGGTGCGGGCGCTTTTTGCACGGTCGCGCCGAACTGCCGCATCACCGCCTCCGCCTCGCTTGCGCGGCCCCTGGCGATCAGGAACTTGGCCGATTCCGGGATCAGCTTGCCCAGCAGGATCAGGACCAGGCCTGTTGGCAGGTTGAGCAGCCACAGGATGCGCCAACCGAAGAATGGTTGGAGAAGGGCAGACAGGCCGCTCGCAGCGAAATAACCACCTGCGGCGCCAAGGCCACCGACAAGCACCAGGCTCCAGCCCCGGTGGCGGCTGGGCATCATTTCGGCGAGCAATGTATAGGTAACCGGCAGCATGCCTCCTGCAGCCATGCCCATCATGAAGCACATGGCGATATTCCAGGCGAGTGACGGCATCGCCCCGCAAATCGACGTGCCGACGAACATCACCGCCGACAGCAGGATCGAGGCCTTGCGTCCATAGGTATCGGCGATCCAGCCCCAGGCGACCGATCCGGCGACCGTGCCGAGCAGGGCAAAGAACGGCACCAGCGCGATGCTCGATTTGGGCACGCCATATTCGAAAACCATGCCGGGAACGGTAAAGCCGAGCGATGCCGGCTTCATGACATCGATGATCAAGGCGACAATCATGGTGATCATCAACCGCCAGTGCGCAGGGCCGAGCGCCGCATCCTCGGGCGGGGCGATCGTGATCCGGGCGCTTATTTCACGCTGTGCCGCGAGGTTCCGCGGGAGCAAGCCATAGGCCGCGATGCCGATGCCGACGATAATCAGGGCCATGCCGAATTCCATGCCCGGGTCCATCGCCATGCCCGACAGCCGATAACCGGTGGCGCGGGCCATGAGGAACATGGGCAGGTGCAGCAGAACCCCGGCTGTCACGGCTGCACAGCCAAGGATGAAGGCCCATTTGGCCTGTCGATCCGACAATGTGCTCGTCGTTACTGTCATGACTTCCCTGGGCAGACTTGGGCAGCGCGGCGCCGCGCCGCGTCCGGCTGGCCTGATGCGTTGAAAAGGCGGTTTTGCCAATTGCGGAATGCAATTTGTCGGCAAAAGCAGACGGCTGCAGGCGCTTTTTGCGCGGCGCTATCCGGCGGGGGTGGTGCCTGCGGCGGCGTGGCGGAGTTCCAAGCCGCGGGCGTGGCGGCGTTGAAAGCCTTTCCACAGGGTAACCCCGGGGCCGCCGGGGCTGAAGGCGCCCCAGCCCGTGGTGGCGGGCGCATCCCATTTGCCGTCGTCGCCATTGATCACCGGGACGTCGAGCCAGGGTGCCGCCGCCGCATCGCCGCGCAGGTAGCGATCGAGGAACGCCGTGATGAAATGCGTATTGATGGCGTTGATCCTGTCCTGCCGCCACACCGGGTCTTCGAACCAGTCCATGTCCCAGACGCTGCCGCGCATCTGTGACGGCGCCGGGTTGAGCCCGACGGCGTGGCCGGCCTCGCGATAGGTGAGCAGGTAGCGATCGGCGTTGGTCGCATCGGTGAAGATGGTTTTTGCGCCGAGGCGGTAATCGACCACCGGATCGCTGGTGCCGGCGATCAGCAGCAGCGGCGCGGTGATGGCGGCAAGGCCCACCTTGCCCCAGGCGCTGCGCGGATCGGCGGGATTGCCGCCACCGGCCGGGGCCATGGCGACGATGGCGCGGACGCCGGGGACGGCGATTTGAGACGCATCGGGGGCGCCTCGGGCAAAGCGTTTCAGCGCGCCGCCGGGGATGACCGCCATCGCCGGGCCGGCCGGATCGAGCGTCGCGCCGCCGGCGGTGACGACACCATAGCCGCCCATCGAATAGCCGATCAGCGCGATGCGGGTGGGGTCGATCCGGGTGCCGAGCAGGGTCTTCAACTGGCTGGCGACAAACGCGATATCGACCGGGCGAAACAGGCTGGGCGCGGCGCGGTCGGCCGGGCGGGCGACATAGGGATTGGCGTCTTCATGGTGGATGCCGGCGACGACATAGCCTTTCGACGCGAGGTTTTCGGTGAGCCAGGTCATCGCGGCAGGCGCGTTGCTGTAGCCGTGCGACAGGATGACGAGCGGCAGCGATGTGCCGGTGGCCTGGGCATTGCGGACGGCGATGCCGGGCACGGTGAAGGCGACGGCTGGATGGGGTGGCTCGCCCCAGAAGGCCGCCGAATAGGTGGCGTGCCGGGCCGATGGCGCGACGGTTGCGGGATACCAGATATCGACGACCAGAGTGCGATCGTGGCGGGGCACCGCGCCGGTTTCCAAATTGGCGGCGAGCAGATCGGGTTGATCATGATGGACGAGCGTGAGGGTGCGCACGCCGACTCCGAACGGTCCGAGCGCCGCAAGTTGCGGGGCATCGGCGCCGGGAATGCTGGGCAGGGCCGGCTGTGCGGGGGCAGGCTTGGCGGTAAATGGTGCGGCGGTAATTGGTGCGGCGGGGGACGGCTTTGCCGGGGTGGGCGCTGCTGTCGTGGGGGTGGCAGCCAGGGCGAGACCCAGCGCGAGACCCAGCGCGCGACCCAGCGCGCGACCCAGCACCAAGGCCGTTGCACACACCGATCGACTCCGCATCGCCATTGGCCTTTTCCCCTCCGATCAGTCCCGGAACACGATTGTCTTGGTGCCATTTGGCAACACCCGGCCGGCAATGTGCAGGCCGACGGCGCGCGCCAGCACCCGGCGTTCGATATCGCGGCCCTTGCGCACCAGGTCTTCCGGCGTGTCCGAATGGCTGATGCGTTCGACATCCTGTTCGATGATCGGGCCTTCGTCGAGATCACCGGTGACATAATGGGCGGTGGCGCCGATCAGCTTGACGCCGCGTTGGTGGGCCTGGTGATAGGGTTTGGCGCCCTTGAAGCCGGGCAGGAAGCTATGATGTATGTTGATGCAGCGGCCGCGCAGCCGGTCGACCATGCCGGCGGACAATATCTGCATATAGCGGGCGAGGACCGCAAGATCGGAGCCGGTTTCGTTGAAAATGTTCCAGATTTTGTCTTCCTGCGCCGCCTTGTTGTCGCGATCGACGGGTAAATAGTGGAATGGAATGTCAGCCAGATCGGTGCTGGAGAAGTTTTCGCGGGGGTGGTTGGAGATGATGCCGCTGATGTCCATGCGCAATTCGCCGATGCGGCGGCGGTAGAGCAGATCGACAAGGCAATGATCGCTTTTGGAGGCGAGTATCAGCACCTTCTTTCGGTCATTATGGGCGTGCAGGTTCCAATCCATGGCGTAATGACCGGCAATTGCCGAGAAACCGGCGTTGAATTTGGCATGGCCGCCGTCATCCGCAAACGCAAAGGCTGTGCGCATGAAGAAAAGGTCATTTTCCAGATCGTTATATTGGTTGGATTCAAGAATATTGCCGCCGCAATCAAATATGTGGCTAGCGACCTTTGCAACAATTCCTGCCACGTCTTTGCAGGAAAAGGTCAATATATAATAATCGTTGCCCATGATTACTCCCCCCTCGAGAGTGACATTTCGCCGGATGCGCGTTGCTTGTTGCATCTGGCAAGGGCTTGTCAACCGGGCCGGATGCGGTGGTTTGCGCCGGTTTCGGCAAGCGTCGGTCTTGCGGCAGGCGGCTGTTTTTTGACATATTATTTCCTTAACTCAGCATGTTAACGTTGCAGATGGCGGCACGTTGCGGTGGCGTTGGCGGCGGCGGGTGAAGATTTTTCTTATTGGTTCCGCAAAAACGCTCAATTGCCGCATTGAAATCTTGCGAACAGGTTTGGGTATCGTCCATGGTTTCGGTTGCGGTTCGTTCAGGCAATCGGCAGTGAGACGGAACGGGGGGGATGCACATGAAAAGTGGCTGGAAGAGTTCGACAGCGTTCGCGGTGATCGCGGTGTTTGGCGCCGGTTTCGGGGCCGGCGAAAGCCCGTTGATGGCGCAGCAGACCGCAGCGGCGGCGCGCGACAATGCGGTTGCCGATATCGTCGTGACCGCAACGCGGCGCGAGGAAAATCTGCAGGATGTGCCGATTTCGGTGCAGGCGCTGGGCGGCGCGGCGCTGGCCAAGCTGGGCGTCATCAATTTCGACAAGCTGATCGAATTCCTGCCCAACGTGCGCACCGGTGGCCGCGGCCCCGGCCAGTCGCAGATCTATATTCGCGGGCTTTCGACCGACACCCAATCGATCCTGGTGGCGGGTTCGGCAGGTGTGAACCCCAACGTCGCCCTTTATATCGATGACGCGTCGGTCTCCATCCCGGCCCGCAACCTTGATGTCTATGCCGCCGATCTCAATCGCGTCGAAGTGCTGGGCGGGCCGCAGGGCACCTTGTTCGGCGCCAGCGCCATGGGCGGCGCAGTGCGTTACATCACCAACAAGCCCGATACGGCGGAATTCCATGCCGGGTTGAAGGGCGGCCTGGCGTTCACGCATGGCGGCAGCATGAGCAATTCGGTCGAAGGCTTCATCAACGTCCCCATCGTCAAGGACAAGCTGGCCGTTCGCCTGGTCATGTATAACGACAGCCGTGGCGGTTATATCGACAATGTCCCCGGCACCTTCCAGATGCAGATCAACCAGTTCAACGGGCTGGGGAATTCGCCGAACGCGGTGCGGCCGACGATCACCAATTCGCAGTTCGTGAAGGATAATTTCAACGACGCGAGCTAT
>JBBQYI010000081.1:0-12149 GCA_038208825.1 Sphingomonadales bacterium | reverse complement strand
GTGCCATGGCACCGCTTCCCGACAGCCGAACCGAGGCCCAGCGTCTGGCCGTGGCATTGGGCGGCGGTGCCGATGCGCTGCTGCTTGGACAGCGCGCATCCGAATTCGAAATCCGGCGCCGCGCCGCCAGTGGCGATCTTGCCCGTTATCGCACGCTTTTGTTCGCCACACATGGCCTGCTCGCCGGGGTCAATTCCGGCGAGGAGGCGGCGTTGGTGCTGACACCGCCCGCCAGTTGCAACGCAAGCGATGATAGCGACGACGGCCTTTTGACGGCCAGCGAGATTGCTACCCTGGCCTTCGATGCCGACCTGGTCATCTTGTCGGGCTGTAACACCGCGGGCGGTCAGGACAGCGTTGCCGACACCCCGCTTTCAGGGCTCGCCCGGGCCTTCCAATATGCCGGTGCCCGCCGTCTGCTGGTCTCGCACTGGAGCGTGGATTCCGCCGCCACCGCCGATTTGATGACCGCATTATTTGCCAAAGGCACGCATGCCACTGCTGCCAGTCTGCAAGCCGCCATGCATGATTTCCGACAGCGCCCGGGCGCGCTGCCCTATCGCAGCCATCCCGCCTTTTGGGCGCCGTTCGTGCTGGTCGGCGATAGCCGTTAATATTCAGCCATGGGCGCTGCCGCGCAGTTGTTCCAGCAAGCCGGCTTTCGGAGGCGCGCGTGGAGTGGAATGGCAGCTTGCAGAAGCTATCGTCGCAACGATGTGCGGGCAAAATTGACCGCAATACGCCAGAGTTTGTTGTGCGGATGACCCCCTAAGCCTCAACGGGACTAGGCTTTCACGTTTTCGATCCTGCACGGCAAAAGTTGCCGCGGTGCTGCGGGTGCTGAACGACGTCATTCGGACGGGGCCTGGATCCGGAGGCAACGTCCGAAACAGGCCCGAAATCAGCCGTGCCGGCCTTCATTTTCGCCAGACCTGCTCTGCGAGCCATTTCGCCTGTTATGGCGTTGTCCAACACCTGTTCTGGCAATTACGCGCCCCTGTTATGGCACTTAATACACCTGTTATGGCAAAGAACAGGAAAGTGCCGTTCGAAGGCGCTAACCAATTGGTTCCGCGATACAAAAAATGACCGGGATGACGCGAAATGGCATCTGGCGACCTGTTTTGGCCACGAATTCGCGATTTTTCCCTGTTACCAGGGAATAACAGGCAGAGACCGGTTCGCTGCAGACTGCGTCGCGCACCACCCAGTCCTGAGGGAAATCCGAAACATCAAGCCGATTGGGATTTGCCATTGGGCGCCGGCTGGGTCCTGGTTGGGGCGCTGCCGGTAGGGAGCGAGACGGCACCTACGCTGTGTCCATTGAATGCAAAGGCCTTGCGCCTTGTGCTTCTGGATAACCGGCTACATTTCATTCGTCCGAATCGACGGGAAACGGACCCTACTCAAAAATGGCGCCAATTCAGGGGCGCTCGTCAGTTGTCGCAAACAAAGCTGCGTTTGTTCAATTCAGGTCATAAGCGCTGGCGCGCTTCGGTGCCCCCGACATCTTCAACACGGACCAGGGCAGCCAGTTCAGCAGCTTTGCCTTCACCGCCGTGCTGAAGGACGCCGAGATCCGTATCAGCACGGACGGTCGCGGCCGCTGAATGGACAACGTCTTCTTCGAACGCCTGTGGCGCTCGTTGAAATACGAATGCGTCTATCTCCACGCGTTCGAAACCGGCTCGGAGCTTCGGGTAGGGCTGACCCGCTGGATCGGCTATTGCAACGCCGACCGGCCGCACTCGGGGCTTGCAGGCAAGACCCCGAATGAGGCTTATGGGGTAAACGAAATACAACTGAGGGCGGGGCTAACCCCGCCCTCGGAAAAACACTCCAACTCGCGGCATGATCGAAACCCGGGATTAGCTTAACTTCGCCGCCAAACTGTCCAAATAGGCGGGACCACCTCAGTACCATCAGGACTTTGCGGCATAGGCTCCAAAACGAACGACCGGTATGGCTGTGGCCACCCCGGTCGCCCGAGCCGCAAGCGCTGAAGCCGCTGGGTAGTTACTGGTTCGGTGCAGTCGTGAGAGTCGTAGTGGTCTTTTCGACCACTTTGGAAGGCGCACGTTTCACAACCTTGCGATGTAAGCCGTGGTGGGTCACGTGCCGCTTAACCGTTGGCGCGGGAGTGATGATACGCTCCGTTGTCGTCGTCGCGCTCGCCATTGCTGGCGGGGCTGCTCGCATAGCATCGGCGCGGGCATTCGCATCCGCTGCCATCTGCGCATTGCTCTGAGCGGCCTGGGCATTCATCGCGGCGGATTGCTCGGCCGAAGCCGCTCGTGCCGTTGCGGCCGCGGCCGTATCATGGGCAGCATCGGCCTCGGCTTCGGCGCCGCGACGATCTGCAGTAGCTGCGGCGGTCTTGCGCTGGTCAGCAAGGATCAGCGCCTGGTCGGCCAGTTCGCCGGCGTGGCGGGCGGCGGTGATCGCTTCGTCCTTGTGACCATGCGAAAGCGCCGATTCGGCATTTTGCAGCGCGGCGCGCGCCTGCGCCTGCATGCGACCGGCTTCGACGCTGGCGCCGACCTTGTCGCCGGCTTCGATCTTGCCCTTGGCCGATGCAATCGCGGCGCGCGCATCATTTGCCTTGCCAGCAAAAGCTGGGGTCGGGGAAGCGAGGATGAGTGCGAGTATCGACAGGCTCGCTGCCTGCTTGAACGCGTTACGCATGGAATTTACCTTTGGTTTTATGTGTTGCAGGAAAAGCAACGATTCCCGCGTCGCCCGGTTCCTTCCGGGGCAGCGGGTAGGACGTCACCAGTGACGTGACGCGGCGACTTCGACCGAATGGCGATCGACGTCTCCCAATTCATGGCTGGAGACCTGTGCGGCCACAAGCAGCGGATCCGCACCCAGCAGCCGAAGTACCCGCGCCAGCGCCTCGTCGAGACGCAATCCGCTGACCGCGAATGCTATGTGCGAATGAAAGGGCAAACTGCGTATCCAGCAAACCGGCAGCAGATCATTCGCACCAGGGTCGTGATGGCCGCATTGTTCGACCCGGACGCTGACGGGCGCCTCCCGCGCTCCAACTGGCGGCAGTTCGATCGCGGCTCAGCAGCCGTTGCGTTCGCGATTGCGATCTCTGGTATGCTGCTTGTCAAAGTGCCGTCCAACCAGCGCGCCGCCAATACCGCCAGCCACAGTCCCAAGCGTTCCGCCACCCAATGCGTTGCCGAGCAAAGCACCGCCGGCACCGCCCGCGATGGTTCCAACTGCGCCATTTCCACTGCCACAATGGCTGCGATCATATTGGTCTCGAGCTTGGTAGGTACCGCCATTATAATACTGATCGCGGGCTTGATCATCCCGATGATGCTGGTGATGCTGATGATGGTATGAATTCCCAGCAATCGCAGCCGTCGGCAAAGCGGTAATTGCAGCTCCAAAGAACCCCATAAAAGCAATCGTCACAGTAAACTTCTTCAACATATTATTTTCCTTCGATCACCATCTCATGACGTACCATGAGCCCATTTAGGTGGCGCTATGATTAATGAGATTCTCACGCTGCGTTCACATTGCGCCGAGATTAAGCTGGAAATTCGACATTTGGTTGTTCAAGACCACCTCAGAAAATGCTCCAAATCCGCCACAACACGAACATTTCGAGGGCGAACAGCGCCGCATCTGAGTTGATACTGATGCATCGCGCATTCCTTTTACAGTTTACCGACCAGCGAGAACGGCATGTCCCGCCACGTGCCGCTCTCGGAGCCCGCCGTGGCCATCATCGAAGCCCTGCAGCGATCGGGACCGTGGTTGCTGCCGAACCCCGCCACCGGTCCGCCCTATGGCGACATAAAGCCGGCCTGGATGACTGCTCGCAATGCCGTCGGGCTAGATGACTTGTACATCCATGACACGCGGCATTCGGCGGCATCGTTGACGATCAACGCCGGCATCGACCTGTTCGCCGTTGGAAGGGTGATAGGGCACACCGAACACCATTCGGCCAGGGCCGCTGGGCCACGCCGATCAACAATCGACCATGCACAATTTGCACCTCCGGCAAGACATCCTGATGAAGGCGGTCGAGGCCCCCGCGACCGGCTGGCCCTTACTTCCCTCCTCTTCACGAGTTGCCGATCGTAGGTTCGTGGAGGGGCAAACCCCCGATCACTTCATGGGATAATGGCCAGTTGATGTAGGCATCGCGTGCCTTACCAGCCGGCCGCCTGACCATCCTTGCGGTGATCGGAGCCGGCGCGATAAACCGGTCGGGCGTCGCCGGACGTTTCGACCATTATCGCCTGATAGCCGCCGACGTTGCCGCTGCCCGACGGGGTCAGCAGATGGCCCATTGCGGCGAGATCCTTGCCCACCAGAGCGTCGAGTTCGGGTTCGAGCGTCAGTTTGTTGGCAATTTGCGAATGGCGGAATCGCGCCATGTCGGTCGCCATCTGCACATTGGCGCCCAGATCGAGGATGTTGACCAAGGCCTGCGCGTGCCCTTGTGCCTGCATGTCGCCGCCCATCAGCAAAAGTGACATGAACGGGGCGCCATCGTGCGTGACGAACCCGGCGGCGAGCGTGTTGTAGGGCCGTTTTCCCGGGGCGATGATGTTGGGAGACTGCAGATCGAGGCTGAATTGCACGCCGCGGTTGTGAAGGATGAAGCCATAGTCGGCCACCGTTAGCCCCGAACCCCATACCGACGCGACCGAATTGACCATGGCGACGATATTGCCCTCGGCATCGGCGGTCGACAGCACGACGGTATCGCCGCTGCGATCGGCGCTGCCGCTGCGGGGCGTTGCGGCGCGATTGCGGTCGACGCGGCTGCACAAGGTCCGGGCATAGGCCTTTGACAACAGTCGTTCGGTCGGCACTTTGGCGAAATTCGGATCGGCATTGAAAGCGTTGAGATCGGCATAGGCGAGTTTTTTGGCTTCGATCAGCAGGTGCCAATAGCGGGGGTTGCGCGGCCCCAGCTTCGCCAGCGAGACGCCGGGCGACCAGGCCGGTAAGCAAGTGTCGAGAATGTTGAGCATTTCGAGGGCTGCCCAGCCCTGCGACGGCGGCGGCAGCTCGTAGACATCATGGCCGCGATAGCTCGTTTGTACCGGCTCCACCCATTCGCCGTGGTAGGTGGCAAGGTCGGCGCGCGTCATGGTGCCTCCGAGACCGTCGGATTTCGCCACGATCGCGCGGGCGATGTCACCGGTATAGAAGGCGGCGGCACCGTCCTTGCGCAGCAGTTTGAGAGCGCGGCCAAGGGCCGGGTTGCGAAACACCTCACCCGCTGCCGGCTGGTGGCCGTCGACCAGCCAAGTCTTGAGCGTGGCCGGATCGGGCGTCGTGCAGCAGCCCTTCAGCGGCAGGGCGTTGGGGATGATCCAGTCGGCGGCAATGCGCGGCGACACCGGATAGCCCTCGCTGGCGTAGAGTTCGGCGTCGGCGAGGACATCGTTGAAACCCATGGTGCCGAAGCGTTTCAATGCGGCGTCATAGCCCCAGATCGCGCCAGGAACGGTGACGGTCAGGATGCCATAGGGCGGCATCCCCGAGCCATATCCCCAGTTTGTCGCGTCCCTGGTGTAGCCGAGTGCTGCAAAATGCGCCGGCGTTGCCCCTGTCGGCGCGGTACCGCTGGCGTTGAGAGCGTAAAGCTTTTTCTCCTTTGCCACATAGACGATCATGAACATGTCGCTGGCGATGCCGGTGCTGAACGGTTCGACAACGCCCAGTACGGCCGCCGTGGCAACAGCCGCGTCGACGGCGTTACCGCCGCGGCGCAGGATGGCGAGCCCTGCCTGTGTCGCCAGTGGCTGGCTGGAGGTGACCATGCCGTGTCTGGCGATCACTTCGGCGCGAGATTGGCGGGCCCAGCCTTCGACGCGGCTGCCGGAAACCGCCGAACAGGCTGCGGCTGGGCATGCGACGGGTGGTGTTTGGGCGGCGGCAACACTGGCCGACGCTGCCATGGCGATTACCAGAATCCGACCGATCATCGCATTGCCCCCGCGGCCATCCCTTTGCCAAGGTGTTTGTGCCAATGACAAGCTGTTTGTCGCGTGATGCTCCGCGTTGTCGATGCACAGGAATTAGCCGACATCGCCCACTTTTCGAACATTTTGGTTACCCCGGAACGCCTGCATCCTCGCTGCCAACTGCAACGAAACAAGCATGTTAACGAGCCATCAACGCAACATGGACCCTTCAACGTACCAGTCTTTCATATTAACTGACAATTCCCAGATCGGTGGCGTTATCCACCGGCTGGATCTGTAGAATAGTGCGAATGAATGGGAATGGGAGCCAGTCTTGGAGTGTCACCGGAAGGGTCGGCGAGTTTGCGCGTGGCTGGCTCATATCAAAGACTTTTCCCCTTCGATTTTGACCCGCTCGACCAGCTGACAGGCATGCTTCGCCTGCGTTGGCCCCGACGTTGGCAGATGGCGCTGTGGTCAGCATGGCGCGAGCGTTAGTGGTCGCAGATCGTCGATCGTCTCGACCGTGCGGCTCATTCCCCTGTGGGCCCAGCAGAGGTCAACTTTCCCGATCTTCCCAGCCGAAAGTGCTTTGGCTAAGCAAACGCCGGAGTCGGAACATGGCTCCCTTTGGGTCTTGCGTTGGTCGCCGGAACCCTTGCGGCCGATATCGGCATCATCTGCCTGTAATCATTCAAATTTACTTTCTTCGTCAGACCTATTCGTAATGATGGGGTAAGGTGTTCGAGTCACCTAAGCGCACCAGTCTTTCACAAGGCAATTCCGAGACAGCCTGCTGGCAGTCCGTTTGTGAGGACGCCCGGCTGGAGATTATCACCTCGCGCGTCAAGCCGTTGGATATCTTGAACCGTCATTTCGCTGTCGTCGCCCCGGATCGTGAGGCGTCTGGTTGCTATTAGTCTTTCACGCTTTGACATGGATCAATGCCCGACCTGTGGGGACAAACTAAGCGCCCGATAGAAATTCCTCAGGGGTGTTGCGACGTTACATGGATATCTTGGTCATGAAGGTCGGCGGTTGGTTCGCCGCGGCGCTGCTGGCATTCATCGCCTTTGCGCTTTCAACCGACACCGGCTTTGCCGTGCACATGGCGATTGTCGGGGTGGCGGCGTTGCTGACCGCTGCGGCGACGATGGTGCGGGCAGACCATGGTGCGCTGGCGGGCATCTGGCCGCCCGCAACGCCAGGTGGCGACAGTTATGATGACGAGGTCATTCGCTGGGGGGTTATCGCCACGGTGTTCTGGGGACTCGTCGGGTTTCTTGCCGGGCTGGTGATCGCATCGCAACTGGCCTATCCGTTGCTCAACCTGCACTCCGAATACACGACCTTTGGCCGGTTACGGCCATTGCACACATCGGCAGTGATCTTTGCCTTTGGCGGCAATGCGTTGATCGCAACCAGCTATTATGTCGTGCAGCGCACTTGCCGGACGCGGCTGGCATTCCCATGGCTCGCCCGGTTCGTGTTCTGGGGATACCAGTTGTTCATCGTGCTGGCCGCGACCGGCTATGTCATGGGCATCACCGAATCCCGCGAATATGCCGAGCCGGAATGGTATGTCGATATCTGGCTGACCATCGTCTGGGTCAGTTACCTGGCGGTTTATGTCGGCACGGTGGTGCGTCGGCACGAACCGCACATCTATGTCGCCAACTGGTTCTACCTTGGGTTCATCATCACCGTCGCGATGCTGCATCTGGTCAATAACATGTCGTTGCCGCCATCGTGGTTCGGTTCGAAATCCTATTCGGCATTTTCGGGTGTGCAGGATGCGCTCACGCAGTGGTGGTATGGCCATAACGCCGTCGGCTTTTTCCTCACTGCGGGCTTTTTGGGCATGATGTATTACTTCGTTCCCAAACAGGCCGAGCGGCCGATCTACAGCTATCGCCTGTCGATCGTGCACTTCTGGTCGTTGATATTCCTGTATATCTGGGCGGGACCGCATCACCTGCATTACACGGCGTTGCCCGATTGGGCGCAGACGCTGGGCATGGTGTTTTCGATCGTGCTGTGGATGCCGTCATGGGGCGGCATGATCAACGGGCTGATGACGTTGAACGGCGCCTGGGACAAGGTCCGTACCGATCCGATCATCCGCATGATGGTATTTGCGCTGGCGTTCTACGGCATGGCGACCTTCGAAGGGCCGATGATGTCGATCAAGTCGGTCAATTCATTGAGCCACTATACCAACTGGACCATCGGCCATGTGCATTCCGGCGCGCTTGGCTGGAACGGCATGATCACCTTCGCCGCGCTGTATTACATGGCGCCGCGGCTTTGGGGGCGCGAACGACTGTATTCGCTGCGGCTGGTGAACTGGCACTTCTGGCTCGCGACGATCGGCATCGTGCTTTACGCCTCGTCGATGTGGGTGGCCGGGATCACCCAGGGCCTGATGTGGCGCGAATATGGCTCGGACGGCTATCTGGTTTATGCCTTTGCCGAGGTGGTGGCAGCGATGCACCCCTATTACGTCATTCGCGTATCGGGCGGCGTCCTGTACCTGGCGGGTACAATCATCATGGCATGGAATATCGGCATGACGATCCGCGGCCGGTTGCGCGTCGAAGCACCGATGACGGACGCTGCCTATGATCCGTCTCGCGATCGCCCATTGCCACGGGCGGGCACCGTTCAGCCAGTCGCAGCCGAATAGGATCAGGGACATGGCAAACTTGCTTGGCGGTCACAAACGGATCGAACGCAACGTCACCCTGTTGGCGGTGCTGGCGTTCATCACCGTCGCCATCGGCGGCATAATCGAGATCGCGCCGTTGTTCTGGATCTCCGCGACGGTCGTGAAGGTGCAGGGCGTGCGGCCCTACACCCCACTCGAACAGGTGGGCCGCAACATCTACGTACGCGAGGGCTGTTATGGCTGCCACAGCCAGATGATCCGGCCGTTCCGTGACGAAGTGGAACGCTATGGCCATTACAGCCTGTCGTCGGAAAGCATGTACGATCACCCCTTCCAATGGGGGTCGGAGCGCACCGGGCCCGATCTGGCGCGTATCGGTGGCCGATACTCGGATACCTGGCATGTCGAACATATGACCGATCCGCGTTCCGTGGTGCCGGAATCGATCATGCCGCCATATGCATTTCTTGCCGACAGGGACGTCAAGGTCAGCGATATCGCCGACCATCTGCGCGCGCTGCGACGGGTTGGCGTTCCCTACACCGATGAAGATATCGCATCGGCACAGGCCGATCTGGTCACGCAGGGCAGCGCCGATGCAGACGCATCCGGGCTGGCCAAGCGCTACCCTGATGCCAAGGCGCGGGATTTTGATGGTGATCCGGGCCGACTGACAGAGATGGACGCGCTTGTCGCCTACCTCCAGTCGCTGGGCACCCATATCGACTTCAACGCTGCCGAGCCCCTGGAGAAGGCAAAGTGAGCAGTTACGACACGTGGCGGCATTTTGCCGATAGCTGGGGGCTGGTGGCCATGGGCGTGCTGTTCATCGCCTTTGTCGGCTGGACCTTCCGGCGCGGCGCCGATGCGGATCACGCCCGCGCAGCCATGGCGATATTCGACAATGAGGACGGCGGCGATGAGTGATGGCAAGCGCATCGACCAGGCGACCGGCACCGAGACAGTCGGGCATGAATGGGACGGGATCGAGGAACTCGACACGCCGATGCCGCGCTGGTGGCTGTTCGGCCTTTATGCCAGCATCGTCTTTGCGCTGGGCTATGTCGTGCTTTATCCGGCAATCCCGCTCGCAGACCGTGCAACGCCGGGGTTGCTCGGCTGGACATCGCGCGGTGAGCTCGCCGATGCCGTTGCCAGCGAAACAAGGCGGCTGGCACCCATCAGGCGAGAAATTGCGGCAACGCCCGTCGATGCGCTTGCCGCCCGGCCAGCGCTGCTGCGGGCGGCGCAGGAGGGCGGGCATTCGGCCTTCAAAGTCTATTGTGTGCAGTGTCATGGCACCGGGGCGGCCGGATCGAAAGGCTACCCCAACCTGAATGACGATGACTGGTTGTGGGGCGGCAGCCCGGCTGCGCTCCAGGCGACCATCACCAATGGCATACGCCAGCCGGACAATGCGGAAACCCGTGTGTCGCAGATGCCGGCCTTTGGCCGGGATGGCATATTGAAGCCCGCCGAAATCAGCGATCTTGTCGCCCATGTGCGGGCAATTTCGCACCAGGCGCCGGTAACGCGGGCGGCACAGCGCGGCGCGATGCTGTTCACGGCAAACTGTGCCGTGTGCCATGGCGATGCCGGAACGGGTAATCGGGAAGTGGGCGCCCCGAACCTTACCGATGCGATCTGGCTTTATGGCGGCGACCGCGCGGCACTGACGACGACGATCACCAACGCACGCGGCGGCGTCATGCCGGCATGGACGGGGCGGCTTGATCCAGTAACGATCAAGATGCTGGCTAGCTATGTCCATTCGCTGGGCGGCGGGGAGCCGCCGGTGGTCGCCCAGACTGTTCCAGCTGCTGCCGCGCCCGATGCAAAGGCGCCAATCGATGGCGGCTGATCCGCAGATTGTGCCGCAAGGTCCGTTTTTTGAGGCCCGCCGCAGTGTGTTTCCCAAGGCGATCGACGGCCCTTTCAGGCGGTTCAAATGGCTGGTCATGGCGATCACCCTGACCGTTTACTATGTCACGCCATGGCTGCGGTGGGATCGTGGTCCCTATGCGCCGGACCAGGCGGTGCTTGTCGATATCGCACACCGGCGATTCTACATGTTCCAGATCGAAATCTGGCCGCACGAATTCTATTATGTCGCCGGATTGCTGGTGATGGCGGGCGTCGGCCTGTTCCTTGTCACCTCGGCGGTCGGCCGGGCATGGTGCGGCTATGCCTGTCCGCAAACGGTGTGGACCGATATGTTCGTCCATGTCGAACGGATGATCGACGGGGATCGCAACGCGCAGTTCCGCCTGTCAGCCGCGCCCTGGACCCCCGCCAAGATCGCGCGCCGGGTCGCCAAACACGCCGTCTGGCTGGTGATTGCAGCGGCGACCGGCGGGGCGTGGATTTTCTACTTCGCCGATGCGCCCACCCTAGCCTATGCATTCATCACCGGCACCGCGCCGTTTATCGCCTATGCCACCGTCGGTGTGCTGACCTTCACCACCTACACGCTGGGCGGGCTGATGCGCGAGCAGGTGTGCATCTATATGTGCCCGTGGCCGCGCATTCAGGCGGCGATGATGGACGAACAATCCCTCGCGGTAACCTACAAGGCGTGGCGCGGCGAGCCTCGTGGACGCGGGGTAAAGCGCACGCATGATCTAGCCGAGCTTGCCAACGATCCAGCCGCACGAATGGGCGATTGCATCGATTGCAACGCCTGTGTCGCGGCCTGCCCGACCGGCATCGACATCCGCGAGGGATCACAAATTGGCTGCATCACCTGCGGGCTGTGCATCGATGCCTGTGATGATATCATGGCTAAGGTCGGTCGCCCGGCTCGCTTGATTGGCTATACCAGCGAGGCCGATGAAAAGATTGCGCAGGCAGGGGGCACACTCAAGCCGCCGCTGAGCCGATTGTTACGCGCGCGTACGCTGCTGTATTTCATGGTGTGGGCCGGAATCGGGCTTGGCATGGTGTTTGCGCTTGGCAATCGCGCGCGGATTGATCTGTCGGTTGCGCAGACGCGCAATCCGCAATGGGTGCGGCTGGCGGACGGACAGATCCGCAACACCTACACGATCAAGGTTCGCAATATGGAGGGTCGCCCGCGCAATATGAAGATTGCCGTGGCCGGGCTGGCGGGCGCGGCCTTGTGGGATGAACATGGCGATCGCCGTAATGCCGCCCAACAGGTGACGATGCATGTCGGTGCCGATCAGGTTCAGGCCGTCCAGCTGTTCCTGGCAGCACCCGGCACCGGGCCTGAGCATCAGGACATCGCCTTCACCGTGCACGCCACCGATGCAGAGGGCGGCACCGCGCATGAAACAACGCGCTTCGACCGCCCCGATACCGAGGAGCATGGCGAATGACCCGTCCCTTCACCGGCTGGCACATGCTGGCGTTGATGATTGCGTTTTTCGGGTTGGTGATCGCCGTCAACGTGCTGATGGCGCGCGAAGCCATTGCGACCTTTGGCGGCACGGTGGTCGACAACAGCTATGTCGCCAGCCAGCGCTTCAATGGCTGGTTGGCCGCCGCGCGGGCGCAGCAGGCGGTGGGCTGGC
>JBBQYI010000080.1:0-12336 GCA_038208825.1 Sphingomonadales bacterium | reverse complement strand
GGCGAAGCTATTTGGCATCATCCTGCGTATCTTGGTCGAACGAGGCGAGGCCGAGGATGTTTTGCAGGAAGTTTTCGTGACGATTTGGCGCAAGGCGGCGGAGTTTGATCCGACGCGCGCCAGCCCTGTCACCTGGGCGGCGACCATTGCGCGCAATCGCGCGATCGACCGGTTGCGCGCCCGCGGCAGCCGCCCGATGGCGCCGGTGGACGAAGCCGATGCCGTGCCCGACCATAGCCCGGCCGCCGATGCGTTGATCGATACCGACCGCAATGCCCGGCGCTTGCAGGCGGCGTTGCAGACGCTGGACCCGCGCCATGCCGCGATCATCCGCGGCTGTTATTTCGAAGGCGCGACCTATGAAGCGCTGGCGCAGCGTGAAGGCGTGCCGGTGGGCACATTGAAAAGCTGGGTACGGCGCGGGTTGATGCGGATGAAGACCGATCTTGCAGGGTCGATCGCATGACGGGCCATGATGACATGAATGGTCCGGAAGCCGCGATGAGCGCCGACGAGATGCTGGCGATGGATTTCGCCATCGGCGCGCTGGACCGGAATGATCGCCGCGCGGTGGAATTGCGCCTGCGCTCCGATCCGGGGTTCCGGGCGTTGGTGGAGGATTGGCAGGCGCAATTGTCGCCGCTGGATGCCGAAACCGCGCCGCAGGTGCCGCCGCCGGCGGTATGGGCGGCGATTGCTGCCGAGATCGCTCCGGTGCGTGCGGCGGTGCCGGTGGCGACAGCCCGGCCCGGCCTGTGGAACAGCCTGATGTTGTGGCGTGGGGTTGCCTTTGCCGGTGTGGCGGCGGCGGCGATTGCGCTGGTGCCGGCCGCACCGCCGGTATTGCCGGTGGCGAGTGCGCCGGCTGCGCCTGCCAAGCTGCTGGTTGCGGCCATGGCGGGGTCGGACGGCACGCCGTTGCTGTCGGCCGCCTATGACCCGTTGCGCGGTGCGGTGGTGCTGACGCCGGCGACCAAGCGCGATGATGAGGGCAAATCGGCCGAGCTTTGGGTGATCCAGGGCAAAAATCCGCCGCGGTCGCTGGGTGTCATCGATATCCAGGGGCCCAATGAGCATGTGATCCCGGCGGAGAAGCTGAAGGGCCTTTCGGCGGGCGACACGCTGGCGATTTCGATCGAGCCGGACGGTGGTTCGCCAACCGGCCTGCCGACAGGGCCGGTGGTGGCGACGGGCAAGCTCACCGAAGTCTAGGCTCTGCCGCCGCTTGGTCGACGCGCCCCTCTCCTGCAACCGCACGCGACGCCTTCGCATCAACCGGATTGGGGCGCTTTGACCAAGTGCAACCGAGTATAGGGCTAGGGCCAATTTCAGTTTGATTGAAGCGCCCCCTCTCCCGCTTGCGGGAGAGGCGACTGGCGCGCCAGCGCGGTGGGTGAGGGTGTTCCCAAGCTTCGAAACACGAAACACCCTCACCCGGGCCGGCTTCGCCGTCTCTCGCTTCTCCCGCAGGCGGGAGAGGGGCGATTCAAACTCAATGCAAGCAACTCTAGCCCAGTGGGCGTGCGGGGCGCTGGCCATGGGCATTTATCCAACGATATGCGGCAATTTGCACAGCCCTGATCGTGCATCCAGCGTGGCGGTGGCGGCGTATCTAGGCCTGTCCATCCGGACCCATGTTATCAGTAAGAGGAAGCGTTTATGCTGAATTTGAAGACTGTCCTGCGCGCAACACTGGCCGCCGCGGCGCTTTCCGGGCTGGCCATCGCGCCGGCCGCCGCCAAGATGGCCGAAAAGACCGTGATGGTCGGCGGTGCTGCCATGTACCCGAGCAAGAACATCATCGAAAATGCCGTGAATTCGAAGGACCACACCACGCTGGTGGCGGCGGTGAAGGCGGCTGGCCTGGTCGATACCCTGTCGAGCGCCGGGCCGTTCACGGTGTTCGCGCCGACCAATGCCGCCTTTGCCAAGCTGCCGGCCGGCACGGTCGAAACGCTGTTGAAGCCTGAAAACAAGGCCCAACTTGCGGCCATCCTCACCTATCACGTGGTTGCCGGCAAGCTGGGCGCCAAGGATGTCATTGCGGCGATCAAGGCCGGCAAGGGCAAGGCAGTCCTGAAGACCGTGCAGGGCGAGGCGCTCACCGCGTCGCTGGTCGGCGGCAAGGTCGTCATCACCGATGCCAAGGGTGGCAAGTCCACCGTCACCACGGCCGATGTCAACCAGTCGAACGGTGTCATCCATGTCGTCGATGCGGTGCTGTTGCCGTAAGTTTTTCACGGTTGCGTAGCGAAACGGGCGGGCCTTGCGGCCCGCCCGTTTTTCGTTTGGCGGTATCTGCCTGCGTTATGCCGCGGCCTCGACCCGGTGCAGGGCGCATTGGCCCCAGATGTCGCTCAATGCCTTGACCAGCCGGTCGATGTCGTCATCCGAATGGACGGGCGACGGGGTGATGCGCAGCCGCTCGGTGCCCACCGGCACGGTCGGATAGTTGATCGGCTGCACATAGATGCCGTGGTTTTCCATCAACCAGTCGCTGATCATCTTGGCCTTTTTGGCGTCGCCGACCATGACCGGGATGATGTGGCTGGGGTTGTCCAGCTGTGGGATGCCCATGGCGCGCAGCGCCGCGCGCACCTTGGCAACGCGTTCCTGCTGGCGCTTGCGTTCGAACGGCGATGCCTTCAGGTGGCGGACGCTGGCCAGCGCGCCGGCGGCGATGGCAGGCGGCAGCGCGGTGGTGAAGATGAAGCCCGAGGCAAAGCTGCGCACGAAATCGCACATGGCCTTTGAACCGGCGATATAGCCGCCGACCACGCCAAACGCCTTGCCCAGCGTGCCTTCGATCACCGTCAACCGGTCCATCAGCCCTTCGCGTTCGGCAACGCCGCCGCCGCGCGGGCCGTACATGCCCACGGCATGGACTTCGTCGATATAGGTCATGGCGCCATGCTTTTCGCAGACCTCGATGATTTCCTTGATGGGGGCGATATCGCCGTCCATCGAATAGACGCTTTCAAAGGCAACCAGCTTGGGCCGGCCCGGTTCGATGCCGGCGAGCAGCCGGTCGAGATCCTCGACGTCGTTATGCTTGAATTTCAGGCATTCGGCGCGGCTGTGGCGGATACCTTCGATCATCGAGGCATGGTTCAGCGCGTCCGACAGCACGACGCAATTGGGTAGTTTTGCCGCCAGCGTGCCGAGCGCCGCCCAGTTCGAAACATACCCTGAAGTGAACAGCAGCGCGTCTTCCTTGCCATGCAGATCGGCGAGTTCGATTTCGAGCTGGCGATGGGCGTGCATGGTGCCCGAAATATTGCGGGTGCCGCCGGCACCGGCGCCGGAACGGTCCAGCTCCTCGTGCATCGCGTCGATGACATCGGGATGCTGGCCCATGCCGAGATAATCATTGGAGCACCAGACCGTGACTTCCTGGGTTTCGCCCGCTTCGGTGAAACGCGTGGCGCGCGGGTATTGGCCCTTCTGCCGTTGCAGTTCGGCAAAGACGCGGTAATTGCCGCGTTCTTTCAGGCCGTCGAGTGCGGCCTGGAAATGGGCTTCATAATCCATCTTGGTCTCCCGAACGCTCATTGCCCCGCGCCTTCGCACGGAACAAGCGTCTTTCCTTGTCGAATGGTTAGCGGTTCGGCCCCCCGCGGGTCAAACTCTGGTTTGCGTCTTTTCTGGTTTGTCACGTCCTTCATGGCCCAGCGGAACAAGCTGGCATCCTGCCACGGCACAACCAGAAAGCCGTGTTCGATGAAGGCAAGCAGGACGAGTGCGAACGCCAGGGCGTAGCAGGTGGCAACGCCGCCTTCTGCCGCCAGCGCCGCGGCGCCGAGCCAGGCGGCGGCAGCGGCGATCATCGCAAGGCTGAAGGCGAAGAACAGCCGCGGCGGCCGGATGCGGAAATAGCTGGCGAGATAGCGCATGTGTTCCGGCATCATTTCGGTCGAAAGATGCGGCACGCCGGCAAAAATGTTGAACTTTGCCGACAGGCGCATGACGAACAGCAGCACGAAGGTGAGCGTTGCGGTCTGGTTCGGCGCGCCCCAGGTGGTGGCGGCGATGACGAGCACAGTCGCGAACATCGCGACTTCATGGTGGATCAGCGTGGCGGCGGCGAGGCGAAAGCGCTGCCAGCCGGTGACATCGGGCGGGCATTCGGCGTGATTGGGGCCGGTTACGAACCCCATCAGGAAGCTGAGTTCATGCCAGCCCCACAGCACCAGCGCGCAAGCAAAGGCGGCATAGGCGGCGGCGCTGCCGGTCATCGGCGCGGTCATGATGATGCCGCCCATGGCAAAGCCGCTGGCCACCGTCGCCCCGACGATGCTGGCCGGCCAGGTCCGGCTGGGCAGCCGGTCCAGCCACAGCACGAAGCCGGTGGCAAAGAACCACAGCAGCGTCGCGAACAGCAAAGGAAGGACGAGTTCGGACACCAGGTTACCAGGCGGGCTGCAGCCGGGTGGTGGCGGGCAGGTCGTGGCGGATGACCGGGTGGGTATAAAGCCGCAGGAAGGTGGCGGCAGCGGCGATGGTCAGGCCGAAACGCTTGATGCCGCCAACCACGCCGCCCTGCGCCCGCGCCGAGTCGATGCCGGCCGAGATGCCGCGCATGGTTTCCAGCAGCGCCCGGAATTTCGGCGCATCGGTATCGAGTTGCAGCGGAAATACCTGGCCGGTGATCTGGTTGGTGATGGAAAACACTTTGAAGCCATACTCGGTGGGGTCGATTCCAAAGGCCTCGTACAGTGCCGGGCGGTTGTGGTCACGGACATACATCGTCGCATAGACGGCAACGAGGAAGAAGCGGATCCACAGCTTGTTGAGGCCGGTGAGCAGCGCCGGGTCCGATCGCATCAACAGGGCAAAGGCCTCGCCGTGGCGGAATTCATCGTTGCACCATTCCTCGAACCATTTGAAAATCGGATGGAAGCGCATTTCCGGGTGGCGTTCGAGGTGGCGGTGGATGGTGATGTACCGCGCATAGCCGATCTTTTCGGACAGATAGGTCGCGTAATAGATGAATTTCGGGCGGAAATAGGTGTATTTCTTGGTCTTGGTGAGGAAGCCGAGATCGATTCCGATGCCGGCGTCCTTCAGGCTGTCGTTGATGAAGCCGGCATGGCGGCTTTCGTCACGGGCCATCAGCTTGAACAGCGCCTTGGCGTCGGGGTTGGTCACCCGCTTGGCGATTTCGGCGTAAAGGATGCAGCCGGAAAATTCCGATGTCATCGATGACACCAGGAAATCGGTGAATTCGATGCGCAGTTCGGGCGGCAGGTTTTCGATGACGCCGTCGAATTCCTCGGTGCGCTTGAAATGCCGCTTGTTGGGGTCGGCGGTCATTTCGGCGATCAGCGCATCCCATTCGGGGCGCACGCCCGACACATCGATGCGGTCCATGGCGGCGAAATCGGTGGTGTAGAAGCGCGGCGACAGCACGGTATCCTGCGTGGCGATGGCCATCGCATCGTCGCTGGTGATCGGCGCATCGGCCGCCCTGATGTTCAATGCCGGCGCGTTCATCGCGGCTTCTCCGAGCTGAAGGTGATTTCGTAGAGTTCGGTCAGATCGAGCATGGCGCGCAACCTCGTCCACCATTGCGCCACCAGCCCGGCGCGCGACACGGTGGCACGGCGCCGCAGCAGTATCGATTCGCCGAACGGCAGCCGCACCGGCGCGCCGTGCACCCGCACCTGGTCACCGGGGCCGATTTCGACATTGTCATCGAGCTCGACATGGGCGTGCAGCGCATCGGCGGTGTGTTCCACAGCGATGGTGCAACCGGTTTCCCAGCTTTGGCGGGCGAAAAGGCGGGTCATGCCGGGCCGGCCCCCTTGGGTGCGGCGGCGGCAGTTGTGGGCGGCCGGTTTGCATCGGGCGCGACGGCGGTATTGGTGTCGGGCGTTGCTGGTCCGGCGCGTGCGGCGGCGGTTTCGGCATTTTCGACGACATGGGTGCCGGGTACCAGCAATTGCGCAAAGGCGGCGCGGTTGGTGTGGCCGAAACTGCCGAGTTCGAGGATGCGGCCGGTTTCATTGTCGCGCAGGGTCAGCGCGCCATCGGCCCATTGCGTTACCGTCACGGCGCCTTTGCGCGGTGCCTCGTTGAGCATGCGTTCGCGCATCAGGCCGCGCATGACGCCGCGGATGAAGCCGCTGTTGGAACCGGGTTCGAGCACCAGCGCAACCTTGCCGGTTTTGGCGTCGGTGGCAACCAGCGCGCCATCAGCGCGGTCGGCAAAGCGGAAATCGCGGGTTGTGACCATGGCGACATGTTCGATGGCGCGTTCCTGCGGCGCGGTCGCCCGTGCCGGCAGCACGCCGAGCCTGACGCCGAATACCACGACCGTGGTCATGACGATCATCCCGCCGGCGGCCCAGAGCACCCAGGGCGGGAATTTTTCGTCGCGAAAATCGCTCATGCCGGTACCCCCATGGCAGGGGCTTCGGCAGCGGTGGCGGCCGCAGCGGCGAGCGGGCGGTGCAGGCCGGGATCGGCCTTGGCGAGCGTTGCCGCAAGCACCGGCGCAAAGCTGTCGGGCACCGAGCGCAGCATGGGCTGCAGATCGCCGACCTGCCAGGGCCGGACGTGCGGCCACATCTGCAGCCAGCCGAGCGGGAAGCGGCCGTGCAGTTTCAGCGCGACATCGGCATGGCCGGCGCCGGCCGGTTTCAGATCGGCGCTTTCGATGAGTTTCAGCGGCAGGTTGATGCATTTGGGCAGGGCGATGCCAAAGCGCATGACGATGCGTTTGTCGGTAAGGGTGTAGACGGTGGTGCGCGATTGGGTGACAGCGAGCGCCGCGAGGATGCCAAGCCCGAGCAGCGCCACCAGCAGGGTGATGGCAGCGCCCTTCAGCCCGGTGCCGCCGGCGATGAACGCCGACCCGAAGGCGATGGCGAACCAGACCGCGACAAGGCGGGTGTGGAAGACGCCGCGCGCCAGCGAGCGCCAATCGGGGGAGCCCTGCCAGACGATCGATTCGCCTTTTGGCAGAAAGCCCGGCAGGCCCTTGATGGGTTCATTGTCGTATTCGATGCTCACAGCAGCGGCTCCGAACGGGCGGGCGTTGCCCAGAGATAGCCGGCGCCAAAATAGGCCTGGATCTTTTCTTCTTCCAGCAGGGTGATCTGGGTGGTGCTGGCCAGCGTCGGCGCCGCGGCGAACTGCGAACCGGTTACCGCATCACAATGGACGCGGCGGCGGGAAACTTCGGCCATCGGCATCGGCAGCAGCACATTGCCGCCACCCGACAGCGCCACTTCGAGATAGCGGATGACATGCTCGCTGCGATCGACCCACAGATCCTTGACCGTGCCGGCGATGACATTGTCGAGCCCGGTAACCGGCAGCCCGCGCGGATCGACATCGCGGCCTTCGACGGTGATGTGCTCGGCGACGTGCATGGGCACGATGCGCGGTTGCCCGAACATGTCGAAATCCGGGCGGTCGGCGCGCTGCGCATAGGCGGCGGGGCCAAGGCCGGAGGACAAGAGATCACCCGTCGGTTCCAGCGGCGTGCCCGAATGGCGGCGCGGCCGGGCGTTTTCCGGGATGGCATCGCGGCGGCCATCGGGGACGGTAACGGTGCCGAGCCCGTGTGGCAGCTGGAATGTCTTGGGCGCGCTGAAATCCAGCCGATCGACTTCGCCGCCGACCTGGCCGGTGATGTCATGTTCCAGCGGATAGCCTTCGCGGCGGCTTTCGCGGTTCAGATACCAGACGAGGCAGAGGAAGAAGCCAAAGAAAATGTAAACGGTGAGTTCGGCGACATCGAGACCCCCGACGATGATGACGTTGTTCATGATGTTTTCCCTCTCATGTTGGGAATTCGTTGAGGCCGAAACGGGCGCGATGGGAAAGCTCAGGAGTCCGCCGCGCCAGCGGGCCGAGAGCAATGAGCGTTGCGAACAGCAGCGCGATTTCGATGTGCCAGACAAAGCTGTAGCCGCTCGCCGGATCGACAAAGCCGGCGCCGAGCCGGCCCGACATGGCGAGCGCGCCAAAGCCATCGCGCAGCGCGCCGGAAAACAGGATGGCGACGCCGCCGGCCGTGGCCTGCACCGCGCCCCAGGCACCCAGCGCCAGGCCGGATTTGCCATCGGTGGCGAGCGCCATGGCGGCAACGAGCGTGCCGACCGCGAACAGCCCGCCGCCAAGCCCGATGCCGGCGGCGCCGATGGCGAGCATGGGGGCCGAATGCAGCGGCGCCGACAAGACGACGATGGCAAAGGCACCGATGCCGGTCAGGACGCCGAAGCTCGCCATGCGGTGCGGTTCCGCGCCGTTATCGAGGGCGCGCGCGGCCCAGGCGAAGCCGGCGATCATGCCCGCCGACCACAGCGCCGACAGCAGGGTGGTCTGGCCGACGTTGAGTCCGAGGACATGGCCGCCATAGGGTTCGAGCAAAATGTCCTGCATGCCGAAACCGGCGGCGCCCAGCGCCAGCGACACCAGCAGCCGGCGGGTGCGGCCAATGGCGATGAATTCGGACCAGCAGGCGGCGAAATCCATGGCATCGGGGGCCGGGGCGACGCCGCCGGGCAGCCGTGCCTCCTGTTTCCACAGCGCGATGATGTTGAGAATGGCGGTGACGACGGCGGTGCCCTGGATGACGCCGACCAGCCGGTTGGGTTCGAAATCACCAAGGATGCGGCCAAAGACCAGCGAGGCGCAGAACATGCCGATAAGCAGCATGACATAGAGCAGCGCCACCACGCGCGGGCGCTTTTCCTCCGGCGCCAGATCGGTGGCGAGCGCGAGGCCGGCGGTTTGCGCGGTGGCCATGCCGGCACCGATGAGCAGAAAGGCAAAACAGGCGCCGGCGATACCGACGCCGGCGCCGCCGAGCCGGCCCTGCCCGGTCATCAGAAGCAGCGCGAACGGCATGATGGCAAGGCCGCCGAACTGCATCAGCGTGCCGAACCAGATGTAGGGCACGCGCTTCCAGCCGAGGATCGAAGCGTGGTTGTCGGATTTATGGCCGATCAGCGCCCGCGCCGGGGCGAACAGCAGCGGCAGCGCGACCATGGCGGCGACCAGCGTCGCCGACACATGCAGTTCGACGATCATGATGCGGTTGAGCGTGAAGTTGAGCAGCACGAACGACAGCCCGATCGACACCTGGAACAGCGACAAGCGGAGCAGGCGGGCCAGCGGCAATTCCGTCGTCGCGGCATCGGCGAAGGGCAAGAACTGCGTTCCCACCTTCAACCACAGGCCGGCGCCCTTGCGAGGCAGACGCAGGTTCATGCCGTCAGCAACTCCTGCGCATGGCTGATATAGAAACCGCGCGATACGCGCTGGTCACGGCCGATGCGGGCGGCCGGCATGGCGCGGGCGAGGCGGGCGCGCAGATCGGCCTGGCCGACCGGGATAATGGTCGGCGAGCGATCGGATTTGGGGAATACCCGCCCGATGGCGCGGGCGGTGCGCAGCAGCGGCGTGCCGGGGGCGGAGGTGAAGATCAGGCTGTGGCGGGCGCGGGCGGCGAGGCCGGTCGCGGCGCTGGTGATCTGTTCGGCGCCATAATGGATGAGCACGTCCATCGACACGATGTGATCGAAGGTGCCCAGCCGCGGATCGAGCATGTCGCCCGAAAGGAAGCTGACCCGGCCATGCACATCGCGCGGCGCGCGCTCGACGGCGATGGAGATGAGTTGCGGCGACACATCGATACCGACGACGCTGGCGCCGCGGCGGGCACATTCGACGGCAAGCGCCCCGGTGCCACAGCCGGCATCGAGGATGCGGCGGCCGGTCAGATCCTGCGGCAGCCAGGACAGCAATGTGTTGCGCATTTCGTCCCGACCGGCGCGGACGGTGGCGCGGATTTTCGATACCGGCGCGTCGCTGGTCAGCGCCGCCCAGGCATCAAAGGCAGTGCGGTCAAAATAATCCTCCAGCCGGACGCGCGTGGCGTCCCAGCCATGGACGGCCGATGCGGTAGCAGTCGAGGCGGCGGCTTCGCTCATTCAAACCCCAGGAATTCGAAGATGTCGCGGTCCTTCATCGGATTGGCTTCGAGCGGGCGGGTGCCGGCCCAAAGCAACGCGGCGAGTCGCTTGTATTCGTTGCACACGGCTTCGATCTCGGGGGTCGAATCCATTTCAAAGATGGTGCATTTTTTCAGCCGTGAGCGACGGATGGCGTCCAGATCGGGGAAATGCGCCAGGGTTTCGAGCCCGGTGGCGCCGCAGAACCGATCGATTTCATCTGTGGCGGCGGAGCGGTTGGCGATGACGCCGGCCATGCGCACATCATAGTTTTTCGACTTGGCCTTGATGGCGGCAACGATGCGGTTCATCGCGAAAATGCTGTCGAAATCATTGGCGGCGACGACCAGCGCGCGGTCGGCGTGCTGCAACGGGGCTGCAAAGCCACCGCAGACCACATCGCCGAGCACGTCGAAGATTACGACATCGGTTTCTTCCAGCAGGTGGTGCTGTTTCAGCAGCTTGACCGTCTGGCCGACGACATAGCCGCCGCAGCCGGTGCCGGCCGGTGGGCCACCGGCTTCGACACACATGACGCCGTTATAGCCTTCGAACATGTAATCTTCGGGGCGCAGTTCCTCATGGTGGAACTCCACCGTTTCGAGCACGTCGATGACGGTCGGCATCAGTTTCTTGGTCAGCGTGAAAGTGCTGTCGTGCTTGGGGTCGCAGCCGATCTGCAGCACCCGTTTGCCGAGCAGCGAGAAGGCCGCCGACAGGTTGGACGAGGTGGTCGATTTGCCGATGCCGCCCTTGCCATAGACGGCGAACACCTTGGCATTGCCGATCTTCATGCTGGGATCGAGCTTTACCTGCAGGCTGCCTTCGCCATCGGGTGGGGAAGCGGGGCGGTCGAGATCAAGAAGTGACATTATTTGTTCCTCAGGCCGCTTGTTGAGTGCCATTGGACACGCCTTCCAGCGCATCCTCGATGGCGTCGGTCGCCGCGTGCAGCGCCGCGAGAGTCGCGGCATCGGGTGACCAATAGTTACGCTCCGATGCCTCGATCAGCCGGTTGGCGACCTTGGCAGCAGCGCGTGGGTTCAGTTCGGCAATGCGGGTGCGCATGGCCTCGTCGAGCACATAGGTTTCGGTGATGCGCTGATAGACCCAGGCATCGACTTCGCCGGTGGTCGCGGACCAGCCCATGGTGGTGGTGACGGCGGCTTCGACTTGGCGAACGCCTTCGTAACCGTGGCGCAGCAGGCCTTCGGTCCACACCGGGTTGAGGATGCGGGTGCGGGTTTCAAGCGCCACCTGTTCCTGCAGCGAGCGGACCTTGCCGGCGCCCTGCGTCTGGTCACCGATATAGACCGGGGCGGCTTGACCCTTGGCGCGGGTGATGGCGCGGCTGATCCCGCCCAGCGCATCGACATATTGATCGATGCTGGTGATGCCGAGTTCGACGCTTTCCAGGTTCTGATAGGCGCAATCGACGGTTTTCAACGCCGATGCGAGCAGGGCGGCTTGGCGCACCGGTTCGCCCTTGACGCCATAGGCATAGCCTTTTTGCCGTTCGAAGCTGTCGGCGAGTTCGTTGGGATCGGTCCAGCCGCTGCTGTCGATGAGCAGATTGACGTTGGCGCCATAGGCGCCTTGCGCGTTCGAATAGACGCGCAGCGCCGCAGTTTCGAGATCGCAGCCATGTTCGCTGGCATGGGCGAGGCTGTTTTTGCGGATGAAGTTTAGGGTCGTCGGTTCATCGGCCTGTGCGGCGAGCAGCGCGGCCTCGGCGAGCATGCGGGTTTGCAGCGGCAGCAAATCGCGGAACACGCCCGACAGGGTGACGATGACATCGATGCGCGGCCGGCCGAGTTCTTCGAGCGAAATCAGTTCGGCACCGGCGAGGCGATTATAGCTGTCGAACCGTGGCCGCGCGCCGATCAGCGCCAGGGCCTGCGACAGTTGCGCGCCTTCGGATTTCAGATTGTCGGTACCCCACAGCACCATGGCGACGGTTTCGGGGATATGGCCGCTGTCGGCGAGGCTGCGCTCGATGAGCTTTTGCGCCTGTGCGGCGCCATCGCGGACGGCAAAGGCCGATGGCAGCCGGAACGGATCGAAACCATGAATGTTGCGGCCGGTCGGCAGGATTTCAGGGGTGCGCAGGAGGTCGCCGCCGGTGACCGGGCGGATATAGCCGCCGCCGAGCGCGTGGACGAGGCCATCGAGTTCGTGGTTGGTCGCCAGCGCGGCGTCGAGCGCGGCGAGGTGCTTGAGCGCCGGTGTGTCGATGCGGGCGGTGCCGGCGACAATGGCTTCGATGGTGGCGCGCGGCACGGTTTCACCCTGCGCCATGGCGGTGGCGGCGAGCATGTCGATGCGTTCGGCGGGCGTTGCGGCCTGGCCGGCGATGTGCAGGCCCTGCGGG
>JBBQYI010000079.1:0-12953 GCA_038208825.1 Sphingomonadales bacterium | reverse complement strand
GCAAGGTGTTCGGCTTCCTCGTTCAGCCGCTGGTGCAGGCCTATGGCCCCGGCACGATGGGCAAGCTGATCTACACCAAACTCTACGAAGCGTTCTTCGTGGAGGTAAAGGTCGCCGCCTTCGCCGGGCTCTGCCTCGCCTTTCCGATCATCGCCAACCAGCTTTGGGCCTTTGTGGCGCCCGGCCTCTACAAGCGCGAAAAGCGCGCGTTCCTGCCGTTCCTCATCGCCACGCCGGTGCTGTTCACCTGCGGCGCGGCGCTGGCCTATTACGGCGTCATGCCGGTCGCCTTCCGCTTCTTCCTCGGCTTTCAATCATCGGGCGCCGTCACCGGCATCACCCAGGAAGCGTTGCCGGCGATGGGTGAATATCTCGATCTGGTGATGAACATGATCCTGGGCTTCGGCATCGCGTTCCTGCTGCCAGTGCTGCTCATGCTGCTCGAACGCGCCGGCATCGTCACCCGGCAGCAGCTTATCAAGGGCCGCCGCTACGCCATCGTCGCCGCCTTCGCCGTCGCCGCGGTGCTGACCCCGCCCGATGTCTGGTCCCAATTCTCGCTCGCGATCCCGCTGATGCTGCTTTACGAACTTTCGATCATCGGCATCTGGTTCACCGAACGCAGCCGCGCCCGGGAAGCAGCCGGCGACACCCAAACGCCGTCCACGCCCGCACCCGGCAACAACATCACGGCCGAATAGCCGCCGAATTGCCTATGCGCGCAGTCAAAAAGAAAACCGCCGCAATCGGGTGATCGCGGCGGCAATTTGCTTTTGGCCGTGCGCCGAAAGCTTATTTCTTGGCGTCGTTGGCGGTGGTGGTCACGGCCTTGCCAACCGAGCTTACGTCTTTGCCGGCGCCACCGATGGTGTTGCAGGCGGAAACGGAAACGCCGGCAACGAGCATTGCTGCGATGAGGATCGATTTGCGCATTATTGTCTCCCGAAGACCCTAGCGGCCTTCATCAAATGCCAGCGCAGCCGCGCTGGCCTGGTTCGACCGCCGATACAAAGCAATCGGGCGAGCTGACAAGGTGACACGATAGGCCGACGCTGGCATCACCACATCATGGTCTTTGTCCTGCCCCCCCGCAAGCCTGCACCAGACCTGGCGGCGCTGTTGCCGCCCGATCTGTCGCCGGCGCTTGAAGCCGCCGCCGCTACGGCTTGGGAGGAGGCGCCATTCCTGAAGGGCTTGTTGCGCGGTCGCCGCCATATCGCCGTTACCTTTGCCGAATCGGGGCCCGACATTGCGCTCGCCGCCGCATTTGCGCTTGCCTCAGACCCGGCGCTGCCAGCCGATGCCCGCCTGCGCCGCGCTCGTGGTGATGTCGCGCTGATCGTCGCGCTGGCCGATCTCGCCGGACTATGGCCGCTGGAACGCGTTACTGCGGCGCTGTCCGATTTCGCCGATCTGTCGATCGACATCGCCATTGCCGAGGCGCTGGCCGAACGCGATGCCCCCAACCGGGGCCTTGCCGCCATCGCGCTGGGCAAGCTTGGCAGCCATGAACTCAACTATTCCTCCGATGTCGATCTCATCCTCGTCCATCATCCCGACGTCATCCCGCGCCGCAGCCATGAAGAACCCGGCGAAGCCGCCGTTCGCATCGCCCGCCGCGCCGTCGCGCTGCTCGCCGGCACGACCCCCGATGGCTATGCGCATCGCGTCGATCTGCGCCTGCGCCCGGCCAGCGAGATCACGCCGATCAGCATCGCGGTCGATGCCGCCGAACATTATTACCAATCGGAAGCGCTGACCTGGGAACGCGTCGCCTTCATCCGCGCCCGCGCCTGCGCCGGCGACATGGCGCTGGGGTCGGGCCTGCTCGACCGTATCGGGACGTTCGTGTGGCGCCGCAGCCTCGATTGGACGGCGGTGCGCGACATTCAATCGGTATCACTGCGCATCCGCGACCATTTCGAAGCCGGCCAGGCCATCGGGCCGGGGTTCGACCTGAAACGCGGCCGCGGCGGCATCCGCGAAATCGAATTCTTCGCCCAGATCCACCAGTTGATCTGGGGCGGCCGCGATCCGGCACTGCGCGCGCCCGCCACGCTTGACGGCCTTGCCGCGCTCGCTGCCGCCGATCGGATCACCGCCACCGAAGCGACGATGCTGTCGGACAGTTACCGCTTCCTGCGCACCGCCGAACACCGGTTGCAGATGCGCCGCGATGAACAAACCCACGCCGTCCCCCGCCTCGCCGCCGACCGCGCCGCCGTCGCCCGCCTGTCCGGCCTCCGCGACTGGCCGGCAATGGAGCGCGCGCTTACTGCCGTCACCACCCCCGTCGCCACCGCCTATGACCGGCTGATCGCCGCCGCCGCCCCGGAAACCACCACCATCCCCGCCGATCCCGCCGCCTGGCTAAAACAGCACCACCCCCGCCAGGCAAAGCTGCTGGCACCGCTCATCCTGCACTGGCGCAGCGGGCAATTGCGGGCGTTGCGCAGCGATACCGCCCGCGCCGCCTTTGAATCGGTACTGCCCAGCCTGCTCGCCGGTATCGCTGCCGCCGCCGATCCGGCGGCAGCCGCCACCCGCCTCGATGGCTTTCTCGCCGCGCTGCCCGCCGGCGCACAATTCTTCGCGCTGCTGCAGGCCAACCCCCGGCTCATCGAACTGCTCGGCCGCCTGCTCGGCGTCACCCCGGTGCTCGCCGATGCCCTTGCCCGCGATCCGGCGCTGTTCGATGTGATGCTCAGCCCGGATGCGTTCGCGCCATTGCCGGACCGCGCCGCGCTCACCGCCGAACTCAGCGCCTATGCCGCCTCCCCCGGCGGCGCTCTGGAGGAATTGCTCGATCGCGTCCGGCGCTGGACCGGCGAACGCCGCTTCCAGCTTGGCGCGCAACTCATCGAAGGCGCAGCCGATCCGTTGGTCGCTGCCCGCGCGCTCGCCGATCTCGCCGATGCGGCGCTGGCCGTCATCACCCCCGCCGTCGCTGCCGATTTCGCCCGTAGCCATGGCCGCGTGCCGGGCGGCGAGCCGCTTGTCCTGGCGCTGGGCCGCTACGGCGGGCGCGCCCTCACCCACGCCTCCGATCTCGATCTCGTCTATCTGTTCAGCGGCAACCACGAAGCCGAATCGGATGGTGACAAGCCGCTGTCGGCAACGCTCTACTTCAACCGGCTCGCCGCCCGGCTGACGGCGGCGCTGTCCGTCCCCACCGCCGCCGGCGCGCTCTATGATGTCGATACCCGCCTGCGCCCCTGGGGTGCCAAGGGCATGCTGGCGCTGTCGGTGGCCAGTTTCGCCCGCTATCAGGCAACAGACGCGGACGATTGGGAACATATGGCCCTCACCCGCGCCCGCATCGTGCCAACGGGTGCCAGCGCAGCGGCGATGGCCGAGGCGCAAGCCGCCATCACCGCCACACTCGATCGCCCGCGCGATGCCGAGCCGCTGCGCCGCGCCGTGCTCGAAATGCGCGCCGATATTGCCAAGGCCAAGCCGGCCAAGGGCAATTTCGACGTCAAACTGGCACCGGGTGGCCTCGTTGATCTGGAATTCACCGTGCACTTCCTGCAATTGCGTGACCGCATCGGTCTGGGGCCGGACCTGGCCGCCGCCATAGACGCCTTCGTCGGCAGCGGCGCCCTGCCGGCCGATATCGGTGGCGCCCATGCCCTGCTCTCCCGTTTCCTCGTATTGCTGCGGCTGATCGCGCCCGGTGCGCAGGTGCCCGCCACCTTCCCGCCAGCGGTGGAGGCCATGCTGGCGCGCGGCATCGACGCCGGCACCGGTAACGACGCGCCCGGTGCGGGTGCGGCATCGTTTCCGGCGCTTGAATCGCGATTGGCACTGGCCAAAACGGCGGTGCGGCTGGCATTCAACACGGCGCTGGCCAGACGAGAGGACGAATCATGACCGACACGCTGCAAGCGGGCGACGCCGCCCCCGATTTCACGCTGCCGGGCGACACCGGCCCGATCAGCCTGTCGGGCTTTGCCGGCAAGAAGCTGGTGCTGTATTTCTACCCAAAGGACGACACGCCGGGCTGCACCACCGAAGGCAAGGATTTCTCCGCCCATCTCGCCGCCTTTGCCGCCGCCGATACCGCCGTTGTCGGTGTGTCGCGGGACAGCCTCGCCGCGCATGGCAAGTTTCGCGTCAAACACGGCCTGACTGTCGGGCTGGGTGCCGATGACGATGGCGCCGTCACCGATGCCTTTGGCGTGTGGGTCGAAAAATCCATGTATGGCAAGAAATACATGGGCATAGAGCGCGCCACCTTCCTCATCGACCGGGCCGGACGCATCGCGCAGGTCTGGCACAAGGTGAAGGTTGCCGGCCATGCAGCCGAAGTTCTGGCCACCGCACAGGCACTTGCTTAAAGTCTTATTCAGCTTCGCGTAAGGAATCTCGAATCGATCCGATCGAACCGGCGGCGACCCGATTCGAATCGGGAAATATGGAATCGCAACGAGATGGTTGCACACTGAGTGCCATAAATTCCGGCCCCCCGGCTCAACTCATCGCGCGCCTTGAACGGCTTGCCCCCGGCACCCCGAACTTGGCTTGCGACCACCGGCGCAGGCTGGTTGATTGGTCTGGCGGAGGGGATGGCCGCACGGGCTTTCCCCCGACAGTTTAGTCGAGTCGAGTGAGAGTTTAGTCGTCGGCCCCGAGTCGGGTTCGATATTTCAAAACGAACATCCGACACCGGGAGTTTCAGGATCGTGACCAGACTTAACGTGGCCTTTGAAGGGCTTGCGCAAGCCGTGTCGCGTGCCCTGCCGGCACGGGAATTCAGTCTGGTAAGCGGCAAGCCGGAAGATATCGGCAAGCATCTGACCATCAACGTGAGGACGAGAACGCAGGTCATGGCAATCGGTTCCGCAGTTCTAGTTGCCGGCTGGCTTGGCGTCGCCACCACATCGATGATGTCGGGCAATGCACAGGTCGATACCGCGCTCGCCATCAAACAGGCCGAACTCGCCCAGATGCAGTCGAAACTGCAGGAAATGACCTCCGAAACCGCGGCTCTCAAGGGCGATGTCGCAATGCGTGCCCAGTCGCTCGAAGCGCGCCAGGCCTTCCTCGCCGCGCTGCTGACCGGCAAGCCGGACGTGACCCGCCTCGCCAAGATGCTGCCCCGTCAGATCCAGGGCAGCGATCAGCTTTCGCTGGTCCGCGATCTCGTCGCCACCGTGCCCGAAACGCTGGCAAAGGTGCGCGGCGGCAAGCGCGTACAGAAGAACCTGCTCGTCGCCACCGTGGTCCCCGCCCGGTCGCCCGCCGACGTCATCGAACCCTTCCGTCAGCTCGAATCCCAGCAACTCGCGCTGGTCGATCGCGCCACTGGTGCAGCCGAAGCCAAGCTGCGCGAAACCCGCGCGCTGATCACCCGCCTCGGCCTCAACCCAGATCGGTTCGTCGCCGCCAGCGATTGGAACGGGTCCGCCCGGCAAGGCGTCGGCGGCCCCTACATCCCGGTCAGCGCCAATGTCGAACCGGCCTTCAAGGGCCTGTTCATCACCTGGAAGAAGCTCAACAACCTGCAGGCTGCGGTCTCGTCCATCCCGGCCTATATGCCTGTGAAGGACTATCGCTACACTTCCAGCTATGGCGTGCGCTATGATCCGTTCAACGGCGGCAGCGCCATGCACGCCGGCGTCGACATGGCCGGCGCCACCGGTGAACCCATTTATGCTTCGGCCGATGGCGTTGTCAGCAAGGCCGGCGTCGCCAACGGCTATGGCAATCTTGTCGAGCTCGCCCATGGCCGCGGCATCGATACGCGCTATGGCCATCTGTCGAAAATCCTCGTGCATGCCGGCGAACATGTCGCGCAGGGCCAGGAAATCGGCCGCATGGGATCGACCGGCCGCTCGACCGGCACGCATTTGCACTTCGAAGTCCGCGTCGATGGCCGTTCGGTCAACCCGCGCCCGTTCCTCGAAGCATCGGCATTCGTGCTCGCCGCCAAGAACGAAGCCGGCGTCAGGAATTTCGATCCCGCGGCAGCGCAGGATTTTGGCCCGGTGCTGGCCGATGATACCGTAACGGCATCCAACAATGCCGCGCCGATGACGCCCATCCGCCATTATCGCTGATCGCGTCCGGCACGATCCTGCAACACGCATAGTCTCGCGCCGACATCACGGCGCGCGGGCCGACGGCACCCGGCGGGGTCCGTCGGCCTGTATCGTTCCTGCTGCCCCGACATCGCCCTGCACGGCCCCAGCCCCATCGCGACCGCACCGCCATCGTGCCGCTTTCGCCCCACCGCCGCCTTCGTATCGCCACCGCATTGCGTCGCCGCCGCCCGCGCCCTACATTGGTGCCATGGATAGTTCCCCCCGCCTCATGCCCGCCGCCGCCGCCCGCGTTGCCGTGATCGCCGCGCGCCAGGGCAAGCCCGGCCTGAAACTGCGCCTCGCCGTCGACGGCGGCGGCTGCGCTGGCTTTCAGTACAAGTTCGGGCTGGAGGCAGAAGCCGCGCCCGACGACCTCGCCGTTGAAACTGATGGCGTCACCATGCTCGTCGATCCCGATTCGCTGCCCTTCGTTGCCGGTGCCGAAGTCGATTATGTCGAAAAGATCGGCGCTGCAGCATTCGAGGTGCGCAACCCCAACGCCGCATCGGGCTGCGGCTGCGGTTCAAGCTTTTCCGTCTGAGCCGGCGTTATCAGGCAGTGGCCTGACGCTGCCACGGCTTTCCCCCGGGCGCACCACCGCCTAAGGTCGCCGTATGCGCATCGCCAGCTTCAACATCAACGGTACCAACGCCCGCCTGCCCCGCCTGCTCGAATGGCTGGCCGAGGCAAAGCCCGACATCGCCTGCCTGCAGGAAATCAAGACCGTTACTGAAAACTTCCCCGTCGATACGCTGAACGAAGCCGGCTATCACTGCCTCGTCCATGGTCAAAAGGGCTTCAACGGCGTCGCCATCCTCAGCCGCGAACCCGCAACTGAAACGCAGCGCGGCCTGCCCGGTGACGAAAGCGATGAACAATCGCGCTATCTGGAGGCCGTGGTCGCCGGCGTCCGCGTCGCCTCCATCTATTTGCCCAACGGCAATCCGCAGCCCGGCCCCAAGTTCGATTACAAGCTGGCCTGGATGGCAAGGCTGCGCGCCCATGCGGCCACGATGGTCGGCAATGGCGAGCCCGTCGTGCTCGCCGGCGACTACAATGTCGTACCAAATGACGACGATATCTGGTCGCCCAAGGCGCTCGCCGATGATGCGCTGATGCAGCCCGAAAGCCGCGCTGCCTATCGCGCCCTGCTATGGGATGGATGGCTCGACGCGGTGCGCGCCACCCATCCGCGCGGCGGCCTGTGGAGCTATTGGGACTATCAGGCCGGTGCCTGGCAGCGCGACCATGGTTTTCGCATCGATCACCTGCTGCTGTCGCCGACCGCCGCCGACCGGCTGGTCGATGCCGGTGTCGACAAGGCCGTGCGAGGCGCCGAAAAGGCCAGCGACCACGCCCCGACATGGGTTACCCTGCGCGACTGATCGCGGCCCCCCGGTTGCGGCCCCGTCTAAAGCGACTTTTCATACACCCGATAGGTGCGCGTCACCTTTGAATCGATGGCATCGGCGATCGATCGCATCGGGCCGTTGTCGTCCAGGATCCAGCCGATCTCGCCCTCCACCGCGCCATATTTGGCAACCGCATCATGGCGGATATATTCGATCATCTGAAACGCCATCAACGACGCGATGCGATGGCCCTGCAATGACTTGCGAATGCCCATCAACGGCACCCGGATCCGCCGTACCTTCGGCGCCCGCAGCCGCCACAACAGCTTGGCCCAGCCGAACGGCAACAGCCTGCCACCCAGATCACGGGTCAATTCGTTGATATCGGGGAGTGCGATCATGAAACCCACCGGCACACCATCATATTCGGCAATACGGATCAGGTCTTCGAACACGATCGGCTTCAGCTTCTTGCCGACAAAGGCCACTTCGGCCGGGGTCAATGGCACAAAGCCCCAATTGGTCGACCAGGCATCGTTCAATATGTCGAGGATAAGCGCCGCTTCCTCGGCAAAGCGCGATTTGTCGACATGGCGCGTCACCAGCCGCGTATTGCGTTCGCTGGCGGCAACAATGCGCTGCACGATCTCCGGGAACGGCCGGTCGATGCGCAGCCCCCAGGTGTGCATATCCTTCACGCCGGTATAGCCGCACGCCTCGATCAACCGCTGATAATAGGGCAAATGATGCCCCATCATCACCGTCGGCGGCTTGTCGAATCCTTCCACCAGCAACCCAGGTTCATCCCAGATCGACAGGCTGAACGGTCCCTGCGCCCTGGTCATGCCCTGCTGCCGCAACCAGTTTTCGGCGGTGGCGATCAACTGGTCGGCAACCCCCTGGTCATCGATGCATTCGAACAGGCCCCAATGGCCGATGCCGGCACCGATATGCGTCAACACCAGATTGTCGATCTGCGCCGAAATCCTCCCGATAACCTCGCCATCCCGCACCGCCAGCCACAGCTGGTTGTGGGCATGTTCGAACCACGGGTTGCCGGCAATGCCGCCGATCAACGCACCGGCCTCGCTGCGCAGCGGCGGCACAAAATTCGGATCATTGGCGTATAGCCGATACGGCAGTTCGACAAAGCGCTTGCGATCGGCGGCACTCTGCACCGCCACGATCGCGGCGCTGGCCGATCGGTTCATATCGCCGGTCAGGGCATTCAAGGCTGTTTCCCCATCATGGGGTTCGCCTAGAGCCGCATTGCGGCCAATTTGGGACAGGCGCCGCGACGGGGCGCGTGCACGCCGCTACTCCTCGGTGCGGATCAACACCGCTTCGCCGATCAACAGGAACAGGATGAACGGCGCCCAAGCCGCCATCAACGGCGGCACCGTGCCGAAATTGCCCATCGCCAGCATGAAATTATCGGCGACGAAGAACGCAAAACCCAGGAACATGCCGATCACCGCGCGCACGAACAAGCGGCCGGACCGCGCCAACCCAAAGGCCGCAACCGCCCCCAGCAACGGCATCAGCACGGTCGATAACGGCCCTGAAATCTTGTGCCATGCCGCCGCGATCAACGTGTCCACCGGCTTGCCGGCGGCGCGCTGTTCGGCAATCTGCGGCCACAAATCCCACAACGGGATATATTCCGGCTTGATCGCCGTCGTGGTGAACTGCCGCGGCAACACCGCGCTTTCGAAATCCAGCACCGGCATCGGGGTCAATGTGCCCTTGGCTACATCAAAGACGCGGGCGCCCGAAAGCCGCCAGCCTTTGGTTTCCGGCCGAGCCGTATCGGCCATGACCACCCGCAACAGTTTATTGTCCGCCCTATCATAGATAGTCACACCGCGAAGCACGGTCGCCGCGCCACGACCGCTGACGATTTCGGCGTGGAACAGGTCGTCGCCGCCCCGCACCCAGCTTTCGGCGATCGGCTTGGCTGTCACCGGCACATGCGCATAATCCGCCTGTTTCCAGGCGGTCAGCACCGCCGTGGCGTGGGTGGTCACCCGTTCGTTGAACACGAAATTGACGATCGCGATGCCGAATGCCGCGACGAACAACGGCGCCAGTATCTGGTGCGCCGAGATGCCGGCCGCCTTGAAGATGACAACCTCGCTGTTCTGGTTCAGCGTCGCCAGCGTCACCAGCGTCGCCAGCAGCACCGAAAACGGCAGGAACAACTGTATCAGCTGCGGCACGCGCAGGCTGACATAGGTCCAAAGCTCGGCCTCGCCATTGCCTGTCGCCGCCAATATCCGGCCCGATTCGCCCAGCAGATCGAGTGATTCAAGGATCACCACAAGGCCGATCAGAAACGCCGCCGAGCGGATCAGGAACATGCGCGCCGTGTACCAGGCGATGGTGTTCGATGGGAAAAGCTTCATGCCTCAACCCGCCGAAAGCACATCGTCGCGCCAGTTTTCGCGCCGCACCAGCCGCGCCGCCAGCGCTGACAGCCAGCCGCCAAGCCGACTGAAACCACGGTCCAGCGCCCCGATGGGTTGGCCGCCCGGCACATATGCCAGAACCCGGTACAGCCACAGGGACAAAGCGAGAAACCCGATATACGGAACCCATTGCGATAAAATCGGATCGACCCGGCCGATGCTGCCCATCCGCTCGCCATATTCGGTCAGCTTGTGAAAGGTGATCAGCGCAATCAGGCTGACGAACACCCCCAGCGCCGATGTCGATCGCTTTGGCGGCACCGCAAGCGCGACGGCGAGGAACGGCAGCGCAAACATGACGAGGCACTGCACCAGCCGGCGATTTAAGGTGGCGCTGGCATCGCGCCGCGTATCGGGCGCGGCCGATTTGTCGAACACCGTGGCGGCCAGTTCGGGCAAGGTGCGCTCCAGATTGCCCTGGCCGCGCTTTCGAAAACTGGCGCTGGCCGGCAGCTTGACCGGCAGATCATGCTGCACGAACGACAGCACGCGCGGCACGCCCTTGGCACTGGCGCTATGCACCAGCGTGCCGTTGCTCAGGCGGAGCAGGATGACATCGGGATCATCGGTGGAAAGAAAGGTGCCGCGATCGGCGGTCACCGCAACGCTTTGCCCGTCACTGCCCTCGGCGCGCACGAACAGGCCGCGCAGATCGGCACCCTGGTTCTTGCTTTCCTCCACCCGGATCGTCACGCCCTTGCCGATGGCGGCGAATTCGCCAACCTTGATCGACGCGCCCAGCGCACCCGATCGCAATTCGAATTGCAGATTTTCATAAGCATAGCGGGAGATCGGCTGCAAAAATCCGACAATGCCGAAATTGACGACAGCAAAGAAGATCGCAAACAGGAACGGCACCCGCAACAGCCGGTTATAGCTGATGCCGACCGCCCGCAGCGCATCCAGTTCCGTCGACAGCGCCAGCCGGCGAAACGCCATCAATATGCCCATCATCACCCCGATGGGGATGCCCAGCGACAGATATTCGGGCAACAGATTGCCCAGCATCCGCCACACCACGCTCACCGGCCCGCCCTCGTTCATCACAAAATCGAACAATCGCAGCATCCGGTCGAGCAGCAGCAGCATCGCGGCGATCACCAGCGACGATAGCAGCGGCACGATGATGAGCCGGGCAAGGTAACGATCAAAGCGGGTTAGTGCGATCAAAGGCGAAGCCCGGTCCCGTCCCTTGATGTCGACACTGCTGCGCCCAAGTTTCGCCGCAAGCCTTCACCATGTTGCAACGACCGGGCGAATGGTAGTAGCCCGGCACGCGTTGCGCTTCCTATAGCCCGGTGAAACATCAAGGTCATGGCAAAATCGTCGTCCCGGTCGACAGTGTCGACAGGCATTCTTCTCGCATCCCTGCTGGCAGCGCCCGTCGCTGCCGCGCAGTCCGCCGCTGTCGAAGCGGCGCAAGGGCCAGTGCTTGGCACGGACGCTGCCGCCTGCAGGCCCGGCGCCAGTGGCACCGCCGCCTTGGTCACCGTCCATGGTTTCAAGGATCGCGACGGCCGCCTGCGCATCCAGGATTATACCGGCGAGAAAGGCGAATATCTCGAATCCGGCAAATATCTGCGCCGCCAGGAAATGCCGGTGACGACAGCGGGGGACGTGACCGTCTGCCTAACCCTGCCCGGCCCCGGCCGCTATGTCATCGTCGCGCTGCACGATCGCAACGAAGACGGCAAATTGTCAATTTTCGGGGATGGCATCGGCTTTTCGAACAACCCGCGCCTCGGCCTTTCCAAGCCGGACGCCGAAAAGACCCTGTTCACCGCCGAACGTGGCGTCACGCCGGTGCGTATCGTGCTGAATTACCTGCGCGGCCTGTCGGTGCGGCCGATCGGGAAATAACCGCCCGCTATTCGGCGGCCTCGGCGAACAGGCCGACAGCCTCCCCCGCCATGGCAAACCGTTCCAGCACCGTTTCCAGCTGCGCCGCAGAATGTTCGGCGCACAGCGAGCAACGCAGCAGGAACACGCCGGCTGGCGTCGCCGGCGGCCGCGACATGTTCACATAGACACCAAGCTCCAGCATCGCCTGCCACATGCGAACGGTGGTTTCCTGGTCGGGCATCAGCACCGAAACAATGGCGCTTTCGCAGGTGTCGGTGGCCAGCCGGAACCCGCGCGCGATCAGCCCACTGTGCAATTTGCGGCTCATTTCCCACAACCGCGCCCGCTTGTCGCCGGCGTGCATCAGCTTCCTGATGCTCGTCGCGGCACAGGCGACCACGGCGGGCGGCAGCGAGGCGGTGAAGGTATAGGGGCGAAAGACCATCCGCAGAATATCGAACTTGGGAAGGCGCGAAACGCAGAAACCGCCCACCGTGCAGACAGATTTCCAAAAGGTGCCGACAACGAAATCCACGTCATCGGCAACGCCCGCCGCCTCATAGACGCCGCGGCCATGCTCGCCGAAAAAGCCCATGCCATGCGCCTCGTCGACCAGCACCATGCAGCCATGCGCCTTGGCGATGGCGACCAGTTCCTTCAACGGCGCGATATCGCCGAGCATTGAATAGACGCCTTCAAGGATGACCAGCTTGCCGGCTTCCGGTGGCAACCGGCGCAACCGCTTTTCCAGATCCTCGGCGCTGTTGTGCTTGAACCGCACGATATCGGCGTTGCCCAGATAACAGCCGTCATAAATGGACGCATGGCTGTCGGCATCCAGGATGATAAAGTCACCCTTGCCCGCCAGCGTCGCCACCATGCCCAGATTGGCCTGGTAACCCGTTGAAAACACCATGGCATGCTCCATGCCATAGAACTCTTTCAACGCTTCTTCGCATTCCTTGTGGCCCTGATAGGTGCCGTTCAGCACGCGGCTGCCCGTCGTCCCGGCACCGAATTCGCGCAGCGCTGCCTCGCCCGCCGCAATCACATCGGGGTCGAAAGTCATCCCCATGTAATTATAGGTGCCGAGCAAAATGGTCTCGCGCCCGTCGATCACCGCGACAGTCGGCGATTTCACCTGCTGCATGACAATGGCAAACGGATCACGCACGCCGGTCGCCAGCAAATTGGCGCGCTCGTTG
>JBBQYI010000078.1:0-13017 GCA_038208825.1 Sphingomonadales bacterium | reverse complement strand
GCCGGCGCAGGCCAATGCGGCGGCGCCCGATGTGCACGCCTGGGTGGCGGCGTCGGCCGGCACCGGCAAGACGCAGGTGCTGTCCGCCCGGGTGCTGCGCCTGTTGCTGCAGGGCACGCCGCCGCACGCCATCTTGTGCCTTACCTTCACCAAGCTCGCCGCCGCCGAAATGCAGAACCGCGTCTTTGCCCGGCTGGCCTGGTGGGCGCGCTGCGATGATGCCGCGTTGAAAAGCGACCTCGCCGCGTTGCGCGCCGGCGATGATGACGCGATGTGCAACCGCGCCCGGCAATTGTTCGCGCAGGTGCTGGACGCGCCGCAGGGCATGGCGGTGCAGACCATTCACGCCTTTGCACAGGGCTTGATCGCCAGCTTCCCGATCGAGGCCGGGGTGGCGCCGGGCTTTGCGACGCTGGATGATCGCAACGGGGCGGCGCTGCGCCGCCGGTTGCTCGCCGAAGCCATCGAGCGCGCCGCCGCCGAGGGCGATCAGGCGTTCCTCGACGACCTGGCCGCGATCAGCATCGCCGGCGGCGAAACCCGGCTGTCCGGCATCGCGGCGCGGCTGGGGGCGCATGGCGAGGCGCTGGCGGGGCTGCGTGTCGAGGGCATCGAGCCGATGCTGCGGCGGGGGTTCGGGGTTACGGCGGACCGGGATGGGGCACAGGCGCTGGGCGCGGCCATTGCCGGGTTCGATGTTGGCGGGCTGCGCCAGCTTGCCGACGCGCTTGCCCATGGCGGTGCCAATGCGGCCAAGCGCCAGCCGCTGTTGCAGGCCTGGCTTGCTGCCGATGCGCCGGGGCAGGCGGTGCAGTTCGAGGATTTGTGCGGTGTCTTCCTCACCCAAAAGGGCACGATGAACACCACAGTCGTCACCAAGGCCGTCACCGCCGCCGATCCCGCTGCCGCGGACTTCTTTGCCGAATTCGCGGCGGTGCTTGTCAACGTCCGCATCGAACAGAATCTCTACGCTGCAGCCGCCCATGCCGCCTGCCACCTGCGCATCGGCAAACGGCTGGCGGCATCGTTCGCCGCCGCCAAGGCCCGGCTCGGCGTTGTCGATTATGACGACATGATCCATGCCGCCCAGCAATTGTTGCATGCGCCGGGGGCTGCCGAATGGGTGCGCTACAAGCTCGACCAGCGCATCGATCATGTCCTTGTCGATGAAGCGCAGGACACCAACATCCGCCAGTGGCAGATCGTCGAGGCGATGACGGAGGAATTCTGGGGCGGGGAGGGCGCGCGCGATATCCAGCGGACGCTGTTCGTCGTCGGCGATTTCAAACAGGCGATCTTCAGCTTCCAGGGATCGGACCCGCGCATCTATGCCGATCAAAAGGACGTGTTCCAGCAACTCGCCGATGATGGCCGCGAATTGTGGCGGGCGATCCCGCTCGCCACCAATTTCCGGTCGGTGCCGGCGGTGCTCAGCGTTGTCGATGCGGTTGCCGATGAACTCGGCCATGCTGTGCTCGATCCGTCGGGCATGGTGGAACCGCATGTCGCGCACCGGGGCGATCAGGCCGGTGCTGTCACGCTGTGGCCGCCGTTCATCCCCGAAGGCGGTGGCGAGGGCGATGCGGACGAGGAGGAGGACGAAACCGACACCCCCGCCCGCGCCCCAAAGGCCGAAATCGCGCTCGCCCACCGCATCGCGCGCAGCATTGCCGGCTGGCTCGATCCGCGCGATCCGCTGCGGCTGCCGGCGCGCGGCGTGCCTGTGCGGCCGCAGGACATATTGGTGCTGGTGCGCAGCCGAAGCGCCTTTTCGGGTGCGCTCGTCGCCGCGTTGCATGTCGAAGGCGTGCCGGTGGCGGGCGTTGACCGGCTGAAACTCGCCGATCCGCTGGCGGTGGCCGATCTGCTGGCGCTGGTGCGGTTCGCGCTGCAACCGGGCGATGACCTGACGCTGGCCGCGCTGCTGGTTTCGCCGTTTGGCGATGTGGACCATGATCGGCTGTTCACGCTTGCTGATGGCCGCACCGGCACGTTGTGGGACCGGGTGCAGGCCAGCCCCGATCCGCAGGTAATGGCGGCGCGCGACTGGCTGCGCGACATGCTGGGCTTCGCCGATTTCGCCGCGCCCTATGAATTTTTCGAACGCATCCTGTCCGGGCCGTTGCAGGGGCGCGCCCGGCTGCTGGCCCGGCTGGGGGTGGAGGCGCGCGACGCCATCGATGCCATGCTTGATCAGGCGCTGGCGTTCGAGGCGGCCAATGCGCCGACGCTGCAGGGCTTTCTCGCCTGGATCGAGGCCGATGATGTGGAGATCAAGCGCGATCCCGATGCGCCGCTGGACGCCATCCGCCTGATGACCGTGCATGGTGCCAAGGGGCTGCAGGCGCCGGTCGTCATCTTGGCCGATGCGACCAAAAAGCGCCAGGCCGAGCGCGACGCGCCGGTGCTGATGGAATTTGATGGCGGCCCGCCGACGCCGGTATTCCTCGCCGGCCGCAAGGGGCTTGCCGGCCGCCTGCAAAAGGCGATCGACGATCAGGATGCCGATGCGCAGCGCGAACATTGCCGGCTGCTGTATGTGGCGCTTACCCGCGCCGAGGATCTGCTGTTCATCGGCGGCACGCTGCGCAAGGGCGCCGACGAAGCGCCGGAGGATAGCTGGTACGCCACCACAAGGCGGGCGATGGAAACGCTGGGCGCCGAAAGCCTGGAACTGCCCGGCTGGCCCGGCGAAGCGCTGATTTACCGGGAAGGCACGCCGGTGCCGTCGCGCGATGTGCCGGTGGTGATCGCGCCCGACGCCGCGCTGTCGCCGCCCGAATGGCTGCGCACGCCGCCGCCGCGCGAATCGAGCCCGCCGCGGCCGCTGTCACCGTCTGCCATTGCCGCCGATGATGTCGCTTCACCGCCGATGGGGGCGGCGGCAAAGGCGGCGGCGCGGCGCGGCGCGGTGCTGCACGCGCTGTTCGAGCGGTTGCCCGAGATCGAAACCGCTCGCCGCCGCCAGGTGGGTGAGGCCTATGCCGCCGCCGCTGCTGCCGATCTGGATGCCGCGAGGCTTGTCGATACCGTGCTGGCCGTACTCGACGACCCGGGTTTTGCCGGCGTGTTCGCCGCCGATGCGCTGGCCGAAGCGCCGATCGCCGCGGTGGTGGGTGACAAGGTCATCGCCGGCAAGGTCGATCGGTTGCTGGTGACGCCAACCGGTGTGACGGTCGTCGATTTCAAGACCGGCCGCCGTGTGCCGGATGACGCTGCAACGGTCGAACCCTATCACCTGAAACAGATGGCGGCCTATGTTGCTGCGCTGGCGGTGATCTTTCCGGGCCGCACGATCCGCGCGGCGCTGCTGTTCACCGAAGGCCCGGCGCTCATCGAGCTGCCGGATGCCCTTATGGCGCTTCATCATCCCCAAGCCGAACTTTCATTGAACCTGGGCGATCCCGCGCCTATCTTCCCGCAATAACCCCATCAGGAGCCGATCATGGCCGCCAAACATGTCACAGACGCGTCTTTCCACGATGATGTCATCGCCAGCGAAAAGCCGGTGCTGGTCGATTTCTGGGCCGAATGGTGCGGCCCCTGCCGCCAGATCGGCCCGGCGCTGGAGGAGATCAACAACGAGCTGGATGGCGTCGAGATCGTCAAGATCAACATCGACGACAACCCGGATGCGCCGACCCGCTATGGCGTGCGCGGCATCCCGACGATGATCCTGTTCAAGAACGGCTCACCGGTCGCCACCAAGGTCGGCGCGGCGCCCAAATCGGCGCTCAAGTCCTGGCTGGAAAGCGAACTCGGTTAAGCCGGGACGCCCGGGCAAGCGCGCAAAAAAAGAGGCGGGGAGCGATCCCCGCCTCTTTTCATTTGGAATGGACCGGCGTTACGGCCGATCACATTGGCTTCAGGCGGCGACAGCCTGGCTGCGACGGCGCGAGAAGGCGCCGACCAGGCCGAAGCCGACAACCATCAATGCCCAGCTGGCCGGTTCCGGAACCTGCGACACGGTGAGCACGCCATCGGTGGCGATGGTGTAGCCGCCGCCGTCAAACTGATACAGCGAGTAGGCGCCCGGGCCATTGCCCCACAGGTTGCCAGTAATGCCACCGGCCGAGTTCCAGCCGAAACCGCCGCTGCTCAGGATCGGATCGGCCGCGAAATAGACGTTGTCGGTGTTGAAGCCCGGCGGGTTGACACCGGCCAGGCCGGTGATTGCCACACCGTTGACGGTACCGCTGGCGCTGAGGATATCGTAACCGCCCGCCATGTTGAGCGTGTTGGCCGTCGTGATGGTCAGCGTTGCCGTCGTCGGCAACGGGGTGCCCGATGTGGCGGTATAGTTGAGCAGATACGTCGCTGCGCTTGCCGGGGCCGTGACGGCGGCGGCGGCGACTGCGGCGGCGATCAGAAATTTCTTCATCTCGGTTACATCCCACATTTCGTCGTGAGCGCAACGCTGCGCCCTACCGCAAACACCATGCAAATATCATGCCAATTTATTATGCCATTTGGAATCAGATGGTTGATCAAATAAGGTTCCGGGAGGATGTAAAGAATTCCGACAGTTTTCCACGGGAAATCCTTACAAGAAGTTTAGGCTTGCGGCAGCACCATCTGCCCCAGCCGGGGGAAATGCACCGCCACGCGGCCGCAGCGGGCGCCATCGCGCATCACCACGATCCCTGTCGGGTCAAGCTGTGCCAGCGCGCCCGGTACCGGTGCATCGCCCGATCCGTCGGTTTTGACCAGCACCGCCTGACCGGCCGTGAACGGCGCGTCGATGCGGCCCTTTATTGCCACCGGTGTCGCCGCCGCGGCGATGGCAATCGCGTCATCGGCGCTGATTTCGGTGCGCGTGCCATGGCCCATCGCCTGCATGCGGTCGTACCAGGCCGCCAGATTGGCGTGCGCGAACATGGCGTCCGTCGTCCGCTTGGCAAAGGGGATGTTCCTGACGAACCAGATGTTCGAATAAAAGGCGAGATCGGCATGGCCTGCCGCGCCACCCCCCACGAATGCCCGCCCATCGACCAGCGTTGCGTCGAGCCAATGCGCTGCGGTGAGCGCCTGTGATGTCAGATGCGGCGTCGCCTTGCCCAATTGCGTCATGTCGAGGCCAAAGCGGCCCTTGCGGTCTTCGATGAAACTGTCGGGCAGGGCGCCCGGCGGCATCGTTCCCATCGCCGCGCCGACGTGCGCCATGAACTGCGGCCCGCCGGCCCAATTGGCGATGACCTTGTGCAGCGTGCCCAGCGGCGCCGGGTAAAAGCTCGGTTCGGGTTGCAGCGCCTCAAGCGCGCCCAGAATGGCGGCGGTGTCGCAATAGATATCGGCGCCGATCTGCAATACCGGCGTCCGGGCATAGCCGCCGGTCAATTCCACCAAATCGGGCTTTGGCATGATGTTGGGGATCAGCACCGATTGCCAGGCCAGGCCCTTCAACCCCATCGCGGTGCGCACCAGTTCGGCAAAGGGCGATGTTTCATAATGGTGGAGGATCGGCGTCATTATCGGTCCTTGCTGTTCCCGGCAGTCGTTCCCGACCCTAGCCCCCGCACCGCACCGCGCCCCCCTCTCTGCAATGCGAGGGCGACCCTGTCGATAATTGACATCGCCCCCGCCAACAGGCGCAATGCCACCAGACGCGACACGGGAATCAGCATCTTCATGGCCACCGCATTCGACAAAAACGCCCTAAAGACCCGTTATCGCGCCGAACGCGACAAGCGGCTGCGCCCTGAGGCCAATGACCAATATCTGGAATTCAAGGGCAAGTTCGCCGGCCTGCTGGAGGACCCCTATACCCCCCGCACCGAGCGCGCGCCGGTTACCGACCCTGTCAAATTCGCCATGGTCGGCGGCGGTTTTGCCGGGCTGTGCGTCGGCGCGCGGCTCGCCGAAGCCGGCATCCATGATGTCCGCATCATCGAAAAGGGCGGCGATTTCGGCGGCACCTGGTATTGGAACCGCTACCCCGGCGCGCAGTGCGACACTGCCTCCATCATCTATCTGCCGCTGCTGGAGGAAACCGGCCACCGCCCGACCGAAAAATACGCCCATGCGCCGGAAATTCTGGGGCAGGCGCAGCGCATCGGCAAAACCTTTGGCCTGTATGAAAAGGCGCTGTTCCATACCGAGGTCAAGCACATGGCATGGGACGAGGCCGCCAAAGTCTGGACCATCACCACAGACCGCGGCGATCGCTTTACCGCCGATTTCGTCGCCACCGGCACCGGGCCGCTGCACGTGCCGAAATTGCCCGGTATCCCGGGCATCGAAAGCTTCAAGGGCCACAGCTTCCACACCAGTCGCTGGGATTATGCCTATACCGGCGGCAACACCCATGGCGCGCCGCTCGACAAGTTGCGGGACAAGCGGGTCGCCATCATCGGCACCGGCGCCACATCGGTGCAGGCGGTACCGCACCTCGCCCGGGCGTGTGAAACGCTTTATGTGGTCCAGCGCACGCCGTCGTCGGTCGATGTACGCGCCAATGCGCCGATCGATGCGGATTGGTTCGCCGACATCGCGACGCCCGGCTGGCAGAAACGCTGGCTGGAAAATTTCGTCGGCAATACCGGCATGGGCGGCGCGGCCGAAGATCTGGTTCAGGACGGCTGGACCGACCTTTCCAAGCGCATCCGCAGCCGCATCATGCAGTTGCCGCCCACCGAAATGACGCCGGCCAACATGCTCGCCGCCTATGAAGACGCCGATTATGAAAAGATGGAGGAAATCCGCAACCGCGCCGCCGCCATCGTCGCCGACCCGGAAACCGGCGAAAAGCTGAAGGCCTGGTATCGCCAGCTGTGCAAGCGGCCGTGCTTCCACGATGCCTATCTGCAGGCCTTTAACGAACCCGGCGCACATTTGATCGATACCGACGGGCAGGGGGTTGAGCGCATCACCGAAAACGGCTTTGTCGTCGCTGGCCGCGAATATGAAGTCGATTGCATCATCTATGCCTCGGGCTTTGAAGTCGGCACGGACCACACCCGCCGCGCCGGTTTCGACATGGCCGGCATCGGCGGTGTCAAGCTGAGCGAGGCCTGGGCCGATGGCATGCGGACGTTCCAGGGCATACAGGTGCACGGCTTTCCCAACGCCTTTATCGTGCAGTTCGCGCAGGCGGCGAATTTCGTCGTCAACGTGCCGCACAACTGGACCGAAACCGGCAGCACCATCGCCGCCATCGTCCGCCACGCCATCGACGGCGGCTTTACGACGGTGGAGGCCGATGCCGAGGCACAGAAATCATGGGTCGAGTTGCTGCTGACCGGCCACGGCGCGATGATCGGCGGGCCGGATTGCACGCCGGGGTATTACAACAACGAGGGCGGCGAGGTACGCCCGCAATCGCGCTACAATGTCGGCTATCCGGCCGGGCCTTTGGCGTTTTTCAAATATATCGACAAATGGCGGACATCGGGCGCGTTCGAAGGGGTTCACTTCGCCTGATCCAACCCCCGCTTTTGCCATTGGATGACCGGTGGCGCTGGGATGCAGCGGTGATGCATCCAGAATGCGTTGCGAAGGCGAACCTTATCAATGCCTGCTTTCGGGTGGGAAGCAGACATTCGAACTGCGACCACGCTGTGATCGCTTTGCGCCCCCATTCCAGCCGTTCAGCGCCTGGCTTTACGATCTCGAAAGCGGTCTTTCGTTCATGACCGCACGAATGGTCCGGTGAATGGCCGCAACGGGGGACAATGTTGACGGGCAGTTTTTGGGCGGGAGCCCGCGGTAAGCAGGCTTCCGCGACCGGCTCGCAATCGGCATCTTTGCTCGCCAATCGTGGCAATACGAGTTTGGGCACGTGGCACATGTATTGCTTTACGTGGTCCGCTTGGATTGGCGACAATGCTAAACATGTGGTAACTGATATTGCATTATTTGATGGGGCAACGATTAGGGCGGGAACATATGGCACAGGATGTATGCCAACCCGCACCAGTTTACAGTGCCTTTCTCAGCTATAGTCGGCAAGATGCCGCAATCGCCCAGCGAGTCCTCAGCCGGCTCGAGAGTTATCGCCTTCCCCGTCGGCTGCACCCGCGCACGGGTGCATGGAACGACAAGACCCGTCGATTGAAACAGCTGTTCCGCGACCTCGACGAAATGACTGTCGCGCCTGACATCGATTCCGCTGTGCGTGAAGCGATGGCAGCTTCGGCTTATTTAATCGTGCTGTGTTCGCCCCAATCGGCCAAATCAGATTGGGTGAGCCGCGAAATCGAGATGTTCCGCGCTATGCACGGTGATACGACGATTCTGACGGCGCTGATTGAAGGGACGCCGGCTACGGCGTTCCACCCGGCTCTGCTCCACAATGTTGGGGGCGCGCTTATGCAGCCGCTTGCCGCAGATTTTCGCCCCGAAGGCGATGGTCCGCAACTGGCGCGGTTGAAGCTGGTCGCGGGAATGGCGGGCGTGCCGCTCGGCGAACTGGTTCGGCGCGATGCGCAGCGGCGGATGCGGCAGTTTGCGCTTGCTGCAGCGGCTCTTCTAGTCTTCCTCGGCATCGTCGCTGCGCTGATCATCACGGCACAACGGTCACGCCAAGACGCCGTCCAACAAAGTGCCCGCGCCGGGACGATGAGCCGCTATATGCTCGATGATCTGCGCGACAAGCTCAAACGCTATGGCAGCCTCGGGATGCTTGCCGAGGTCAATCAAGGCGTGATGGAGACGTTCCGCGGCCGCAGCCTTGCTGGCCTTAGCGATGCCGAACGCGAACAGCTTGCCAAGCTGCGCCTCGCGATCGGGGAGGACGCCGAACAGCGCGGCGACCTTGCCGGTGCGCGGATTGAGATTGCCGAAGCTGGCCGCATCACTGCGGCACGACTGGCGGCGGCTCCGGATGACCCGCAACGGATCTTCGACCATGCGCAAAGTCAATATTACATCGCATTGGTCGATTGGCTGACCAACGACCGATCTGGAGCGCAGGCGGCGTTTCAGGCTTATCGCGATCTTGCCGGGCGGCTCGTTGCAGCGGACGCTCGAAATGCCGATTGGTCGATGGAAGTCGGTTATGCCGAGGAAAATCTTGGCATGTATGCGCTGCGATCACAGCTCGATACCGGCACAGCTGCGGCGCATTTTCGCGATGCCCTAAAAGCGTTTCAAACGACCGTGCGGTTGCGCCCCAATGACCGCGACGCTGCGTCGGCAATCACGGATACTTATGCTTGGCTCGGCGATACGTTACGTCTGCGCGGTGATTATGTCGGCGCGCGCGCCAACCGCACGCTGCAGCGCCAGATTCTCGACAGTATGCGTGTCGCCGACCCACGTGACCGGCAGGTCGAAAGTGAAATCGTGACGAACGACCTTGCAATGGCCCGGATTGATGCGGCCGAGGGCCAGTTACAAAGGGCTCTGGACATGCTGGACCGCGGCCGCACGGGAGCGGTTGCCGTTGCGCAGAGTGATCCGGATAACGTCAGACGCGCAGCACAGGTACGCATATTTGATCTGTTCAAGCTGCGCACCTGGCTGGCGATGCCAATATCGATGCGCCCATCTGCAGCCGTTTTGGCGAAAACCAATGGTAATTGTAAAGATGATGAAAAAAGGTTAAAGAATACAGAACTTGCCGAGTTTTGTGCCATTTTGGCGGCAAGGCGCCAAGGATTGGCGCCACCCGCTTCTAATGCAACGCCAGTCGACGCCTTGTCGGAACGTTGGGGCATTGATTTCGCCAAGGAGCGCACGTTGACACCAGCGCGCGTTGGTTAGGAGGCCATGAGGCCGGGGGAGGCGTGCAATGCGCTTTTTGACGCTTGCGGTTGGCGGTCTGGCGTTAGCCGTTGTTGGGTTTGGGGTCGGACGGTTTGTCGAGCAGCGCTCGACGCCGCCATGGGACCTTTATAAAACTCCGTATGAGCGTTTGCGCGCTGGCTATGTCGAAATCCCTGCAACACCCCTATGCACCGGCACGCCAACTGGCCTGATACGTATACAGGTAACGCAACTGCTCAACACCCTTAATGCCAAAAAGACGGTTAAACGCGACGTCGTCTGGTTCCCAATGGCCAACGCGCCGGGCGAGGCAGATTCGCGAGGCGAGGCTGTCTTGCAACTGCTTGAACCGAGCGAGATCAGGGGCTTTCCGACCAACCTCGACTTTTCAACCTCGCTGCGCAATGGGCTTCGGCTTGTTGATCCGACTAAATATGTTGTTGTGCGGGTGGTGCTCGATCAGCCGCCAACGGACAATGAAAGTGTAGAATTCCTTCACCCGGTCAACAAAGCTGAATCGGCCTTCGCGATCATGCGGTCCGCAGCAAGTAATCCAAAACTTTTTTGTGGTCGGCGAGAGATTAAATACGAATTAGCCGGCGGCCGCCAGCGCGCATTTGTCGACTTTGGCTTGCAATCGACTGGCGCACCCGAGTCGGGAAGCTTCGGCATCGGGCTTTTGGTGCGTGATCTGCATTCACCTTTTGTCACCCCGATCATCCTGGATCCCAATTTCAAGAATCAAGGCTAACCGCGCCGCACCTGAGGGAAATACCCGAATTGATGATTATGGCCTTGATCGTTAGAAAACTGTTTGAATCGCCCAAACTGTGAAAGGATGTCTGCTATGTTACGGTCACTTGTGGCTACAGCAATTGCCGTAGCTTTCGGCGTTGTGGGGTCTGCGGCGCAATCCGCTAGTTCGTCGAATCCGCAGACGCCAATCCCCTTGGACATCAAAGTCATTCCAGGAAAGACAATATCAACATCATGTCCACTTGGAGCGACGAGAGGTAAGCCTGTTACAATCAGATTCGCTGGGATTAGGATTGATACAGACGGCACATTGAAATTGAAACGGAATATCAAATTGCATGCGCAAGATGATGGTGGTGATATTCCAGATGACAGCCTAGTCGATTTACCACAATATGGGAGTAGTGGAACGCCATTTGATATGGTTCTTGGCAGCCTAAATACTGCCGAAAAGACCACGTTGGTTCGTATTAAGATTGTTATATCGAGTCGTCCTGCAGGCGCAAGATTTCTTATTGAACCTGGAACCAGTGATACTCAGGCCTATATTAGAGCTGAGTCAGGTAAAGAAAATTATTTTTGTGGTCTAGAGCCCATTGATTATTCAAGAAGTAATAAACAGTCAATTATATTTTCCATATTGTCTGGAAAATCCGCTGGCTTTGCTGTTGGAATTCTTGTTCCAGAGGTCGATATTTCAGGTGACCCGACGAGCCGAGTGTTGCCGATCATCGTTGACCCCAATGTCAAGAACCAAGGCTAGCCCACAAGAATCGAGTTCGATGACGGCGAGGCGGATGCGCGCGGCGTCGCCTGCCAACGACGACGCGATGGAGTTAAGCAAAAAAAGCCTGAATGAACGAGCGGTTATTGGTCGACACGGAACTACCGGGAATGTCGTAAATTGGGTCAAAAGCCGCCACGCCGCTTTCGGATTCCGCACCCTAACTGCGGTAATCCGCATTGATGCTGATGTAGCCATGGGTCAGATCGCAGGTCCAGACGCGCGCCCGGCCGTTGCCCAGCCCCAGGTCGACGCTTATCTCCACTTCGTCGCCGGCAAGATGCGCCGCGACCGGGGCTTCGTCATAATTGGGCACCACGGCGCCTTGTTCGGCGACCAGAGTCGTGCCGAAACGGATGGCCAGCAGGTCCCGCTCGGCGCGTTCGCCGGCCTTGCCGACAGCCATCACCACCCGGCCCCAATTGGCGTCGCCGCCGGCAATCGCGGTTTTGACCAGTGGCGAATTGGCGATGCTCATTGCCACGCGGTGCGCGGCGCGGTCGTCCTCGGCGCCCGCTACGGTGATGGCGATCAACTTGCTGGCACCCTCGCCATCGCGCACCACCAGGATCGCCAATTGGCGGCACAGGTCCGCCAGCGCCGCGGCGAACGCATCGGCGCCCGGGCTGTCCCAGCCGGTCAGTTCGGCATTGCCGGCGCCGCCGGTGGCAAAGGCCAGCACCGTGTCCGATGTCGAGGTGTCGCCATCGACGGTGATGCACGAAAAGGTCCGGCCATTGGCGGCGGATAGCGCCGCCTGCAGGAACCCCGGCGCCACTGCGGCATCGGTGAAGATGAAGCCCAGCATCGTTGCCATGTCGGGCGCGATCATGCCCGACCCCTTGATGAAGCCGGTCAGCGTCACCCGCACATCGCCGATCATCGCGGTTACGCTCGCCGCCTTGGGGAAAGTGTCGGTGGTGCCGATGGCGATCGTTGCATCGTGGAAATTCGCGGTGCCAAGCGCCGCATGGGCCGCCGCAACGCCGGCCACGGCCTTGTCCCGGGGCAAGGGCACGCCGATGACACCGGTGGAGGCCGAGAATATTTCGGCCACATTGCAACCCAGCAAGTCGGCTGCTGCTGCTGCCTGCGCCACCGCTGCCTCACGGCCGTTCATGCCGGTAAAAGCGTTGGAATTGCCGGCGTTGACCACCAGGCCACGGGCGCGGCCGCCCGGCAGGTGCGCCCGGCACAATTCCACTTCGGGTGACGGGCAGCGCGATTGGGTCAACACGCCGGCAACCGCGGTGCCTTCGGGCAACGCCACCATGGTCACATCCTGGCGCGTCCAGGCCTTGTAGCCGGCGGTGGCGGTGCCGATGCGCACGCCGGCGATGGGCGCAAGATCGGGAAAGGGCTGGGCAAGGGGGGAAATCGTCATGGTCCAGCTATTGCCGCAGCGGCAGTCAATGGTCCATGCTGTTTCAACATGGTGCAAAGCCATGCCTGGCAGCCGGTTCGGCGGCTGGTTCGACTTGACTCTGCTGCCATCTGTGCCTATGCGCCGCCTCTTGAATTTCGGGCGGTGTCGTCCGCCCAGCCCACAGGATTCCACCATGAAGCGTACCTATCAGCCATCGAAGCTCGTTCGCGCCCGTCGCCACGGCTTTCGCCATCGCATGGCCACCCCGGGCGGTCGCAAGATCATCAATGCCCGCCGCGCCCAGGGTCGCAAGAAGCTTTCCGCCTGAACCGGTGTTGCCCGCGACCATAAGGTTGCGGCGTGATTACCTCGCCGCCAACAAGGGCAGGCGGGTGGTGATGCCGGG
>JBBQYI010000077.1:0-13243 GCA_038208825.1 Sphingomonadales bacterium | reverse complement strand
GCTGCGCAACAAAACGCTGCAGCATGGCGCGCAGTTCGGCGACATGGCCGGGTTCGTCGGTGAAGCTTTGCAGGCTCATTCGCCGGTCAGCCGGGGTGTGCGCTTTTCGCGGACGGCGGCGACCGCTTCGGCGCGGTCCTTCGCCATGTTGCTGAGCGTTTCATAGGGGATGGAGGCGTCCATCAATTGCTGCACGAGGACGCGCAACGGCTGGTTGGTGACGACTTTGGTCCAGCGCACGGCGTGTTTGGGGCTGGCCTGCAGCTTGGCCACCATTTCGGCGACCTTGGCATCGAGTTCGGCGGTGGGGACGGCGTAGTTGATGAGGCCCATGGCGGCGGCACGGGGCGCCTTTATGAGATCGCCGGTCATCAGATATTCCTTGGCGCGGGCATAACCGATAAGTTGCGGCCAGATGACGGCGCCGCCATCCCCGGCCACCAATCCGACCCTGACGTGCGGATCGCCGATGACGGCGTTTTCATCGGCGATGATGATGTCGCAGAGCAGCGCGAGCGTTGCACCAAGCCCGGCGGCGGCGCCGTTCATGCGGCAGATGACGGGTTTTTCGATGTCGAGCAGGCTGGTGACGATGCGTTTGGCGTCCCAGCCGATGTCACGGAAGCGTTCCGGGTGCTCGATCTGTTCGGCGAACCAATCAAAATCGCCACCGGCGCAAAAGGCGCGGCCGGCGCCGGTGAGGATGATGATGTCGCTGCCCTTGTCCCGCTGCAGATCGGTGAACACCCGCGCCAGTTCATCGTGCATGCGTTCATCGACGCCGTTGACCGGGTTGTTGCCGGTGATCGTCGCGGTCAGCACCCGGGCGTTGTCGCCGGTGCCGCGGGTGAAGGTGAAACGTTGATAGTCGTCGAGTGGCATTACAATCTCTCCGGCGCGATCTCGCGGGGGGGAAGGTGGCCGAGGCGGCGGGCGGGGTCAAACTGGCGAAAGGCGCGGGGTAGCGGGCGCGAAGGTTTCGCAGGGGCTTCCCTTTGGCGGCGCGGCCCGGCATCTGGGGAAAATGGACAGCCTGCCGATATTTCTGACGATTCGTGGCCGCGAGGTCATCGTGCTGGGCGATGGCGAGGCGGCGGCGGCCAAGGCGCGGCTGGTGACGGCAGCCGGCGGCCTGGTGTGCGGCGAGGCTGCGGTGTCGCCGGTGCTGGCCTTTGTCGGGATCGACGATGAGGCCGAAGCATTGGCGGCGGCGGCGCTGTTGCGGGCGCGGGGGCTGCTGGTGAATGTAGTTGATCGGCCGGCGGCGAGCGATTTCCTGATGGGGGCGATCATCGACCGGTCGCCGGTGGTGGTGGCGGTATCGACCGGCGGCGCGACGGCCAGCCTGTCACGGGCGTTGCGCGGCCGGCTGGAGGCGTTGTTGCCGGGGTCGCTGGGGGCTTTGGCGCGGGCCATCGGCGCGGCGCGCGGGGCCGCATCGGCAGCGCATCCGACAGTGGCGGACCGGCGGCGGTTGTGGGAACGGGCGCTGGCCGAAGGCGGTGCGCTGGACCCGTTGCGGCCGGTCGACAATGCGGATGCGGTGGTGGCGGCGGCGATTGCGGGCAGTTCGGCTGCGACCGGCGAGGTGCGGGTGGTGCGGGTGGCCAGCGCCGACCCGGGCGAATTGACGTTGAACGAACTGGCGCTGCTTGGGCGCTGCGATGCGCTGGTCATCGAAGGCGATGTGCCGGCGGCGGTGATCGACCGGGCACGGCGCGATGCGGTGCGGCTGGCGGTGCTGGCCGATGCGCCGGCGGATGGGCTGACGGTGGTGTTGCGTTTGGCGAAACTGTCGAAGGATCAGGCCAGCAGTTCGGTATCCCAGTAGAGATAGTCCCGCCAGGTCGCGTGCAGGTAATGCGGCGGGAAGGCGCGGCCGTTTTCCTGCAAGTGGTGGGTGCTCGGCTGGAATGGCCGCTGGCGCAGCGCCATATGGGCTTCGGCCGGGGTGCGGCCGCCCTTTTTCAGATTGCACGGCGCGCAGGCGGTGGTGACGTTTTCCCAGGTGGTGCGGCCGCCATAGGCCCGCGGCACGACGTGATCGAAGGTCAGGTCCGAGGGCGTGCCGCAATATTGGCAGGCGAAGCGATCGCGCAGGAAAAGGTTGAACCGGGTGAAGGCCGGGTGGCTGGCAGGACGCACATATTGGCGCAGCGCGATTACCGACGGGATCTTCATTTCGAACGACGGCGAATGGATCACCCGGTCATATTCGGCGATGATGTCGACGCGTTCGAGGAACGCCGCCTTGATCGCCGTCTGCCACGGCCACAGCGACAGAGGATAATAGGACAAGGGCGTATAATCGGCGTTGAGCACCAGTGCGGGGCACGCATCCGGTGGCGACAGGACGTTGGGGTGATACATGCGTACGCCCGCTCCCTTGGCGCGGAGCCGACCGTCCCCACCACTGGCCCTGTCGCACAGGCGCTGGTCCTTTGGGAAAGATCCCCGTTGGAGTTCGCGTCCAGGGCCGCTTGGGGGCGACCGCTTCCGTGGTTTGACGTTATCTACAACAGATCGTGTGTCAGGCAAATGACAATACTGGATTTAGTTGCGGCTTCGCGCGAAACTGTCGGCCGATGGGCGAAAATTCTGCCTCGCGTGGCGAATATGTGACGCGGTTTGCGCCGTCGCCGACCGGGTTGCTGCATCTGGGCAATGCGTTTGCCGCCGTAACCGCCTGGCAGCGGGCGCGGGATGCAGGCGGCCGGTTCCTGTTGCGCATCGAGGATATCGACAGCGCCCGCTGCCGGCCTGAGCATGAGGCGGGCATTTTGGCGGACCTGGCCTGGCTGGGGCTGGATTGGGACGGGCCGGTGTGGCGACAGTCCGATCGCCTGCCGGTCTATGCCGATGCCATTGCGCGGCTGGCGGCGATGGGGCTCGAATATCCATGTTTCTGCACGCGCGCCGATATCGCGGCGGCGGCAACCGCGCCACACGGGGCTGCGGGACCGGTTTATCCGGGCACGTGCCGCCATCTTGATGCCGGCACCCGCGCGCGGCGCATGGCGGCGGCGCCCTTTGCCTGGCGGCTGGATGTGGCGGCGGCGCTGGTGCGCACCGGACCACTATGGTGGCATGACGCGGTGGCGGGCAAAGTGCGGGCGACGCCGGAACTGGCCGGCGATGTGGTGGTAGCGCGCAAGGAAATCGGCGCCAGTTACCATCTCGCGGTGGCGATCGATGACGCGGCGCAGGGTGTGACCGAGGTGGTGCGCGGCGCCGACCTGTTCGAGGCGACCCATGTGCAGCGGTTGTTGCAGGCGTTGCTGGGGCTGCCGGTGCCGCGTTATTTTCACCACCGGCTGCTGCTGGACGCGGATGGCAAACGGCTGGCCAAGCGCGACGGCGGGGCGACATTGCAGGCGATGCGGCAATCCGGAGTCGACCCGGCGATGTTGCGCGCCTATCTTGGGCGTATGGCCCGGCCGGGCGATGCGACGCCATGGCCGGTTGGCGCACCGCCTTTGCCACCCCATCTGTAGCCGCACTCCCGCGATCGGGAGGAAGGAGAGCCGACAATGCAGGCGATGCTCATTATCTTCATGGTTCTCGCCGCGTTGCTGACGCTGGGCGTGCTGGCGCGCGGCATCATCATCATGGCGCGCGGCAAGGATATCACCGGCAAACAGTCAAACAAGATGATGAGCTATCGGGTGGCATTTCAGTTTCTTGCCATCGTTTTCATCGTGATCCTGTTCCTGCTGAACCGCCCGGCATAAGGATTGCCCCGATGGTAAGGCTGAACCGCATCTATACCCGCACCGGCGACGATGGCACCACCGGGCTGGTCGACGGATCGCGCCGGTCAAAGGCCGATGCGTTGTTGCAGGTGGTCGGCAGCGTCGATGAGGCCAATGCCGCCATCGGCCTTGCCCGGTTGACCGCGACGCCGGCGACCGTGCAGGCGCTGGGCCGGGTGCAGAACGACCTGTTCGATCTTGGCGCCGACCTGGCGACGCCGGCGAGCATAGACGGTGCGCTGCGCATCGTGGCGGCGCAGGTCGCCTGGCTGGAGGCGCAGATCGATGCCGCCACTGCGGTGTTGCCGCCACTGACATCGTTCATCCTGCCGGCCGGCACCGCGGCGGCGACGGCGCTGCATCTGGCGCGCACCATCACCCGCCGGGCGGAGCGCGACGGCGTGGCAGCGGTGGCAGCGGGCGAAGCATTGGGCTCCGAAGCCATGCGCTATCTGAACCGCTTGTCGGATTATCTTTTCGTTCTGTCGCGCGTGGAAAATGCTGCGACCGGCGATGTGCTATGGGTGCCGGGCGCCAATCGCTGATCATGGATTTGGGGAGACGCCGATGACGACCCTGTCGCAGACCCGTGCCGCCGATCCATTGCTGGCCCGATTGCAGGCGACACGGGCGCTCAGCCTTGCCCTGGCGACGCCGCTTTCCGATGCCGATGCCAGCGCCCAATCCATGCCCGATGCATCGCCGGCGAAATGGCATCTGGCGCATACCAGCTGGTTTTTCGAAACATTCGTGCTGGCCGGGATGCCGGGGTATCGCCTGTTCGACGATCGTTTCGGGTTTCTGTTCAACAGCTATTATGAGGCGGTGGGCGCGCGCCAAGCCCGGCACGCGCGCGGCTTGATCACCCGGCCCAGCCTGGATGATGTCATCGCCTATCGCGGCCATGTCGATGATGCGCTGGAACGGCATTGGGGCGGACTGGACGGCGACAAGCGGGCGCTGGTCGAACTGGGGCTGAACCATGAAATGCAGCACCAGGAATTGCTGGTGACCGACATATTGGACCTGTTTGCCGCCAACCCGCTTGAACCGGCGCTGTTTCCGCCGGCGCGGGCGGCGGCGGCGGCGGATGCGGTGCCCTTGGCATGGCAGCGGCACGCCGGCGGCATTGCGCGGGTGGGGCATGACGGCAGCGGTTTTGCCTTTGATTGCGAAGGCCCGGCGCATGATGTGCTGCTCAGGCCGTTCCAGCTTGCCGACCGGCTGGTGACCAATGGCGAATGGGCGGAATTCATCGCCGATGGCGGCTATCGCAACCCGGCGCTGTGGCTGTCGGACGGCTGGGCCTGGGCGCAGCGGGAGGGCATCGACGCGCCGTTGCGCTGGCAGCAGGGCCCCGATGGCTGGACGAGCTTCACGCTGGCCGGGCGGCGGCCGGTGGTGGCGCAGGCGCCGGTGACGCACATCAGCTTTTACGAGGCAGATGCGTTTGCAACCTGGGCCGGGCTTCGGTTGCCGACCGAGGCCGAATGGGAAATTGCGGCGGCAGGTGTTGATGCAAGTGGCGGCAACCAGCTTGACCGCGCCGGGCCGGTGGCACCGCGCGGCGGCACGGATATGTTCGGCGATTGCTGGCAATGGACGGCATCGGCGTTCCTGCCTTATCCGGGGTTCCGGCCCGCCGAGGGTGCCGTTGGCGAGTATAATGGCAAGTTCATGAACGGCCAGATGGTGCTGAAGGGTGCCAGTTGCGCGACGCCGCGCGGATCGAGCCGGGCCAGCGTGCGCAATTTCTTTTACCCGCACATGCGCTGGCAATTCACCGGGCTGCGGCTGGCAAGGGACGACATGTGATGGCGCAGCCGCTGTTGGTCCGGGATGAGAGCGGCGATTTTGCCGACAGCGTGCGCGCCGGTCTGGCGCAGCCGCAAAAGGTGATTCCGGCGCGGTTCTTCTATGATCGGGCCGGGTCCGAACTGTTCGAGGCGATCACCGGATTGCCCGAATATTATCCGACGCGGACGGAAATCGGCATTCTGACGGCATGTGTGGCGGCGATTGGCAAGGCGGTCGGGCCGGGGCGCGCGGTGATCGAGTTCGGTTCCGGATCATCGGCCAAGACGCCGCTGCTGCTGCGCTCGATTGCGCCGGGTGCCTATGTGCCGGTCGATATTTCGGCGGAGTTTCTGCAGGCGTCGGCCGCGGCGCTGGCGGCGGATTTCCCCGGATTGCCGGTGTTGCCGGTGGCGGCGGATTTCACCCATGCCTTCAAGCTGCCGGCCAGCATCGCCGCCCTGCCCCGGCTGGGCTTTTTCCCCGGCTCCACCATCGGCAATCTGGCGCCCGCTGCAGCGGTCGACCTGCTGCGCGGTTTTGCGACGACGCTGGGCGGCGATAGCTGGCTGGTCATCGGTATCGATCTTGCCCCCGGCGCCGGCAAATCCCGCGCCGAGCTGGAGGCGGCCTATGACGATAAACAGGGTGTGACGGCGGCGTTCAACCTCAACCTGTTGCACCGCATCAACCGCGAATTGGGCGGCAGCATCGATGTTGAGGCGTTTGCCCACCGCGCCGTTTGGAACGCGCATCTGGGCCGCATCGAGATGCATCTGGTGGCAAGGCGCGCGATGCATTTCGAGGCGGCGGGCCGGGCGTTTGCCATGGCCGAAGGCGAGACGATCCACACCGAGAACAGTTATAAATGGACTCTGCCCGAAGCCCGGCAACTGGCGCGTTGTTCCGGTTGGGTGCCAGCGCAGGAATGGACGGACGCGGACGCGCGCTTCAGCCTGCACCTGTGGCAGCGCGATCCGGGGGCGATGCAGCCCTGATTCCCGTGCGACCACCGGCAAGGTTGACTGGCGCGCGCCCCTGCGCCAAGCACGGCGGGCATTAACAGCCTTGGGAAGTGACGCACATGAAGGTCCTCGTGCCCGTCAAGCGGGTCGTCGATTACAACGTCAAGGTACGGGTCAAATCCGACCAGACCGGCGTTGAACTCGCCAATGTCAAAATGAGCATGAATCCGTTCGACGAGATCGCTGTCGAGGAAGCCATTCGCCTGAAGGAAAAGGGCATTGCGACCGAAATCATCGTGGTGTCGATCGGCGTGCAGCAATGCACCGAAACGCTGCGCACCGCGCTGGCCATGGGCGCCGATCGCGGCATCCTGGTCACCACCGATGTGACCACCGAATCGCTGGCGGTGGCCAAGCTGCTCGCCGCCATCGCCAAGGAGGAAGGCCCCGGCCTGATCATTCTGGGCAAGCAGGCGATCGATGATGACGCCAACCAGACCGGGCAGATGCTGGCCGGGCTGCTTGGGTGGGCGCAGGGCACGTTTGCCTCCAAGGTGACGATCGATGGCGAAACCGTGCATGTGGCGCGCGAAGTCGATGGCGGTGCCGAAACCGTCGCGCTTAAGCTGCCGGCAATTGTCACTACCGATTTGCGCTTGAACGAGCCGCGTTACGCCTCGCTGCCCAATATCATGAAGGCCAAGTCCAAGCCGATCGCCGCCAAGACGCCCGCGGATTACGGGGTCGATGTGACGCCGCGGTTGACCGTGATGAAGGTTGTCGAGCCGGGCAAGCGCCAGGCTGGCATCAAGGTGAAGACCGTCGATGAACTGGTCGAAAAGCTGAAGACGATGGGAGCCGTGGCATGAGCGTTCTGGTCCTGGCCGAACATGACAACAGCGTTTTGAAGGACGCGACCCTGGCCGCCGTGACGGCTGCCGTTGCCATTGGTGGTGGTGTACATCTGTTGGTTGCCGGCAAGGGCGCCGCAGCGGTGGCCGAAGCCGGTGCCAAGGTCGCCGGTGTCGACAAGGTGTTGCTGGCCGATGATGCGGTGTATGAGCATCCGCTGGCCGAAAATATCGCGCCGCTGGTGGTTGGCCTGATGGCCGGTTACGACGCGTTCGTGGCACCGGCGACGACGCGCGGCAAGAATGTCGCGCCGCGCGTGGCCGCTGCGCTGGATGTGGCGCAGATTTCGGAAATCCTGTCGGTGGAAAGCGCCGATACCTTCACCCGGCCGATCTATGCCGGCAACGCCATTGCGACGGTGAAATCATCGGATGCGAAGAAGGTGATCACCGTGCGCGGGACTGCCTTTGCCAAGGCGGCGACCAGCGGTGGTTCGGCGTCGGTTGAAAATGTCGCGGCGCTGGCTGATTCGGGACTTTCCAAGTTCGAAGGCGCCGATCTGACTACCTCGGCGCGGCCCGAACTGACGGCGGCCAAGATCATCGTTTCGGGTGGCCGGGCGCTGGGGTCGTCGGAGAAATTCCACGAATTCATCGATCCGCTCGCCGACAAGCTGGGCGCTGCGGTTGGCGCCAGCCGCGCCGCTGTCGATGCCGGTTATGCGCCCAACGATTATCAGGTTGGCCAGACCGGCAAGATCGTCGCGCCAGATCTGTATGTCGCCATCGGCATTTCGGGTGCCATCCAGCATCTCGCCGGCATGAAGGACAGCAAGATCATCGTCGCCATCAACAAGGACGAGGAAGCGCCGATCTTCCAGGTGGCGGACCTTGGCCTGGTCGGCGACCTGTTCACCGTGCTGCCGGAGTTGACTGGCAAGCTGTAAAGCCCCGCCGCCGCAGACGAGATGACCCCCGCCCGGTGGCTGCCGGGCGGGGTTTTTTATCGGGGTTTTTCGTGGGGCCGGCGTTCAGACGCGGACGAGGGTGCCGACGCCGCGCCGGGTGAAGATTTCCAGCAGCATGGCATGGCCGATGCGGCCATCGAGGATGACGGCGGCATCGACGCCGTTTTCGACCGCCGACACGCAGGTTTCCAGCTTTGGAATCATGCCGCCGGTGATGGTGCCATCGGCGACCAGCGCGGCGATATCGGCCGGGGTGAGATCGGTCTTGAGGCTGCCGTCCTTGCCCAGCACGCCCGCCACATCGGTGAGCAGGAACAGCCGCGCGGCACCCAGCGCGCCGGCGATGGCGCCAGCCATGGTATCGGCGTTGATGTTGTAGGTATGGCCATCGGCACCGACCGCGACCGGCGCGATGACCGGCGTGATGCCCGCCGCCAGCAATGTGTCGATGATGGTGCGATCGACCGCTTCGGGTTCGCCGACAAAGCCCAGATCGACGATCTGTTCGATGGCGCTGCCGGGATCCTTGCGGGTGCGTTCGACCTTTCTGGCGCGGACAAGCCCTGCGTCCTTGCCCGAAATGCCGGCAGCGCGCCCGCCCGCCTGTTCGATCCAGGCCACGAGTTCCTTGTTGATGGAGCCGGCCAGCACCATTTCGGCGACCTTGGCAGTGGCTTCATCGGTGACGCGCAAGCCGTCGACGAAGCTGCTTTCGATGCCCAGCCGTTTCAGCATGGCGCCGATTTGCGGCCCGCCGCCGTGCACCACTACCGGGCGGATGCCGATGGCCTTCAACAGCACGATATCTTCGGCAAAATCGCGCGCCAGTTCGGCGTCGCCCATGGCGTGGCCACCATATTTGACGACGAATATCTTGCCGGCATAGCGTTGCAGATAGGGCAGCGCCTCGATCAGCGTTTCCGTTTTGGCGAGCATTTCGGGATCTGGGGCGTGCGACATGCTGCGCCTATAGGGATGCGATGGCGATGGTGAAAGCGAGTATTTCAGCAGGTATGGGCGGCGGCGCCGGCTATTCGGGCACGCCGTTGCGCCGCAAGCTGGGCGTGGCGCCGGGCCAGACAACCTGGCGGCTGGCGATGCCGGCGGCGATTGCCGCAGAAATCGATGGCGAGGCGCCGCCGGATATGGTGCCGGTTCCGGTGGCCGGGTTGGACAGCGCGCATGTGTTTGCCACCGAGCGCGTCGCGCTGTCGGCGGCGTTGACGCAATTGCGGCCGCTGCTGTCGGCAAAGGGCATGGTGTGGGTGTCCTGGCCGAAAAAGGCGGCGAAGTGGCCCACCGACATTACCGAGGATGTGATCCGCGCGGTGGCGCTGCCGCTGGGATTTGTCGATGTAAAGGTGTGCGCAGTCGATGCCGTCTGGTCCGGGCTGAAGCTGGTGATACGGGTTTCGGAACGATAGGCGGTTCAGCCCGGCAGGTTAAGCTCCAGCGTGCCGCCGATGGGCACCGCCGCCCATGAAGTGGTGAGCGCGGCGAGCCGTGACCGGATGGCGGCAAGGATTGCAGCGTCCAGCGCCAGCGGCATGTCGCCGCGGGCTTCGCAGGTGACGCGGTAGAGCGCGATGAAATCATCGTCATCCACCAGCGCGCCGCTCCACGCTTCGGCCTGCACGGTTTCGACGAGCCGTTCGACGCTGCGGGCGTGGGCGTCTTCGACGCTGCGGGCGTGCGCATCCTCCCCGGCGGCGGTGAAGCCGCTGTCGCCGCCCGCCGCGATGGTACCCAGAAAGCCGGTTACCGCGACCTCCGCCTCCACGGCGAAATGCACCATGTCGTGCGGGATGATGCCTTGTTTGGGGCATTGGATCGGGGGACGCGAGCCGCCGGTCGTGATGATGTCGAGCCGGTCGAACTTGCCGCTGCCCCTGGTGAAGATCAGTTTCATTTTGGTAATCCGACGCGCCAACGGCTTGCGTTTATCACGGCGTCCGGCATCCTGCGACAATGGCGCTGCAAATTTCGGCTTTTCGCCGTTGTTAAGCTGGGGCTAAGGCTGTGTTGGCCATGAGGCGGGTGCCGCATGGGCGTTTGAATTGTTTCATTGTGAGGGGCTTGTATGTCCAGGAATGCTCTGCTTTCGATTGCCGCTGCCACGCTGGTTGCCGGCCTTTCCACCACTGCTGCCAATGCGCAGGCGATGCCCAAGGGCAATGCGGCTGCCGGCGAAAAGGCGTTTGTCGTTTGCAAGACCTGCCATGTCGCCGACAAGGGCGTGAACCGCGTCGGCCCGTCGCTTTGGGGCGTCGTTGGCCGCAAGGCATCGTCGGTGGCGGGATATACCTATTCGGCAGCCAACAAAAAAAGCGGCCTGACATGGGACGCAGCGACGCTTTTCCGCTATCTGGAAGCGCCGCAGAAGGTCGTGCCGGGCACCAAGATGGCCTATGCCGGCCTGAAGGATGCGCAGAAGCGCGCCGACGTCATCGCCTATCTGGCGACCAAGAAGTAAGCCGTTTCGTGGAATGAAAATGCGCCGGCCCGGGATGCCCCCGGGCCGGCGTTTTTTTATCGCGTCGGCACCGGCTCCGGCCCCGAATAATCATAAAAGCCACGGCCGGATTTGCGGCCGTACCAGCCGGCCTCGACATATTTGACCAGCAGCGGTGCCGGGCGGTATTTCGGGTCGCCAGTGGCTTCCTGCATGACGCGCATGATGCTGAGCAGCGTATCCAGCCCGACGAAATCGGCGAGCGTGAGCGGCCCCATCGGGTGGTTGGCGCCCAGTTTCAGCCCGGTATCGATATCGACCACGCTGCCAACGCCATCGCCGAGCGCGAAGATCGCTTCGTTCAGCATCGGGCAGAGGATGCGGTTGACGATGAACGCCGGGCTGTCGGCAGCTTCGATGGCGGTCTTGCCGAGCCGGGCGGCGAAACCGTGCATGGCAGCCTTGGTGTCGGCAGAGGTGGCGAGGCCGGGGATGATCTCGACCAGCGCCATCATCGGCACCGGGTTGAAGAAATGCAGGCCGGTAAAGCGGTCCGGTCGATCCGTGGTGGCGGCGAGGCGGGTGACCGAAATCGACGAGGTGTTGGTGGCCAGCAGCGCCGCGGGCTTCAGCTTCAGGCCGGCGAAGATCCTGGCCTTGATGGCTTCGTTTTCGGTGGCGGCTTCGATGACCAGATCGGCATCGGCGAAGGCGGCATTGTCGGTGGTGAGCGCGATGCGGGCGAGCGCGGCGGCGGCAGCGGCGGCGGTGATGCTTTCCTTTTTGACGGCGCGGCCGAGGTTTTTCTCGATGGTGGCGCGGGCGGCTTCGGCGCGGGCCATTTCGATGTCGGACAGGATGACGTCATAGCCGGCCAGCGCCGCGACATGGGCGATGCCATTGCCCATCAGGCCTGCGCCGATCACGCCGATTGTCTGCACGTCCGTCTCCTGCTGCTGTTCCCCGCGTCTACAGGATGGTCGATACGGCGCAACCCGAAACGGCGCACACCGACCCGCTCAGCGTGCCAGCATCGGCCCCAGTTTGCGGCCGCCGAAGACATGCACGTGCAGGTGCGGCACTTCCTGATGCGCGTCCATGCCGGCGTTGGCGAGCAGCCGATAGCCGGGTTCTTCAAGCCCCAATTGTTTCGCCACCGCGCCCACCGCGCGGATGAAGCCGGCAATCTCCGCATCCGGCGCGCCGGCCGAAAAATCCGCCCATGACCGCCAGGCGCCGCGCGGGATCACCAGCACATGCACCGGCGCTTGCGGGTTGATGTCATGAAAGGCGATTGCCCATTCATCCTCGTAAACCCGTTTCGACGGAATCTCCGCGCGCAGGATGCGGGCGAAGATATTGCTGTCGTCATAATCCCCGAGCGCTTCAACCGGCATCAAAAAATTCTCCACGGGGTCGAATATCGTATCAAGAAATCAATTAAAACAAAGTTGTAATCCGAAGTCCACTCTAACGCCACGGGGTACAGCCCCATTTTTGTGTGTCGGGCCACCCTGCACCAGGGCGGTTCCGGATTGTCACCCACCCCATAACCAGAAACATCGCTGTAGGACAGAGCGTCACCCCTGATCAGGGATGGTGCAAAAGCCCTGCCGCCCCGGCTATCGTGCCAGAATCGGGCAGGGGATTCATCGGTGCGGCTAATTTTGATCACGGTTATTGCCACTGCCTTGGCGGCACCCGCAACGGCGGCCGGCCTTCAGGATGACTATAACGCTGCCCAAACCGCGCTCGATGCGGGCAAATACGCCGAGGCGCGCGACGGCTTTCGGGTGCTGCTGGCCCGTATGAAACCCGGCGACAACGGCCGTATCGTCAACATCTTCCGCGCCCGGCTCGGCAAAGCGCTGATCTCCGCCAATGACCCCGAAGCCGCCGTGCCGTTATTGGCGCAAGCATTGGCTGGTTTTGCCGGCAATACGCCCGAGGCGTTGCAGGACCGCGCGGTGACCGGCTTTGATCGCGGCATCGCGCTGGAAACCAGCGGCCGGATCGATTCCGCCGCCGCCGCCTATCGCGTCGTCATGGCTGAAAAGGCCTTTGCCACCGACAGCGGCGAAGATATCGCGCTCCGCATCGCACTGGCGCGCGTTTCAATCTGGTCTGCGCCCGACGAAGCCCGCGCCCTGATCGATGGCCTGCTGGCCCTTCCCGATGCTGCTTTTGGCAAAACGACCGATGCGAGGGCGCTGTTGCTGACGCTGCGCGGCCGCGTCGAGTTGAACAGCAACCATGCGATCGAGTCGCTGCGCTGGTTCAAACAGGCGGCTTCGGCAGCTGGCGGGGCGACAACGCGGACGATCAACATCGCCGATGTCCGCATCCGCGGCGATCTTGCGCTGGCCTATGCGCGAAAGGGCGACAAGGTCGAGCAGCAAAAGGCGGTTGCCTTTTCCGGCGCGGGTTCGCTGGTGACGGAAGGCCTGACATCGGCGGCGGC
>JBBQYI010000076.1:0-13561 GCA_038208825.1 Sphingomonadales bacterium | reverse complement strand
GGGGCCGATGGCGGGCAGATCCTTGGCCCGGCGCGGCGGCAGCGTATCGACCCGGGCGATGCCGAGTTCCTTGAAAAGCCGGCGGAACTGGTCCTCGACGATGTCGGGCAGCGAGCCGACGATCAGCAGATCGCTGACGTCAGCAGGCGCCTCTGCCATGTCGGGCACAAGCGCGGCGAGGCAGGCGTCTTCGCCCTGGGTGAAGGTGGTTTCGATGCCGCTGCCTGAGTAGTTGAGGATGCGGACATTGGGGGCGTGGGTAACGTTGAGCCGTTCGGCGGCGCGCGACAGATCGAGCTTGATGACCTCACTGGGGCAGGAGCCGACGAGGAACAGCAGCTTGATTTCAGGGCGGCGGGCGAGCAGCCGGTGGACGACCTTGTCCAGTTCCTCATTGGCATCGGCAAGGCCGGCGAGATCGCGTTCCTCGATGATGGCGGTGCCGAAGCGCGGTTCGGCGAACACCATGACCCCTGCGGCTGATTGCAGCAGATGGGCGCAGGTGCGGCTGCCGACGACCAGAAAAAAGGCGTCCTGGATCTTTCTGTGCAGCCAGACAATGCCGGTCAGGCCGCAAAAAACTTCGCGCTGGCCGCGTTCGCGCAGGATTGGCAGCGACTCGGAAACGGCATCGGCGCGGGCAGCGGCAAGGGCTTTGGGAGCGAGCGCGACGTTCATGCCGCCACCGCCGAGCCTGAATTTTCGCCGCTCTCGGCACGGGGCGATGATGCCAGCCGGGCCATGCGCAGCTTGCGAATGAACTGGGCGGCATTGATGACATAGGTGAAATAGGCCGCCAGCGCGAGCAGCATCAGGTCGTGATCGCCCAAATAGCCGGTGAACAACGCCGCCAGATAGGCAGTGTGCAGCGCGATGACGAGCATCGAAAACACGTCTTCCCAGTAAAAGGCTGGAGCGAACAAATATCGTCCGAAGACGACTTTTTCCCAGATCGCGCCGGTTACCATGATGGTGTAGAGCGCGCCGGTTTTTACAACGACGGACCATATGGCGGCGTCGTGATTTTCACCGGTGCGCAAATAATGCAGCACGAGATAAAGGCTGACCGCGAAAATCAGGAATTGCACCGGTGCCAGCACGCCCTGCACCAAAGTCCAGGGCGAAGCATCGCGGCGGGCACGCTCGGCGACCGTATATAACGGCCGGGCCGCACGCTTGTCAGTCGATTGCTTCAAATGCCGTTCCACCCGGTCGCTCCCTGTCTTTGGAGCCTACCACCCGACCTAGAAGTGTCAACCTGCCTTTACGTCAAAAAGATTTGACAACTTATGCCGCAGCGCACACTCATTGGCTTGCAGGCCGTGGACAGGTTGTTTAGCTTTGGCACACAAGGATTCAGATGTCTGGCGTAAGTTGGACAATCGGGACCAGTCGCTAGAAGGTGACGGGGGACGCCATGGCATCAATGCTGGAAATCGTGACGGAAGCGAAGATCGCGGCAAGCCGTGGTTGGGATCGTGCCCGCCGAGCGGCATTCCGGACCCGCGAGACCGCCAGCCCAGACGCGTTGGCGCGTGTGATTGAAAGCGACATCATACCGCGGCTGTTGCTGGCGCATCGTGAATTGCCGGCGGCGTTGGCGATTGCGCCGGCGATCGTCAGTGCGGAGGTGCCGGATGGTTTTGCCGATCAATTTGCCGCCGCGACGCTGACCGAGGAAGTCGGGCCGCTGTTGGCGCGCGTTGAAGCGTTGATGGCCGGCGGCGTCAGCGTCGAGACGGTATACCTGCATTTGCTGGCACCGGCGGCGCGGCGGCTTGGCGGTTGGTGGGATGAAGACGCCTGCGATTTCGTCGATGTCACCATGGGGCTGTGGCGGTTGCAGGAAATCGTTCATGCACTTTCGGCGCTGGTGCCCGGCATGGCCCCGGCCGACGGGGCAGACCGGCGGGCGCTGTTTTCGCCGGCGCCGGGCGAACAGCACGGGTTGGGCGCGATCATCGTCGAGGAGTTTTTCCGGCGGGCCGGTTGGCAGACCTGGAGCGCCCCGGCGCTCGATGAGGCGGAGCTGGTGGCGCTGGCGGCGGGCCGGTCGTTCGATATCATCGGGCTGGCGGTCAGCGTGGAGCGCCATCTGGGTTCGCTGACGCGCACCATCGCGGCGGTGCGCCGTGCGTCCCGCAACCCCGATGTGCGGATAATCGTCGGTGGCCGCGTGTTCACCGAAAATCCCAGGCTGGCCACCGATGTTGGCGCCGATGGCACGGCGGCGGATGGCAAGATGGCCGTTATTCTTGCCGAGACGCTCTTGACTCAGCGGCTTGCATCCTCATTTGGGCTGTCAGTGGAATAAAACCTCGCGCCGCGCCCTGCGGCACCGGATTGGAGTAGCTTTTCAAGCGAAAATGGACACAGCCATCGCCCCCGCCGACGACCGGCCCGAGACCAAGCCGCGCAGCGTGCTTGGTGGCCTGTCGGCGGAAACGGCGACGGCAGCGCTGGCGGCGGCGTGCGATGTGGCGCTGGTTGTCGACGCCGATGGGATCATCCGGGATATCGCGATCGGGGCTGAGGACCTTTCAGAGCTTGGCATCGATGACTGGTTGAACCGGCCCTGGGCCGATACGGTGCCCAGCGAAAACCGGGCAAAGATTCACGAACTGCTCGGCGGCATTGGCGAGGCGGGGCGTTGGCGTCAGGTCAACCATGAAGGCGCAGCCGGCGAAGTACCGATCCGCTATCTCGCCATTCGCAGCGATGCCGAGGGCCGTATCGTTGCCATCGGCCGCGACATGCGCGACGCGGCGTCGCTGCAGCAACGGCTGTTGCGCGCCCAGCAATCGATGGAGCGCGATTCGCTGCGCCTGCGCCAGCTTGAGGCGCGGTATCGCCTGTTGTTTGATTCGGCGCCCGAAGCCATTGTCATCGTCGATGCGACTACCCGCAGGATCGCCGAGGCCAATCCGGCGGCGCGGCGGCTGGTCGGGCTTGGCACCGGCAGCGTCGAAGGTCAGGCCTTTACCGGCATCATCCATGCCGATGATCGTGACCTTTCGGTTGCCATATTGGGCGCGGTTGCGGCCGCCGAACAACGCCACCCCGGGCGGGTGCGGCTTGCCGATGGCCAGTCCTGTCAGCTTGCAGCCACGCTGTTCCGGCAGGACCGGGGTGCCTATCTGCTGGTTCGGCTGTTGCCGGTCGGCGTTGCCGCCGAAGGCCCGGCCGATCGCCCGCTCGGCGAAGTGCTGGAGCGGATGCCCGACGCCTTTGTGCTGACCAATGCCGCGCTTGCGGTGCTGGCCAGCAACGGCGCATTCCTCGATCTCGTGCATCAGGCGCGCAGCGAGGATGTCCGCGGCGAACCTTTGGCGCGTTTCATCGGACGGCCGGGGATCGATCTGCGCGTCCTGCATGCGCAGTTGCTCGATCATGGCAGTGTGCGCAATTTTGCGACCGTCGTCCGCGCCGATGATGGCCGATACGACGACGTCGAGATTTCGGCGGTCACATCGGAAGACGGCGGCGAGATTCGTCATGGTTTCAGCATCCGCCAGATCGGCCGGCGGCTGGTCACGGCTGTCGATGAACGGCAGGTGCCGCGCTCCGTCGAGCAATTGACGGAGCTGGTCGGGCGGGTGTCGTTGAAGGAAATCGTGCGCGAATCGACCGATCTGATCGAGCGGTTGTGCATCGAGGCGGCGCTGACCTACACCGCCGATAATCGCGCCTCTGCGGCTGAAATCCTGGGGCTTTCGCGGCAAAGCCTGTATTCCAAGCTGCACCGCCACGGTCTTGGCAATCTGTCCGATACCGATTGAGCCGCAGCCGGCGCAGGTCTGGCCCGCCGGATACCGCAAAATACGTCGAAATAGTGTCAGAGTTTGTTGACGGCTCCTACTGTCAAGTCTAGCTTACACTTATGGACGGGGTGACCCTGCAATCGCCGACCCGCCGCTATCCGCGGCTGCGGGATGTGCTTGAACTGCTGAAGCCGGTCACCTGGTTTCCGCCGATGTGGGCATTCATGTGCGGCGTGGTTTCATCGGGCGTGCCGCTTTCCGAACGCTGGGGCTTTCTTTTGGCGGGCATGATGCTGGCGGGGCCGCTGGTGTGCGGCAATAGCCAGGCGATCAACGATTGGTTCGATCGCCATGTCGATGCGATCAACGAGCCGGGCCGGCCGATTCCATCCGGGCGGATTCCGGGCCGTTGGGGGCTGGGCATCGCCATTTTCGGGACCGGGTTGTCGTTGGTGGTCGGCGGACTGATCGGGCCATGGGTGCTGGCGGCGACGGTGCTTGGGCTGGTGCTCGCCTGGATCTACAGTGCACCGCCGATCCGGGCCAAGGCCAATGGCTGGTGGGGGCCGGGGGTTTGCGCCGCCGCCTATGAAGGGCTGACCTGGTTTACCGGAGCCGCCGTGATGGTGGGCGGCTTGCCCGATGCGCGGGTGTTGGCAGTGCTGGCGCTGTATGCCGCCGGCGCGCACGGCATCATGGTGCTGAACGATTTCAAGGCGGTAACGGGTGACCGGATGAGTGGCGTGCGATCGCTTCCTGTACTGCTGGGGGAACGCCGCGCCGCATTGGTGGCGTGCGTGACGATGGCGACGCCGCAGATCGTCGTTGCGATTTTGCTGCTGCGCTGGGAGGCGACCATCCCGGCGGCGCTGGTCGCAGCATCCATTGCCTGCCAGTTCGGGCTGATGCCGCGGTTGCTGTCCAACCCGGCGAAACAGGCGCCTTTCTATAACGCCACTGGCACCTCGCTTTACGTGCTGGGCATGCTGGCGGCTGCATTCGGGTTGCGGGCGCTTTGACCGGGCCGGCGCCACTGGGCTGGATCGGCATCGTCCGGCTGGGGCTGGTGCAGAGCGCCATCGGGGCCATCGTCATGCTGGCGACATCGCTGCTGAACCGGGTGATGGTGGTCGAATATGCGCAGGCCGCGACCCTGCCGGCCGGGCTGGTGGCGTTTCATTATGCGGTGCAGTTGAGCCGGACGAAATGGGGCCATGGCTCCGATCGTGGCTGGCGGCGGACGCCGTGGATCATCGGCGGCATGGCGGTGCTGGCGGCGGGCGCGATTCTGGCGACGCAGGCGGTGACAATGCTGCACGGGCCGTTGCTGCCGGCGCTGGCGCTATCGATTCTCGCCTATGCGATGATCGGTGCCGGGGTTGGCGCCGCGGGCACATCCTTGCTGGCGCTGCTGGCGACCCGTACCGCCCCGTCGCGGCGACCGGCGGCGGCATCGCTGACCTGGATCATGATGATCGCGGGCATCGTGGTGACGGCCGGCATCGCCGGCGCTTTGCTGGAACCATTTTCACCGCAGCGGCTTTTGGCGGTGGCGAGCGGCGTCGCAATGACGGCGTTTGTGGTTGCTTGCATCGGTGTCGCCGGTATCGAAGGGCGCGCGGTGGCGCCGGCTGTGGCGTCAGCGGATGGCCCGTCGGCGGCATTCGGCGATGCGTTGCGGGCGGTATGGGCCGATCCGGTGACTCGGCTTTTCAGCATTTTCGTCTTCGTCTCGATGCTGGCCTATTCGATGCAGGATCTGATCCTGGAGCCATTCTCCGGGTTGGTGTTCGGGCTTGATCCCGGTCAGTCGACGCAGCTTTCCGGGGTACAGCATGCTGGCGTCTTGCTCGGCATGGTGCTTGTCGGCGTGGCCGGCCATGGCTTTGGCGCGAGCGGCAAGAGTCTTGCCGGGTTGAAGCTGAAACGCTGGATCATCGGCGGTTGCATCGGATCGGCGCTGGCGCTGGCCGGGCTGGCGATGGCGGCGGTGGCGGGGCCGGGCTGGCCGTTGCGGCCGACGGTATTTGCGCTGGGCTTTGCCAATGGCGTGTTCGCGGTGGCGGCGATCGGTTCGATGCTCGATCTGGCCGGGCGCGGCGGCAAGGATGGCGCGCCATCGGGGCAGGAAGGCATCCGCATGGGGCTGTGGGGCGCAGCGCAGGCCATCGCCTTTGGGCTTGGCGGGTTTTCGGGGGCCGGGCTGGTCGATGCCGGGCGACATTTGCTGGGTGCCGATGCACCGGCATTCGAGCTGGTTTTCGCCTTTGAGGCGATGATTTTTCTGGGGGCGGCGGTGATCGCCGCCGGGCTGACCAATCGGGACGAGAGCGGCAGTGCCGCGGGCAAGATGGAGGCAATCGCATGACGGAAATTTTCGATGCAGTCGTGGTGGGCGGTGGCCCATCGGGTGCCACCGCCGCTGATGATCTGGCTCGGGCCGGGCACAAGGTGCTGCTGCTCGATCGCGCCGGGCGGATCAAGCCGTGCGGCGGTGCGGTGCCGCCGCGGCTGTTGAAGGATTTCGAGGTGCCGCTTGAGCAATTATGCGCCAGGGCCAGTTCGGCGCGGATGATCGCGCCATCCAACTTGGCGGTCGACATGCCGGTGGGCGATGGCTTTGTCGGCATGGTCGATCGCGACGTGTTCGATGAATGGCTGCGTTGCCGCGCCGCCGAGCATGGTGCCACGCGGATCGACGGCACCTTTGAAGCGTTGGAGCGCGATGCCGATGGCACCGCCGTCATCGCGTTCAGGCCCAAGGGGCAGGCGCGCGGCAGCGAACAGACGCGGGTGCGCGCCAGGGTGGTGATCGGCTGCGATGGCGGCAATTCGGCGGTGGCCCGCGCGGCGCTGCCGGCCAATGAAAAAGTGCCGTTCGTTTCGGCCTATCACGAAGTCATCGAATCGCCGCCAGAAGGCTTCAAGGGTTTCGAGGGCGGGCGCTGCGATGTCTATTATCAGGGCAATCTGTCGCCGGATTTTTATGCGTGGATTTTCCCGCATGGTGACAAGACCAGCGTTGGCGTGGGCAGCGCGGTGAAGGGATTTGCGTTGCGCGACGCCGTTGCCCGGCTGCGTGAGCAGGTCGGCATGGAAGATTGCAAGACGGTGCGGGTTGAAGGCGCGCCGATTCCGCTGCGCCCGCGCAAACGCTGGGACAATGGCCGTGACGTGGTGGTGGCGGGCGATGCCGCCGGCGTTGTGGCACCGGCGTCGGGCGAGGGCATCTATTATGCCATGACGGCAGGGCGCATGGCGGCGGAGGCGGCGGGCGAATTCCTCGCCACCGGCAATCCCGCAGCGCTGAAAACCGCGCGCAAGCGATTCATGAAGGCGCATGGGCAGGTGTTCCGCGTGCTCGGCCTGATGCAGTGGTTCTGGTATCGCAGCGACAATATGCGCGAACGCTTCGTCAAGCTGTGCCGCGATCCCGATATCCAGCGGCTGACCTGGGAATCATACATGAACAAGGAGTTGGTGCGGCAGGAACCGATGGCGCATCTGCGGGTGTTCATCAAGGATTGTCGGCAGTTGATCGGTGCCATGTTCACTGGCCGCAAGCCCGGCGTGACGGCCGGCAACTGATGCCATCGGCGCCGGTGTGCGCGACATGAACATGGGCCGCTGGCTGCTGCCGGCATCGGTGGCGGCCCTGACCACATCGCTGATTGCGGCGCTGGGCGCGACGATCACGTTGCTCGGCCCCTGGTATGCCGGGCTCGTGCAGCCGGCCTGGGCGCCGCCCGACATTGCCTTTGGCCCGGCGTGGACGATCATATTCGGCCTGTGCGCCATATCGGCGGCGACGGCTTGGCTGGCCGCACCCGACCGCGATGCCGCCTATACGATGATCGGCCTGTTCGCGCTCAACGGATTTCTCAACCTGTTGTGGAGTTTCCTGTTTTTCCGTGCCCAACGGCCCGACCTGGCGGCGCTTGAAGTATGGTTGCTATGGGCATCGATTGCCGCGTTGATCGTCGTGGTGCGGCGCTATTCGGCCGGGGCGGCGTGGTTGCTGGCGCCGTACCTGTTGTGGGTCAGCTTTGCCGGCGTGCTCAACGAAGCGGTGGTGGCGCTGAACCCGCCATTCGGTTGAGGCGCGATTTCGCCCAGAAGCGGCTGCATCGGGAAAATCGGGGCGCGACCCTGGCCGCGCCCCGGTCGTTCAGGCTCAGGCCTTGGTCTTCAGATAGGCGATGACATCGGCGCGGTCCTGGCCATTTTTCATCCCGGCATAGGACATGTAGGTGCCGGGAATCGTCTTTTGCGGCGCCTCCAGATATTTGAACAATTCCTCTTCGGTCCAGACGATGCCGCTGTTCTTGTTGGCCGGCGAATATTTAAAGCCTTCGATGCTGCCAGAATGGCGACCGACAACACCCCACAGCGACGGGCCGACACGGTTGACGCCTTTTTCGGCGGCATGGCAGGTCTTGCACACAACAAAGGTCTTTTCGCCCTTGATGCCATCGCCGGTCAGTGAGGCATATGTGATTGCCGGTTCCGGGGCTGCGGCCGGGGCGGCAGTGTCCGTCGCGGGAGTCGCCTCTGCGGCGGGCGCGGTATCGGCGGGGGCGGTGACCTCGGTTGTCGTCTCGGTCGTCGAGGTGGCGGCCTTGTCGCCGCCGCCACAGGCCGAAAGACCTGCCATGATCATTGCGCCGGCGCACAAGCGCGCGGTCGTGCCATAAGAAGCCATTGGTTTTCCTTTGTAATGTTGAGATGACCCGTAGAGCATACACATCGGTTCCAGTCTCGCCAACCGCCTGCGCGGTCGCAGCGATGCCAGCCGTGATGCGGAACAGGCGTGTCTTGGTCGCTTCTGTCGGAATCCTACAATCATCAAGCTTCCCGGTGCTTTAGTGGAAAGAGGCGACCCGAAGGGAGCTGCGTCGCTGCACCCCGCAGCAATGTTTGCATCCCGTACTTCAGCGGCCCGGGGCGGGAATCCACCCCGGGCCGCTTTTTTGTTCTGGTCGAGGCGGCGATGCCGCCGTTCCGGGCACTCCATGAGTCCGGAGCGGTGAGCCTGTGTTGATTTCTTGCGCATAAAATTGTAACAATTGCGGTGCATCAGTAGCGCAAGCTTGGCGTTTGTTGCAGTTGGGGGCGGGCCGCGTGATCAGCATTCGCTATTTTGCGCCCGCGCCGCACCTTCGCCCCTATCTTTCCTCCTATTACTGGTTCGAATCGAACCTGCCGGCGTTCAGCGACATGATGCGCGCCGAATTGCCCCAGATCAGGCTGATTACGGTTGGCAAGGCGCAGAATCACTACGCCACGGGTCGCATGCGGCCTTCGTTTGCGGCGCAACTGCAGGGGCCGACGACCGGCCCGGTGCGATTCACTGCGACTGGGCGGTTGCACCTGTTCGGGGTCGGGCTGTTGCCGCGCGGTTGGGCGGCGCTGATCCGCGAACCGGCCGACAGTTTTGCCGATGATCTTGCCGATCTGGCGGCGTTGTTCGGGCCGACGGTCGACGATGTTGTTACCGAACTGGTTTGCGCGCGCGATGACATTGCGCGCGTGGCGGCAGCGGACCGCTTTTTCACCGGCCTGGTCGATAAGGCGCGGCCGACCCAGTCGTGGTTCACCCAGATGACCGATGCATGGTTGACCGGGACCGCCAATCCCGATGTCGACAGGCTGGTGCAGGAGTCCGGCATGTCGGCGAGATCGGTGGAGCGCATGGCCAAGCGCATTTATGGCGCATCGCCGAAATTGCTGGCGCGCAAATACCGGGCGCTGGGCGCGGCGGTTCGCATCGGCACCGGGGAGGCCAATGGCTGGAACGATTTTTCCGAAACCGGCTTTTATGACCAGGCGCATTTCATTCGTGAATTCAAGCAATTCACCGGCCTGACGCCGACCCGGTTCCAGAATGAGGCGGCGGCAGTGACGCGCCTGACCATCGCCCGCAAGAACCTGTTGCCGGGGATGCCCAAGCTGGCGCTGTATAGCTGAGGGGCAGCCGAGACTGATTGCGGCGCGACATATGCGGCTTGCCGCATTCCCAATCGCCCATATTTACGGCATCAGGCGTTGACAGCGACGGCTCCGCCCCCACATAAGTCGGACGAAATCACTCCGCTTTGAGGCTTTGCCTGTTGATTCGCCTGACCAACCTTGCCGATTATGCCGTGGTCGTGATGACCGCGGCGGCCCGTGCGCCCGATGCGCGGCTGTCGGCGGCGCGGGTGGCGGAATTGACGTCGATCCCGGTGCCGACGGTGGCCAAGCTGATGGGCACGCTGGCCCGCGCCGGGCTGTTGACGGCATCGCGCGGCGTGGCCGGGGGCTTTTCGCTGGCCGGGCCGCCCGAATCGATCTGCATCGCGGCGATAGTCGAGGCGGTGGATGGCCCGATCGCGCTGACCAATTGCCTGACCGGCGACAGCCATGATTGCGCCATCGAGGGGCATTGCACGGTGCGCGGCCATTGGGGGCCGATAAACCAGGCGGTGCGGGCTGCGCTGGCGGCAGTGACGCTCGCCGATATTTTGCGACCTGCGACGTTGGCACGGCTGGCGCCGGCCGCGGCGCCGGATGAGGTAAATGCATGACTGACAATAGTGAATCCATCGCCATCGAAAGCACCGATGATGCACCCGTGCAGGATGCGGCAGCCCGCGCTGCCGTCGCCGATCTCGCCACCTATAAATGGGGTTTCGTCTCCGATATCGAATCGGACATGGCGCCAAAGGGGCTGAACGAAGACACTGTGCGCTTCATTTCCGCCAAAAAGGGAGAGCCGCAATGGCTGCTCGACTGGCGATTGAAGGCCTATGCCAAATGGCTGACGATGGAGGCGCCCGATTGGGCCAAGCTCGATCTGGCGCCTATCGATTATCAGGACGCCTATTATTACGCCGCCCCCAAGGCGAAGCCGACAATCGGTTCACTGGATGAACTTGATCCCGAAATTCGCCGCACCTATGAAAAGCTGGGCATTCCGATTGCCGAGCAGGAGATGCTGGCTGGGGTCGAAGGATCGCGGCGCATCGCGGTGGATGCAGTGTTCGATTCGGTGAGCGTGGCGACGACGTTCCGTGCTGAGCTCGAGCGCGCCGGGGTGATTTTCCGGTCGATCAGCGAGGCGGTGAAGGAATACCCCGACCTGGTGAAGAAGTGGCTGGGCAGCGTCGTGCCGATCAGCGACAATTTTTTTGCCTGTCTCAACAGCGCGGTGTTTTCGGACGGGACCTTCGTTTACATCCCCGAGGGCGTGCGTTGCCCGATGGAATTGAGCACCTATTTCCGGATCAACGCCGCCAACACCGGGCAGTTCGAACGCACCCTGATCATCGCCGACAAGGGCAGCCATGTCTCCTATCTGGAAGGCTGCACGGCACCGATGCGCGATGAAAACCAGCTGCACGCGGCAGTGGTGGAGCTGGTCACGCTCGACGATGCGGAGATCAAATATTCGACCGTGCAGAACTGGTATCCGGGCGATGCCAATGGCGTTGGCGGCATCTATAATTTCGTGACGAAGCGCGCCAACTGCCTTGGTAAGCGATCCAAAGTCAGCTGGACTCAGGTTGAAACCGGCAGCGCCATCACCTGGAAATACCCGTCGTGCGTGTTGTCGGGCGATGATTCCGTGGGTGAATTCTATTCGGTGGCGGTCACCAACAACCGGCAACAGGCCGATACCGGCACCAAGATGATCCACCTTGGCAAGCGCACCCGATCGACCATTGTGTCGAAGGGCATTTCGGCCGGGCGCTCCAATGGCACCTATCGCGGGCTGGTCCGCGTCGCCGGGTCGGCGGAAGGGGCGCGCAACCATACGCAGTGCGACAGCCTGTTGCTCGGCCATGACTGTGGCGCACACACCGTGCCCTATATCGAGGTGCGCAACCCGTCGGCGATCATCGAGCATGAAGCGACGACATCGAAGATCAGCGACGACCAGCTGTTCTATGCCCAGGCCCGCGGGCTGGATGCGGAGGCCGCGGTGGCGTTGATCGTCAATGGTTTCTGCAAGGAAGTGTTGCAGCAGCTGCCGATGGAATTTGCGGTGGAAGCCCAGAAACTTCTGGGGATTTCGCTGGAAGGGAGCGTTGGGTGACAAAGGCCGCGCTCAACGATTTTTACGCGCATTATGCCGATGCCTTCATGCGGCACGATACCGATGCGTTGGTCGCGGCCTGGTCGTTTCCGGCGGCGATTACCGCGCCCGGCGGCAATAATGTGTTCGATGCGGCGACCTTCCGGCGCAATGTCGAGGCGTTGTTCGGCTTTTACCAGCGCCAGGGCGTGGTGACCGCGACAGCGACCGTTGCAGCCATGCAGGTGCTGGGTGAGGGCGTGGTGTTGAGCCAGACCGACTATGCCATGATGGATGCCGATGGCGGCACGATTGCGGCCTGGCAGACGCCCTATCTGTTGCGGGACGCGGGCGACGGGTTTCGTGCCTTTGCCGCGGTCGCGGACAGCGAGATCGCCGCCTGGGCCGCGCGCGGTACGCCGATGGGGTCCCGTTGATGCGCGTTATTGCGATCCTGTTCGTGCTGGCGCTGGCCGCCTGCGCGCCTGATGCACCGCCCAAGCCCAGCGAAGGCGCCGCGCAAAAGGCCAAGGTGGATGCAGCGACGATCGCCTATGCCGATTGCATTTCGGCCGGCGCCAAAAGCATAAAGGTGGCAGGTGAAGCCGCCGGGACGCTGGGCAATCAGGTCATCAAGGCGTGCGTAGAAAAGCGCAACGCGTTGTTCGCCGATGTCGTGTCCTTCCACCAGATCGGCCACCCGAAATTCACGCTCGACCAGTCGAAGGCGGTTGCCGAAGCCTCCATCGGCACCATCGAGGATGATCTGCGCCAGCAGACCGTCGTCACCATCGTACAGCGGCAGACCGGCACCACCGAGCCGGCCCAGACGCCTGCATCCTGATTAGCCGAACGAACGGACCCATTTGTGCTGAAAATCGACAATCTCACCGCTGAAATCGACGGCAAGACCATCTTGAACGGCCTGTCATTGACGGTCGATGCCGGCGAAGTCCACGCTATCATGGGGCCGAACGGCGCCGGCAAATCGACCCTGTCCTATGTGCTGTCGGGCCGCGCCGGTTATGAAGTCACCGGTGGCAGCGTGACATTTTGCGGGCAGGACCTTTTGGCCATGGCGCCGCACGAACGCGCCGCCGCCGGGCTGTTCCTGGGGTTTCAGTACCCGGTCGAAATCCCCGGTGTTTCGAACCTGATGTTCCTGCGCACCGCCTTGAATGCACAGCGCACCCAGCGCGGTGAGGCCGAAGCAACGGGTGCCGAATTCATGAAGCTGGTCAAGGCGGCGGCCGCGGATCTGGACCTGCCCTATGAGATGCTGAAGCGGTCGGTGAACCAGGGCTTTTCGGGCGGCGAGAAGAAGCGCAACGAAATGGTCCAGATGGCGGTGCTCGACGAGACTGATTCAGGGCTGGACATCGATGCGCTGCGGGTGGTTTCGGATGGCATCAACCGGATGCGTTCGCCCGATCGCGCGACGCTGCTGATCACCCATTACCAGCGGCTGCTAGACTATGTGGTGCCCGACAAGGTGCACGTGCTGGTCGGTGGCCGCATCGTGCGCACCGGCGGCGCGGAACTGGCGCACGAATTGGAGCGCGATGGCTATGTGAGCATCGCTGCATGACGGCGCTCCCCACCCGGCGCGACGAGGCCTGGCGGTATAGCGACATGGCCGGCGTGGCGCGCGCCTGGCCGGTGGCACCCGAAGCGATCACTGTTGCGGCCGGGCAAAGCCTGTCGCGCATGGTGGTGCAGGACGCAGCGCCCGGCAGCGCGACGA
>JBBQYI010000075.1:0-13734 GCA_038208825.1 Sphingomonadales bacterium | reverse complement strand
GGCGAGCATCTTCGGGCTCGGCCCCAGCCCTTCGATGGCGACCAGCTTCTTCACCTTGTTGGGATAGATGCCGGCGTAACGCAGCGCGATATTGCCGCCCAGCGAGTGCGCCACCAGCGTCACCGGCGCCAGCTTCTGCTGATGGATCAACTGCGACAGGTCATACACAAACGCCGACATCGAATAATTGCCATCGGGCGACCAGGCGCTGTCGCCATGGCCGCGCAGATCGGGCGCGATGACGTGATAATCGCGCGCCAGGTCGGTCGCCACCCAATCCCAGTTGCGGCAATGGTCGCGCCCGCCGTGCACCAGCACCAACGGCGGCGCATCGCGGTTGCCCCAATCGACATAATGCATGCGCAGCCGCTGCGAGATAAAGCTGCCCGATGTCGGCCCGGCCATGGGCAAGCTCATGCGCCAATCTCCCGGCTGAAGCGGATCGTGCCCGCCGCAAGACCATCGAACACCACTTGTTGCGCGCCCGACCGCAGCATCCATTCCAGCCGATGGTCACGATATTCGCGCTGAAACTGCCCGGAAGCGATCATCGCCGGCACCATTTCCGCCACCGCCGCCGCCACCGCCTGCGCTTCGGCGGCCATGCTGGAAACCGATTCACGTGCCATGCACCGGCCGACCCAGGCCGCCAGTCGGCCACCCGACGCCGGCGGCGCGCCGAACCCCATGGCGATCAGCACATGCGGCACCACCGCAATATCGCCCCAGCCAAAGCGATCCCCGTTGAACCAGTCGGCATCGCCAAGCTGCCCCTCCAGCCAGCCGTTCATCGCCGCAATCTGCGTTGTCGCCCGCGCCAGCAAGGCATCGCCCGCCGCGCCCGACACGCGGCGGAACACCAGCACCTCCATCATCGCCCAGGTGGTGGCTTCATATTGGGTGTCCATTACCTCCTCGATCATCCGCACCCGCGCTCGCGCGGCAGCGGTGGCGGGCAGCAATGCGGGCACCGGCCAGCGATCCTCGATATATTCCTGGATGATGGTCGAATCGAACACCGACACATCGCCATCGACCAGCGCCGGCACCTCCAGCCGCGGGTTGGCCGCCAACCATTCCCCACCGCCACTGCCCGCACCCATGCCGTCCGGCGTCACCAGATCGAAGGAAACGCCCTTTTCGCGCAGCGCAATCTTGTTCTTCTGCGAATAGGGCGAGAGCGGATGTTCATAAAGCAGGGGCTGTGTCATGCCGCCATCTTCAACCAGCCGGCGGCGAAGGGCAACCACCTCGGACTCGGCATTTTTGCGAGGGCCGTTCGGCACCCCGTTAAGCATTATGGCACGCCAAGTGTAAAATTTGTTTACATCTTAACAACCATTGCAAAACGGCAATGCTCTCAACCTGATGAATCAATTTCCAAATTCACGATTGACCAAAACTGGCACGACTCTTGCTCTGTTTCCACTGCGGATCGCAGACCGGGAATTCGTCCCGGGTTTCAACGCCATCGTTCGATAGTAAGCGGTCAACACCGCGTGCCCGTGGGACGATCCAAAAACAGGTAACAGGGACAGAACAAATGAATTTTCGCATGATAGCGCTGGGGGCAGCTCTTCTTGCTACACAGCCCGCACTCGCCAACAGCTTCGTCAACGGCGATTTCGAATCGCTCACCAATGGCCCTGGCCAGTTGACGTTCAACACCGCCGCCACCGGCTGGACGGTCGCGAGTGGCGGCTACACATTCGTCTATGCCGCCGGCACGATCGACAAGCCCGGCACCAACGGCCAATACGGCACCAACTACATGTGGGGGCCGAACAATGGCGCCGCCAACGGCCTGAGCGGCATCAGCCCGACGGGCGGCAATATCATCGCCCATGATGGCGCCTTCCAGGTCGAGCCGCTGCAGCAGATCATCACCGGTCTGACTGTCGGCAAAACCTATACCGTCGGTTTCGACTATGGTTTCGCCCAGCAATTTGGCTTCAACGGCGACACCGTGCAGAATTGGTCGGTCAGCTTTGCCGGCCAGACCCAGACGACCGCCAACTACAGCCTGCCGAACCACGGCTTTTCCGGCTGGATGCACGCCAGCTATGATTTCATCGCCAATAACGCGACCGAAACCCTGTCGTTCGTCTCCTATGGCAATTTGCCAGTGCCGCCGTTCGCTCTGCTCGACGGCGTGACCTTCACGCCCGATACCGTCGCCGGCGTGCCGGAACCGGCAAGCTGGGCAATTATGATGGTCGGCTTTGGCCTGCTCGGCGTCGCCGCGCGCCGTCGCCGTCACATCACCACCGTCGTTGCCTGATCATCGAGGCAAGCGCTGCGCAGGGCCGGGCTGGAGCGATCCATCCCGGCCCTGTCGCGTTGGCGTGCTGACCACTGTTGCCGCGCCCGGCAACAGTGTCGCACGGCTCGCCAAACGCAAGGCGCTTGCGTAACAACAACCGATGCAATCGCTGGTTTCCCAATTCCACGCCGCCGCCTGGCTATTGCCGCTGGCGCGCAGTTGCGTGTCGCTGGCGCTGATCATCGCCATCTTTGCGCCGCTCGAACATTTCTTCGCCGTTCGGCCTGCGAAACGCTTCCAAAAAGGCTGGACGACCAACCTCGGCTGGTATTTCCTCAACGGCCTGACCGCGGTTTTCGTGCTCGGCCCGCCATCGGCGCTGCTCGCCGCCGGCATCCATGCGGTGTTGCCCGCCGCCATCACCACTGCCGCCACCGGGCTGCCGCTGGGCGTGCGCATGGTCGCGGCGATGATTGTCGGAGAAATCGGCTTTTACTGGGGCCATCGGCTCAGCCACGAGATCCCGCTGCTGTGGCGTTTCCACGCCGTCCATCACAGCGCCGAACAGGTCAACTTCCTGGTCAACACCCGCGCCCACCCCGTGGACATGGTATTCACCCGGCTCTGCGGCCTTGTCCTGCTCTACGCCACCGGCCTTGCCGGCGCGGTTGGCCCCAACCCCACCCTGGTGCCGGCGCTGGTGCTGTTCATCGGCTCGATGTGGAGCTTTTTCATCCACGCCAACATCCGCTGGCGCCTCGGCTTCTTCGAAGAAATCCTCAGCACCCCGGCCTTCCACCACTGGCACCACAGCCGCCACGACCATATCGATCACAATTATGCGGCGATGCTGCCGTTCATGGACAGGGTGTTCGGCACTTTCCACCTGCCCCGCGAATGGCCCGCGGCCTATGGCACCGACACGCCCATGCCCCAGACCCTCACCGGCCAATTGATCGCCCCCTTCGCACCTCTCGCACCAAAGGCCCCCGCGCAACCCTGAAAGGGCGCGGCGTGGTCAGCAGGCGGCGGCGGCGCGACCCCGCCTAATCCGCCGCCGCCATGAAATGCCCGCGCAATGCGGCAATCGGCTTGTCATGGTCGTCCTGCCAAGCATCGACATGGACGTTGATGATCCGCCGGCCCAGCTTGGTGATCACCGCCCGCGCATACGTATCCACCGCCCGGCCGGATCGCAGATATTCGATGGCGATGTTGACCGGCTTGGGCAGCACCGGCCCGCCGGCATCGAACGCCACCTGCAGGATCGCGGTTGTCTCCATGAACGCGCCGATCGCGCCGCCATGCAGCGCCGGCAGCACCGGATTGCCGATCCGGTGCGGCGCAAACGGCATGATGGTGGTGATCTCGCTGCCCTTGCAATCGACCTTCACGCCCAGGAAACGGCAATAGGGAATGGCCTCCAGCAGCGCCGCCAGATCGGCCTTGCGCCGCCCGCCCGGCGCGCCATTGCCCAACAACGCGGCTTCCAGCGGCGTCGTCATGCCGGCCTCGCAAAGCCAGCGATGCCGGTAATCATGAAGGCGGCGGCGCAGGTCGCCACCGGATCACCCTCATCCCCCTGGTGCGCCGTGCCGCGCACAAAGGCGATGCTGCGCGTCAGCTTGTAACATTCGGCGCGGGCGAACAACGGCCGGCCCGGCTCGGCCGGCTTCAGATAATCGATGCGCAGATCCAGCGTCGCGATCATCGCCATCGACTGCATTTTCGAACCCACCGCCACGCCGCAGGCATTGTCGAGCAGCGTCGTCATCACCCCGCCATGGATCACCCCGGTCATCGGGTTGCCGACCAGCTTCTCATCATAGGGCACGGTGCACACCGCAACGCCGTCGCGCGCCGAAACCACCGCCATGCCGATCGCCTGGGCGTGCGGCACATGGGCAAGCGGCGTACCGGCGTTGACTTCGATATCGCTCATGCCGCCCTCTCGCCGCTCACGCCAGCGCCGCCTTCAACCGTTCGTTGACCGCCGCCGGATTGGCCTTGCCGGCCATCGCCTTCATGGTCTGGCCGACAAAGAACCCGAACAACGCCTCCTTGCCGCCCTTGTACTGCGCCACCTTGTCGGCATTGGCGGCGATGATGGCCGCAATCGCCGCATCGATGGCGCCGGTATCCGTCACCTGCTTCAACCCGCGCGCCTCGACGATCGCCGCCGGCGCCTCACCGGTCTCCAGCATGATTTCGAACACCTGCTTGGCGAGCGGCCCCGACAGCGTGCCATCGGCCTGCAACGCCAGCAATTCGGCCCCGGCCGCCGGGCTGACCGGCGACGCGGTGATGTCCAGCCCCAGCCGCTTCAACGCGCCGAACAGGTCGCTCGAAACCCAATTGGCGGCACGCAGGGCGATCTCCGCCTCGGGCTTGCCGGTCGCCGCCAGCAACGCCTCGAACCAGGCCGCCGTGTCCTTCTCCGCCGTCAGCACCGCCGACAGATAGGGCGACAGGCCCAGCACCGATTCATAACGCGCCCGCTTCGCCACCGGCAGCTCCGGCAGGCTGGCGAGGCAATCACCGACAAACGCATCATCGAATTCCACCGGCAACAGGTCGGGATCCGGGAAATAGCGATAGTCATGCGCATCTTCCTTCGATCGCATCGATCGCGTCGTGCCGCTGCCGGGGTCGAACAGCCGGGTTTCCTGCACGATGCTGCCGCCGCCCTCGATCACCCCGACCTGGCGCTTGGCCTCCACCTCGACCGTCTGCATGATGAAGCGCACCGAATTGACGTTCTTCGTCTCGGTCCGCGTCCCGAACGGTTCGCCGGCCCGGCGCACCGACACGTTGACATCGGCGCGCATGGAACCTTCATCCATATTGCCGTCGCAACTGCCGACATAGCGCAGCAACTGGCGCAGCGCCGCGACATAGGCCCCGGCCTCCGCCGGGCTGCGGATATCGGGCTTGGACACAATCTCCATCAACGCGCAGCCCGACCGGTTGAGATCGACATACGACATGGTCGGGTGCAGATCGTGCACGGATTTGCCGGCGTCCTGTTCCAGATGGATGCGCTCGATGCCCACTACCGTCCGGGCACCATCCTCGGTTTCGATGGCGAGTTCGCCCTCGCCGACGATCGGGTGATACAGCTGGCTGATCTGATACCCCTGCGGCAGATCGGCATAGAAATAATTCTTGCGATCGAAACGCGACCATTTGTTGATCTGCGCACCCAGTGCCAGCCCGGTGCGCACCGCCTGCCGTACGCATTCGCCGTTCAGCACCGGCAGCATGCCCGGCATCGCAGCATCGACAAGGCTGACCTGGCTGTTGGGTTCCGCGCCGAACGTCGTCGCCGCACCCGAAAACAGTTTGGACTGCGCCGTCACCTGGGCATGGACTTCCAGCCCGACAACAATCTCCCAATCGCCGGTGGCGCCCTTGACCGTCCAGGGCTTCATGTTGGTTTCCTCTGTCATGTTCAACGCCCCGGCCGCGCGGTGAAACCAGCAGCTCGCTCGATCGCCAGCCCGGCATCGAGCACCCCTGCCTCATCCAGCGGCCGCCCGATGATCTGCAAGCCCAGCGGCAGGCCATCGGCCGACAACCCGGCCGGCACCGACATGGCGGGCAGCCCGGCCAACGACGACGGCACGGTGAAAACATCGTTCAGATACATTTCCAGCGGATCCGCCTTGTCGCCAAAGGCAAAGGCAGCGCTTGGCGCGGTCGGCGTCAACAACAGGTCGCACTGTTCCCAGGCGCGCTCGAAATCGCGGGCGATCAACGTCCTGACCTTCTGCGCCTGCGTATAATAAGCGTCGTAAAATCCCGCCGACAGCACATAGGTGCCGATCATGATACGGCGCTTCACTTCGGTGCCGAACCCCGCCGCCCGCGTCGCCGAATACATGTCCGCCAGATTGCCGCCCGGCGGCGTCACGCGCAGGCCGTACCGCACGCCATCATAGCGCGCGAGGTTCGAAGAAGCCTCTGCCGGCGCGATGATATAATAGGCCGGCAGCGCATATTTCGTATGCGGCAGCGATACCTCGACGATCTCGGCGCCGGCATCCTTCATCCAGGCGATGCCCTGTTCCCACAACGCAATGATCGTCGGGTCCATGCCATCCAGCCGATATTCGCGCGGGATGCCGATGCGGCGGCCACGCATGTCGCCGGTCAACCCGGCGGCGAAATCCGGCACCGGCACGTTCAAGGAGGTCGAATCCTTGGCATCATAGCCGCACATCGATGTCAGCATCAGCGCGCAATCGGCAACGCTGCGCGCCATCGGCCCGGCCTGGTCGAGCGATGACGCAAACGCCACAACACCCCAGCGCGAACACCGGCCATAGGTCGGCTTGATGCCAGAAATGCCGACAAACGCCGCCGGCTGGCGGATCGAACCGCCGGTATCGGTGCCGGTCGCGCCCGCCGCAATCCGCGCCGCCACTGCCGACGCCGAGCCACCCGACGAACCCCCCGGCACCAGTTCGCGATTCGAATCGCCGGCCTTCCAAGGCGAAATCACCCGGCCATAGGCGCTGGTCTCGTTCGACGAGCCCATGGCGAATTCGTCCATGTTGAGCTTGCCCAGCATCACCGCGCCATCGGCGAGCAGCTTGCCCGAAACGGTCGATTCATACTGCGGAATGAAGCCCTGCAATATCTTCGAACCCGCCGTCGTCTGCACGCCTTCGGTGCAGAACAAATCCTTGATGCCCAGCGGGATGCCGGCCAGCGGCCGCGCGTCGCCGCGTGCCAGCGCCGCATCGGCCGCCGCCGCCTGCGCCCGGGCAATGTCGGGGGTTTCGACGATAAAGGCATTCAGTCCGCGCGCCGCCTCCATCGCCGCCAGATGCGCATCGGTAAGCTCCACCGCGCTGAAATCGCGCGCCGCAAGCCCGGCCTTCATGCCGGCAATCGTCAGGTCGGTAAGGGCAGTCACTATTCGATCACTTTCGGCACGGCGAAAAATCCGCTGGTGGCATCCGGGGCATTGGCCAGCACCTTGGCCTGCACATCGCCATCGGTCACTTGATCGACGCGCCATGCGAGATGGTTGGGAATCACCGCGGTCATCGGCGCAACACCGGCGGTATCAACCTCGCCCAATTGCTCGATCCAGCCGAGGATGGCGCTCAATTCGCCGGCCAAAGGCGCGACATCATCATCGGCAATGCCGATCCGGGCCAGCCGGGCAATCTTGCGGACTGTGGGTTCATCAACGGACATCGATGGCTTTCAATGGGTGCAGTGCAGCGTCGCTAGCACAGCGACACGATCGGGCTCAATGCTCGCCTGTTGGCAAACCACCGCCGGCATGGTCGGGAATTCATCAAAAATGCGCGTGGGGAATTGATCGAAATGTCGTAACCGGGCAGGGAAGCCTGTGCGCAAGGCGTATGCCGCGTGATGAGTTGGAGTTGCAATGCCCGTTGAACACCTGGCCGATGGCCGCCGCGCCGCCTTCAAACGCCTGCTGTGCACCGGTATTGCCGCCATGGCGACCGGCATTTCGCCCGCCGCCGCCCAGACCAGCATCGCCACCGCAACCACAACGCCGGTATCGACCGCCACCGCCGCCAATGGCGCCGCATCGGATGTCATCATCACCTCGGCAGGCTCCGTAACCGTCGCGACGGGCGCCGCTGTCACCATCAATTCGAACAATCTGCTGACCAACCAGGGCACCATCGCCAACAGCAATGCCACCGGCGGCATCGGCGTCCAGATCAACGGCGCCAGCGGGCTGACCAACGCGCGCTTCATCAATTCGGGGCCGATTTCCCTCACCGGCGCGGGCGGCAGCGGCAATATCGGCCTGCTCGTCAATGGCGGCCCGATCACCGGCTCCATCACCAGCACCCAGGCCGGCACCATCGCTGTCAACGGCGACAGCGCCATCGGCGTCTCCATCGCCGCACCCTTCACCGGCTCGATCCAGGTGCGCAGCATCAGCGTGCAGGGCACCGGGTCGACGGCGCTTTCGGTCACCGCCGCGGTCGATGGCAGCGTCTCGCTGGCCGGCAACAGCGCCAACAATGGCGGCGGCGGCTATGGCATCCTCGTCACCGCACCGATCACCGGCCATTTGACCAATGCCGGTGCCCTGTCGGTCGGCACCTCCGCCGGGTTCAACGCCACCGGCACCGCGACCGTCCCCGGGCTCATCCCCAACGCCGGCATCCGGGTCAGCGCCAATGTCGGCGCAGGCTTCCTCAATGATCGCTATTATGTCGATACTACCGGCGCGGTTGTCCCCCCCGGCTCGGTCAATACCGCTGTGAACACGCTGGTCACCGGTTCCGTCATCACGTCGGGCACCGCCCCCGCGCTGTGGATCGCCCCCAGTGCAACCAATCCGCAGGCCATCAGCATCGGCGCTGTCGGCACCGGGGCAGACGCCTTTGCCATTAACAACCGCGGCATCCTGCGCACTGTCACCGGCAACACAGGTCTTGCCACCACCGCCGTGCTTGTCGGCGGCGGCGGCGCGACGACGACCCTGGCGGGCGGCATCACCAACAGCGTCAACGGCATCATTTCGGCCGCTGCAACCGATGCCGACACCAGGGCGGTGCGGCTGTCGGCCGGCGCAATCGTGCCGCAAATCGCCAACCTGGGCATTATCGACGCCACCGCCATCCAGACCGCCGCGCTGGGTAGCGCCACCGCCGGCGCGGGCGGCAACGCCATCGCCATCGCCATCGATTCGGGCGTTTCGATCAACAGCATCACCAACAGCGGCAACATCGCCGCCACGGCGGCCGGCACCGGCAAGAACGCCACCGCCATCCTCGATCAATCCGGCACGCTGGCATCGGTCACCAACAGCGGCACCATCAGCGCCATCGCCGGCAGCGGCGGCGGTTATACCCGCGCCATCGATCTGACCAACAGCAGCGCCGCCTTCACGCTCGCCAACACCGGAACCATCATAGGCGACGTCATCCTCGGCAACGGCACCACCACCGTCCAGCTTGGCGGCGGCACCATCAACGGCACGCTGGCCTTTGGCAGCGGCTCGAACGCCCTGTCGCTCAGCGGTGCGGCCGTGCTTTCCGGCCGCATCACCAGCGGCGCGCCGATCGCCGTCAGCCTTGCCGGCACCGCCCGGCTCAGCCTGATCAACGCCCCGTCGACAATCGCCAGCCTCAATGCCGGCGGCGCGTCGGTGCTCATCGTTCCGACGCGCGGCACGGCACCCGGCCTCACCGTCAACGGCACCGCGACATTTTCGGGCACCAGCAGCGTGTCGCTGTCCCTGCAATCGCTGACCCAGGCGCAAAATGTCGTCATCATCAGCGCCACCGGCGGCATCACCACCGATCATACCACCGGCCTCGTCAACGCCAGCGTCACACCCTATCTGTTCACCGCCGGCAACCCGGTGCTGACCGCGACCACGCTGTCGATCGACCTGACGCGCAAGACCGCCGCCGATATCGGCCTGTCGGGCGGCCAGGCGGCGCTGTTCAATCAATCGCTTGTGGCCTTCACCCCCGGCGGCGCGGAAGCAGTTGCCATCGCCAATCTGCCCGACCAGGCATCGGTCATCGCCGCCTATCGCCAAATCACGACGCCCAGCTTTGGCCATGCCGCGATCCGTGCGGCGCAAAGCTTTGCCGACACCGGCTATGGCGCTGCCTATGAACGGCTCGCCAGCCTTGCCGCAACCCGCAAAAAGGGGTCGGGCGACACCGGCGTCTGGGTACAGGAAATCGGCGATTTCTCCCGCCAAAAGGCCGGCATCGAGGAAACCGCCTTCAAATCCTCGACTTTCGGCATCGCCGGCGGCATCGATCGCCCGCTGCTCGGCCTTGATGCGGTCGGCGTGGCGGTGCTGTCGAACTGGGCGTCGGTCAAGCAATCCGTTGCGCCCGGCCTGCCCAACGTGCCGCTGCAAATCGCGTCGGTGGGCATTGCACCCTATGCGTCATGGTCGTGGAAATCGGTCTTTGTGCAGGCCAGCGCGCTCGCTGCAAAGGTCACCTACAGCAGCAGCCGCGACATCGCGATCGGCTCGCTCGCCAGAACCATCGGCGCCCGCTGGAAGGGCACGCAATTCGGCGCCGGCGTCACCGTCGGCGCGCGGCTCAACTATGGCCATTTCCGCATCGTGCCGACCAACAGCGTCTATTGGACCCGGTTGCAACAGAACGGCTATTCCGAAACCGGCGGCGGCGAATTCAACCTGGGCGTCAATGGCCGCACCGATACGCTGTTCACCGATACGGCGCGGCTTTCGGTGTCCTATCTCGTGCCGTTCGGCGAAGGCGACCTGCTCGCCGAAGCGCACGCCGCCTACACCCACCAGTTCAGCGCGACGAACGCGCCGACAGTGGCGCATTTCCTGTCGGGCGGCGATTCCATCACGCTGCCGCAGGATGCTGAAAATGCCAAGCAATTCGGCTATGGCGGCGCTGTCGGCTATATCCAGGGCCCGGTGAAGTTCCTGCTCGGCTATGACCGCCGCCAGAACAGCAGCTACAAGGATCAGCAGGCGGCATTGACCGCAACCATGTCGTTCTGATCGCCCGGCGGGCATCGATCCTGCCGGTTCGCATGGACGCCGCGGGCCGGCTGTGCGATGGCCAGCGGCGACGCATTTTGGGGTGGCGATCGGGATCGGCATGACAGTTTCGGCGGACAGCACCGGGCCGGCGCCCACAATGGTGCCCCTACAGGCACCGGCAACACCTTGGCTGCACGACATGCTCGCGGCTGTCGGCCGGCGCTGGTGGCTGGTGCCCGCCGGCGCGTTGCTCGCCATCATCGCAGCGCTCATCTACCTGTCTCGCGCGGACTATGTCTATTCCGCCGAACTCAAGGTCTATGCAGCGCCCTCCAGCAGCGGCAGCCGCCCGACATCGGCGCTGGGCGGACTTGCCGCGCTCGCAGGGGTCGCAGCCGGGTCAGGCACCGAACAAGTTTCGCCGTTCCGCTATTATCTCGATGGTGTCTATTCCCCCGAAGTCGCGGCGCGCCTGGCCCGCGACCCAAAGATCATGCACCGTATTTTCGCCAATGAATGGGACGCACAGAACCGGCAATGGCGACAGCCCTCCAGCATCGCGGGGTCGATCCGGCGCGGCGTCACCGGCCTGATGGGCCTGCCGCAATTCGGCTGGACACCGCCCGATGCAGACCGCCTGCAGGGCTATATCGCCGAAGCGGTAAAGGTGCGCCAATCGGTGAAAACGCCCGTCGTGGCCATCGGCTATGATTATCCCGATCCGCGCTTTGCGGTGCAATTCCTCACCAAACTGCACAACACCGTCGATTCCTACCTGCGCGAGGCGCAAAACCGGCGGACGCGTGGCAATATCGAATATCTCGCCGGCCAGTTGCAGCGGGTGACTCTGGCCGAACAACGCGCCGCGCTGGTCACGGCGCTCGCCGAACAGGAACGCCAGGCCATGCTCGCCTATGGCAATGCCCCCTATGCGGCGGACCCGTTCGATCTCGTCACCGCCTCCCCGGAACCGACCAAGCCACGCCCCGGCCGCCTGCTGATCGGCGCCGGCCTTGCGGGCTTGCTGCTCGGTCTTGCGCTGGCTGCCGTCACCGGTCGCCGACGCACGGATGACTGAACCAGATGGCTGAATCGGGCGCAAGCCCCGCCAAAAGCGCGCCATGTCGGTAAGGCGCAATATCATCGCCAACTATGCCGGGCAGACAATCGCCACCGGCCTGTCGCTGGCGCTGGTGCCCTTTTACATCCGCTATCTGGGCATGGAGGCCTATGGCCTTGTTGGCCTGTTCGCGGTCATCCAGGCCTGGATGGCGCTGCTCGATCTCGGCATGACGCCAACGCTGGGCCGCGAAATGGCGCGCTTCAGCGCCGGCACCTTATCTGCACAGTTCATCCGTGATCTGTTGCGCAGCCTTGAAATCCTGCAATTCAGCATCGGCATCATAGTCGCCATCGTGCTCACGCTTGGCGCCGATGTGCTGGCGCGCCACTGGCTGAAGGTCGATCGCATGCCGGTCGAAACCGTCGCCGGTGCCCTGTCGATGCTCGGCATCGTCGTCGGGCTGCGATTTTGCGAAGGCATTTACCGCAGCGGCATCATGGGGTTGCAGCAACAGGTCTGGCTGAACGCCGTCTCGATCGCGCTGGCGCTGTTGCGCAGCCTTGGCGCGCTGGCGGTGTTGGCCTGGGTATCGCCCACCGCCAAGGCGTTCTTCATCTGGCAAGGCCTTGTCTCGCTGGCAACGCTGGCGACTCTGGCTGGAAAACTGCACCTGTCCCTGCCCCGCGCGCCGCGCCGGGCGCGCTTTTCGGGCGAAGCGCTGCTGCAGATTCGCGGCTTTGCAGGGGGCGTCTTCGGCTTTTCGCTGCTCGGCCTGATGCTGACACAGATCGACAAGCTGCTGCTGTCCCGGCTGCTCGGCCTTACCGATTTCGGCTATTATATGCTCGCCTCCACCATCGCATCGGGCCTGTATCTGGCCGGGGCGCCGATCATCCTCGCCGTGTCGCCGCGGCTGGTGCGGCTGTTCGAATCCGGCGACACCCCCGGCCTCACCGCCGCCTATCACCAGGCATCGCAACTCGTCACCGTCATGCTCGGCCCGGCGGCGCTGTTGCTGCTGCTGTTCGCGCGCGGCATCCTGTTCACCTGGTCGGGAGACATGGATCTGGCCACCCGCACCGCCCCCATCCTCGCCCTGCTGGCGCTTGGCACCATGCTCAACGGCCTGTTGCAAGTGCCCTATTATCTGCAGTTGGCGGCGGGCTGGACCCGGCTGGCGCTCGGCACCAATCTGGTCGCCGTCATCGTCATGGTGCCGCTGCTGCTCTGGGCGGTACCGCGCTATGGTGCCGTCGCCGGTGCCTCCACCTGGGCAATCGTCAACACCGTTTATGTGCTGGTGATGCTGCCGTTGATGCACCGCCGCCTGCTGCCCGGCGAGATGTGGCGCTGGTATGGCAATGATGTGCTGCTGCCGCTGTCGGGCGCGGCGCTTGTGCTGTTGCCGGCGCTGCTGCTGCGCCCCGCCGATGATGCGTCGCGCCTCGTCTGGCTGGGGTTCCTGGCGGCGACCGGCATCACCGCCGCACTCGCCTCGGCGGCAATGTCATCGGCCGTCCGCGCGCAGGTCCGGGCACTGCTGAACCGATAGCGCGCCCAACCACGGCATCACAGCCTCAGGCGCCGTCCACCATCCGCCGCGCCACTTCCGGCATCAACGTCCGCGCCCGCCAGCCCAGCCGCGCCGCCGCGTGCGACGGATCGGCACCGCTCCACGCCAGGTCGGTCGGCCGGCCCAGCCCGGCATCGATGGCGACATGCGCCCGCCAATCCAGACCGCGCGCCGCAAAGGCCGCGGCGACAAAGTCTTCAAGACTGCACGATTGCCCGGTGGCGATGATATAGTCATCGGCCACATCCTGTTGCAGCATCGCCCACATCGCCTCGACATATTCCGGCGCCCATCCCCAGTCGCGCACGATATCCAGCCGACCCAGTTGCAGCGTCATCGCCTCG
>JBBQYI010000074.1:0-14137 GCA_038208825.1 Sphingomonadales bacterium | reverse complement strand
CGCCAAGATCGTCGATGAAGCTGGAATCGTCGGTGACCTTGTCGGCTTCGACACCAAGATGTTCAACAACGATCTTCTTCACGCGGTCTGCGACATCGCTCATGGGAAACCCTTCTTTGGTCTTGCTTGGGTGGGAAACTGTTACCGGATGGCGATAGCGGGCCGGGGGTGCGGTGACAAGTGCGCAGCGCCGCGGAGCGCAGCAAAGCTGCGCGCCGACAGGCGCAAGCACGGCCGGCGGGGCGGACGGCCAAGCCGGCCGAACCCGTCCGACGACGGCGCGGGCTTTGCCCGCGCGTTGGTTGCTTTGGTTGTTTGGGTGGGAGGGAGGAAGCAGGAAGGTAAGGAAGCAAGGGCATGGGCAAAGCCCATGCTGACGTCAGACGAGTTCGGTCGGCGTAGCCGCCCGCCTCGCTGGCCGGCCTTGCGCCTGTCGGCGCGCAGCTTTGCTGCGCTCCGCGGCGCTACGGCATCACCATCCCGCCATTCACATGCAACGTCTGCCCCGTCACATACCCGGCCTCACGCGACGCAAGATACACCACCCCTGCCGCGATATCGGCCCCCTCGCCCAGCCGCCCCGCCGGAATCCGCCCGGTCAGTGCCGCCTTTTGCGCCTCCGGCAGCGCATCGGTCATCGGCGAAGTGATGAACCCCGGCGCGATGCAGTTGACGGTGATGTTGCGCGACGCGACTTCCTGGGCCAGCGCCTTTGACATGCCGATCAAGCCGGCCTTGGACGCCGCATAATTGGCCTGGCCGGGGTTGCCGGTGACGCCGACCACCGAGGTGACCGAAATGATGCGGCCGAAACGCGCCTTCATCATCGGCTTCATCGCGGCACGGGCGAGGCGGAACGCCGCTTCCAGATTGACCCGGATCACCATGTCCCATTCATCATCCTTCATGCGCATCGCGAGATTGTCGCGCGTCACGCCGGCGTTGTTGACGAGGATGTCGAGTTGCCCAAGCGCCGCCACCGCCTGCGGCACCAGCGCATCGACGGCGGTGCCATCGGACAGGTTGCACGGCAGGATGACCGAATCGCCACCGATGTCGGCGGCAACAGCTTCGAGCGCCTCGGCGCGGGTGCCGGACAGCGCGATGCGGGCGCCTTGTGCCGCCAACGCCCGGGCGATGGCGCCGCCGATGCCGCCGCTGGCACCGGTGACAAGCGCGGTCATGTTGGACAGATCGAACATGGTTTTCTCCTTCGCAGCCGTGGCGCGGGTGTCAGAGCTCGCGGGCCAGCGCCTCGATGCCGGCCATGTCGGCGGCGCCGATCATCTTGGCATCGGGCGTGATACGCCGGACCATCGGCCCCAGCACCTTGCCGCCCAGTTCGACGAAGGTAGTAACGCCAAGATCGGCCATTGCCAGCACCGATTCGCGCCAGCGCACCGTGCCGGTCACCTGTTCGACCAGCAAGCGGCGGATGGTGTCCGGATCGGCGACGGGTGCCGCCGTCACATTGGCGACCAGCGGCACGAACGGCGGCAGCAGCTTTGCATCGGCCAGCGCCGCCGCCATCGCATCGGCAGCGGGTTGCATCAGCGAGCAATGGAAGGGTGCCGAAACCGGCAACAGCACGGAATGGCGGGCGCCGCGGGTGCGGGCCAGCGCCATGGCGCGGGCAACCGCCTCGGTGTGGCCCGAGACAACCACCTGCCCCGGCGCATTGTCATTGGCGGCAGCGCAAACCTGGCCGCCGCCGACGTCGGCCGCAGCCTCCTGTGCAATCGCCTCCACCGCTTCAAACCCCAAACCGAGCAGCGCCGCCATGGCACCGACGCCGACCGGCACCGCCGCCTGCATGGCCTGGCCGCGCAGCCGCAGCAACCGTGCGGTATCGGCAACGCCCAGCGCACCCGCCGCCGCCAGCGCCGTATATTCACCAAGGCTGTGGCCCGCGACGAAGGAAGCCTTGTCCGCAAGCACCAGCCCGGTTTCGGTTTCCAGCACGCGCAGCGCGGCGATGGAAACGGCCATGATCGCCGGCTGGGCATTGGCGGTAAGGGTCAGATCGGCTTCCGGCCCTTCCCACATCAGCTTTGACAGATGCTCGCCCAGGGCATCATCGACTTCCTGAAAAACGGCGCGGGCGGCAGGGCTGGCTTCGGCAAGGCCCCTGCCCATGCCGACGGCCTGACTACCCTGGCCCGGAAAGATGAACGCGCGGATGTTGGCCTCCCCCCAAAATGCTATGCCGCGGCGCTTAGGCGCTTGCCGGTGCCAACGCAACTTGGCCAACGCATCTTGCATGCCCGCAACTTGTGTGCGCCGCGCCAGCCCTGCTGCACAGCATAGTTGCGCAGCGCTGTAGATTCGATAAGTGTATTGCCAAATCCGGCAGTGGGATTAGCGGGGGGCGCGTGCGCAATGGCCAAGGGAACGGGCCATTGCGGGCTGGCCAGCGTTAATCCTATGGCCAGATGCCATCGGGCAAACCCTGCGGAACGGTTGTCCACAGGCAGCAAGCTTAGTTTTTTCGACAGGAAATAGAGGGATTTCATGGACCGCACTCAAACCACCGCAGAGACCACCGCATTTGGCCGTTTCACCACGCTGCGCAGCGCCGCCGCCGGCCTTGGCCTGTTGGCGCTTGCCGCAGCCCTGCCGGTGACTCCGGCAAGCGCGGCCGTGTCGTCGGCGGTTGGCAAGGCGCTGAATGCCGCCGCGTCGGCGGCCAAATCGGGCAACAGCGGTGCCGCGATCGGCGCCATCAATGCCGCCAAGGCCGCATCGAAGACCAGCGAAGAGCAGGCCAAGACGGCGCAGATGGCCGGCTATGTCTATACCCGTTTCGGCCGTTATGCCGATGCCGCCGCCGTGTTGCAGGGTGCCGGCGCCAGCCCGCGCCAATTGGCGCCGCTGTTTTACCAGGCCGGCCAATATGACCGCGCCATCGCCGAAGCCCGCAAGTCCGGCGGCGAGGACATGCAGATCCTGATCGCCCAGGCGCTGTTGAAAAAGGGCCGTTATGGCGAAGCAGTGACGGCCTATAACAATCTGATCAAGGCCAATGGCGCCAAGTCGATCTATCTCGAAAACCTGGCCGGCGCGCAGTACAAGTCGGGCGACAAGAAGGGCTATCTCGCCACCACCGAAAAGCTGGTGCGCGTCGATGGGTCACCGGCACGCTGGAAGACCCTGCTGGTCAATTTCCAGCAGAACCAGATGCGGCCCGAGGCCAAGCTGGCGCTGTACCATCTGATGTCGGCGACCGGCACCATCGACCGCGCGTCGGATTACCAGGAATTCGCCAAGCTGGCGCTGGTCAACAACCAGGCCGGCATTGCCGCGGCGGCGCTGTCGAAAGGCGGCACCAACAGTGATGCCATGGGCCAGCGCATGGCGCAGGCCGCGGCCAGCATGAACGCCAAGGCGACATCGACGGCACCGGGGCTCGCCGCCAATCCACAGACCGCGCTGCGCGGTGCCAATGCCTATCTGGGCGCCGGCATGTATCCGCAGGCGATCGCCGCCTATGACCGCGCCATCACAGTTGGCGGCATGACGGCGGATCAGGCCAAGGTGTTCAAGGGCATCGCCGCGCTGAAGGCCGGCAATGTCGCCGCCGGAAAGGCATCGTTTGAATCGGTCAGCGACAATTTCGGCATGAAGGACATCGCCGACCTTTGGAAGCTGTACGCCGCCACCCGCGGCGCGATCAAATAAGCCAGCGGCGCTGAAGATTGCGGCCGGCGTTGCCTGCAGGCAACGCCGGCCGCTTTCGTTTCGGGCGCGGCAGGTTGCGCTGACGACCCGGTACAAATGCCCAGTTTGCGGCCCAGTCTGCGGCCCGGTTTGCGGCCCGGTCTGCGGCCCGGTTTGCGGCCCGGTCTGCGCCTCAGTCAGAGGCGGGGCGGGACTGTAGCTGGAGGTAATTTTCGAGGCCCATGCCGGCGATCATGCTCTGCTGGGTTTCGATGAAATCGACATGCTCCTCCTCGGCGGCGAGGATTTCGCTGAACAGGTCACGGCTCGGGAAATCGCGCACGCTTTCGCAATGCGGGATCGCTTCCTTCAACAGCGCGATGGCTTCATGCTCGAGCGCCAGGTCGGCGGCGAGGATTTCGGGGACATTTTCGCCGATGCGCAGCCGGTTGAGCGCCTGCATCCCCGGCAGGCCATCCAGAAAGAAGATCCGCTCCATCAACCGATCGGCGTGCTTCATTTCGTCGATCGATTCGTGCCGTTCGTAATCGGCGAGCCGCTTGATGCCGAGATTGTCGAGCATCCGGTAGTGCAGCCAATATTGGTTGACCGCGGTCAATTCGCCCTTGAGCACCGCGTTGAGATATTCGATGACCTTGGCATCGCCGCGCATGGCGCAATCCTCCTGTTCCAGACACAGCGAGAGTGAACGCCCGGGGCTGTCTGGTCAAATTTCGTGGTTCAGACGGCGGCGAGCACTTCGCGGGCGAACGGCAGGCATTGGCCGCATTTGGGGCGGTAGCCCAATTGGGCATAGGCGCTTTTCGGGCATTTGCTGCCGCTGGAGCGGGCGGCATCGCGGACCTGGTTTTCGCGCAGGGCATTGCAGACACACAGGATCAAGGGATGCGCCTTTCACAACGGGCAGCGGTGGCTGCTGTTGCGAAGCGTTATCGCTTAAAGCAAAAACTAATGCAAGCGATTCGCAACAGTGCGCGACGTTGGGATCGCTGTCAGTCCGGTGCCGCATCGAAGTTGAGATACCACCAGACGAACCCGGCGAGGCTGCCGCACATCATCAGGGTCAAAAGCGTTGCAAACTGTCCGAGATGAAACGGATCGAAACCGCCCCTGCCCCCGACAACAAGGACGACCACGGCACCGGTGGCTGCCGCCACCCGACCCCTGAAGGCGCCACGCCGAAAGGCGCCCGGCCACAGCCAGAGCAGCGGCAGACCAAAAACCGCGAGCGCCACTGCATAGACTAGCGTGGCCAGCGGTATCGAAATCATGAACAACATGGCAGCCGGCCCTAGTCCCAGGAGGAGTCCGACAGCCGCAACCGGCACCATGGTCGCTGCGCCACAAACAGCCGATGCCAGCGCCAGCCGCGCCAGTGCATGCAGACCCGTCAACGCCGGCCGAACAGCTTTTCGATGTCGGTGCGGGCGAGGCGGACCCAGGTTGGGCGGCCGTGGTTGCATTGGCCGCTGTGCGGGGTGATTTCCATTTCGCGCAGCAGGGCGTTCATTTCAGCGATGTTGAGCACGCGGCCGGCGCGGACCGAGCCGTGGCAGGCCATGGTGGCGGCGACGCCGTCGAGCTTTTCCTTCAAGTTCACCGCCCTGCCCCAAGCTGCCAGATCATCGGCGAGATCGCGGACCAGCGCGTGCGGATCGGCGTTGCCGAGCATGGCCGGCATGGCGCGGACGAGGACGGCGGTGTCGCCAAACGCTTCGACTTCGAGGCCGAGTTCCAGAAGTTCGGCGGCGCGATCGGCGATTCGGCTGGCGGCGATGTCGTCGAGTTCGACGACCTGCGGCATCAGCAGAGCCTGGGACGGCACCCGGCCACCGGCCAGCGCCGCGTTCATGCGCTCCAGAGTCAACCGTTCGTGCGCAGCGTGTTGATCGACAAGGATGAGCGCATCATCGGTTTCGGCGACGATATAGGTGTTGGCGACCTGGCCGCGTGCGGCGCCGAGCGGGTGTTGCGAAGCAGGTGGTGCCGGTTCCGCAGCGGCGGGGCCACCGGAGGGCGCGAAGGCCGGCGGGAATTCGCTGAACAGCCGGGGTGGTTCGGCAAGATCGCCGGGCGACGGGGCCCAGCCCGAAAACTGGTTGGCGCCGAACGGGTTGGCGGCGCTCCCGGGGTGGGGGCCGGGGCGATTTCCGGGATAATTTCCGGCGTAGTTCGGCGCGGTGAAGGCGCCCAATGCGGCCTGGCTGGCACCGGTGGCGGCGCGGTGGCCGGCGGCATCGAGCGCGCGGCGCAGGCCGGAGACGATCAACCCGCGCACCAGCGCCGCATCACGAAAGCGCACCTCCGTCTTGGCCGGGTGGACGTTCACATCGACAAAATCGGCCGGTACATCGAGGAACAGCGCCACCACCGGGTGTCGATCGCGAGCCAGCAGATCCTGATAAGCACCGCGCAACGCGCCGACGAGCAGCCGGTCCTTCACCGGGCGCCCGTTGACGAACAGATATTGGTGATCGGCGACGCCGCGATTGTAGGTGGGGATGCCGGCAAGGCCGCCGATGGCGATACCTTCGCGTGCCAGATCGATGGCGACGGCGTTTTCGGCGAAATCCGGCCCGAGCAGCGCCGACAGCCGGGCGACGAGCGCGGCGGGGCCGGCGGCTTCGGATGCGGCGACGGAGAGCAAGCGGCGGGCGTTGCCGCCGCCATCACCGTGCCGCAGTTCAAAGCTGACAGCGGGAAAGGCCATCGCCAGCCGGCGCACGACATCGATACAAGCGGCGAGCTCGGAGCGTTGCGATTTCAGGAATTTGCGGCGGGCCGGGACGGCGGCAAACAGGCCATCGACGGCGACGCGCGTGCCGGGCGGCGCCGCGGCCGGGCCATCGATGGTGATGCGGCCATTGTCGACGATGATCTGCCAGCCGTCGCCAGTCTCCGTGCGGCTGCGCAGCGACAGGGTGGCGACGCTGCCTATCGACGGCAGCGCCTCCCCGCGAAAGCCCAGGGTGGCGATGGCCGACAAATCGCCATCGGGGAGTTTGGAGGTGGCGTGGCGTTCGATGGCCAGCCGCATGTCGCCGGCGTCCATGCCGCAACCATCGTCGGTGACCGAAAGATGATCGATGCCGCCATTTTCCAGATCGATCAGGATACGCCGCGCGCCGGCATCAAGCGCGTTTTCGACGAGTTCCTTGAGCGCCGCAGCCGGCCGTTCCACGACTTCGCCGGCGGCGATCTGGTTGACGAGCGTATCGGGCAGGCGACGAATGGGCATTGTCCCTGCCCTAGCCGAAAATGCGGCGAGCGTCAGCGGCGGATGCATCCGAAAGCGCGGGACCGATCAACGCTTGTCGCGACGGGTGGGCAACGAGCGATCGGGCAGCACGCCCCAGCCGATTCGGCGCCGGTGGCGGGTGCGGAAGAACAGCGCGACCAGCAGCGACAGGCCGCCCAGCGCCATGACCTGCAAGACAACCGGTTCGGAGACGGTATCGACGACGATCTGGGCAAAGCGCGGCCGCCATGGTGCGCCGGGCGGCAGTTGCGGGCCCATGCCGGCAAGCCGCCAGGGCGTTGCCCTGCCATCGGGCGGCAAGGCGGCATTGGCAGGCGGCACCGCGTTGTCGGATGTTGCCGACAAACGGTGCGGGCTGGTGATGGCGGCATCGATATCCGGGGTTGCGACAAGCGGGGCGACAACCGCCGGGGCCGGGGCCGTCGCGCCGGGGACCGATGGAGCATCGAACTCCGCCGATCGCACCGGGGCGGCGCGGGCGGCGGTGATCGGGGCATGGGCAAGATCAACGGCTGCGGCGGCTGACAATGGCAAGATGGTTGCAAGCAGAACGACGCCGACCTGACCGGCATGGCCAAATCGGTTGCCATTAAAAACGACATCGCAGCCGAAACGCATCCCCAAGGTCCTTCAGAAGACCGGCCAATTCAGGACTGGCGTTGGCCCGGTTAATATTTGTGAAGTGATGATGACAAAGATATTGCAAAAAGCACAGTGATAATTTGTTACGCCGATATTCAGCATGACGGACGCGGGGGCGGGACCGTGGTGGTGCCTGCGGTGGCCGGATCCGGCGTTCGGACATAACCATCTTGCCGTGCGACACACGCGAATCGGTGATGGCCGGCATTAGCGGCATACGGCTGGCCGCGCCTGTTGGCCGTCCTGCCGCACAAACGGCTGATTTGCGCCAAAATATGGCGAATCAGGCCCGGTTGCAGCCGACACTCGGCTTGCAATCGACCCGGCAAGGCGACTAAAGCCCGATCACAGGCCGCGATCCTGCCGGCCAAGCTTTTTCCCCAGATTTGGTCCCCGCCCCCATGTCGCTTTTCAGCCGGATGTTTTCGTTTCTCAGCCAGGATATGGCGATCGATCTGGGCACCGCCAACACGCTGGTTTATGTGCGCGGCCGCGGCATCGTTTTGAACGAACCATCGGTTGTCGCCATCGAAACCATCCGGGGCACCAAGACGGTAAAGGCCGTCGGCAATGAAGCCAAGGTGATGATGGGCAAGACGCCCGGCAATGTCGAATGCATCCGGCCGCTGCGCGATGGCGTGATCGCCGATATCGATGTCGCCGAGCAGATGATCAAATATTTCATCGCCAAGGTGCACACGTCGAAACTGCCGCGTTTTCCCGAAATCGTCATCTGCGTGCCATCGGGTTCGACCAGCGTTGAAAAACGCGCCATCCGCGATGCCGCCAACAACGCCGGCGCGTCCCAGGTCTATCTGATCGAGGAACCGATGGCAGCGGCGATTGGCGCGGGGATGCCGGTTACCGAGCCGATCGGCAGCATGGTCGTCGATATTGGCGGCGGCACCACCGAAGTTGCCGTGCTGTCGCTACGCGGGCTTGCCTATACGACCAGCGTGCGTGTGGGCGGTGACAAGATGGACGAAGCCATTGTTTCCTATGTCCGCCGCAACCATAACCTGTTGATCGGCGAAATGACCGCCGAGCGCATCAAGAAGGAAATCGGCACCGCCAAGCCGCCCGCCGACGGCATCGGCCTGACGCTGGAGATCAAGGGCCGCGACCTGATGAACGGCGTGCCCAAGGAAATCACCATCAACCAGGCGCAGATCGCCGATGCGCTCGCCGAACCGGTGGCGACCATCGTTGAAGGCGTGCGCGCCGCGCTGGAAAACACCCAGCCGGAATTGGCCGCCGATATTGTGGATCAGGGGATCGTGTTGACGGGTGGCGGTGCCTTGCTGCGCGATATCGATGTGGTGCTGCGCGAGGCAACGGGCCTGCCGGTGACGATTGCCGATGATCCTTTGACCTGCGTTGCCATCGGCACCGGCCGCGCGCTGGAAGACCCGATGTATCGCGGCGTGCTGACCACTGCCTGAGGCGGGCAATCGGCGCGTTGCCGGGGTGGCTGCACAGCACTTGCAGCTTTGCCCGCGACGCTTTGCGGGTGACGCGGCACCACATTATTAGCTAACAGGGAGCGAACGGGTCCGGCTGCGCCAGCCGCGCCCGCAAGAGAGTAGACATGGACTGGACGCCCGCGCCGAGACGATCGAGCGCCATGCGCCGCGAGCAGAACCTCGCGCTCGTGGGGGCCGTCGTGTCGGGTGCTGTCATCGCCACCGGACTGTTGATGCTGCTGGTGGCGCGGGTCAATCCCGACGGCGCGGCGCGGGTGCGCGGCGTTATGCTCGATCTGGTGACGCCGGTGTGGAGCGTGGTGCGCGCGCCGTTCGACGGAGCCGGGCGTGCCATCGACTGGACCGGCGATTATCTGGGTGCCGTTGATCGCAACCGCGCGCTGACGGCCGAACTGGCGGCGGCGAAGGCGCAGTTGCAACGCGCCGCAGCGGACCGGCTTGCGTTGGTGCGGTTACAGGCCATCGACAAAGTGCGTGAGCCGCAGCGCCTTCTGTTGGCGACGGCGCGCATCGTTTCGGCGACATCGGGATCGGTGGTGCGTTCGGCAATGATCGCCGCCGGCAGTAATGACGGTGTCGGGCCGGGCCTGCCGGTGATCGGCGCCGATGGCCTGATCGGCCGTACGGTGGAGGCCGGGGCGCACGCGGCGCGCGTGCTGTTGTTGACCGACCCCGCCAGCCGCATCCCGGTGATCGTGCAGCGCACCGGCCAGGCCGGGCTGGTGACGGGTGCCAACCACCCGATGCTGGAATTGCGCGACCGGGTTGGTGCCGATGCGCCGTTGCGGGCCGGGGACAGGCTGGTGACATCGGGCGATGGCGGCATTTTCCCGCCCGGCGTGCCGGTGGGCACCATTGTCGATGCCAGCGCCGAACCGCCGCAGGTGCGGCCCGCCGCAACCCCGGTGGGTGCGGCGTTCGTGATGATCGAAAGCGCTTATCTGCCGCTGCCAGCGTCTGCGGCGCCAGCAGAACCGGGTACGCCGGTGCCAGTGGAGGCGCGGCGCAGCGGCGGCACCGCCACCAGCGTGCCGCGCCCGCAATCGGCGCCGGTGAGCGTGCCATGAGGCGGCGACCGGTGCCAGCACGGGCGCCAGCACTGACGGCAGCATTGCCTTTGGCGCCGGCATGAGCTGGCAGGCGCCCCCGTGGCGGTTGATGAACGCCGCCGAGCGTCGCCGTTACTGGTGGGGCCATTGGCGGCTGGGCGTGCCGGTGATGACGACAGTGTTGATGCTGTTCATCATGACGGTGCCGTTGATCGTGCCGGCGCCGATTTTTCCGCATCTGGGCCTTCTCGCCATCTTTGTCTGGTCGACGTTCCAGCCGGGTTTGTTGCCGGCCTGGGCAGCGTTTCTGCTGGGGCTTGTTGCCGATCTGCTGTTTGGCCAGCCGCTGGGTGTCAACGCCGTGTTGTTCCCCATGACAGCGGTGTTCGTGCGCGTGTTCGAGGCGCGATTTGGTCGCCATGCCCATGGTTTCGACTGGGCGGTGGCGAGCGCGACGATCATCGGGTTCGAACTGCTGACCTGGCAGTTCATGGCGGTTGCGGGCAAGCCGGTGCCGCTGGCGCCGCTGGGCTGGCAGGTGCTGACCAGCATCGCCGCCTATCCTGTTGTTGTCTGGGTGTGCGGGCGGGCGCAGCGCGCGGCGTTCGGCTGGGGTGGCCCCGGCACGCCATGAGCAACGAGGTTTTCCGCCAGGCGCAGTTTACCCGCCGCGCGCTGGTGCTGGGCGGCGCCATGGGGCTGGTCGGAACGGCGTTGGCGACGCGGATGGCCTGGCTTTCGATTTTCGAAGGTGAGCAATACCGGCTGGCATCGGAGGAAAACCGCGTGCAGTTGCGGTTGATCCCGCCGCGTCGTGGTTGGATCGTCGACAGGAACGGCAAGCCGCTGGCGCTGAACAAGCCCGATTACCGGCTGGAATTGATCCCGCAGGATGTTGCGGACCTGGACGCCGTGCTGGCGCGGGTGACCAAGATATTGTCGCTGACCACGGCCGATGAACTGCGCATTCGCGCCGATATCGCGTTGCAACCGGCCTATATGCCGGTGGAAGTGGCGCGCAACCTAGATTGGCCGGATTTTGCCGCGTTGAACGTGCAGGTCGCCGATGTCGCGGGGTTGCAGCCGGTGCAGGCGTTCAGCCGGGTTTACCCCGACGCCGATCAGTTTGCGCATCTGCTCGGCTATGTCGGCGCACCGACGCCGGCGCAGTACAAGGAACAGAAGGATCCGTTGCTGATCTTTCCGGGCTTTCGCATCGGCAAGGACGGGATCGAGCGGCACGAGGACCGCGGCCTGCGCGGCAAGGCCGGGGCGCAGCGGGTGGAGGTGACGGCGCGCGGCCGCGTCGTGCGCGAGCTGGACACGCGCGGTGACACCCCGGGAGAGACGTTGAAGCTGACCATCGACCGCGACCTGCAGAATTATGCGGCACGGCGGCTGGGCGACAACAGCGCCAGCGTCATCGTCATCGATTGCCTGACCGGTGATGTGCTGACCATGGTTTCGATGCCGGCCTATGACCCCAATGTGTTTTCGACGCGGGTACCGGCGGCGCTGTGGCGTGAATTGCAGGAAAGCGACCATAACCCGCTGCTCAACAAAAGCGCGATGGGGCTGTATCCGCCGGGGTCCACCTTCAAGCTGGTGACGTCGCTGGCGGTGTTGCAGGCAGGTGTCGATCCGGCGGCCGGCACGACGTGCACCGGCAGTTACCGGCTGGGCAACAACAACTGGCATTGCCACAGCCGCCGCGGCCATGGCTTTGTCAATCTGCACACCGCGATCCCCAAAAGCTGCGACATTTATTTCTATGCCTATGGCCGGCAGATCGGCATCGATGCCATCGCCGATATGGCGCGGCGGCTGGGGCTGGGCCAGAAATATGAACTGCCGCTGCCCGGCCAGGCCGCCGGCATCGTGCCCGATCAGGCGTGGAAGCAGAAGCGGTACAAAAAGCCGTGGAACGCCGGCGAAACGCTGAACACCTCGATCGGCCAAGGCTATCTGATCGCAAACCCGCTGCAACTGGCGGTGATGACGGCGCGGGTGGCGAGCGGGCGAGCGGTGATGCCGCGGCTGTTGGCGCCCGATGATGGCGCGCCGCCGCCGCAGTTTGAATCGCTGGGCATTCCCGAGGAGCATCTGGCCATCGTGCGGCAGGGCATGTTCGATGTGGTCAACGCCGGTATCGGTACCGCCCATGCGGCCCGATCGCCCATCAACGGCGTGCATTTTGCCGGCAAGACCGGCACCGCGCAGGTCCGCCGGATCAGCGCCGAGGAACGCCGCCATGGCGTCAAGAAGAACGAGTCGCTGCCGTGGAAACAGCGCGATCATGCGCTCTTCGTCGCCTTTGCGCCCACCGAGGAACCGCGATACGCGGTCAGCGTCATCATCGAGCATGGCATTGCCGGTGGCCGCTATGCCGCGCCCATCGCCCGCGACGTGCTGACCTATATGTACGACCCCGAACGCGCGCTGAAGATCTTGGGCCCGATCGAGGCCGAGACCAAGCGCAAGCGCGAGGAAGCCGCCCGCATTGCCGAAGAAGAGGCGAATGCGGCCGTGCAGAATGTCGAGCTTATGCCATCCTGGCTGCGCATGGAGCCGGTCACGCCGCCGACGTTCGAGATTGCGCCCGCCGATGAACCGGCGTTGCCGCAGGACAATGACTGATGTTCAACGGCCCCTGGCTGCGCGAACTCGCCCGCATCCCCTGGGGCATCGTGCTGGTCATCACGGCGCTGACCTGTTTCGGGCTGGTGGTGCTTTATTCGGCGGCGGGGGGGTCGCTGACACCATGGGCGCTGAAACAGGGCATACGCTTCATCGTGCTGCTGGTCGCCATGCTGGGGCTTGCGATGATCAAGCCCGACCGCTGGATGCAATTGGCCTGGCCGATCTATGGCGCGGTGCTGCTCGGGTTGATTGGCGTCGAGTTGCTGGGGCGGGTTGGCGGCGGCAGCCAGCGCTGGCTCGACATCGGCATCATCCAGCTGCAACCATCGGAATTCATGAAACTGGCGATCGTGCTGGTGCTGGCGCGCTATTATCACGGGGTGCCGCGCGGCTATGAAACCCGGCCGGCGGCGCTGTTGCCGGCGCTGGCGCTGATCGCCATGCCGGCGGCGCTGGTAATGCTGCAACCCGATCTGGGCACGGCGCTGTCGATCACCTTTGGCGGTGTCGTGCTGATGTTCCTGGCCGGCGTGCGGCTGTGGCTGTTCCTGGGTGCAGGCGCCACGGCGGTGGCGGCGATGCCGCTCGTCTGGTCGATGCTGCACGATTACCAACGGAAGCGCGTGCTGATCTTTCTTGATCCCAGCACGGATCCGCGCGGCGCCGGTTACCACATCACCCAATCGAAAATCGCCATCGGTTCGGGGGGGCTGGACGGCAAGGGGTTTTTGAATGGCACGCAGAGCCATCTTGATTACCTGCCGGAATTGCACACCGATTTCATTTTCGCGACGATGGCAGAGGAATGGGGCCTGATCGGCGGGCTGTTCATCATCATCGGGTTCGGCATCATCCTGGCCTGGGGCATCGGCGTGGCGATGCGCGCCCGCAACCAGTTCCAGCGCCTGATGGCGCTGGGGCTGACGGCAACCCTGTTCTTTTACCTCGCCATCAACATGATGATGGTGATGGGTCTGGCGCCGGTCGTCGGCATCCCGCTGCCGCTGATCAGCTATGGCGGCAGCGCCATGATGACGGTGCTCATCCTGCTCGGCCTGATCATGGGCGTCGCCCGGCAGAACAAGCTGCCGGAAAACTAGGGTATCGCGCAAAAAAACCGGCACAAATGCTGGACAACCCCCGGCCCCGCTGCTACCAGCCCGCCTCCACGCGATGCCCTCCGGCAGCGTGCCGGGTATGGACGTATAGCTCAGTCGGTAGAGCAGCTGACTCTTAATCAGCGGGTCCCAGGTTCGAACCCTGGTGCGTCCACCAAATTTTCCAAATAGTTGCAGACACATAGCGCCATCGCAAAAGCACTGCGGGCACCGCCTCACGCTCCTTGTAAGCCTGTAGTAAGATTCTACGCTTCTAGGCTCGACGAC
>JBBQYI010000073.1:0-14329 GCA_038208825.1 Sphingomonadales bacterium | reverse complement strand
GCGACGAAGCTGGCGCTGTTGGGCGACGAACCATCGGTGATGACCTGGATGGTGCCGCCGCCGCGCGCGGCATCACGGCTGAAATCCTGCGGGATGACGATGATGCCGCGCACCCGGTTGGCGACGAGATCGGCCTTCAGCGACGGCAGGTCGCCGGCGGCAGTGACGTTGAACCAGCGCGAATTGCGGAAATCCCCGGCAAGGCTGTGTGCCGCGGCGCCGTCGTCCTGCAGCGAAAGCCCGATGCGGGTGCGCGCGGTGTCAAGGTTGACGCCATAGCCGAACAGGAAAATCAGGATGATCGGCAGCACAAAAGCGATGAGCATGGTCGAAGGATCGCGGACGATCTGGCGCGATTCCTTGGCCAGCATGGCGAGGAAGCGGCGATTGCTCCAGCGGCTGTTCATGCGGCCTCCCGCGCCATGTCGGCGGCCTCGATCAGCGCGATGAACGCATCCTCCATGCTGGCGACGTTGCCGGCCTGTGCCTTCAATTCGTCGGGGGTGCCGGTGGCGATCTGTTCGGCACGGTAGATGAGCGCGATGCGGTCGCAATATTCGGCTTCGTCCATGAAATGCGTGGTGACCAGCACCGTCACGCCCTTTTCGACAAGGCCGTTGATGTGGGACCAGAATTCACGGCGCACGACAGGATCGACACCCGATGTCGGTTCATCGAGGAACAGCACCGGCGGTTCGTGCATCACCGCACAGGCGAGCGCGAGGCGCTGCTTGAAGCCCAGCGGCAGCGTGCCGGCATTGCTGGCGAGATAGGGCGCCAGGTGAAATACATCGACCATGCGGGCGATGGCGGTGCGGCGGGCGGCACCCGACAGCCCGTAGATACCGGCGAAGAAATCCAGGTTCTGCCGCACCGACAGATCGCCGTAGAGCGAGAATTTCTGCGCCATATAGCCCAGCGACTGCCGCGCCTCTGCCCGCGCCGTGCGCAGGTCGAAACCGGCGACGGCACCGTTGCCGCCGCTGGGGGTGGCAAGCCCGCACAGCATCTTGAAGGTGGTCGACTTGCCGGCACCATTGGGGCCGAGCAGGCCGAAGATCTGGCCGCGCGGCACGGTGAAGCTGACATCATGCGCGGCAGTGAAATCGCCATATCTTTTGGTGAGGGCACGCGCCTCGATCGCCGGGGCATTGCTGGGCGGGATGGTGCGATAGGCGGCGGCAAGCGGGCTGGTTCCCGGAGCGCCGCCGCCCAGCGCATCGATGAAGGCGTCTTCGAAACGCGGGGTTTCGGCGGTTATGGTGATGGGGCCGGCAAAGCCAAGATCAGCAGCGGTGACGGTCGCTTCGGGGGTGCGCAGCAGCAGCCTGATGGCATTGCCCTGGATGCTGCCGTCCATCACGGCATCCAGATCGACGGCGTGTTCAAGTGCACGGCGACGGTTGCCGGTGGCGACCGGGATGCGGATGACGCGATCCTTGACGCGGGCGAGCATGTCGCCCGGTGGCCCCTGGTGCAACATGCGGCCTTCGCTGAGCACAAAGACCGTGTCGCATTTTTCAGCTTCATCGAGATAGGCGGTGGACCAGAGCACGCCGACGCCATCGCCGGCGAGTTCGCGCACCATGTCCCAAAGTTCCCGGCGCGAAATCGGATCGACGCCGACGCCGGGTTCATCGAGCAGCAGCAATTTGGGCGGGCGGACGAGCGCACAGGCGAGGCCGAGCTTCTGCTTCATGCCGCCCGACAATTTGCCGGCGAGACGCGGTTGGAAGCGGGCGAGATCGGTGAAGTGCAGCAGGCGTTCAAAGCTGGCGGCGCGATCGGCGGCGGGCAGCCCGCGCAGATCGGCATAGAGTTCGAGATTTTCGATGACGGTGAGATCTTCGTAAAGGCCGAAGCGTTGCGGCATGTAACCGATATCGCGGCGATCGGCCGCTGCGGCCGGGGCGCCGAAGATTTCGACCGTGCCGGCATCGGCGTCCATCAGCCCGGCAAGGATACGGATGAGCGTCGTCTTGCCGGCGCCATCGGGACCGACAAGGCCGGTCATTTCGCCCGGCACGATACGGATGTCGACAGCTTCGAGCGCCGGTGCGCGGGCGCCGGAAAAGCGCCGGGTAATGCCCGTTGCTTCGGCGATGGCGACGCTGTCAGGCATGTCAGTTTGCGGCAGCGCGGGCGTTCGGCACGGCGATCGATACCGGTTGCCCCTGTCGCAAGGCATCGTCGGGATCATTGACGATGATGCGCAGGCGATAGACGAGATCGGCGCGCAGGCTTTCGGTTTGCACCGATTTGGGCGTGAATTCGGCGCTCGGCGAGATGAAGCCGATGGTCCCGTGATAGGTGCGCGTGTTGCCATCGGCGGTAACAGTCACCGCCATGCCCGGCGATATGCGGCCAAGATCGGGCTCGGCGATATAGGCGCGGACGCGCATCGGCCTGTCGATGCTGAGCGTGAACACGGTTTCGCCGCCCTGCACGATGGCACCGGGTTCGCGGGCGCGGGTGAGGATAACGCCGGCTTCGGGCGTGGTGAGCGCGGCGTCGGCAAGGTTGGTGCGGGCGCGATCACGCTCGGCGGTTGCGGCGGCGACCTGGGCGGTGGCGGCGGCGATATCCTCTGGCCGGGCGCCCGATTGTTGCAGGGACAGCGCCTCGGCTGCGCCGGCGACGCGGGCCTGCGCCGTGCGGAAATCGGCGCGCGTGGCATCGAGCAGTGCCTGGGAGACGGCCCCGCTGGCGATGAGTTGTTCGCGACGATCCAGATCCGTGTGAACCTTGGCAAGCGCGGTCTGGCGCTCGGCGAGGATCGATCGCGCCTGGGCGACATCCTGTTGGCGGTTGCCGTTGCGGCGCTTGTCGAGTTCGGCGCGGGCGACGCCGAGTTGCGCCTCGGCAGCGGCGAGGGCATCGGCGAGCGGACGGCTGTCGAGCCGGGCGAGCAGCGCGCCCGTCGGCACACGGGCGCCCTCGTCGACGGCCATGGTTTCGATCCGCCCCGGCACCCGGAAGCCGAGATCGACCTGACGGATATCGACATTGCCGTAGAGGCGCAGCGAAGCGTCACGGGTTTCGAACAGGCCGAAACCGCGCGTGGCGAGCGCGGAGATGACCAGCGCCAGAAACGCCAGAATGCCGATGATGCGGCGGATGTTCATAAGCTGTTGCCCTGTTCGAGGCTGTCGAGAATGGCGGCGAGATGGGTCTGGACGGCGGCGTCGATCTGCGCGGTTTCGGCGGGGCCGACATCCGCCCAGCCGGTACTGCGCAGCACGGCGGCGCGGGCGAGACGGAAGGCAAGGACCTGGCCGAGCAGGGCAATCGTGCGGACCTGCGCATCGATCAGGCTGATGCGGCCGGCGGAAACAACGATCAACAGGCCGGCGACGCGGCCGGCGACATGGCCCATGACGGTATCATAGAGGATGGTGAAAGCAGCGGTCGGCTCCATTTGTTCGCGGGAGACGAAGCTGGCGAAGCTGGCGCTTTCCGGGCGGACCATGGCGCCGACAAAGGCTTGGAAGATCTGGCGCAGGGTGGCACGGGCCGCGGCCGGATCGGCGGGGATTTCGGGGTTGGCGGCGGTAACGCCCGGGCCGAGGATACCGGCGATGGTGTCTGCGATGTGACGGGCGCAGGCGAGGTACAGCCCCTCCTTGCCGCCGAAATGATAGGTGATGGCCGACATCGGCTTGCCGGCTGCCCTGGCGATGTCGCGGGTGCTGGCGCCTTCCAGACCGCGCGCGCCGAAAGCGGCGATGGCGGCGGTCAGCAGCGCTTCGTTGCTGGCGGGGGTTGAGTCCATGGTTTTCGGGTAATTCGTTCGAATGAACGAGTCAATGTCCGGCAAGTTGGACCCTGGTTCGGCTCCGCTGGCTCGGTGCCGGCGTTGCTATGGCGCAGGCTGGATCGGGCCTTCCAGCAGCGCTGCGACATGATCGGCCATGGCCAGCGCGGCGGTGATACCGGGGGATTCGATGCCGAACAGGTTGATAAGGCCGGTGAGGCCGTGGCTGGCAGGGCCATCGATACGGAAATCGGCGGCGGGATCACCCGGCCCGGCTATTTTCGGGCGGACGCCGGCATGACCGGGGTGCAGCCTTGTAGCATCAATCGCGGGCCAATAGCGGCGGATGGCAGCGGCAAAGGCGGGCGCGGCTGCGGGATCCACGCTGTAATCGGGGGCATCGAGCCAGGTCACATCCGGCCCGAAGCGCGCCGCCCCGGCAAGATCGAGGGTGAGATGGACGCCGAGCCCGCCAGGTTCCGGCATCGGATAGATGAGCGTGTCGAACGGGTGCCGGCCCGCATAGGCAAAATAGCGGCCGCGGGCGAAATGCTGCTGCGGCAGCGATGATTGCGTGACACCTTCGATGCGCGCCGCAAGCGGGATCGCGCCAAGCCCGGCGGCGTTGATGAACAGCGGTGCCGTGACGATCGGCGATGCCTCCCCCGCGACTGCGATCGACCAGCCGGCGGCGCTGCGCTTTACCGATTCGATGCGCGTATTTAGGGCCAGAGTTGTGCCATGGGCTTCAGCTTCCGCCAGCAACGTCAGCAACAGCGCATGGCTGTCAACGATGCCGGTCGAGGGGGATGACAGGGCCGCGATGCCCGACAGGGCGGGCGCGCGGTTGGCCAGCGTCGGCCGGTCGAGCAATTCAAGATCATCTACCCCATTGGCAAGCGCGGTTTCGGCGATGGCTTCGAGTGTGGCAATCTGCGCCGCATCAACCGCGATGACGAGCTTGCCGCAGCGGCGGTGGCCGATCCGGTTGGCGGCGCAATAGGCATAAAGTGCGGCGCGGCCGCGGGTGCACAGCAATGCCTTCAGGCTGCCGGGCGGATAATAGAGCCCGGCGTGGATGACTTCGGAACTGCGCGATGAAATGCCCTGGCCGATGGCGCGTTCCGCTTCGATCAGCAGCACGCGTCGGCCGCTGATGGCCAGCCGCCGGGCGATGGCGAGGCCGACGACCCCTGCCCCGGCGATGATCGCGTCGATGCTGCCCAATCAAACCCTCGCATGTCGCCACAAATGGCAAGGCCGGCGGCGACCGGGGCGTTGGTGCCCCGGCTGCCGCCGGCCTGCAAGTGGCGTTTGCCGATCCTAGAAGTGGTAGCCGGCGCTGACGCGGAGATAGCGACCGATGATGCCGGAGAAATAGGTCTGTTGCGGGTTGGCGTTGTTGTCCGTCGAATAGAGCGCGTTCTTGGGCGGGCCCTGGTTGAACAGATTGTCGACGCTGGCACGCAACGTGAAATTCTTCGTCACATCATAGGAAAGCGAGGCGTTGATGTAAGTGACCGCGCCGATGTTGGGTTCGGAATAGGTTCCGGCCGGCACGTTCGCATTGATCAGGGCCGAGCCGATATACTGGGCCTGAATCTGTGTGTTGAAGCCGCCGTTGAAGTAGTTGACGGTCAACGTGCCCTTGTGATGCGAATAACCAGCAATCCCGGCGATGTTGGTGACGCCGCTGCCGATACCGATCTGGTTGGTCAGCGTATCGAGATACTGATAGCTGACGGCGAACGACATCTGGCTGTCGGCACCGAGGAATGGCGTTGCCCGCAGGTAACGCACGTCTGCAAGGATACCCTTGTACTTCAGCTTTGCCGAATTGAAGAAGGTGGTGCCGACGTTGTTCAGCTCCTTGGAATTCGGATCGCGCGACACCAGCCCGCAGAACGGGTTGTTCGGATAGCTCGACGAGTCGTAGCAGGCTGCCACGACCTGGCTGTTGGAGAACTGGCTGATGGCGTTCTTCAACGTGATATCGACATAATCAACCGTGACGCTGAGGCCGCGCGCGAACGCCGGTGTGAGGACGGCACCGATGGTGAAGTTATCCGACTTTTCGCTGGTCAGGTTCGGGTTGCCGAAGGTGTAGGTCGGGAACGAACGCTGGTTGGACTGGGCGTTGAAGTTCGTCGGCACACCGGCTGCGGCGCAGTTTGCAGCGCGGGCGGCGGGGTTGGGACCAAAGGTGATCTGGTTCTGGTCGCACGAATCGATGGCAAAGCCGAAGGCGCTCGACGTCGGGTTGAAGGCCTCGGTCGTCGATGGCGCGCGGATGGCGCGGGTATAGGCACCGCGGAAGACCAGGAAGCTTGCCGGTGCATAGCGGCCACCGGCAGTCCAGGTCAGATCCTTGCCCGCCAGCGAGTTCCAGACATAGCGCGCCGCCGAATTGAAGCTGAGTTCATGGACGAACTTGACGTCCATTGCTGGCGAAACGATGCCGGCGTTCAACTCACCAAAGATTTCGTTGGTGTGATAGCGACCGTAAACCGGATCGATCGGCACCGAGCGGCCATAGCTGAGGCGGTCGGCGCTGGGCGGCAGATTGCCGTTGGCATCGGTGGTCGGATAGCCGAGGTAGAAGGCACCGGGGTTGAAGTTGGACGTTTCCTGCCGGTGTTCATAGCCCAGCGCATAGGCCAGATCGCCACCCGGCAGCGTCACGAGCGGCCCGGCGATGCTGACGATGGCATCGAACTGGGTGTTGAGGTTGCGCGGGCGCGCGATGGTCGTCACATAATTCTTGGCGGCCTGCGAGATATTGTTGCCGAACGGGTTGAGCGGCGCACAGGTGCTGCTGATCGTGGCAATCGGTGAGTTGACGGCACCGGGTGCGCAGACGATTGCGCCGCTGGCGTCGGTGGAGGCGTTGAGTGCGTTTTCGAAATTCTTCTGGACGAGTTCCGGGTTCGAGCTGGTGGTGATCGACCGGCCATAGTTGACAGTCGCAGTCAGCTTCCAATCCTTGTCCTTCAGCACGTGCACATCGGCATCGACGCCGCCAACGAAGCGCAGAATGTCGACCTTGCCGGTTGAAACGCCGGGGGTCACATCGAAATTGGCGCGGGCCAGGTAGAAATAATCCTGTGTGGGGGAATCGGCCAGCGGGTTGGTGGCGATGGCGTTCTGGATCGCCGAACGCGCCGCAGCAGTGAGGAAGGGATTGTTAAGCGGGATGATCAAATTGCCGCTGGGCGCGCCGGCACCATCGAACAGCGCCGACTGATAAGTTGGCTGCGACGCGAGGTTCTTGCCCTGGCTGACGCTGTACCAGCCTTCGGCGAAGAGGTGGATGTTGTCGGTCAGCTCATAGTTGAGCTGGACATTCGTGCTGTAGCGCTTGAGATCGGTCTGCAGGTTTTGAACCGTCGGCAGCTTGTAGGTATTGCCGCCGCTGGTGAACACGCTGAAGCCATTGAGCGAGCCGATGGTCGAGCCGAAATCGATCGGAGCGAGGACACCCGATGGATTGAAGGCAAGCTGGGTGCCGCCGGGGCCGGCAACGCCGAAATTGAGGCCGGCAAAGCCGAACACGCTCGATTGCTGGGCGGAGGTGTTGATGAAATCGCCGACCAGCGGGCTGCCGGAGGTCGAGATCGACGGCACCCGGAAATCGGTGAATTTGACCTGGCGGAAGGCGCCCGGCGTGTTGGGTGCATCATAGCGATTGTCGGCCGTGGTGGCGGCGCGATCGGTGAACAACAGGCCCTTTGAATCCTGATATTCGCCCGACACCGTTATGTTGCCGCGACCATCGTTGAAATTCTTGCCGACGAGGGCGCGGAAGCGATAGTTGGGCGCATCACCAAGCGGGCTGATGCCGTATTGGGCATCGACATCGACGCCTTCAAAATCCTTTTTCAGAATGATGTTGATGGTGCCGGCGACCGCGTCCGACCCATAGATCGGCGCGCCAATGGCGGCGACAGTTTCGACGCGATCGATCAGCTTGGTCGGGATGGTGTTGAGATCGACCTGGTTGCCGCCGGTGCCGGTGGGGCCAAAAATCGACCCGGTGTTTGACGAGACGAAGCGCAGGCCGTTGACCAGCGTCAGCGTGCGCTGCGAGCCGAGACCGAGGAAGTTGACGAAGCTCTGGCCGGCGCCAAAGCTGGACTGGCCAAAGCCGACGGGCGAGGCGCCAGGCACGCCGAAGGACGGAAGTTCGTTCAACGCCTCGGCGACGGTCGAGAAACCGCGCGCATCCAGCGCCTTGGAATCGAGCACCTGGGTCGGTGAAATGCTGTCGATCGCGCGACGCGCGATGCGCGACCCGGTAACGACGATGGCGCCTTCGTCTTCCTTTGCTGCTGCAGCCCCGCCGGCTGCGGCTGCTGCTTCAGCAGCCGCAATCAACGGTGCCGACTGTGCTAGAGCGGGCGCGGCCGAAAGCGTCGCGATGGCAAGGCATGGTCCGGCGACGGAAACGGCCAAACGAAAGCGCGTGTTTTCGAACATTTCTGAATCCCCCGGGGCGAACTGGCTTGAGAGCGCGCCTCGTAGCGGGAAGAAAATTGCGACTGCAAGTAATATTGAATTGACAAATCGTCATACTCTTTCGCCACCTTTGCGGCATTGTTTCGCAGGCTTCCAGTTCGTTTCGCGGGTTCACGGCGATGAGGCCGCCGGACCGCGAGGCGGCCCAAGATCGCGAAAAATTTCCAACAAAATATTGATAAAATACAAAAATTTTTACGGAAATTTCGCCTGCACCTTTTATGGACAGGGCGCTTTTGCCGGCAATCGATCCCAATTGCGATGCCGGCGGACGGCCGCCAGCCAGCCAGGTGCAATGATCGCCGCCCGGGCATTTTGTCACGCCTGCGACACTATAACCGTTCGCGTTCAGGAGACACGACAGCCCATCCCTCAAGCCCGCGGATCAACCGCCTGGCTTGGTCAAGCATTGCTGAAAAAGGGGTTCGTGGAGGAGAGGGTGGGATTCGAACCCACGGTACCCTCGCGGGCACAACGGTTTTCGAGACCGTCCCAATCGACCACTCTGGCACCTCTCCGCACGAGGCTGAAGACCACGCTGGTGCGCGGCCGGTCGAAGGAGGCGGGCTATAGCCGATGAAATGCGAGCTTGCCAAGCCTTCATCCAGCGATAGTCTTTTCGATCCGCGATCCGTACCTATATATTGAGGTGCAGGAGGCTGATTGCCGCGTGTTGAAGAGGATATTCCGCATGATTGAACGGATGAAAGGACATAGCCCGACCGCCGTGGTCGCCGACGCCACTGTAACGCCGGCGACCTTTACCATCGGCGATGTCGTGCGCCACCGGCTGTTCCCGTTTCGCGGCGTTGTCTTTGATGTCGATCCAGTGTTCAACAACACCGAAGAATGGTGGAATTCGATCCCCGAAAGCGTGCGCCCGCGCAAAGATCAGCCATTTTACCATCTGCTCGCTGAGAACGACGAATCTTCCTATGTCGCCTATGTCAGCCAGCAGAATCTGATCCGCGAAGCCGATGGCGAGCCGGTGCAACACCCGGCGGTGCAGCAGATGTTCACCGGTTTCGAAGGCGGCCGCTACAAGCTGAAGCCGGAAATCCGCAACTAGACCCGTCTCGCCACCGCGATGGCGGTGCGGCACCCGGCGCGGATGATTGCCTGCATCAGGGCAAAGCCGTTTTCGCCGCTGTGCGCCGCCGCGGTTTCCTTGTGTTCGACCTCGTCGGCGCGAAAATCATCGACCATCGCGGCGAGTTCGGGGTCGGCGCCATCTGCCAATGCCTCCGCCTGTTCGCCATAATGTTGATCGATGACGGTTTCAACGGCAACTGTGCAGGCCATGGCGGCGCGCGGGCCCATCAGCGCTGTGGCGGCGCCAAGCGCATAGCCGGCGACGTGCCAGACCGGGGCGAACAGCGTTGGCCGCACGCCGCGCCGGGTCATCAAGGCGTCGAACCCATCCAGGTGCCGTTGTTCCTGCGCCGCCATGTGGCGGATTTCGCCGGCGACGCGGCTGCGCCCGCCCATCACGGCCAATTGGCCGGCATAAATGCGAGCGGCGCCATATTCGCCGGCCTGATCGACGCGCACCATCGGGGGGGTATCGATCCGCGAGCTGCCGGGAAGCCGCCTCATGCCTGTTTCAGTCGCCATAGCGCCATCGATCCGATCGCGGTTGAGAATATCGCATTCCACCCTGCCATGGAAATACCGAATAATGACCATGGTATAGCGTCGCAGCGGATGAGCGGTTGCGACAGGATCTGACCCAGCACCGCCGATGAAGAGCCGCTGACCAATGGCGCCGTGCATTCGGTGAAGCCCTGCCACCAATGTTGCTCCACACCGGCGTGAAAGGCGGCGATGCCGGCGCCCGCCAGCACGGCCAGCGCCGCCAGCGCCAGCACGGCGCGGGCGTGTCCGCTGGCCCAGCCGATCAGCGCCAGCACAAGCGCCGTGACCAGCGCCCAGCGTTGCCATATGCACATTTCGCACGGGTAAAGCCCGCCGAGATATTGAAAACCGAGCGCACCCCCCAGAAGCGCAGCAGGGCCGAGCAGCAGCAGGGCGGTAATCGGCCGTGTTGCCGTGTCAGAGCGCATATTTCACCACGACAAAGGCAGCGACGAGCAGCACGGCCACCACCGCGAACTGGTGGAAATAGCGGTCGATCAGCAGCGCCGCGCGGGTGCCATGGTGTTTCAGCAGCCAGGCAATGATGAGAAAACGGCTGCCGCGCCCGACCAGAGACCCGCCGACCGTGGCGGCGATGCCCAGCGGCACCGAACCGGCGGCCATCGCCGCAAGTTGCGGGGTGAGGCAAAAGGCGATCGGCCACAGCAGCCAGTTCTGCCCAACGGCATGAAGGAAGGTTTCAAATTGTTGGAGGTGGCCGGTCAATTCAAGCAGCGGCACCGCAAGCTGGGCATAGAAGAAGGCGCCGATGGCATAGCCTAGCAGGGCGCCCGCGGTGGACGAGGCCATGCCGATCAGCGCAACGCGGAAGGCGTGCGACGGCCGGCTGATCGCCATGGGAATCTGCAGCAGTTCCGGCGGGATGGGGAATACCGCGCCGTCGACGAAGCTGATGCCGGCGAACCAGGGTTCGGCGCGCGGCCCGGCGGCATGGGCCAGGGTGAAATCATAGAGGCGGCGGAGCAAGGGCGCGTTCCCGTCCTGTTGAGCTGCCAGCGGGGCATAGGGCGCAACGCCCGACACCGCAACGAAAACGCCGCGCGGATGGTGCCGCGCGGCGCGAAGTGAACGGGCTATTTTTGCGCCGCGGGCTTGCCAGCCGGTTCGGCGGCAGCGGTCTGGATCGGCGCGCCGGGGGCAAGCCGCGTCAGCAATTTGGTGGCGTAATCGAGCTGGAAATCGATGACGCCCTTCTTTTTCAGTTCCTCGGCGGTGGCTGCGAAACGTGGATCGGCCTTGTCGTCGTTTTCGACGATCTTTTCGGTGCCATCCTTGATTTCGTTGATCAAATGCTTGCGCAAATCGGCTTCGCGCAGGCGCGGCCGTTCGGCGCGGTTGGCATCCGACAATTGCGGCACCTGCACATCGGGTTCGATGCCGGCCTCCTGCACGCTGCGGCCCGACGGGGTAAAATAGCGTGCCGTGGTGAGCCGCAACGCCGTGTCCGACGACATCGGGATGAGCGTCTGCACAGATCCCTTGCCGAAGGTGCGCTGGCCCAGCACGATGGCGCGGCGCTGGTCCTGCAGCGCGCCGGCGACGATTTCGGCGGCCGAGGCCGAGCCTTCATCGACGAGCACAAGCACCGGCTTGCCGTTGGCCAGATCCCCGGCGCGGGCATAATAGCGCTGGATATCGTTCTTGGTGCGGCCGCGCTGGGAAACAATCTCCCCCTTGTCGAGGAAGACGTCGCTGACTTCGATGGCCTGGTCGAGCAGGCCGCCGGGGTTGGAGCGCAGATCGACGATGAAGCCGGCAAGGGCGGGGCCGAGCTTCTTTTCGATGGATGCAACAGCATCGCGGGTGGCGTCGCCGGTCTGTTTGTTGAAGGCGGAAATGCGGATGACGCCGACATTGCCGCGGGTTTCGAACTTGACCGGCTTGATCTGGATGACTTCGCGTTTCAGCGTGAATTCGAGCGGTTTCGATTCGCCTTCGCGCACCACGGTCAGTTTCAGGCTGGTGCCGGGGGGGCCGCGCATCTTGTCCACCGCATCCTGCAGGGTGGCGCCATAGATGAGTTCGCCGTTGAGGTGGGTGATATAATCGCCCGATTTGATGCCGGCGCGTGATGCCGGCGTGTCGTCGGTGGGGGCGATGACCTTTACCGCGCCATCTTCGGTGGTGACGGTGAGGCCGAGACCGCCATATTCGCCGTCCGTCGTCTGCCGCATGTTCTGGAAATCACGGGCATCGAGGTAGGAAGAATGCGGATCGAGGCTGGCCAGCATGCCGTTGATGGCGCCTTCGATGAGGGTTTTATCATCGACCTTGTCGACATAATCAACGCGTACCCGCTGGAAAACGTCCATCAGCGTATCGAGTTGCTTGTAGGTATCGCTTTCGGCCGCAGCATGAACCACGGCTGCGCCGGGGATGAGCGCCAGCGCGGCGAGTGGCAGGGCAATCTTCCAGCGTGGCGACATTTGAACACCGGCCTTTGGGAAACACAGATAAGTCAGGATAGCAGAACGTGCGGGCGGCGCCATCCCATGCGCCGATTTGTCGGCGCATCAACGATTGCGATGCCGATTTGTCGGCACATCAACGATTGCGATGCCGATTTGTCGGCGCATCAACGATTGCGATGCCGATTTGTCGGTCAAAGAGGCGCGCCAACGCAGCGGCAGCGGGGTTTTGCGCGGATCAGCAGAGCGCGGTGACGCCAAGCTGTGCTATTATCGGCGCCTTGGCGATGCGTTTTGGAGTGTTCCCCATGCCGATGATCGAAGCCGATGATGGTACCGCGCTGTATGTGAAGGAATGGGGGGACGGCCCGGCGGTGGTGTTGATCCATGGCTGGCCATTGAGCGCCGATACCTGGGATGATCAGGCGATGGCGTTGGCGGAAGCGGGCAACCGGGTGATCAGTTATGACCGGCGGGGCTTTGGCCGGTCGGACCAGCCCTGGGATGGCTATGATTACGACACGCTCGCCGATGATCTGGCGGCGGTGATCGAGGGTTGCGACGTCGAAGATCCGGCGCTGGTCGGCTTTTCCATGGGCGGCGGCGAGGTGGCGCGGTATCTGTCGCGGGAGGGCGATGCCCGAAAGGTGGCGCTGGTCGGCTCGGTGGTGCCGTTCCTGTTGCACACCAATGGCCATGAGGAAGGCGTGCCCAAATCGGTGTTCGACGGCATGAAGGCGGCGATCCGCGAGGACAGGGCGGCGTTCTTGAAGGGGTTCCTGCGCGATTTTTACGGCATGGACCCGTCCGGCAAGGGTGGCCCGGTGAGTGAAGCGCAGATCGAATGGTCGTTGCAGATCGCGTTGCAGGCGGGGTTGAAGGGCACATTGGACTGTGTCGATGCGTTTTCGACCACCGATTTTCGGCCCGATCTGGAATTTTTCACCATGCCGACGTTGATAATCCATGGCACCGGCGACCGGATCGTGCCGATCGACATATCATCGCGGGCGGCGGCGCGGGCGATTCCCGATGCCAGGTTGATCGAATATCAGGGCGCGCCGCACGGGTTGTTGGCCAGCCACAAGGCGCGGGTGACGCAGGATCTGATCGATTTCCTTGGTGAATGAGGCGGTATTTGTCGGCAATGCGCGGTTTTTATGTGGCTCTGGCGGGGTTCCGGGGCGGCTTTGATGTGGCTCCGCGGTGGTTTTTGCGGTGGATTTGAGTCGTTCGAGCGTGGTTGAGCGGTGGTTCCGCGGTGGCGTTTCGGTGGCGCTGCCGTAGTTATGGGCGCGGTTTGAACACGCTTGTGGCCAGCCATTCGGGGCGCGCCGGGGTGTTGGCGACGCGGCGGGCGATGGCGGCGACATAATCGTCGAGCCTGACCGCTTCGGCCGGCAGCACGCCGGGCTGGTCGAGATCGTCGGCGGGCGAATGATAGCGGTTGGCACGCCATTCATGCTCGATATCGAATTCGCGGCTGCCCTTCACAAAGCCGAATTTGAAGGCGAGCGCCGGGACGCCGGCCTTGACGAAGCTGAACTGGTCGGTGCGGGTGAAGCTGTTGCGTTCGGGCAGCGGATCCGGCGTGAGCGCCAGGCCCTGCGCCGCCGCCACATCGCGCGCCGTGGCGCCAAGCGTCGATTCGGCATCGCCCTGCACCAGCACAAGGTGCAGCGGCCATAGCGGCAGCGGCATGTCGAGGTTGAGATCGGCGACGATCGACGCCTTGGGCACGGTCGGCCTGTGGGCGAAATAGCTGGAGCCGAGCAGGCCCTTTTCTTCCGCGGTGACGATGACGAACAGGATGGAGCGTTGCGGGCGCTTGCCCCTTGTCAGTCGCCCCGCCATGTCGAGCACGCTGGCGACGCCCGAGGCATCGTCCATTGCGCCATTGTAGATGCGATCGCCATTGATCGGTTCGCCGATGCCGATGTGATCGAGATGCGCCGAAATGACGACATTTTCGGACGCGAACGCCTTGCCGCTGCCG
>JBBQYI010000072.1:0-14494 GCA_038208825.1 Sphingomonadales bacterium | reverse complement strand
GATGATGTCCATATGGCCCAAAGTCACAGGGTCGAACGTGCCGGGATAGACGCCAACGCGCATGGACAAGACCCCTTTTTACCGGTCGCGTTCGATGGCGAAGCGGGCGATGGCGCGCAGCAGATCGGCTTCCTCGCCAAAGCTGTTGAGGTGGGCGATGGCCTGATCGATCAACATGGTCGCCTGGGTGCGGGCGCGCTCGACGCCCAGCAGCGAGACGAACGTCGCCTTGCCGGCGGCGGCATCCTTGCCCACTGCCTTGCCGGCGGCATCTTCGGTGCCTTCGACATCGAGCAGATCGTCGGCAATCTGGAACGCAAGGCCAAGGTCGCGGGCATAACCGCGCAGGGGCGTGCGCTGTGCCTCGGGGATGCGGCCCATGATAGCGCCGGCTTCAAGGCAGAAACCGATCAGCGCGCCGGTTTTCAGCTGTTGCAGGCGGGTTACGCCGGCGAGGTCGTAGATTTCATGCTCGGCAACAAGATCCATCATCTGGCCGCCCGCCATGCCCGAAGGCCCGGACGCGATTGCCAGTTCGGTGACAAGCTCGGCGCGGGCAAAGGGATCTTCGTGCGTCGCCGGATTGGCGAGGATTTCAAAGGCCAGCGCGTGCAGCGAATCGCCGGCAAGCACGGCGGTTGCTTCGTCATAGGCCTTGTGGACGGTCGGCTTGCCGCGGCGCAGATCGTCATCGTCCATGCACGGCAGATCGTCATGGATCAGGCTGTAGCAATGCACGCATTCGATCGACAGGGCGACACGCAGCGCGCGTTCACGATCGACATGGAACAGATCGCAGGCGGCAACCACAAGGAGCGGCCGCATCCGCTTGCCACCGCCGATGGCGGCGTGGCGCATCGCCTCGAACAGGCGGGCGCGGCTGTCGGTTGGCACGGCGAGCAGGCGGTCAAACCGCTGGTCCATCGCCTTGCCGATGGCATCGAGCGCCGGCTTCAGGCTTGTCGAGACGTGGACCATATCGGAACTGGTGCTCATGCTTGGCGGTTGTCGGGTGCGGGGTCGAAACGGCGGGTACCAATGGCGTCGCCGGCATCATTTTGCTGGATTGCCTCGATACGCGCCGTTGCATCGGCAAGCTTGGCTTCGCAATGCGCCTTCAGCGTCTGGCCCTCGGTATAGAGGCCGATCGAATCCTCAAGGCTCGCCTCACCGCTTTCGAGGCGGTGGACGATGGTTTCGAGACGCTTGAGCGCGTCTTCAAAGCTCAAGGCTGCAAGCTCGGTTTCGATCATGCCGCGTGTTTGAACGGGCGCGCCAACGGGGTCAAGCCGGGAGGCGTTGCGGGCCAGTTCTGCCACTGCCGGGAATGTGGTGTGGCGGCAGCCGGTTCAGGCAGCCGAGCGCGCCATCACCTTATTTTCCTTGGCGACGATGGCGGCAAAGCTGGGGCGGGCGAGCATGGCGGCGACAAAGGCGTTGATACGCGGCCAGCGCGCTGCATCGGGGATATGGCCGGCGTGGGCAAGGTTAACGAAAGGGCTGGCGACGGCGATATCGGCGAGCGTCAGCCGGTTTTCGACCAGATGGCCGCTGTCGGGCAGCACGCGTTCCAGATAGTCGAGGATTGGCGGCAATTCGTCGGCTTCTGCCTTGTCGGCGGCATCAAGATCGCCGGGGCGGCCAAGGAAGCGCGGCGCGACCACGCGGTTGAAGAAGATCTTGCCGGCCGCGCCGACCAGGATCGTGTCGGCGAATTCGTCGAACCAGATCGTCGTGGCGCGGGGCTGTGCCGCTGTCGGGATCATCGTCGGTTCGGGCTGCACCGATTCGAGGTAATGGGCGATTGCCGAGGAATCGGCGAGGGTAAAATCGCCGTCGCGCAACGCCGGAATCTTGCCGAACGGGCTGGCGGCGCGGAATTCGGGATCGGTCGAGCCGAGGCCCACCTGCTGCGATTCGACGGCCATGCCCTTTTCGGCGGCAAGCACCAGCACCTTGCGCACGAAGGGCGACATGGTCGAACCATAGATAATCATCGAATATTCTCCCGATGTGCCGGCTTGATATGCTTGCCAATGGCTGTGTGAGCGGGGAGTATCGGCGTCAACAACAACAATGGTCGCGCTGTCGCAACGATGCCGCCCTGTTGGGCCGTCAATTTGGGGAGACTTGCCGATGACCGTCGCCACCGCCGCCGTACTGCGCGCCCGCGGCACGCCCTATGTCCTTGAAACGGTTGATCTGGCCGAACCCGGCCCCGGCCAGTTGCGGGTGCGTATCCATGCCTGCGGGATATGCTTCACCGATGTCGGCGTGCAGAATTACGAACAGGGTCTGCCACTGCCGCAGGTCCTGGGCCATGAGGGCGCCGGCATTGTCGAGGCCGTCGGGTCAGGCGTCACCGGGCTGGCGCCGGGCGATCATGTCGTGCTCAGCTATGCCTCCTGTGGCACCTGCGCAAATTGTGCGGACCATGCGCCGCAATATTGCGGCAACTTCATGCTGCTCAACTATGCCGGGCGGCTGGATGATGGCCGGCCGCCGATGCAGGGCAAGGATGGCCCGGTGTTCGGGGCGTTTTTCGGCCAATCGAGCTTTGCCACCCACGCCATTGCCTATCAGCGCAACACGGTGAAGGTACCCGATGACCTCGATCTGGCGGTGCTGGCGCCGTTCGGCTGCGGCATGCAGACCGGCGCCGGGACGGTGTACAACAGCCTGGCGCCAAAGGCCGGGCAATCGCTGGCGGTGTTCGGCACCGGTAGTGTCGGGCTGGCGGCGTTGATGGCGGCGGCGGACCTTGGCTGCGCGCCGTTGATCGCGGTCGATCGCAATGCCGAACGGCTGGCGCTGGCGAAGGAATTGGGCGCGACCCACACCATCCTTGCCGATGGCCGCGACCTGACCGCCGCGATCCGCGCCATCGTGCCTTTGGGGGTCAAGTTCATCGTCGATACGACCGGCGTCGGCCCGGTGATCCGCGCCGGCACGGAAGCGCTGGCCTCGCGCGGGCAGTTGGCCATGCTGGCGGTGACGCCGCCGGGCACGGAATTGACCATCAACCCCAATATCCTGCTGGCCGGACGGCATCTGCGCGGTGCGGTGGAGGGTGATGCCGATCCGCAGTTGTTCATCCCCCGGCTGATCGAACGGCACCGCGCCGGCCGTTTCCCGCACGACCGGCTGGTGACGACCTATCCGTTTGGCAGCATCAACGAGGCGGTGGCGGACATGAAGGCGGGCAAGGTCGTCAAGCCGGTGCTGCTGATGGGGTGACCCCGGCAGAGCGCCGACGATCGAAGGAACATGGTTCCACCGCATCATCCGGGTATGCCCCCAGGAAAACCCTGTGATTATCGGTTAGTCCACACTTGATTTTTCACTTTTCAGCAAAAGCCACGCCGGCGGCCGGTTCGGTTGCCCAATTCGGATACAGGGGCTGGTTCGATTGTCGTGCCGCCGGTCGGCGTCATTTGCCGGTAAATGCCGCCGGCCGCTTTTGCAGGAAGGCGGAAACACCTTCGACGAAATCGGCGGTGCGGCCAGCCTGGAGCTGGTTGCGGCGTTCGACCATCAACGCTTCGGTCAACGGCTTGTCGAGGCAATCGCGCAGGCCCTGGCGGATCAGCGCATAGGAACGGGTTGGCCCCTTGGCGAGTTTTGCAGCAATGGCGCCGGCTTCGGCCATCAGGTCCGCATCCTCGACGACCTTGTAGATCATGCCCCAATCAAGCGCGGTTTCGGCCGGCACGCGTTCGCCCAGCATCATCATCGCCTGCGCCCGGGCCTTGCCGGCGAGGCGCGGCAGCATCCAGGTGGAGCCGACATCGGGCACCAGGCCGATATTGACGAACGCCTGCAGGAAATAGCCGGATTTGCCGGCGATGACGATGTCCCCGGCCAGCGCATAGGAACAGCCGGCACCGGCGGCCGCCCCGTTGACGGCGGTGACGAACGGCACGGGCAGCGCGAACAGCCGTTCGAGCAGCGGGTTGAAATGGGTTTCGAGCACCTTGCCGGCGTCGGGCGGTCCCGAACTGCGGCCCCCACCGCCACCGGCGCCACCGCCGGCAAGATCGGCGCCGCTGCAAAAGGCGCGGCCGGCGCCGGTCATCAACAGCACCCGCGCCGTGCCTTCGTCGCGCACCCGGTCCACGGCGTCGATCATTTCGGCGATGACGCCGATGTGCAGCGCGTTCATCCGCTCGGGCCGGTTGATGGTAAGCGTGGCGACGCCATCGGATTCTTCAAAGATGATGTGTTCATAGGCCATGGTCGCGGCTCCCCGATTGGTTGACGTCAGATGATGGTGCCGCTTTGCGGAGTCGGCACGACGTTAACGTCATAGCGGCTGCGTGCGCGCTGGGAACACGCAAAAGGGCGAGGGTGTGGCCCCGCCCGCTGCATGCTGTCGGGCTGGATCAGCGCAGCGCGGGCAGGATTTCGGCCAGCGCCGCAAGGCAGTCGCGGGCCAGCGCCTTGCTGCGGCCGGGCGACCAGCCATGCAGGCGATCGGGCAGGTCGTCATTGTCCTTGAACGGCATTTCCAGCGTCATGGCGAGGCAGCCGAAGCGTTCGGCGACGGCATTGGTGCTCATCGTCAGATTGGCCTTGCCGGCGCCGGCGGCGGGGTAGCCGATGCGCGTCTGGAAATCGGGCGACAGGCGTTGCAGCCGGGCCTTGTAGTCAGTGAGCAGCGCCTGTTGCGGCGCGGTGATCGACGGAATGCCCTCGAAGCCGGCGATGAAAACGTGCGGAATGGCTTCGTCGCCGTGCACATCCATGGCGAAATCAACGCCGCTGGCCTGCATCGCCGCCAGCACGTGCAGCACCTCGGGCGATCGTTCCGGGCTGGGCTTTGCCCATTCGCGGTTGAGATTGGCGCCGCAGGCGTTGGTGCGCAAATGGCCGCGCATCGATCCATCGGGATTCATGTTGGGCACGATGTGCAGCGTGGCCGCGGCGCGAAGCTTGCGGGCCACCGGGTCCGCCGGATCGATCAGCCGTTCCAGCGCGCCTTCCATCCACCATTCGGCCATGGATTCGCCCGGGTGCTGGCGGCCGTACAGCCATAGTTGCAGCGGGCCGGTGCCGATGCGCAGCCGGTCGATGCCCTGGCCTTCGATGCTGTGGCCCAGCAAATCGACCGCAACGCCCGGTGCGCTGCCGATCCGCGCCACCAGATCATGGTGCCGTTCCATCGGATAGGGAGCGAAATAGGCCAGCCAGACGCTGTCGGTTTCGGGGGTGATGCTGATGGTCAGCGTGCCATTGCCGGCTTTTGCGTCATAGCTGGCAGGCGCACGGGTCCAGGTCTGGCGATCGCTGGACATGGCGGCGTTGTAGTTCGGCCAGCCGCCCGGATAGGCGCTGCCGGCCAGATCGACGATGCGCAGCGTGCAGGCCTCGCCGCGCGCACCGGTCAGGCGAAAGTGGAACCATTGGAAAAAGTCCGAATCGCGATCCTTGCGAATCGAAAGCTCGATATCGTCGGGGCCGACGCAGCGGCGCACGACGATATTCCCCGAATCAAACGCTGCATCAATGCCGATCGTCATTTGGCTTTCACCCTGATGGTCTGTCCGGATACGCCGGGAAAGCCGGCGAGCAAGGCATGGGACAGTGACGGGATCGCCGCCGCCAGCCCTGCATCGCCGCTGTTTTCCTGCACGGCGCGGCCTTCCCAGACGATTGTTGCGTCCGATCGTCGCTTGATCTGCAACGACAGCGAATTGACCGTGACAGTGCTGGCGCCAGGCTTGCCGACCGGCACACTGATGCCGCCGCCGATGCCGCCGCCGCCGCCACCGGTGCCGCCGCCGATACCGATCTGAAAGCGCGGCGGCTTTGGCGGCCCTTCGCGGCGCGCCTGCTCGATTTTCAGGATGCCGATATAGGCGACGTTGGGATCATTGCTGATACGGCGCAGGCCGGCGGCGGCAAGATCGACGGAAAGCATGTTGGCATAGCTTTGATATTCAAGCGAAAAGGCCGGTGCGCCGGGGGGTGGTTCCAAAACGATCGTGTCCGCTGGAATCGGTTGGTCCAGATGGAAGCGGGTGACATCGATGCCGGGCATGGGCGTGGCGCAGGCCGCCAGCAGCAAGGCGCCGGACAACGCCAATCGCTGTAGTGCCACTTGCGGCCCCAAGCTTGTAAAATTGCCCATCGATCGATCCCCTGCGACTCTTGCCAAGCGCCGACGCGGCGTTCAGACGTGCGACACCTTCGGGTGGCATGGCGCAACGGGGTCCGCAAGCCTTTGGGCCAGCCCCGGGACATTTCGCGATCATGTTTTCAACCCTTAACTCGAGCCAATGATGCACCACCGATGACCAATGCCAAAGCCATCCTTGTCACCGGCGGCGCCGGTTACATCGGCAGTCATGCGGTGCTGGCGCTGCGCGACGCCGGCGCGACAGTGGTCGTCGTCGATGATCTTTCGACCGGTTTCCCAGCGGCGGTGCCGCCCGATGTGCCGCTGGTGCGAGGCGATATCGGCGACAGGGTGCTCCTCGATGGCATTTTCGCAAATCATGACATCGGCGCCATCATGCATTTCGCCGGCTCTGTCATCGTGCCTGAATCGGTTGCCGATCCGCTCAAATATTATCGCAACAACACCGCCGCATCGCGCGTTCTGATCGAGGCGGCGGTGGCGGCCGGGGTGCCGCATTTCATCTTTTCATCGACAGCATCGGTCTATGGCATCCCGTCGATCGTGCCGATTCCGGAAGATTGCCCGAAGGACCCGATCAACCCCTATGGCGCATCAAAGCTGATGACCGAGCGGATGCTTGCCGATGTGGCGGCAACCTTTCCGATGCGCTTTGCAATCCTGCGCTATTTCAACGTTGCCGGTGCCGACCCGCAACAGCGCAGCGGGCAATCGACCGAAGGGGCCACGCATCTCATCAAGGTCGCGCTGGCGGCGGCATTGGGGCAGCGCGACCATGTCAGCGTCTTTGGGACGGACTATGCGACGCCGGACGGCACCTGCATCCGCGACTATATCCATGTCAGCGACCTCGCCGACGCCCATGTCGCGGCGCTGGCGGCGTTGCGGGCGGCGCCGGGGCAGTCCTTTACCTGCAATATCGGCTATGGCCGCGGCGCGTCCGTGCTGGAAGTGCTCGATATGGTCGACGCCGTGTGCAGCACCCGTGTGCCGCGCCGGTTCGCGCCGCGACGGCCGGGCGATCCGGCGATCCTGGTGGCGGACACCAACGCCCTTCATGGCAGGTTGGATTGGCAGCCGCGCCGCGCCGCATTGGCGACCATCATTGCCGATGCGCTGGCATGGGAGACACTATTGTTGGCGCGCCAAGTAGGCGGTGCCACCACAAAACCCCCGGAAGACTCCCAATTCGGTTGACTTTCGCCGCTGCATTCCCTAGCCAGCGCGCTCTTTCCAGCACCACCCCGAATTCAGAGATTTCCCATGAAGGTCCGTAACAGCCTCAAGTCGCTGAAAAATCGCCATCGCGACTGCCAGGTCGTGCGCCGCCATGGCCGCACCTATGTCATCAACAAGACCAACCGCCGCTTCAAGGCCCGCCAGGGCTGATGCGTCGCCCGCCCGTCATGGGAGGGTATGTGGTCTGTCGTTGAAGCGCGCGGGAGTTGCAGTTGGCTGATCTGAAGCTGGCCGCCGAACGCACCCGGATCAGCGCTGTCGTATTTGATGTCGGCAATGTCCTTTATGGATGGGACATCGGCGCGCTTTACGCTAAATTGATTCCCGATCGGGCCAGGCTGGACTGGTTCCTGACGCATGTCGTGACGCCGGAATGGCATTTCCAGCATGATCATGGCCGGCCGCACGCTGAAACCACCGCCGAATTGATCGCGCAATATCCGGCCGAGGCCGATTTGATCCGCGCCTATGTGCCGCGCTGGCTGGAGACCATCACCGGGCCGATTCCGGGGATGCTGGATCTGGTCGAGGAGCTGGATGATCGCGGCGTGCCGATTTTCGGCATCACCAATTTTTCCGCCGAATTCTGGCCGATGTTCCGTGCCGAAGCGCCGATTTTCGACCGGTTTCGCGACGTGCTGGTGTCGGGCGCCGAAAAGCTGCTGAAGCCGGAGCCGGCGATCTATCGGCTGGCGTTGCAGCGATTCGGCCTGGCGCCGGGCGAGGGCCTGTTCATCGACGATCGCATCGACAATGTGCGCGGCGGTGCGGCCGAAGGTTTTCCCGGCCATCATTTCACCGGCATCGCGTCGCTGCGAACAAGAATGGTCGCCGAAGGGCTGCTGCCACGCTGACCGCCGCACCGCCGCTTGGGTGGTGGGAATTGGCATCCTGATTCGCCATTTTTGGTGTAAGCTGACCCGTCTCGGCAGCGAGGGGTGCGTTTTGGTGACAGGGATTCGACGCTGGCGGCCGGCAGCAATCGTCGCGATAGCGCTTGCCGTGGCCAGTTGCGCGACGGCACCGCGAGGACCTGCCGGGCGGCTTGCCGATGCCGGTCTTGATGTCACCAGCCAATTCGGCTCCGGTGTTCGCGCCACGGCGTCGGCGCTGGATGGCGTCGCGGTTTCCGAAGCCTTTTCGCGAACCTATGAAAGCTGCGTCAACCCGGTGCTGGCCTGTCCACCGGAGCTGTCGGAAAATCCCAATGGCGAAAAGCGTGACCTGTTGATCGCCGCGGTCAAACAGCGGGCCATCGCCATCGAAGCGTTGGGCGATGCCTATGCCGCGCTGAAGGCGGAGGCCGATTATGATGCGCGTGGCGCGATGACCGAAGCCACCAACAAGGCCATTGCCGGCGTCAACAACTTTGCCAGTGCTGTGGTCATTGCGGCGGGTCCGGCGGCACCGGCTGCGGCGTTGATCTCCGAACCGATCGGCAAGCTGATCGGGGTTGCCGCCGGCGCCATCGCTGATCGCAACCAGAAGAAACGCCTGCTCGCCGCCAGCGCCGCGATCCGCCCGGTCACCCAGCGGTTGCACGATGCGCTGGCCGTCGAGGCAACGGTGTTCGACAGCCTGCAATCCTATCTGGAGACCAATCAAACCGCTGTGCAGGAGGATCTGTTGCAGGCCGGGCTGGTGTCGCACGCCGATATCGCCGCCGGCCTCGCCAATGGGGTCGGTATGGCGGCGGTGGGCAACAGCGATGCCATCGCCAAGGCATCGCCGGCAGTGCGCGCCGCGCTGGTGGCAACGCTTGAGGCGAGCGCGAAGCGCGAGGTTGCCGCGGAGCAGAGGCGCTACAGGGCATCGCTGGCGGCGCTCGAACGGCTGGTCGCAGCGCATGATGCGCTGGCGGCAGGTCAGCCGATCACCCTTGCCGACCTTGATCGGCTGCTCGGCGAACTGGTCGCCGCGCTGCCCCCGCCGGAGAAGGCAAAATGACGACATCGCCCGAAGAACGCCTGTTCCTGATCGGCCAGGCCTATGGCAGCGCCCGCAGGCGCCGCGCCGGCGATTTGCGCGATGCCACCAGCCAGACCCAGGCCAATGCCATACTGGGTAATGTCGACAAGCTGGAGGCGCAGTTCCTGCAGGCAGCGACGGCCGCGCTGGATGCCAATGGCGCGGCGGTAGAGGCCGCCTATGCCGATGCCAGCGCCGCCCAGGCAGCCATCGAGGCGGCATATAATGGTGCCGTCGCCATTGCCGAAAAGATCGGGCTGGTCGGCGATATCATCGGCAAGGTCGGCACGCTGATCAAGGTCGCTGGCGGCAAATAGATTTTAGTAGCCGACCAGTTCCTGCCCGGTCAGCCGCACGACGTGGACGACGTTCGTCGTGCCCGGCGTTGAAAACGGCACGCCGGCGATCAGCACCAGCGGGTCGCCACCTGCTGCCAGCTTTGACCGCAGTGCCATGCGCTTGGCCTTTTCCACCATCTCCTCGAACCCGGCGACATCGCGGGTGACGACGGCGTGGACGCCCCACACCAGCCCCATGCGGCGCGCGGTTGCAAGTTTCGGCGTCAGGCACAGCACGGGCAGGGCGGCACGTTCGCGGGCGGCGCGGCGGGCGGTGGAACCGCTGATGGTGAAGCAGACGATGGCGCGGGCACCGACGGTGCGGCTGATGCTGGCGGCGGCGGCGGTCATGGCGTCGGCGGTGGTGCTGCCAGCGGTGGTTTCGCTGAAATGCACGCGGCCGAAATAGCCGGGATCGGATTCCACCTCGCACGCGATGGCGTTCATCATCGCGACGGCTTCGATGGGGAATTTGCCCGCTGCGCTTTCGGCGGACAGCATGACGGCATCGGCACCATCATAGATCGCGGTGGCGACATCCGACACTTCGGCGCGGGTCGGCGACGGGCTGACGATCATCGATTCGAGCATCTGCGTTGCAACCACGACCGGCTTGCCGAGCGCTCGCGCCATGGCGACGATGCGTTTTTGCGCCGGCGGCACCTGTTGCGGCGGCAGTTCGACGCCCAGATCACCGCGCGCCACCATGACAGCGTCGGCGAGTTCGAGGATTTCGGCGAGGCGTTCCAGCGCGGCGGGTTTTTCGATCTTGGCGAGCAGCGCCGCCTTGCCACCGATCAGCCCGCGGGCTTCGGCAACGTCTTCGGGCCGCTGCACAAAGCTCAACGCGATCCAGTCCACGCCCTGTTCGAGCGCAAAGGCCAGATCGGTGCGGTCCTTTGGCGTCAGCGCCGGCAGCGGCACCACCACATCGGGAACGTTGACACCCTTGTTGTCGGAAATCTTGCCGCCGACTTCGACCGTGCAATCGATCGCCTTGGCATCGACAGCGGTGACGCGCAGCACCAGCTTGCCATCATCGACCAAAAGCCGGGCGCCGGGCGCCAGCGCCGCGAACAATTCCTTGTGCGGCAGGCAGACTCGCTTTTCGTCGCCGGGCGCGGTGTCGCGATCGAGCCGGAAGCGGGCACCATTGGCCAGTTCGGCGCTGCCATTGGCAAACCGGCCGACGCGCAGCTTTGGCCCTTGCAGATCGGCGAGGATGGTCAGCGGGCGTCCGCTGCTTTTCTCAACGGTGCGGATGGCGGCGATCAGCGCGGCGCGTTCCGCCACGGTGCCATGGCTCATGTTGACGCGAAAGGCGTCGGCGCCGGCGCGCATCAGCGCTTCGATCATTTCGGGCGTGCGTGATGCCGGCCCCAATGTCGCCAGCACCTTGACCCGGCGGCTGCGCGGTTCGAGATGTGGGGGCATGTGGTACTCCTTGGCGGCGGGCCTTGCCCTTAGCCGCGCCGGACGTGCTACGCCATGGGAGAAGCGAAGATGTCTGAAATATTTGCCGATGATGCCACGCGAGACCGCATTGAAGCCGCTGCCTTTCGGCGGTTGCTGAAGCTGTTGGCGGCGCGAACCGACGTGCAGAATGTCGATCTGATGGGGGCTGGCGGTTTTTGCCGCAATTGCCTTGGCGACTGGATTGCCGAGGCGGCGACCGAGGCCGGCATCCCCATCGAGCACGCCGATGCTCGCCGCCATGTCTATGGCATGCACCAAGCCGATTGGAAGGCAAAATACCAGACCGAGGCGACAACCAAGCAACTGGCGCGCATGGCGGGATCGATCGAGCGGAACAAGGCGGCCGGGCTATAAAGCGGTCCGGCGGCAACGCGCCCCTTTGCAAGCCGCCAGCCAGCCGCTAACCCCGGCAGCAACCAATTCACGGAGCCGATATGAACGAGAATGTTTCCGCCGAGCAGCTGCGGCTGTTCATCGAGCGGATCGAGACGCTGGAAGAAGAGAAGAAGGCCACGGCGGATGACATCAAGGATGTCTATGCGGAGGCGAAGGGCACCGGTTTCGACACCAAGACGATGAAAGCCATCGTGCGACTGCGCAAGATGGAGGCCAATGCCCGGCAGGAAGCCGAGGCGTTGCTGGACACGTACAAGACCGCGCTTGGTCTGATCGATTGAATCTCTTACCCCGTCGCGCAAGCGGGCGGGGCGTATCAAAAAGGCCAATCCCATGCATCTTTACGGTGGCAAGCTTTCCCCCTTTGTCATGCGGCCCGTGCTGGCGGCGCGCGCCAAGGGGCATGAACTGGAGCCCGAAAGCTTTGAAGGCGGCATCAAGTGCGATGCCTACCTCGCGATGACGCCGATGGCCAAGATGCCGCTGCTGGTCGATGGCGATTTCTGCCTGCCCGAAAGCCAGCCGATCACCGATTATCTGGATGCCGTGCTGTCCGGCCCGAAGCTGGCACCGACCGATCCCAAGGAAGCTGCGCGCACCCGGCTGATCGTGCGGCTGGCCGACCTGTATGTCGTACCGCACCTTGGCGGCTTGTTCCGCGGCCGCGAAAATCCGGATGGCGTCGCGCCGGCCCTGGCCGGGGTTGCCGATGCGCTGGGGTATATCGAGCATTTCCGCAAGGACAGCGATGTGTTCATCGTCGGCGACAGTTTCACCGTCGCCGACGCGGCGCTGATCCCGCTGTTCTTTTTCTTTGATGCCTTTGGTGCGTCGATGCCGACGTCCGAACTGGTCGCTGCCAGACCCGGCCTTGCCGCCTGGTGGGCGCGTGCCAAGGCCAGCGAACTGGGCAGCCGCTGCATCGCCGAACAGGCCGCTGGCCTGAAGGCCATGATGGGCGGTTGAGCCGCGCCCGCCCTCCCGAGAGGAAGGGGAGACGGGCAGGGGCCACACACGCTAGAAGATCACAGACGCCGATTCCGCGGGGAGACGCATGCAGACGCATCTTACAATCAACGGCGCCAGCCAGACCCGCGAGGTGGCACCCGCCACCCTGCTTGTTGAACTGTTGCGCGACGAACTCGGCCTGACCGGCACCCATATCGGCTGTGACACCAGCCAGTGCGGTGCCTGCAACGTGCTGGTCGACGGCGTTGCAGTGAAAAGCTGCACTATATTGGCAGTGCAGGCCGATGGCGCCAGCGTGACCACCATCGAGGGGCTGGCCGATGGCGACACGCTGCACCCGATGCAGGCGGCGTTCCGCGAGCATCACGGGTTGCAATGCGGGTTCTGCACGCCGGGCATGGTGATGGCCGGGCTGGAGATCGTCCGCCGCCACGGCACCAATGTCGATGCGGCGACCATCGCCCATGATCTTGAAGGCAATCTGTGCCGCTGCACGGGCTATATGAACATCGTCAAGGCGATCGAGGCCGGCGCGCGCAAAATGGGGGAAACGGCCAATGCGTGATTTTGCCTATGCACGCCCCGCCAGCCTGGCCGATGCCGCCAGCGCCTTTGCGAGTGGCGGCGAAGCGGCGTTCATCGCCGGCGGCCACACGCTTTTGCCGGCGATCAAGTCGCGGCTGCGCATGCCGGATACGCTTGTCGATCTGGCGGGGATTCCGGGGCTTTCCGGCGTCACCCGCGATGGCGACGCGATCTGGATCGGCGCCATGACCACCCATGCGGCGGTTGCGGCCGATGCGACAGTGCAGGCGGCGATCCCGGGTTTGGCGGCGCTGGCGCTGGGCATCGGTGACCAGCAGGTTCGCAACCGCGGCACCCTCGGCGGGGTCATCGCCAACAATGATCCGGCCGCCGATTATCCGGCAGCAGTGCTGGCGTTGAAAGCCACGGTTGAAACATCTTCCGGTTCGCACGCTGCCGATGATTATTTTCAGGGCATGTTCGCAACCGCGCTGGCCGATGGGGAGATCGTGTCGCGGGTGCATTTCAAGCTGCCGCTGGGCTTTGGCTATGCCAAGTTCCGTCACCCGGCGTCGCGCTATGCCATCGTCGGCGTCGCTGTTGCGCGCTATGCCGATGGCGTGCGCGTGGCCGTGACCGGTGCCGGGCCGGGCGTGTTCCGCTGGACCGAGGCAGAAGCAGCGCTTTCGGGCGATTTCAGCGTGGCGGCGGTTGCCGGGCTGGCGCTTGATGATGGCGATCTGAACACCGATATCCATGCCAGCGCCGAATTTCGGGCGCACCTGGCCGGCGTCATGCTGGCCGAGGCGATCAGCAAGGCGGCCTGACCATGGCCGGCCCGTGGGAGAAGCAGGTGATGATCACGACGACGACCGGCACCATCGAAGGCCGCCAGATCAGCCAGTATCTGGGGCTGGTTTCGGGCGAAGCGGTGATGGGCGCCAACATCTTCCGCGATCTGTTCGCCGGCATCCGCGACATCGTCGGCGGCCGCGCTGCCAGCTATGAAAATGTGCTGCGCGGTGGCCGCGATCAGGCGCTGTCGGAAATGATGGACGAGGCGCACCGGCTGGGCGCCGATGCGATTGTCGGCATTTCGCTCGATTACGAAGCTGTGGGTGCCAAGGATTCTATGATGATGGTGGTGACGTCGGGCACGGCGGTGAAACTCGCCTGAGCGGGCGCCGCCGATATTGCCTAATTGCCCGCGCATGGCCTAGAGCCTTGCGCCATGGCTGGTCATTCCAAATTCAAGAACATCATGCACCGCAAGGGTGCGCAGGACAAAAAGCGCGCGGCTGCGTTTTCGAAGCTGTCGCGTGAAATCACCGTTGCGGCAAAGTCCGGCATGCCGGATCCGGCGATGAATGCCCGGCTGCGCGCTGCGGTGGTTTCGGCGCGGCAGGGCGGCATGCCCAAGGACAATATCGAGCGCGCCATCAGC
>JBBQYI010000071.1:0-14520 GCA_038208825.1 Sphingomonadales bacterium | reverse complement strand
ACGCTTGATGCCGGCCTTGTCGTGCAGCGGCTTCAACGCGACAACCATCTGGGCGGTCGAACAATTCGGGTTGGCGATGATGTTGCGCTTCCGATAGCCGTCGATGGCTTCGGGGTTCACTTCGGGCACGATCAACGGCACATCGGGGTCCATGCGGAACAGCGACGAATTGTCGATGACGGTGCAGCCGGCCGCCGCCGCCTTTGGCGCATAGATTTTGGCGGGGCCGGAACCGGCGGCGAACAGCGCGATATCCCAGCCCGAAAAATCGAAATGTTCGATATTCTGGACCTTCAGCTCGCGGCCGGTATCACCGAAATCGATGATGTCGCCGGTTGATCGCGAACTGGCCACGGCGGCGATATCGGCGATCGGGAACTGCCGTTCCGCCAGGATATTCAGCATTTCGCGCCCGACATTGCCGGTCGCACCGACGACGACTACCCGATAACCCATGACATTCTCCAACAGGGCCATGCGCGTGACGGCGGCCCACGGCTTTGCGGCGGGCGTCTAGCGGATTGCCGGGCGGAAGTCCAAGCCTAGAACATCGTGCGTTCAATCGGAGTCAGCACCAGCCCGCTCCCCCTGCCCAACCACCCACGAGGATATCCTATCGGGTGGTTGGGCAGGGGGAGCGGGCTGGTGCTGACTTTCGGCACGATGCTCTAGAAAGCGGCGCTGGTATCCCGCGTGGCGCTGCGAAACCGCCTGCCGACCGCGGCGGTTACGGCGACATCGCCCGTTACATTGCCGATGGTGCGGAAAATGTCGGGCACCACCTCAACCGCCAGCAACAGCGGCAGCAATTGCGTCGGCACGCCCATGGCGGCGGCGATGGGGACGCAGGCGAGGAAGAAGCTGGTGCCGCCCGGCAGCCCGGCGCTGGCCACGGCGACGGCGAGCGCCACCGCGATGCCGCCGGCGAACTGCACCGGCCCGAGATCGACCCCATAGACCGCTGCGGAATAGAGGATGACGGCGAGATTGGCGCAGGGGCTGGTGATCTTGAACAGCGACACGGCCAGCGGCAGCACGAGCCGGCGCGGTGCCTCGGGGACGCCCAGCCGATCGGAGGCCTCCACCATGGTCGGCAGGCAGGCGATGGAGGATTGGGTGCTGATCGCCACAAGCTGCACCGGCGCCATCGCCCGGATGAAACCGCCCAGCGGCACGCCGCCGACGATGACCGCGAACGGATAGAGCAGCAGGATGAGCAAGCCCTGCACCGCCAGCAGCAGCGCGATATAATGACCAAGCAGGCCAAAGGCACCGCCGCCCAGCGTCGCGCCGACGCCAACCGCAAGCCCGAACACCCCCAGGGGCGCCGCCCATAGCACCCAGCCGATGATGACCAGCATGGCCTGGACGATGGCATCGAACAGCCCGGTGAGCGCGGCGCGCGGCGCATCCGGCAGGCGGGTGGCGGCGAGGCCGAAGACGAGCGCGAAAACGACCAGCGGCACCATGGCACCATTGGCGGCGGCACCGACGGGGTTGGTGGGGATGAAGCTGCGCAGCCATTCGGCGAAGGGCGGCGCGGCGGGGATGGCTTCGGCGCCCTGCCCGCTGGCGAGCAGCTTCGCCGCTTCTCCGCTCGCCACCGGCCAGATATCGAGCAGCAGCGGCGACACCAGCACGGAAAAGATTGCCGATCCGAGCATCAGCACGAAGAACCAGCCGAGCGCCCGGCCGGCGGTGCCGCCCTGCCCGGCGCTGGCCGCGGCTTCCGTCATGCCGGTGAACAGCATGGCGAACACCAGCGGCACCACGGTCATGCGCAGCGCATCGAGCCACAGGCCGCCAATGGGTTCGGCGACGGCGCGCAGCCAGTCGCCCGATGCGGTGCCGCCCAGCCCTGCCCCCAGTCCCAGCCCGGCGACCAGCCCCGCCAGCACCCAGAGCGTGCCTGCCATGCCGCTGCTTTTCATGGCACCACTATCCCGCTGGGCATGGCAGATTTTCCCATGCCGGCCATGCCGGCGGGCGTGATCGTGCCCATCGACACATAGAATTTCGCCAGATCATCGACGCGCAGCGCCGGCACGCGGCGGACCCGGCTGGTTTCGATGAACAGCAGCGCGCCGCCGACCGGCACGGGTGCGGTGGGCAGCATGACGAGGTAGCGCGGGCCGTTGCCGATATCGAACACTTGCGGCGCGGCGAGCAGCCCCAGCACTTCGGTGCCATCGCCGAAGCTGACGGAAACCACCGCCATGCCCTCCATGCCGCCCCCCGGCGTGCCGCCGATCATGCGGACGATCTGGGCCAGCGGGCGATAGAAGCCGCCGATGACCGGGATGGTGCCGATCAGCCGGTCAAGCCCGCCTTCGAGCCGGGCGCGGGCTTGAGTCTGGACCAGCAGGCCCAGCGCCCAGATCAGCAGGACGACGACGCCCAGCCCGGTCAGGAAGGCGAAAAACGGGCTTTGCGTGAGCAGCATGCCGCCGCTGGCCAGCGCGCCGCCGATCAGCGTGCCAGGCCCCAGCGCAGCGGTGACATAGCCTGCCAGCCATTGCAGCAGCAGAATGGTCAGCAGCACCGGGGCGAGGAAGATCAGCCCGGTAACGAACGGCCCGGCGATGCGGCGCATCACTTGATATGGGCCAGCACCGCGTCACCCATCGCAGCGGTGGTAAGCGTGCCGCCGAGATCGGGGCTGCGCGCGCCGGTGTTGAGCGCCGCCTCGACTGCGGCCTCAACCATATCGGCGAGGCCGGGTTCGTTCAGGCTGAAGCGCAGCGCCATCGCCAGGCTGAGGATCGACGCGCAGGGGTTGGCGACACCGCGCCCGGCGATATCGGGCGCCGAGCCGTGGATGGGTTCATAAAGGCCGGGTTTGCCGGCGTCCCCTATGGCGGCGGATGGCAGCATGCCGAGCGAACCGGTAAGCATCGCGGCTTCGTCGGACAGCATGTCCCCGAACAGATTGTCGGTGAGAATGACGTCGAACTGCTTTGGTTGTTTGACCAATTGCATCGCCATATTGTCGGCGAGCATGTGGCTGAGCTTGATATCGGGATATTCGGCGTCGCGCAGTTTCTGGACTTCCTCGCGCCACAACAGCCCTGCCTCCATGACGTTGGATTTTTCGGCCGAGACGACCTGGCCGGTGCGATTGCGCGCCAAGGTGAAGGCGATGCGGGCGACGCGCTGGATTTCCGACGTGGTGTAGACATGGGTGTTGGTGCCGCGGCGTTCGCCATTGGCCAGCGTTTCGATGCCGCGCGGTGTGCCGAAATAAACGCCGCCGGTGAGTTCGCGGACGAACAGGATATCGAGGCCATCGACGAATATGCGTTTCAGCGACGATGCATCAGCGAGCGCCGCAAAGCAGCGCGCCGGGCGCAGATTGGCATAGACGTTCATGCCGGCGCGCAGGGCCAGCAGCCCGGCCTCCGGGCGCTTGTCATAGGGTTGGCCGGCCCATTGCGGCCCGCCGACGGCGCCCATCAGCACGGCGTCGGACGATTTGGCCAGTTCGAGCGTTTCATCGGTGAGTGGGACCCCGTCTGCATCGATGGCGACGCCGCCAAAGCGCGCCTCTGAAATGGCCAGATCGAGACCGCCCGAGATCAGGCGGCCGGCGACGCGGCGCGCCACCGCGGTCACTTCGGGGCCGATGCCATCACCGGGGAGGAGCAGGAGCGTTTTGGTCATGGTGCAGCCTTGAAAAAAGGGGATTTGCGGGTCAGGCCGCGTGCTGATCGGGGCCGGCAATCCATGGCCGGTTGCCGGCGATGCGGGCTTCGTGCGCGGCGATATCGGCATCCATCGCGATGGTCAGCCCGATTTCGTCGAGACCGTTGACGAGGCAGTGTTTACGGAACGGATCGATGGGGAATGCAAAACGGTCCTGATAGGGCGTCGTCACCACCTGGTTTTCCAGATCGATGGTGATCGGACCGGTGGCGGCGATTTCCATCAGCCGGTCGACCTGTTCCTGCGGCAGGGTCACCAGCAACACGCCGTTCTTGAAGGCATTGCCCGAAAAGATATCGGCAAAGCTGGGCGCGATGACGACGCGAAACCCCATGTCCGCCAGCGCCCATGGGGCGTGTTCGCGGCTGGAACCGCAGCCGAAATTATCTCCGGCGATGAGGATCGGGGCGCCCTTGTTGCGCGCTGCATCGAAAATATTATCCGGATCCTGCCGGATCACCGTGAACGCATGCTGGCCAAGGCCGGTGCGGGTGATGGTCTTGAGGAACCGCGCCGGGATGATGACGTCGGTGTCGACATTCTCCGCGCCGAACGGCACCGCGATGCCTGAAAGTGTGGTGAAAGCCTGCATGCATCCCTGATGCCAGAGCGGGCGCGCCAAATCCACTCCCGCCTTTCAGGTCAATTCAATCCTGTCATTTGAGGCTGGGCTTCCAGGCGAAGCCGTCGCCGGCCTTTACGACCCGGCCAACGCCCGGAAACGGAAAATGCGGGGAAAAGACGCGCTCACCGCTGGCCGCGAGTCTGGCGAGCGTGGCGCGACGCATTGCAGCGCCGGCTGCTTTGTCGGCATCAAAGCCCATCGGCCAATCGGGGCGGGCCAGCGAGATGATGTAGCTGTGTGCGGTGTCGCCGATATCGAGCAATTTTTCCTTGCCCGAGTGGACTTCATAACCAGTATGGCCGGGGGTATGGCCCTCGATCGGCACGGCGCGGATGCCGGGAATAACGTCCTTGCCGGGCTCGAACGTTTTCACTTGGCCGCCGATCGCCGCGACCAGCTTTTCATTGGCGGGATTTGACTGGACGAACGCCCATTCCTTGGCGGCCATGCGGACGTCGGCATTCGGGAAGGCGGGCTTGCCATCGGCGCCGACGAGACCGCCAATGTGATCACCGTGCGAATGGGTGATGAAAATATCTGTCACATCGCCCGGCGCGACCTTGGCCAGCGCCAAACTGCCGATGAGGATGCCCTTGGCGGAAAAGCCCAGGCCGGTATCGAGCAGCACGACATGGCCGGGCGTTTTCGCCAGCAGAGCCGAAACCGATAGAGCAATGCGACCGTCAACCGCGCCGCCGTCATCAAGCACCTTGCGAATCTGCGCCGGATCCACGCCGACGCCGAAGGTCTTGCCATCATTGGCAGCAACGAAACCCGCGTCGCGGAGCGACACCATCTGGAGCGCCCCGACCTTGAACGGCACCATTTCAGGCCGTGTCGGGACCGGGCCGGTTTGCGCCAGCGAAGGGGCGGCGATGCAGGCGGCGGCGACAAGCAGGTGGCGTACAGAAAGCATGACGCGGTTCTCCATGAAATGGCAGGCACTTTATTCAGGCGCCACGAACGATAGGCAAGCCCGCAAAGCCGCCGCATGGCCGAAAAATCATTCTGCCGATCATCGCCACTTGAGCCTTGGGTTCGGAATGGCCGCTTCCAGCTGGCACGACAGATTCAGAATTATGTGCTAAGGTATGAATCCAGTCATTTCTTTCGCGCATATTTGTGCTGGAATTTGAATTTTTTCTTAACATATCATTGCCGGGCGTGCGCGCACCGAGCTTTGGGGAGGAAAGTTCCATGAAAATGAGCTCGATTTTGGTTACATCCGCGATGCTTGGCCTTGCTGGGCCGGCGCTTGCGGCGACACCATTCGATGGCACCTGGAAAGCCGATGTCAGTTCGGCACAGTTCCCGAAAGAGCCGGGCATGCTGCAAGTCGACAAAGGCGTCTACACTTGCACCGGATTCTGCACGCCGAAGCTGGCGGTGCCCGCCGACGGCAAATTCCACGCTGTCACCGGCAGGAGTTATTCGGACGAAATTTCAGTGAGTGTTGTCGACGCCAAGTCGGTCAAAACCACCGCCCGAATGAAGGGCAAGCTGATGGGAACAAACACATACATGGTTTCCGACGATGGCAAATCCCTGACCGAGGCCTATGTTGACAACAGCGCGGCCAATGGCAAGCCGTTGACGGGGATGGCCACGTTCACGCGCGTCGACAAAGGCCCGGCCGGAAGTCACGCCATGTCAGGTCAATGGCGGCAGACAGCCTATAAATCGGACCAGGATGCCAACCTGACGTTCACCTACAAGACGACCGGTGACATGCTGACCATGACCGACCCGACCGGCAATTCGTTCACCGCCAAATTCGGCGGTCCGGCTGTACTCATCAAGGGCGATCCCGGCAAGACGATGGCCGCTGTCGCCAAGACAGGACCCAACACGATGGTTGAGACGGATTCGCGCGTTGGAAAGGTCGTCAATGTCACGACGATGACTGTCAATGGCGGGAAAGCGGAATTTGTCTCGGTCGACAAGCGCAACGGCAAGACGTTCAAATATAGCGCGATACGACAATAACCCGCTAACCTGCGTCGGGTACACACACACCTGACGCAGGTTGCCCAGCTTCCACCTTCTAAGCGGACGCGATCTGCTCTAGCGTGCCGCCGACATGAGCAAGCAGCACCTCTATCTCGTCGATGGCTCCGGCTATATTTTTCGCGCCTATCACCGGTTGCCGCCGCTGACTGATCCCGAAGGCACGCCGGTGGGGGCGGTGTATGGCTTTACCGCGATGCTGTGGAAGCTGATCACCGAATTGGCCAATGCCGAGGCGCCCACGCATCTGGCGGTCATTCTCGATGCCGGATCGCACACGTTCCGCAACGACATGTACGAGCATTACAAGGCGCACCGGCCGCCGGCGCCGGAGGATCTGGTGCCGCAATTCCCGTTGATCCGCGATGCCGTGCGGGCGTTTTCGGTGCCGTGCATCGAAGAGGACGGCTTCGAGGCCGATGACATCATCGCCTCCTATGCGCTCGCCGCGCTGCGCGCCGATTTCAACGTCACCATCGTTTCGTCGGACAAGGATCTGATGCAGTTGATCCAGCCGGGGATCGACCTGCTCGACACGATGAAGAACCAGCGTATCGACCGCGCCGAGGTGATCGAGAAGTTCGGCGTGCCACCCGAAAAGGTTGGCGATGTGCTCGCGTTGATGGGCGACACGGCGGACAATATTCCGGGTGTGCGCGGTGTGGGGCCGAAAACCGCCGCCGAACTGATCCAGCAATATGGCGATGTCGAGGGCGTGATCGCCAATATCGGCGAGATCAAGAAGCCCAAGTTGAAGGAAACGCTGGCCAATTCGATCGACGATGCGCGGCTGTCGCGTGAATTGGTGCGGTTGAAGGACGATATTCCGCTCGCCGAGCCGCTGGAGGCGCTGACGCTGCGCCATCCACCGCAGGAACCATTGGCGAAATTCCTCGCCAAGCATGGTTTCCGCGGCATGTTGGCAAAGCTGGGCCGCGAGGCGGAGGCCGCCCATGCCATGCCGGTGAAGGCGGAAGCCGTTGAGGCCAAGCCGTTCCGCCACAGCGATTATGAAACGGTAACGACCCTGGAGCGGCTCGACTGGTGGGTGGCCGAGGCGACGCGGCTGGGCATCGTTGCTGTCGATACCGAGACCGACAGCCTCGATCAGGTCCGCGCCAATCTGCTGGGCATCAGCCTTTCGACCGAGGCGGGCCGCGCCTGTTATATTCCGGTGGCGCATCAGTCCGGCGAGGGGTTGCTGGCGGAGCGGGTCGAGCAGCTGGACATGAAGGCAGTGATCGCGCGGCTGAACCCCATGTTCGCCGATGCAAGCGTGCTGAAGATCGGCCAGAATCTGAAATATGACATGATCGTGCTGCGCCAGCATGGGGTGCCGGTGTTGGCGCCATATGATGACACGATGCTGCTCAGCTATGCGCTCGATGCCGGGCGCTGGAACCATGGCATGGACGATCTTTCGACCCGTCACCTGGGCCATACGCCGATTGCCTTCAAGGATGTGACCGGCGGTGCGAAGGGCAAATATGATTTCGCCCAGGTGCCGCTCGACAAGGCGACCGAATATGCGGCGGAGGACGCCGATGTGACGCTGCGATTGCAGGCGAATTTCCGCGACCGGCTGTGGCGCGAACAGGTGTCGCAGATTTACGAGCTTGTCGACCGACCGTTGATCCCGGTGATCGCCGATATGGAAATGGCCGGCATCCGCGTCGACCGCAGCGCGCTGGCCGGGCTGTCGGCGGCGTATGAAGTGGAGATCAAGCGGCTGGAAGGTGAGATTCACGCGCTGGCCGGAGAACCGTTCGCCATCGGCAGCCCCAAGCAGCTTGGCGAGATGCTGTTCGACAAGATGGGCCTGAAATCCGGCAAGAAAAGCAGCAAGACCGGCGCCTGGACGACCGATGTCACCGAATTGGAGCGGTTGGCCGAGGATGGCGCCGAAATCGCCGGCAAGGTGCTGGAATGGCGGCAGCATTCAAAGCTGAAATCGACCTATACCGACGCCTTACAGGCGCAGATCAACCCGAAGACCGACCGGGTGCATACCAATTATGCGCTGGCGGCGACGTCGACGGGCCGGCTGTCGTCGAACGACCCGAATTTGCAGAATATCCCGATCCGTACCGAGCTTGGTCGCCGCATCCGCCATGCCTTTGTGGCGGCGCCGGGCCATGTCCTGATGGCCGCCGATTACAACCAGATCGAATTGCGGCTGGTCGCGCATATCGCCGATGTGCCGGAATTGAAGGCGGTCTATGCCGAAGGCGGCGATGTCCATGCCCTGACCGCCAAGGAGGTGTTCGGGGAGGTGACCCGGGATACGCGCGCCCGGGCCAAGACCATCAATTTTTCGATCATCTATGGCATTTCGGCGTTCGGGCTGGCGCAGCGGCTGGGCATCGATCGCGGCGAGGCAGCGCGGTATATCGATCTGTATTTCAGCCGTTTCCCCGGCATCCGCAATTACATGGCGCACACCATTGCGGCGGCCAAGGACAAGGGTTTTGTCACCACCCTGTTCGGCCGCAAGGCGCATGTGCCGTTGATTTTTTCAAAGAACGCAGGCGAGCGCCAATTTGCCGAGCGCGCCGCGGTCAACGCCCGGGTGCAGGGCACCGCGGCCGACATCATCAAGCGGGCGATGGTGCAGATGCCGGGCGCGCTGGCCGTAGCCGGATTGGGCGGTGTGAAGATGCTGTTGCAGGTGCACGATGAACTGGTGTTCGAAGTGCCCGAGGGCGATGTAGACGCGGCGACGCCGATCATCCGCGCGACGATGGCCAATGCGCACCGGCCGTTGGTCGATCTGTCGGTGCCGTTGGGGGTGGAGATCGGCAGCGGCGTCAGTTGGGGCGACGCGCATTAGTGTGGGGGGCGCTCTCCCCGGTTGAAAGACCGCGGGGTCTGGCCTGAGGCCTGAGCAGCGCGGTAACACCCTCACCCGCCGCACGCGACGAAGGTCGCCTGTGCGACGCCGCGCATGTCGCCTCTCCCGCAGGCGGGAGAGGCGGGATTGTTCAGGCCGCGCCTTCGCCGTCGATGACCTCGATCTGCACCGCCAGCGGCCCTTTGTGGCCAGGGGCGACACGGGCGTTGAGCGGTTGGCCGGGGACGAGTTCGACGAGTCCGGCACGGCGGACGGTTTCCATATGGACGAAAATGTCCTCGACCGAGCCGGGCCGGGTGACAAAGCCATAGCCCTTCAGCCGGTTGAACCATTTCACCACCACGGCTTCGGATTCGCCGGCGGCGGCGATCATCACCTGCGGATCCACCCGGTCGGCGGCGCGGGCCGCCGCCGTTTCGGGATCGGGGCCGATGGTGGTCGACAGATCGACATCGATGATGCGCCGCGCCTGCCGGCCGCGATCACGCGCGACGACGCCGCAGGTCAGCGTTGCGCCTTCGGGCAAGGTGCGGCGGCCGATTTCGCGCACGACGGTGAAATGCACCAGCACATCCGGGCTTTCGTCCTGCGGCACCATGAAGCCATAGCCTCGAACCGGATCGAACCATTTCACCCGCCCCTGCAGGATGGTTTCATCCGCAACCTCGGCCAAACCACCGGCCTCGATCTCAACAGTCATACTCGCCCCCCGACGCAACGGCCCCCGCTGAACAGACAGTCGCGGGGATTAACCGCTATTCCAGCGCGCAACAGCGCAGAATGCAAGCCTTCGTTTCGGGTATGGGTCGAATGCAACGTAAATTCTCGCCTCGCAGCCCCATCGGCAATGTGGTGGTGGCGATTGCCCCCAAGTCCGGTTAAGGCTGACGAACTGACAGGAAAGGCCGACGCGTGGAACTGAACGGGGAAGTGGCGATTGCGGCGGCGCGGGCGCGGGTTTGGGAGGCGTTGAACGACCCCGAAGTCCTGGCGCGCTGTATCGAGGGCGTCGAAACGCTGACCCGCGTGGCGGGCGACGCTGGCGAGCGGTTCGAAGGCAAGATGAATGCCAAGGTCGGCCCGGTGCGCGCCAGCTTTACCGGCCAGGTGACGTTGACCGAGGTTGTGGTGCCCGAAAGCTATGTGCTGGTCGGCGAGGGCAAGGGCGGTGTCGCGGGCTTTGCCAAGGGCGAGGCATCGGTGCGGCTGGCCGAAACCGGGCCGGGCCAGACATTGTTGACCTATGCGGTGAAATCCAGCGTTGGCGGCAAGCTGGCGCAGCTTGGCGCGCGGCTGATCGAGGGCACCGCCAAGGGCTATGCCGAAAGCTTTTTCGCCAAATTGAAGGCGGAGGTGGAAACCGATGCGCCGGTCGCCGGGGGGCAAGAAGGTGCAAGCGCGGCGGCACCGGTCGCCGATGTCGATGTCGCTGCCATGGTGGCCAATGCGATGAAGGGTGCCGGCGTGTCGGCCCCGGCATCCAAGGGCGTGTCGCCGTTGGTGTGGGGCGGCGGGCTTGTGCTCGCCGTGCTGGCGTTCCTGTTCTGGCAATGGGGTTGAGGGGCGGCCGCGTGGCGCTGGACGATCTGGGCACCTTGGCGGCAGCGCGCGGCTGGCAGCGCGACGGCCATGGCGTTGCCATCGCCACCGTCATCGAAACCTGGGGATCGGCACCGCGTCGCAAGGGCAGCCACCTCGCCATTCGGGACGACGGGCTGTTCGAAGGATCGGTGAGCGGCGGCTGCGTCGAAGGCGATGTGGTGACCGAGGCGCAGGAATTGCTGGCCGCCGGCGGTGGTGTGCGGCGATTGGATTATGGCGTCGCCGATGAAACCGCCTGGCAGGTCGGGCTGGCGTGCGGTGGCCGGATTTCGGTGCTGGTGCAGCGGTTGGCGACCGATGGGCTGTCGCCGGCGCTGGTCGACCGGTTGCTGGCGGCCGCCGGCACTGGTGAGGCAGTGACGCTGGCGACCGATATCGCAGCCGGGACGACACGGGAGATCGGCGACAGCGCTGGCGGTGATGCGGGCGATTTTGTCCGCGCCTATCCGCCGCCGCGCCGGGTCGCCATCATCGGCGCGGTGCATATCGCGCAGGCGCTGGTGCCGCTGGCGCAGGCGTTGGGCATTGCGCCGACGGTGATCGACCCGCGCGGGTTGTTTGCCGCCGATACGCGCTTTGCCGGGCTGGCGCTCGATCGGCGCTGGCCCGATGAGGCTCTGGCCGAATGGCAGCCCAATGCAGCAAGCGCGGTGGTGGCGTTGACCCATGATCCAAAGCTGGATGATGTCGCGCTGGCGGCGGCGTTGCGGTCGCCAGCCTATTATATCGCCGCTTTGGGCAGCCGGAAGAACCATGCGACGCGGCTGGCGCGGCTGGCGGAACAGGGCTTTGACGCGCCGACGCTGGCGCGGATTCACGGGCCTGCGGGGCTGGCCATCGGTGCTGCCGATCCGGGTGAAATCGCGCTGAGCATCGCCGCCGAAATGACCGCGGCGTGGCGCGGGGCGCTTGTGCCGCGCCCGTGATATTTGCCGAACTGCCGCTGGCCGAGGCCGAGGGCGCGATTTTGGCGCATTCGCTGGTCATTGACGGCACGCGCTGGCCCAAGGGCCGTCGGCTGGGCAGTGAGGATATTGCCCGCGCGGCCGCTGCCGGGCTTCAAAGGCTGACGGTGGCGCGGCTGGAGGCGGGTGATGTGCCGGAGGATGCCGCCGCCGCCGCGCTCGCCGCGACATTGGCCGGTGCGGGGTTGATCGCCATGCCGGCGAGCCATGGCCGCGCCAATATCGCCGCCACCGCCGATGGCATATTGCGGTTGAAGCCCGGCATGGTCGCGGCGATCAACGGCATCGACGAGGCCTTGACGCTGGCCACCCTGCCCGCCGATGCGCGGGTTTCGGCGGGGGAGATTGTCGCGACCATCAAGATCATTCGCTATGCCGTGACCGCCGAAACACTGGCGGCCGCCGTGGCGGCGGCGCGGCCGCTGGCACTGGCGACGTTCCGGCCGCGGCGGGTGGCGTTGATCCAGACCCTGCTCGATGGCACGGCGGACAAGATGCTGGCGCGCACAGAACAGGTGACCCGCGCAAGAGTGGCAGCTCTGGGCTGTGATTTCGTCGCGCTGCCACCGTGCCGCCACGATATTGCGGCGCTGGCCGACCGGCTTTCGGTGTTGATCGATGTCGATATTCTGCTGATCGCCGGGGCATCGGCGACGGTCGATCGCGGCGATGTGGTGCCGGCCGCAATCACCGCCGCCGGGGGCCATGTCGAACGGCTCGGGATGCCGGTTGATCCGGGCAATCTGCTGTGCCTGGGTGCGCTGGGGAATGCGCCGGTGATCGGCATGCCCGGCTGTGCACGGTCACCCAAGCGCAACGGTTTTGATGTGGTACTGGAACGGCTGGTGGCGGGTGTGGCGGTGGATGCCGCCGATATCGCCGCCATGGGTGCGGGCGGGCTGCTGCCCGAAGCGGAGCGGCCGCAGCCGCGCGCTGCCCTGCCCGCCCCGCCACCGCCGGGCAGCGTGGGGGCGATCATTCTGGCCGCCGGGCGGTCAAGCCGGATGGGCGGGCCGCACAAATTGCTGGAGGAATGGCGCGGCAAACCGATTGTGTCGCATGTTGCCGATGCCATTGCAGCCGCCGGGTTGCCGCCGCCGATCATTGTTCTGGGCGCGCGCGGCGATGATGTGCGCGCGGCGTTGGGTGATCGCGCCGCGGTGTTCGTGGAGGCGCCGGATTATGCCGAAGGGTTGAGCCGATCCCTGCGCGCCGGGGTGGCGGCGGTGCCGGCCGATTGGTCGGCGGTGCTGGTCTGCCTGGCCGATATGCCTCGCGTCGAGCCAGTGGTGCTGGCGGCGCTGGCGACGGCTCCGGGGCATATCGTGCTGCCCGAATGGGATGGCAGGCGCGGCAACCCGGTGCGATGGGGGCGGCGGCATTTTGCCGGGCTGATGGGGCTTGCGGGCGATGTCGGCGGCAAGGCGTTGCTGGGTGAATTTGCCGACGACGTTATTGCGATCGATGCGATGAGCGACGCCGTTCTGGACGATATCGATACGCCCGCGACGTTGGCGGCGTTGCGCGCGCGGTCGTCACAGCCCTAATCTCGATTGCCCCTAATCTCGTTCGGCGATGTGTGCCCGCCAGTGGAGTTTGCGATGACCAAGCCGGATAATGCGCCCGATATTACCCAGCCGATGATCGAGCTTTATGATCGCTTCACCCATGGCGATGGCAGCGCCAGCCGGCGTGACCTGATCGCCGGGTTGGCGCGGATTGCCGGCGGCGTGGCGGCGGCAGCGGCGGTGCTGCCGATGCTGGAGACGCGCGCCGAAGCGGCCCCGCTGGTCGCCCCCGATGATGAACGCATCGACGCGCAGCGGATCGTGTGGGGTGGTGCCGGTGGCCGGTTGATGGTTGGCTATGTCGCGCAGCCGCGCGGGGCCGCCGAACGCGCGCCAAAGGTGCTGGTGTTCCACGAAAATCGCGGGTTGAACGAGCATATCCGTGACGTGACGCGGCGGTTGGCGGTGGCGGGTTTTGTTGCGCTGGCACCGGATTTCCTGTCGTCCCAGGGGGAAACGCCGCGCACCGGCGATGGCAAATATTCGGCGGATGATATCGCCCGGGCGTTGATTGCACAGGCGCCGCCGGCGGAAATATTGGCGGATGCGGTGGCCAGCCTGCGCTGGTTCGACAGTTATTCGGTGGGGCGCGGTGTGCCCGGTGCTGTGGGTTTTTGCTGGGGCGGCGGGCTGGTCAACCAATTGGCAGTGGTGGCGGGCAGCAAATTGCGCGCCGGCGTTGCCTATTACGGGGCACCGCCGCGTGATCTTGATGGGGTGAAGCAGATCAAGGCCCGGATGCTGCTGCAATACGCCGGGCTGGACACGCGCATCAACGGGATGTCGCCGCCGTATCTGAAGGCGCTGGAGACGGCCGGCGTGAAGTTTGAATCGCATGTCTATCCGGGCGTCAATCATGCCTTCAACAACGACACATCGGCGGCGCGGTACGACCGGGCGGCGGCGAATTTGGCGTGGCAACGCACGCTTGCCTGGTTGAAATGATGCACCGCTGGTGATCCGACGGCGATGATGCGCCTGATCGACCGGGCGGAGGTTGCGGCGCGGCTGACCATGCCGCGGGCCATTGCCATTGTGCGGGCGGCGATGGTTGCGCTGTCGAATGGCGAAACCCGGTCGCCGCTGCGCGAGATCATCCCGCTGGGCGATGGCGCCTTGTTCGGCATCATGCCCGGGGCGATGGGGCCGGGCGGCACGTTCGGGGCGAAATTGCTGAGCATATTTCCCGGCAATGCCGCC
>JBBQYI010000070.1:0-14715 GCA_038208825.1 Sphingomonadales bacterium | reverse complement strand
GTCGAGCTTGTCGGCGGCATAGGGCGGCAGCGTGCCGCGCCGGTTGACGCCGCCGGGGCGGAAGCCGCGCGAGAAGGTGAAATAGACCAGCGCGTCATCGTTGATTTTATAGGTGAGATTGACCTTTGGCAGCCAGCCGGTAGCGGACGTGGTCTTGTCAACGTTGGTGCACGGCGCACCATCGAGTTTCGAGGGCGCAAAGCAGGCGGCAACGCCGGTCTTGCTGCTGTAGCCGGCCGAATAGCCGAAGAAGCCGGTCAGCGAGTTCTTGTAGCGATAGACGCGAACGCCGCCGGTGACAGTCAGTTTTGGCGTGATGTCGAAGGCCAGTTCGCCAAACGCTGCATAATCGCGATCGGTGCGCAGCTGTTTCGTCAGCCAGATGTTGCTGGCGGTGCCGGGCACGGTGATCGAATCGGCGATATTGTCGATGATGTAATTCTGTTCGATATTGTGCGTCTGGCGTTGGTAGAACAGGCCGCCGATGAAGCGCAGCCGGGCGTCCTTAGGCGACGACAGGCGCAGTTCGTGGCTTTGCTTGGTAAAGCGGTCGTCGGACTGGATATATTGGTTCGGGCTGACCAGCTTGCCAGCATTGTCATAAAGATAAGCACCCGAGCCATAGAGCGCATCGTAGAAATAGGCATAGTCCGAATAATCCGAAGCGCCCGTTACCTTGCGCTTCAAATAGGCGCCGGCATAGGTCACATCCCAATTGCCGATCTTGCCTTCGATGGTCAGCGATGCCTGGAACCAGTTATCATTGGTATATTCGGGGTTGTACTGGGCGACCTGGAGTTTTTTCAGGCCGGATTCCTGGGCGAACTGGCCATGCGATTTTTGCCCTTGCGCCATGATCGCGGGCGTCACCGTCCAATTGTCGTCAAGCTCGACACCCAGTGCGGCGCGGCCGCCATAGGTTTCGACGTCGTTGTAATTGTTCTTCACATAGGGCGCGGTGGTCTGGCTGATGCCCGATGACGGGAAAGTGCGGGTTTGCAGCACATTGTCGATATAGCCGGCGTCGCGATCATACCAGCCGACGACGCGCACCGCGGCGCGCGAGCTGATCGGCACGTTGACATAGGCTTCGCCGACATAGCCGACCCCGCCGTGCGCGACGCTGTTGACCTCCAGATTGGCCGAGCCGGAAAAGCGGGTCGGATCGGGCTTGTTGGTGATGATGCGGATGGTGCCGGCCTCGGATGAGGAGCCGTAGAGCGTGCCCTGTGGCCCGGCCAGCGCCTCGACACGGGCGATGTCGTACAGATGCACGTCGAGTGCGCCCTGGATGGTGGTGATCGGCTGTTCATCGAGATAGATGCCGACCGTTGGCTGTGAGGTGGAGTGATTGGCGTTTTCGCCCGAGGAGACGCCGCGGAAATAGACCTTTGCGGTGCCGGGGCCGCTCGACTGGAACGAGACGGACGGCAGGAAGCGGACGTAATCCTCGAACGCCTGGGCCTGGACCTGATCAAGCTTGGCGCCGCCCAACGCCTGGATCGAGATTGGCACACTTTGCAGGTTCTGGCTGGATTTCTGCGCGGTGACGACGATTTCGTCGAGGCCGGCTGGCGCTGTGGCGGCGGTGGCCTGCGCCAGTGCTGCGGCCGGCATGGCGAGCGCCGAGGACAGCAGCAGGATGTTGCGCAGGCTTTTAGCCTCCGCAGCAGTGCGAACGATGGACATGACCAACTCCCCAATGCGCCATGATGCCGATCGTTGTCGGCGCTGGCGTCGATTTGAAATCAAAGCGTATGATGAGTCTGCTACACCGAAGGATAGCTGTCCAGCGCAGAACCGAGCGCCGCCCGCAATGGCCCCAACCATTTGTCATAGTGTTGCCAATGATCCACAGCCGAGGCGTACATCGGCTGGCGCACCTGTTCGGAACTGGCGGTGCGCACGGCGCGATCGGTTTCGTGAAAGGCGAGGCAGGCCGGTTCGAAATCCAGCCCGCAATGGCTGAGCAGCGCGCGGATTTCGGTTTCGGGATCGGCGACCATGCGCTCGTAGAAAACCCGGTGGACGCGGCCGGGCAAGGCGGTATCGAAATGGTCCATCAGTGCCGCATAATCGCGCCAGTAATGGCCGATATCGGCCAGATCATAGGTAAAGGCCTGGCCGCGGGCGAAATGCTGCTTGAAGCCTGAAAAGCAGCAGCCGAGCGGGTGGCGGCGGGCGTCGATGATCTTTGCGTTGGGCAGGATCAGGTGGATGAAGCCGGTGTGGGCGAAATTGTTCGGCATCTTGTCGATGAAATACGGCTTGTCGGTGCGGCGCTGGATGCGGGTGCGTTCGATATATTCATCGCCCAGCGCGCGCAGTTCCTCGGCGCTCAGCCCCGCCAGCCGTTCGGCGAAGCGCGGGTTCTGGCCTTCCTGCTGCCGTTCGCCGAGCCGGCGGGCGAGTGCGATGATGTCGGGCAGCTCCATCGTGCCTTCGACCTGGCTGTGCGAGCTGAGGATCTGTTCGATCAGGGTCGAGCCGGAACGCGGCAGGCCGACGATGAAGATCGGATCGGGCGCGGCGCTGCCCATGCCGGCGCGGGCGGCAAGCAAGGCCGGGGTGTAGAGCGCCCGCACCTGTTCGACATTAGCGGTGGTGGTGGCGGCGTCATAATCGAGTTCGGCGCGGCGCTGTTCATTGCCGCGTGCATAATGGGCGAAGGATGCAGCATGGTCGCCGGCGTCCTCCAGCGCCTTGCCGAGCGCGAATTCGAGGTGGAAACGGTCTTCGGTGGCGAGATTTTCAGTCGTCAGCGCCGCCTGCATCGCCGCGATGTCGGCGGCGGTGAAGCGCACGGTCTTCAGATTGGCGAGGCTCCACCAGACTTCGCCAAGCGTTGGCGCCTGTTCGATGGCGCGGCGATAGGCCTGGATGCTGTCGGCCTGACGCCCGACGGTTTTCAGGGCATGGCCATAGCTCATCCAGGTCTTTGGCTGGTTGGGCAGGCTGGCAAGCAGCGCGTCGTAAACCGCAATGGCGTCGTCATAGCGGCCAAGCCGGACGAGGATGGCGGCGCGCAGGATGCGATAGCCCGGTGACAGCGGATCGCGCGCCATCAGCGTATCGACTTCGGCGAGCGCGGCTTCGGGCTTGCTCTGTCGTTGCAGGACAACCGCGAGATTGTGGCGGGCGGCATCGAAACCGGGGGCAAGTTCGAGCGCCCGGCGCAGCAGTTTTTCGGCGTCGCCAAAACGCCCGATGCGCCCCGCAAGTTCGGCGAACATGCGGATGGCGGGAACATCGGTGGGCCGCGCCTTCAGCCGGGTGCGCAGGATGGTTTCGGCGGTGGGCAGGTCATTTTCGACCAGCGCGGAGGCGGCGGCGACGAGCTGTGGATCATTGGTGGCGGCGCGCAGGGCGCGGGCCTGGGCATCATCGGCGCGGGCAATGTCGCCGGCATTATGGAGGAGTTCGGCAAGGCGTTGCCAGCTGTCGGCATCCTGTGGCGCCGCATTGGTGGCGCCGGTGAAGGCGGCAATCGCGCCGGCTTCGTCGCCCATCCGTTGCAGGGCGCGGCCAAGGATGGCGAGCGCCTGGGGGTGGCCGATGCGGGCGCGCAAGATGGCGCGGGCCTGTTCGGCGGCGAGGCCGGGGTGTTCGCCGAGCAGCGCATTGGCCTGCGCCAGTGCCTCGGGCAGGCCGAAACCGGTGGAGTGTGGGGCGTCGCTGGCCATCGCGGCGACAAAGGCGGCGGTGGCGGCGCTTGTCAATCGGCGGCGGCTGCGGGTGGTAGTCGGTGCTTCAGGCGTGGCGCGGCCTTTGCGGATGGCGCCGGGCGTTGTAGCAACCGTGGCGACACGCGAAATCGACGACAAAAGGTGCATGGCATGCAGAGCAGGCGACTGGGCAAGAGCGCGATCGAGGTTTCGTCGATCTGCATGGGAACAATGACCTTTGGCTCGCAGGTGGATGAAAAGACCGCGCACCGGATTCTCGACCAGTCGCTGGATGCGGGGATCAATTTTTTCGATACGGCCGAAAACTATCCGGTGCCGCCCAAGGAGGAATGGGCCGGGGTGACAGAGGAAATCGTCGGCCGCTGGATGAAAACCAAAAGGCGCGACGAAATCATCCTTGCCACCAAGGTTTCGGGGCCAAGCCACGGCTGGCTGAAATCCTCGCAGCGCGCCGGGATGACGGCGCTGGATCGGCACAATATCGTCCGCGCCATCGAGGCCAGCCTGAAGCGGCTGGATACCGATTATGTCGATCTGTACCAGACGCATTGGCCCGACCATGGCGCGCGGTATGAGGAGGCGATGCGGGCGCTTGATGATCTGGTCGAGGCCGGCAAGGTCCGCGTGCTCGGTTGCAGCAACGAAACCGCCTGGGGGTTGATGAAAAGCCTCGCCGTGTCCGAACGCGAAGGGCTGGCGCGCTATGAAACCATCCAGAATAATTACAGCCTCAACAACCGCCGGTTCGAAGATGCGCTGTCTCAGGTCTGTTTGCAGGAAGGCATCAGCCTGATCCCCTATTCACCGCTGGGCGGTGGCGTTTTGTCCGGCAAATATAATGGCGGCGCCCGGCCGGAAGGGGCGCGCTTCTCGCGTTATCTGGAGATGGGCGGCCGGCAGGCTGTAATGGCGACGCGGTTCGTCAACGAAAAGAGCCTGGCGTCGACGGAGCGCTTCCTCGCGCTGGCCGCCGAGGCCGGGATTGCGCCGATCACGCTGGCAACGGCGTGGAGCAAGCAGCATGATTTCGTCGCATCGACCATCGTCGGGGTAAGCAGCGAGGCGCAACTGCCCGATATTCTGGCCGCTGCCGACCTGGTTCTGGATGCAGCGTTGATGAAGAAGCTGCATATCGTGACCAAGGAAATCATGTACCCGATGGGGTAGCGCGGGGGGAAATCTGCCCGCGGACCCACCAGATTGCGTTGCAGTCTTGTTGAAGCGGCCCTCTCCCGCCGGCGGGAGAGGGCCGCTTCAATCTGATTGGAATCGAGTCCAAGGCTGGTCGGGCCGATGCGGCTTCAATGCGGTCAGTCCAGCGGTGCCTGCCAGACTTCGGTGCCGAGATGCTGTTCGAAATCGAAATCGATCCAGACGCCCTGGCCGACATCCTGCCAATCGGCGCTGATGCCGAGTTCGTCGAGGAACGGGTGCGAGGCGAACGAGGTTACCCGCACTTCGTAATGATTGTCGGTCAACCCCGATCCGCGATAGCCGTTGATGACCGCATCGGCCTCGATGATGCCCTGGTAACAGGCGCGCGTCGGGTCGGTCGCATCGGGGAATTGTTTCAGCATGACCATCGTCATGCCGCCGGCGCCAAGCGCCTCCTGCAGCTTGCCGGCGATAGCAGCAAAGCCGTTGGTCAGCCGGGTCACGACCTTTTCCGCAAAGGCTTCGAGGCTGCCAAGGATGCCGCCGCCATGGCCGCCGCCCGCCGCCATGATCGGCCGCGTCTCGAAAATCGTCTGCCATGTCGCCTGGCTTTCGGGGGCGAATTTTTCGACGACCAGCGCTTTGACGCCATAGTTTCGGGGCGCCCCGCGATCCGGTTCCTGCGGCGTGAAATCGAATTTGCCGAGCTGTTTTGGAAAGCCCCAGACTTCGCGCCCGGTTGCCTGTGCCGTGCCGCTGTCGACGAACAGATAAACGGGGATCCAGCGCAGCGCGAACAGGCCATCATCGACCCGGCGCGCCAAAAGCCAGATCGTCGTGTCGATTTCGCCGACATAGCCATCCAGCCCGCCGCCCCGGCCCGCACCGCGCGCCTGGCCGATTTCGGCATAGCTGAGGAACAATTTGTCGCCGACCGCCTGATATTGCACGGCGCCGCCGGATGGCGTGGCAAAGGCCTTGTCGAGCCAGGCCTGCAGCTTTGCCTTGTCGGCGCCGATGCAGAAGCTGTGCATGACGACATCGCTTAGCTGTGCCGCCCCAAGCGAGAGATAGAGGTTGCCCAAGATGACATAGGGCGGAAGACCGGTCATGCTGCGCTTGTCCTTCCCGTGCGGGGTGTCAAAGATTGAGCGGCATCGGCTTGCCGGTCACGGCATCGGCGCAGCGCGCACCGCTGCGGGTGGCGGATTCGACGCAGCCCGAATTGATGCCGTTCAGCGTCCAGTCCCCGGCGAGGAACAGATTGTCGAGGCCCGACTGGTTGGCGTCCATCCGCGTATAGACGCTGTTGACCGGCGATTGGACGTAAAGATCGGACGGATTGCAATTGGCCCGGATGAATTGCCGGGTCAGCACATCGCCGCTCGCGCCGGGTTCGGGGTCAAAAAGCAGCGCCGGATCAAGGCCATAGGGGCTGGCCGCCGATGTCGCCCGCGACCAGTACAGCGCGCTGTTGGCGCTCAGCCATTTGACGGCAAGGTCATAGGCTTTCCTGTTGGCAGGCTCGCCATTTTCCGGCCCCTCGATCTGGCCGCAGAAATACACGATCGAACGCGGCCGATAGGCGCTGTCCCAGGTTTCGCGAGACAACAGGTGCGACATGTCCGACCAGGCGGAATAGGGTTGATCGGCGCCGGCAAGCGTCCGCTGCGAGCCCTTTGAGCCGAGATCGTCCTGCGTCCGTGTCAGCCACAGCTGCATGGCGCAGGTGCGGGTGAGGGTGATGGCGTTAAAGAACGGGCCCCAGTTTGATTTGGGCAGCCGCGCCGGGAAACTGGCACAGACCTGTTGCAGCCCCCCGACCGAAATGCCGATGATAGCCTGGTCGAAATCGACCCCGCGGACGAGGCGGCGCGCGACATCGCCGGGGCCGGGTGCGCCTTGCTGGTCCGCCTCGAAATCGCGGCCGGCGGCCTTCAGCGCGTCGCCGCCGACAAGCTGGCTCCAATCGGGTTCGGCCGGCCAACAGTCCAGCGGCATGTCTTCGGGCCAGCCCGGCACCGGGACCTCCACCAGCGGCGCATAGCCTTTTTGCGGGCCCTCAAGCACCACCTGTTCGGCATAGTCGATCGAAGCCAGCACCGGGTTCGCCGGATCGATGTTGAGCGACGTGATCCGGCTGAAGAACTGGAACTTCACGCCGCGTTTCAGCAGCGCCAGATACAGCGGCGCGACAACCACATCGCCCATCGCGCCGCGCATCCGCCAGAAGAAATGCCCGCTGTAGGAGATCATCAGCATGCCGGAGCGCAGCGCCGTGCCGGCGGCAAAGCTGCGCTTGCTGGTGTCGCCGCCATCGGCAAAGCCGAACACATAATCATACATGCTGGCGATCGGCGTCCAGTCGATCAGTTGGCGCGCCCGTTCATGGGGATCGCCCCATTCCGGGTATTTCTGGGCGACGGCGACGGCGTTGGTATAGACCCATTCGCTCCATTCATATTTGTCGATCGAGTTATAGCCATTGTCCAGCACGTCATCGGCGGCGACGCCGTGGATGATCGACTGGATCAGATAGCCCGACAAAAGGAACCGCGAGTTGGTGAGCGATTTGATCTTGTCGCCGCTCGCCTTGGCCTGTTGCAGTTGCTGTTCGATCAGATGGACAAGCGCGTGCAGCGTCGCATCGACGGCGATATCCTCGATCCTGTTGTCGATCTTGTGGATCAGATCGTCGATCAGCGCCTTGGCCTCGTGCAAGGCCTTGTTCAGCCAGCCTTCCCCCGGCGGTGGTGTCGGCGTCACGCCCTTCGGGGGCGCCGCCTGTTGCGGCGCGATATGGATGAGCAGGCCGACGAGCCGACCGATCATGATGATAAGCGGCGCTTCGGTAAGATCGTCGCCCGGCACTTCCTCGTTCGGCGGGAAATCCAGGTACCACATCAGATCGGGCAGGGATGGGTCGGACCTGTCGACCAGCGTGATCATGTCCTGCGGCGAAAACGCATCCCAGACGCTCTGGTTGGGGTGGTTGGCGGGGCGGTCGATTTCGGCATAGGCCCGCCGCATCAGATCGAAGGATTGGTTGTAGAAGCCGGCAAACAGGTGCAGCCCGTGTTCATAGATGCGATGGCCATAGCCCGGCCGCATATCACGCCCGCTGGCGCATTTGCCGCCCAGCCGCCAGCCCTGCTGGTAAACGGTCATTTCATATTTGTCGGACCAGCCCGGCTGTTCCGTGATGTAGAAGGCGGCGGACAAGGCGCCCATGCCGCCACCGAGCACGGCGATCTTCTGCTTGGCATCCGGTGTCACGGCTGTCCTCCCCCTCCGCCCGCAGCGCGATCCGTCTGGATGGCGCCGGCATGACGACACCCGGAAAGCACGGCCGTAACCCTAACGGTCTGCTGGTTTTTCAAAGCGGATTAACACATTTCCAAAGGTGAAAGGCAAGGGGCCCCGATGGGGTAAGGCCAAGGTGTAAATCGGGCAGAAGGGGCTTTGCGGAAGCACTTTCGTCATTCATACTCGCCGCGATTGTGAGACAAGCATGCCGGACATCTTTCTGTCGTACAACCGGGAGGATCAGGGTATTGCCCGCCGGTTTGCCGAAGCGTTCCTCGCCGAAGGGTTCGATGTCTGGTGGGATGTCACGCTGCGATCGGGTGAAGCCTATGACGAAGTCACCGAACAGGCGCTGAAGGCGGCGCGGGCGGTTGTCGTGCTGTGGTCGCCGCGATCGGTGGTGTCACGCTGGGTGCGGGCGGAAGCGACGATTGCCGACCGCAACAAGACGCTGGTCCCGGTGATGATCGAGCCTTGCGAGCGGCCGATCATGTTCGAACTGACGCAGACTGCCGAACTGGGCGATTGGGATGGCAGCACCGGTCACCCGGCCTGGCTTGGGCTGGTTGCCGATGTGCGCGGCTTTGTCGGGCGGAGCGTGCGACCGGCGAACGCAAGCGCACCGGCCGCCGCCAAGCCGCCGCCCCGAAAGGGTGATCGCGGTGGCGCGCCATCGCTTGCGGTGCTGCCCTTCACCAACCGGTCGGGCCTGCGCGAGGATGACGTGTTCGCCTTTGGCATGGTCGAGGACATCATCGATGCCATGTCGCAGGGCGTTGATGTGCGCGTGATTTCCAGTTCGGCAACGGCGCGGTTCCGCACCGGCGCGATCCCCGATCTGGACGCCATGGCCCGTGAACTTGGGGTGCGATACGTGCTGGAAGGCAATATCCGCCGGGCCGGCGAACATTTGCGGGTGACAACCCAGTTGATCGATGCATCCAGCGGCAAGATCCTGTGGACCCAGAAATTCGATCGTCCGCTCGAACAGCTGGTCAGCCTGCAGGAAGAACTGGTGCTGGAGGTCGCATCGCACCTGCGCACCCAGGCGCACCGGCTGGAAATCGAACGGGCGCTGCGCAAGCCGGGCAACCTTACGGCGTGGGAATCGGTGATGCGGTCGATCGCGGCGCTGCGCCGGATGACCGGCGCGGCGCTGATGCAGGCGCTTCAGGAGGCGCGCAACGCAGTTGAAATCGCCCCGGACTATGCGCTGGCGGTGGCGCTGCTCGCCCAGATCCAGGGCGTGATCTACAACCAGATGATGCCCGACAACGCGGCAGAGGCCGGACGCATCCGCGCCCTTGCCGAACGGGCTATCGAGCTAGATCCCGATAACAGCGTGGTGCTTTCGACTGCGGCGGGCGGGCTGAACACCACCGGCTTCCCGGCCGAAGCACTGGCGGCTGGGCAGCGCGCGCTGACGCTCAACCCGCACAACTCGTTCGGCCATATGGCGTGCGGCGTCGCCTGTGTGCTGCTCGGCCAGAATGATGCGGCGGTCGCCCATTTCGATGCAGAGGCCGGGCTGGCACCGGAAGATGCGACGGCGTGGATGTCCTATGGCTGGCGCGCCCATGCCGAAATCGATGCAGGTCGCTGGGAACATGCCGAAACGGCCTATGACAAGGCGCTGAAGCTGACGCCCGACAATGCCGCGCCCAATATCGGCAAGGCGATCGTCTGTCGCCACCTCGGGCGGCACGACGCGGCGCGAAAACATATGACGCTGGCCCGCAAGTTCGAACCCGACACGCCGCTGACGATATGGGAATTGCGCTATGGCCGTGCCGATGGCGGTGGCACGTCGATGGCGGTGTTCCTCGACCATCTGCGCGCCCTTTGGGCCGAAGCCGACGCCAGCGCGCAGGTGTGACTTTTGGGGTTGTGATCCCGCAGCGCATGCGGGTTTCAGGCTGCAATCGGGACAGGCCCGCAAGCGAAGGCATTTTTCGCCCCGCCCGTCGATCGGCGTTGCAAGCGTTTGACGCCGCCCATCCGCCGGGCGAGCACATTGGTGCAATCTGGTGGTTACGGGATGCTGACCGGCAAGGCTTCATGGCTCGATGCCCTGGCAGTGCCTGGGCCCGAACCGGGACGATTTTCGCGCGTCGCGCCGTGCGGGGCGGAATCGATGTCTCTCGTCTCGGGCCGGGGCGAACTGCCCGGTTGGGCGAGCGGGCCAAAGGTCGCGTCACCCCGGTCCGCATTGCGCGACTTCCCATCGGGCAACGGTTTGCCGTCATCGATCAGGATGCGCAGCGCCGCGCCTTCAAGATCATCATATTGGCCGCCGCCGACGGCCCAGAAAAACGCCGCGAGCCCCGACAGCCCCAGCAGCAGGGCGATCGGCACAAGCACGGCCAATATGTTCATCGCGCTGCCAGCCGCAGCCGCAGCGCATTGGCCACGACGATCAACGATGATCCCGACATCGCCACCGCTGCAACCAGCGGCGTAACTTGCCCGGCCATCGCCAACGGCACCGCCAGCACATTATAGCCGATCGCCAGCGCAAAATTCTGCCGCACCACCGCCATGGTACGGCGCGCTACCACGATCGCCGTTGCCACCGGCAGCAACCGGTCGCCAAGCACCACCAGGTCGGCGGCGGTCTGCCCGACATCGCTCGCCGATGCCGGCGCGATCGAGACATGCGCCGCCTTCAACGCCGGGCCGTCATTCAGCCCGTCGCCAACCATCAGCACGCGGTGTCCCTGCGCCTGCATCGCATTGATCGCTGCCAGCTTTTGTGCCGGCGAAAGCCCGGCGCGCGCCTCAAGGTGCAACGGCGTCGCCACCGCGGCAACCGCGCCCGCGCGATCCCCAGACAAGATCACCGGCGCAAGGCCCAGCCCGCGCAGCGCCGCCACCGCATCACGCGCGTCGGGCCGAACCGCATCGTCAAAATGCAACAGCCGCACCGGGCCGTCACCCAACCGAAACGCCGCCGCCATGCCGCCACCCGCAACGCCCCCGGGAACGTCATTTCCACCGCCATCGCCACCGGCAACACCACCATTCGCCACCCAATCGGGTCGCCCCAGCCACGCCGGAACCCCGGCAACGGTGCCGCCAACCCCCTTGCCCGGTGTCTCCGACAGCTCTGCCATCACCGCGGCGCCAACCCCTTGCCCAATCCCTTGCCCAATCCCTTGCCCAATCCCTTGCGATGTCAACGCCGCCGCCAATGCCCGGGACAGCGGGTGCAGGCTCGCCCGCGCCAGTGCCAGCGCCACCGGTTTTTCGCCTTCATCCAGTGGCAAATCACCCACCGGCACCGGGCGGCCCAGCGTCAGCGTGCCGGTCTTGTCGACGAATATGGCGTCGATTTCGGCCAATCGCTCCAGCGCCGACCCATCCTTTATCAATACCCCGACGCCGTGCAGCGCGCCGGCCGCCACCACCTGTGCCACCGGCACCGCAAGCCCCAGCGCGCATGGGCAGGTGATGATCAACACCGCCACTGCCACCAAAAGCGACGCGTGCCACCCAGCGCCCGCAACCATCCAGCCGGCGAACGTCAGCAGGGCCAAGCTGTGCACCGCCGGCGCATAGAGGCGCGATGCACGATCGGCGATGCGGACATAGCGTGACTTGTCCTGCCCCGCCGCCGCCATCATCCGCGCGATGTCGGCAATGACGGTCTTGTCATCGACCGCAGTGACCTTGACCGTCAGTGGTGCATCAAGATTGATGGTGCCGGCCAGCACGGTGCTGCCCGGCGACACCGGTTCCGGTGCACTTTCACCCGTGATCAGCGCCCGGTCGATCTGGCTGCTGCCTGTCTCCACAACGCCATCGGCGGCCAGCCGTTCACCCGCAGCAACAAGGATCCGCATGCCCGGCGCCAGTTCCGCCGCCGCCCGCCATTGCGTGGCCCCATCGCGGCCCAGCACCATCGCCCCCGGCGCTGCTTGCCGCAGCAACGCCGACACGCCATCCTGCGCCCGCGCCCGCATCACGCTGTCAAGGAAACGCCCGGCCAGCAGGAAGAACAACAGCATCACCGCGCCGTCGAAATAGGCGTGGGCGCCGCCGGTTGCCGTTTCATACAGGCTGGCCACGCATGTCAGCACCACCCCGATGCTGATCGGCACGTCCATATTGGTGCGGCCACGGCGGATCGCCGCCCAGGCTGCGCCAAAGAAAGGACGCCCGGCATAGGCGACGGCGGGCAATGCAATCAACGCCGACAACCAGTGAAACATATCGCGGGTCGCCCCATCCGCCCCGGACCAGACCGATACGGACAACAGCATGATGTTCATCGCGGCAAACCCGGCCACGCCCAACGCCTTTGCCAGCCGGCGGCTTTCGTCCTGCCCGGCTGCTGCGGTGTCCCCCAGGAACGGCGTAGCCACAAAGCCAAGCGCATCGACGGCCGCGACCAGCGACGCCGTATCGCAACGATCTTCATGCGCGATCCGCACGCGGCGGGTGGTAAAATTCACCCGCGCATCGATCACGCCGGGGACGCGGGCAAGCCCGGATTCAAGCGTTGCGATGCATCCGGCGCAGCGCAGCCCTTCGACATTCAACTCGGCCGTCAACGCCGTTGTGGCACCCGAACGGCCGGGAGCAAGGCCGGGAGCAAGACCGGGAGCAAGACCGGGCACCGCATTCATGCCGGCACTTCATCATCAAAAGCCGCGTTCCGGCCACCGCTCGACACATGGATACGCAGGCGGAACCGGCCGGGAAGCAGCGCCTGCGTCGCCACGAACCGCCCGTTGCCCAGCGCCCTGAACACCAGCGGCTGGTCCGCAATCCGCCCCAGCGGATGCCGCGCCACCGCACGCACTTGCGCGCCCGTCAGCGCGCCATCGGGGCCGCCCACGGTGATCTGCACATGACGCGCCGGATCGACATCGACAACCACCTTCCAGCCAAGCGCCGCCTGGGTCCGCGCCTCGCCCAGCCAGCGGTTGTAGCTTTGGCTGGCGACATAGCTGTTATCGACGACGGTGCCGCTGAAGGTCGAAGCCGCATAGTGCGCCATCAACAGATTGACTGCCAGCACGACGCCGAAAAAGCCGATCATCACAATCGCCATGCGACGGCCAGTAAAAACAGCGCTCATTGCCTTGCCTCCGGCCGTTCGAAAACGCTCGTGACCTGTGCCTTGCCGCCCTCGCTATCCAGTGCGGTTGCGCGGAAATTCAGCGGCGTCTGCCTGCTCCCGCCGCCCGGCGCCGCCACGAACAACCGCGCCTTCAAAACCTGATCGGCCGGCACCGTCACCCGCACGGACCGGGTGGCGGTGGCGCGCGAACCATCCTCGGTCCACATCACGCCGTCGGCCAACCCGTCGATGGCCACGCTGACCTGGCGCGGCCGGTGTTCCATGTTGCGGATGTTGACCGTGTAGCTGTTGCGGATGCTGCCATCCGACAATTGCACCCAAAGCGGGTTGCGATCCCGCTGGGCATCGAGATCGAGCCTGGTGCGATTGCCCAGCGCAAACAACATCCCGGCGCCGATCCCCGCCCAGACAAGGAAATACAGCACCGATCGGGGCCGGATCAGTCGTTTCAACACCGACCGCGGCTGGCCCCCCGCCACCGCGATGCGCTCATCGGCCAACGTTGTATAGCCGATCAGCTTTGCCGGCCTGCCGATGCGCGCCATTACCTGGTCGCAGGCATCGATGCACAGCCCGCAGGTTATGCAGCCGATCTGCGGCCCTTCGCGAATGTCGATGCCGGTCGGACATACCGACACACAGGCATCGCAATCGATGCAATCACCTGCCAGCGTGGCCGCCAATGCCGGAATGACGGATGCCGGATCATTCATTGGCGCCGTTGCCGGCACCGCCGCCGCCCGTTTCAGCCCGTGCGAACGCGGTTCCCCGCGCCATGCCTTGTAGGTGACAACCAACGATTGTTCGTCCAGCATCGCGGTCTGAATGCGCGGCCATGGGCACATATAGATGCACACCTGTTCCCGCAGGAACCCGCCAAGCGTAAAGGTGGTGATCGTCATCACGCCGACCGTTGCATAGGCCACCATCGGTGCCGCCCCGGTGGCGAAATCCCGCGCCAGCGTCGGCGCGTCGGCGAAGTAGAAAATCCAGGCACCGCCGGTCAGTATCGCGATGGCCAGCCATATCGCGTGCTTGGCGATGCGCTTGCCCAGTTTTTCAAGCGTCCACCGTGCCGCCTTCAGCCTGATCTGGGCATTGCGGTCACCATCGATGGCGCGCTCGACATGGACGAACAAATCGGTCCACACCGTTTGCGGACAAGCATAGCCGCACCACGCCCGCCCCACGGCAGACGTAATCAGGAACAGCCCGATCCCTGCCATGATCAGCAGGCCAGCCACATAATAAAATTCATGCGGCCAGATTTCGATTGAGAACAGGTAGAAACGCCGATGGGCAATATCGACCAAGGCGGCCTGATGCGGCGCATATGGCCCGCGGTTCCAGCGCAGCCACGGCGTGATGTAATACACCGCCAGCGTCGCCACCATGATGGCCCATTTCAGCTGGCGGAATGATCCCTTCACAGCTTTGGGAAAAACCTCCCGCCGCGCCTCGAAAAACGGCTCCTGTTCGATC
>JBBQYI010000069.1:0-14776 GCA_038208825.1 Sphingomonadales bacterium | reverse complement strand
GGGTGGCGGGCTACCGAAAGGCAGCGGTCCGGCGGCGAAGCGAGCGCCCGCAAGGGCAGGAACGGACCCCGCGAAAGTGCCGTGGCGCGAGCCGGCACGCGAAGCCAACGGCCGCCTGGCCGAACCGAACCGGAAGGCCGCGAGGCAGGAAGGTTGGATCCGGGCAGCGACCGCGACGGGAAGGCACCAGCCGCAAGGCAAGGCCCAGCGTCGACGCCGAAAGGCGGGAGGCAGCGCGAAACAGCCCGCAGGCACGACACAGTGGCGGCCCGTGGCAACACCGGCCGCCATTATCGTTGCGCGGCGCCGCGAGCGCGCCGTGCGCAGCACAGCGCGCCGACAGGCGCAAGCACGGCCGGCGGGGCGGTCGGGCACCCCGACCGAACCCGTCCGACGCCAGCACGGGCTTTGCCCGTGCCCCTTGCCTTATCCGGTCCGCACACAAAGGCGATCACCATAAGTTTACCAAGTTGACCATTTCGGGCGCCAATGGCGCACCGCTACCCCGCGGCAAAGACATGCTTCCAGTGCCAAAATCGATGCCAACAATGTCAAAGACCTTAGGGGAAAATTCTGTGGCAGATTCACAGTCTGTAGGACAGCCTGTGCGTGTTCGCCCAAGCCTATGATTGCATCATACCGATCGCCGGCGGACGAATGGCTACTAATTCAGACTGAATTTTGCTTTGAAAATGCTTCCATTAGATCAGTTTCCATGAAATATTGATGGGATGCACGGACAGTGGATTGGGAGGTATCAAGGGTCTAATCGGGGCACCGTGATGATCGATATTGACCAACACGAACGCCATTTTTCGGGTGCTGGCGTTCTGTTTGACGACGGAGGCTTGCCTGGCAGCTTGGTCACTTTCGAGACTTCAGACTTTGCACCGAAACAGTCTTTTCAACATCTGCCTGTCACGCCGCTCGACCCACTTTCAGCAAACGTTGTCAGCATCGATCTGCTGAAGCAACGATATGCTCAAGAGGGCGTAGAACTACACTTTCCCGCAACGGCAAGCGTTCACCTCCAACTCAACGGGCAGGAGCTTAATGTTAGTTGGACTACAGATATCGGTACTAAGGGATCAGCCAATTTACCTCGAAGCAGGGCAGGAGAAGCGTCGGTTGTCGTACCGGAAGCGGAGGTAACAAATTGGAGCGAGTTTAAGGCCGCTGTTGCCGCGCTAGAGCGTGGCCGCTTCATTTTTCGTGGGCAACCTAGCGTCTGGCGGCTTCAGACTGCATTCCACAGAACGAATCGAAAGAACGTCTTTCGTCTGATGGTCGAGGACATTCCACGTCTGCATCAAAGGCTGTCGGGATCAACCCGGCATCTTTTTGACTTGAACGACGATCAACAAAATGGGGCATTCTGGAACTTAATCCAGCACCACGGCTACCCAACTCCACTTCTAGACTGGTCTAACTCGCCCTTCGTTGCAGCCTTCTTTGCATACCGCAACAAGGTCCGTGATGACGAAAATGCACCGCGCGTCCGGATTTATAGATTTGATAGGCAAGAATGGTGTAAAGATTTTCCTCAGCTAGGAAAATTGGCTCCGAGCATGCCACATTTTTCAATTCTTGAATGTTTAGCATTGGAAAATCCGCGGATGATTCCACAGCAAGCACTTTCAAGTGTGACAAATGTTGACGATATCGAGAGCTACATAAAGCAATGTGAAGCCGATAAGAATAAATCCTATCTCACCGCATATGATCTCCCAGCAAATGACGTGGACGCTGTCCTTAGCGAACTTGGGATGATGGGCATCGCAGCAGGAGCACTATTCCCCGGTTTGGATGGGGCTTGCGAAGAGTTCAAATATCGAAACTTTGGCTTTCGTACGCCCACGTAAACGTAAGCGGCATATTCAAATGGCGACAGCCCCGCACTGATTACCACGAACAGCCGACGCTCATAATCCTCACCATCTACGCCCGATCACGCGGCAGGCCCCACCCCCGACCCCTCCCGCGAGCGGGAGGGGAGAAGTGAGCAAGCCCTTCCGTTACCGGCTCACGGCGTCGCAGCGCTCGGCACCTCGCCCTGCATGCCGGCCGAAACCTTTTCCGCCGCCTCCAGCACGCGCAGGATGTTGCCGCCCGCCAGCTTGCGGCAATCCTCGTCGCTCCAGCCGCGCCGCAGCAGTTCGGCGATGAGAGCCGGATAGGTTTCGACCCCCTCCAGCCCGGTCGGCGTTGAATCGATGCCATCGAGGTCGCTGCCGATGCCGACATGGTCGTGCCCGGCGATCTTCGCCATCTGGTCGAGATGGTCGGCAACCTGCGACAGCGTGGTTTCGGGCGCCGGGTGCGCCTTGTCCCATTCGGCGAGTGCCGCTGCCGCGCGGTCGGGCTGGCCGATGTACAGGCCGGAATAGGGCGGCGCGTTATAGCTGGCGACCACCCCGGCGCGCGCCGCGTCATACTCCATCCGCGCCCGCGACACATAGCCTGGCGCGTAATTCACCATCACCACGCCGCCATTGGCCGGCAGCATCGCCAGCACATCATCGGGCACGTTGCGCGGATGATCGACGACGGCACGCGACGATGAATGCGAAAAGATCACCGGCGCCTTTGTCACCGCCAGCACCGCCTTCATGGTGCCGGGCGAGACATGGCTGAGATCGACCAGCATGCCGATACGGTTCATTTCATGCACCACCGCCTTGCCGAAATCGGTCAGCGGTTCCTTGCGCGGTGCCTCATTGGCGCTGTCCGCCCAATCATTGTGCCGGACATGGGTGAGCGTCATGTAACGCACGCCAAGATTGTAGAATTGCCGCAGCACCGGCAGCGAATTGTCGATCTGGCTGCCGCCTTCGACACCCATCAATGACGCGACCTTGCCGGTTTTCTGGATGCGCCGCATGTCCGCCGCGGTCGCCGCCAGCTCGAAATCCTTGGGGTAACGCAGCACGATGCCGCGGATGATATCGATCTGTTCCAGCGTCGCCTTCACCGCCGCAGGCCCGGTGATGCTGGCCGGCACCCATACCGACCAAAATTGCCCGCCGACCTGCCCAGCGTGCAGGCGCGGGATATCCGTCTGCAGCGGCTTTTCGAACTTGCGGCCATCCGCCATCAGATCGACCGACCACCATTTTTCGCCGAACTGCCCGCGCAACTGTTCGGCCCAATCGTTATGGCCATCGATGATCGGTTGCTGGGCGAGGATCTTGTGCGCGCGCGCCAGATCGGCATCGTCGGCGGCCGCAACCGGGGCAGCAAGCGCCAGCATCGTGGCAAGAGCGAGATAGTGGCGCATGAAAACCCCCTGTTGTGCAAATCGTCATCCCCGGCCTGGCCAGGGCGTTACCGGCGATGTTGTCGCACCCCATCGCCCTCTCTTGCAAGAGAGGTGGCGCAAGGGCCGCCGAACGCGCTAACCGGGGGGCAATTCGAGGGAGATTCCAGATGCTCAACACCAGCGAACGCGCCTGTTACAATGATGATCACGCCGCCTTCCGCGACATGGTCAGGAAGCTGTTCGAAAAGGAACTTTATCCCAACCTCGACCGTTTCGAGGAAGAAGGGCTGGTGTCCAAGGATTTCTGGCGCGTTTGCGGCGATAACGGCCTGCTCTGCCCGACGGTGCCGGAAGAATATGGCGGCCTTGGTCTCGATTTCGGCTATAACGCCGTCGTCAACGAAGAACTCGCCTATGCCGGGTCCTCGGCCGGCATCACCCTGCAATCCGATATCGTTGCCGATTACATCGTTGGCTATGGTTCCGAGGAACAGAAGCGCAAATATCTGCCCAAGATGATCAGCGGTGAATTGATCACTGCCATCGCCATGACCGAACCCGGCGCCGGTTCCGACCTGCAGGGCGTCCGCACCACCGCGAAAAAGGATGGCAATCATTATGTCATCAGCGGTTCCAAAACCTATATCACCAACGGCCAGAACGCCGATCTGATCATCGTTGTCGCCAAGACCGAGCCCGACAAGGGCGCCAAGGGCACCTCGCTTATCCTGGTCGAAGGCGGCACCGAAGGCTTTGCCCGCGGCCGCAACCTCGACAAGATCGGCCAGAACAGCGCCGATACGTCGGAGCTGTTCTTCAACGATGTCCGCGTGCCGATCACCAATTGCCTGGGCGAGGAGAACAAGGGCTTCATCTATCTGATGAGCCAGTTGCCGCAGGAACGGCTGGGCATCGCCATTTCGGCGCAGGCCGGCGCCCAGCGCGCCTTTGACGAAGCCGTGAAGTTCACCAAGGACCGCAAGGCCTTTGGCAAGACAGTGTTCGATTTCCAGAACACCCGCTTCACCCTTGCCAGCCTGAAGACGCAGTTGCAGGTCGGCTGGGCGCATATCGACTGGGGCCTGAAGCGCCTGATGGAAGGCAAGCTGACCGCCGCCGAAGCCAGCGCCGCCAAGTTGTGGCACACCGAAATGCAGGGCGAAGTCGTCGACGCGGCACTGCAACTGCACGGCGGCGCCGGGTACATGAACGAATATCCGATCGCCCGGCTGTGGCGCGATGCCCGGGTGCAGCGCATCTATGGCGGCACCAGCGAGATCATGCGCGAAGTCATCGCCCGCACCATCTGATCGCCGCCTGCGACACCCAACAAAAAGGCCCGGGAGTCACCTCCCGGGCCTTTTCATTTGGTCGTTGCAGCTCAGGCGGCGGGCTTGGCCGTCTCCGCCGCCGCAACCGGCGTTGCCGCAGTCGGCGGTGTCGCCGGTGTCGGGGTCATGGCTGCAGGTTCCGCCGAGTGATACGGCCCCTTCAACCCCGGATAGTCTTTCAACATCGGATAGCCCCCCAGCGGCTTGTTGATCTGCTGGTGACAGGTGGCGCACACCACCTTCTTGGGGTCGCCTGCCGGGCCAAGCCGGTTGGCCGGCCATACGCCCATCAAGGCATTGATATAATTGTTGTTAATATCACGCACCATGCGGATGCCATACCAGGCGCTGACCCGCTGCGGCTGCGATTCGCTCCAGTTTCCAAAGGCCTGGGTGTTGTGGCAATAGGTGCAGTTCACCCCCAGCCCGGTCGACATGTGCATCATCAGGGCATAGGTTTTTTCTGTCGAACCGATCGACGCGACATGGTCCTTTGGCAACGGCCGTGTGGCCTGCACGCGGATATTCTCCTTGCCCTCCAGATAGCTGGTGAACGGATCATAAGGCAACGAGGCATAGGCGATCGATTGCAGGCCCGGTGTGTTCTGGCCGTGCTTGTTCGCCGTGATGGTCTTGGGATCGGCGACCGCCGATGACCAGTTATAGGCCGGCACCGGTTGCCCACGATGGCAGGTCCAGCAGGTGACGCCGGCATTGCCCGCCGACGCGTTGGCGCTCAAGGCAAAATGCGGCTTCCACTGCGAATTGATGGTGCGGGTCATCTGCAACATCTTGCGGGCGACGACCTTGGTATATTTCTCGTCGGACGCCATGTTTTCGACATTGTGACAATAGGTGCAGCCGCCATTCTCCACCGCACCATCTGGCGCCACCCAATTGGTAATCGACGCCATGGTATAGTTGAACTCTTCGGTGCTGAGGTCACCCAGCACCTTGACGTTCTGGTAGGTTTCGGACGCCTTTGGCCCCTGCAGCATGTCGGGCGTCAGCGGGTATGGGGGATCGGGCACCACGCCCGCCTTGGGGGCGCTGCTCTTGTCCGATATCTGCATCAGCGCCGCACCGCGCGGCCCGGCTTGCGACACCGTCTTGGTGCCGATCTCGCAGCCGGCGAGCAGCAGGGCAGGTGCCAGCAGCGCCAGCCCGGCTAGTTTAGTGGCAAAGTTGCGCATCATTGCGGTGCCCCCGGAAGAGTGGCGGGATCGACCACACCTGTCGCTGGATATTGCAGCGCATAATGGTGTTCGACGGCCCAAAGGTACCAATTGTCTACCACGGTCCCGGTCAACAGGATGCCGATACCCCCGGTCAGGGTCGTCAGCACCGCGAACCACCAGGCCCAGCGATGGATCGATTCCATAGTGGCGTTGAAACCCATGGTCCAGCGCCAGAACAGCGCAGCGCGTTCTGACGCAGTGCCGCGATCGGTGATCTGTTCGATCTCGCGTTCGCCGCCGTAGCGGCCGACGGCCAGGATGGTGGCGCCGTGCATGGCGAACAAAAGGCTGGACCCATAAAGGAACGCGATCGAGAGCGCGTGGAACGGGTTGTAGAAAAGATTACCATAGCGAATCGAGAATGCCGCCGTCCAATCAAGGTGCGGGAAAATCCCGAACGGCACCGCTTCGGACCAACTGCCCATCGCCAGCGGCCGGATGAAGCCCAGCACCAGGTACAGCCAGATCGCGCTGGCAAAGGCCCAGGCAACGTGCGTGCCCATGCCGAGTTCACGGGCGCGGCGATAGGTGCGCGTCCACCACAGCAGGATGGAAGTGGTAAGGAAGAAGCCGGCGATCAGCCACCAGCCACCTTCGGCCAGCGGCGGCAGTATCTTCAGCCCGTATTTGGCGGGCGGCGGCTCCAGCGACAGCCAGAAGAACTGGCGGACGAACTGGATCGGATCCCAATGCACCGACGCGAACATGTTCATGCCGATGATGACGATGGCGATGGTGCCGCAGATCAGCGATGCCACCCCCAGCGTGCCGAGATACACCGGCCCGATCTGGGAACCGCCGATCTTGCCCATCAGATAGGTAAAGCCGAACGGTCCATAGCGCGGATCGTTGTGCGGCCCCAACGGGACGCCTGGTTCAAGTTCGCCGCGAAGCTGGACCTGGGTGAAAATATTTTGATAAGCCATGGTCTTATCCCCCCTCAGCGCCAGATCGGCAGGTTAAGCCACCAGGACCACCATTCCGGCCAGCCGCGCGACCAGAACGGTCCCGACAGGATGATGCAGACGGCGCTCCAGAATACGGCGTTCAACGCCAGCACCAGTCCGACGCGGTGGATGCCCAGCGTGCCGACCGAATAACCGATGAGATCGCGGAAGAACGTATCTTCATATTCGGGCGACTTCACATCGGTGCCGGGGGCCGGATTGACAGCCGAAAGCACCAGCGAGCCGTGCAGGCCAAGCGCCAGGGCGGTGGTGAAGAAGAAGCTCACCGCCAGCATGTGCGCCGGATTATAGTGGAAATGCAGATATTGGTAGCCGGTGTTCGACACCCAATCGAGGTGGCTGAAAATGCCATAGGGAAAGCCCCAGCCCCATGCGCCCATCAGCACCGGACGGATCACTTCCAGCGACACATAGGCAAAAATCGCGAAGCCAAAGGCGATCGGGACGTGATAGCCCATGCCCAGCTTGCGGCAGATTTCCGCCTCGCGCAGCGCCCAGCTGCAAAAGGCACCGATGGCGCAGATGGTGATGATCTGCCACAGCCCGCCATCCTGTAGCGGCGCCAGCGCCAGGCCATATTTGATGTCGGGCGGCGCGATGTTGATCAGCCACGGGTTCCACGTCGGCCCAATGGCGGCGCCGTATAGAATCAGCGCCGTGCCCAGCGTTGCAAAGAAGATCGTCGTGACCCCGAAGAAGCCCACGTAAAACGGACCCATCCAGAAATCAAAGAGGTCCCCGCCGATGAGCGTGCCTCCGCGAACGCGATATTTCCGTTCGAAACTCAAGAGCGCCATGGCGCACCTCCTCCCATGGCCACAACCCTCGTGTTGGTCGCGACGCGGGCCTTAATGTGTTGGTGCGGGCGGGCAGGTTCCAGCAGGCTGGATCCCGCCCGTCTCGCCTTGTAATCGACGCACCAGCGTGCGTCTTTTGTCGTCAGCCCAGTGCGGTCGACGACACGGCGGCGGAAGTCGCCGGGGTGCTGTCGCTCACTTCGAGCCAATTGTAGCGGGTGGTGCTGAGCAGGATGAAGTGGATCAGGACCGCCAGTGTGAACAGGAAGATCGCCAATGCACTCAGGATGCGCTGCGGGTTGAATGTCTGCCAAAGTCTCCACATCGTACCGACTCCTTAACCGTTGGTTGGGACGGCGCGCGTGGCGTCGGCCTGCTGGACGGACTCGGTCTGAGCCGCTTGGGTGAAAGGCTTCGATGGCCCAAGCCAGGGACGCCATTCCCAGACGAGGAAGTGGGCGATGACCGCCACGAACACGAAAAACGCCGTGCTTGCGATGAAGAGCTTGTGCACTTCCTTCGCTTCGGCGTCGGTCAGGTAGGTACCTGGACCCAACTTGTTGTCACTCATGTAGTTTCCTCCAGTTTATCCGCCGCACGGGGCCGGGAATGGCCTCGCCCGACCGGCAGCTTCGCGGCGTTGGAACCCACCGCAAAGTGGTCGAGGTCCAGGATTGGACCAAGGTATGAGCGAAAGCCGATCATGCGGCCTGCGCTTCGAAAAGTCGGGCAGCGGCGTGCAGCCGATCCCGGGTAACCTGTTTTTCGCCAGCGTCGCGCGCGGCGCGTTCTGCGGCATCGCGCAACCGCTTGGCGGCGGAAATCCGCACCAGCACCGGCTGCTTGTCGACCAGCGCATCGAGTTCGGACCGGGCTTCATCTTCCCAGCCGACCTGTTCCAGCAGCCGCGATGGCGTTGCCTCGGCGCGGTCCATCTGCGCCGCCAGCGGCAGGATGAAGAACAAGGCATCGAACAGCGCGTTGCAGACTTCCTGCACCAGATAGGTCGCGCCCGAATAGCCCATGAACGGCGTGCCGGTGTGACGGCGGATGGCGGCACCGGGGAAGCTGGCGGGCACGTAAATGGCGCGGCTGCCATGCTCGGCCATGTACATGCGCTCGTTATAGCTGCCGAACAGGATCAGCGGCGGGTTGGTCTTGATCGCTTCGATGACCTTGGCATTGTCGGGCTTGATCCCGGCCGAGCGCTGGAAGCTGAAGGTGCAGGGCAGCCCCATATCGTCTTCAAGGAAGCTGCGCAGGCCGCGCACATAGGTTTCGGTCGCCACCACGGCAAAGCTGGCGGTGCCGAAGAAATCCTGGGTCACCGACCGCCACAGATCCCACAGCGGCTTGATCGTGGTGTGCTTTTCTTTTTCGATGAACGGTTCGGCGTCCAGCCCGGTCAGCTCGGCGAGCTTCCTGAGGAACAAGGTTGTCGAATTCAGGCCGATGGGCGCCTGCAGATAGGGACGCTCCAGCGCCTCGCACAGCCCGCGGCCAAATTCGCGATACATGCAGACATTGACTTCGGCATCGGCCAGCCGACGGATATCGGCGAGGTGCGTGCCAAGCGGGAACACCATGTTGACCTCGGCACCGATGCCTTCGATCAGCCGGCGAATTTCGGCGAGATCGGACGGCATGTTGAAGGTGCCGTACATAGGCCCGATGATGTTGACCTTGGGCTTGGCGCCTTCCTTGCGCGGCCGCAGCGGCGGGGTCTTTTTCGGACCGAACTGCGTCCACAGCCAGGTCAGCGCACGGTCACCCGCCTGCCATTGGTCTTCATCGATGGTGCGCGGCAGGAACCGCTGGATATTAGTGCCTTCGGGCGTCACGCCGCCGCCGATCATTTCGGCGATCGAGCCTGTCACCACTACCGCCGGCAACGCCGGATCGAGTGTTTTCCAGGCGCGCTTCATGGCGCCTTCGGTGCCGTCGCGGCCCAGTTCCTGCTCGCCAAGGCCGGTGACGACGATGGGCAGTTCATGCGGCGGCAGGCCAGCGGTATAATGCAGCACCGACGTCACCGGCAGATTCTCGCAGCCCACCGGGCCATCAATGATGACCTGCAGGCCCTTGATGGCGGTGAAGGCGTAAACCGCGCCCCAATAGCCGCCGGCCCTGTCATGATCGAGGATCAGCGTCATGCCACGCCTCCAAGACCGCCACAGATCATGACGAAGTCAGCAAAAGCGCCATGATCGAGGATCAGCGTCATGAGCCGATCGACTCCTCTGACTTGGCAGCGGCGATCATCTTGGCGGCATATTTCTTCTTGAAATCGGGCCGGTCGGTGGGCGTATCTTCCCAGATACCGGCCGAAAAACCTTCGCCGACGCCTTCGAAAAATTCGCGCATCGTGTCGAAACGCGCCTTGTTGCCCAACGCGCCGTTGATCACCTGCGCCAGGCTGCCGGCGCCCGCGGGGCCCATCAGCGGCCGCGCCGAAATCAGATTGGTGAAATACAGCGCCGGGATAGCGCGGGATTTGGCGTGCTGCACCACCGGAGTCGTGCCGATCGACAGGTCCGGCCGGAATTCGTTCACCGCCGCAATGTCACGCTCCAGGCTGGCGCGATATTCGACATGGACGCCCTTGGCCATCAGCCATTCGCGGTCGGCATCGGACCAGCGGGTGCGCGGGCAGGCGGTGCCGACATAGGGCACGTCCGCACCCGATTCGATAAGCAGGCGGGCGACCAGCAGTTCGGAACCTTCATAGCCCGAAACCGTGATGCGGCCCTTAATCGGCTTGGCGGCCAGCGCCGCAGCAATCGCCGGCAGGAACTTGTTCTGCGCCGCCGCCACCTTGTCGGCGCTGATCCCGCAGGCATCGCCGATGGCGGCCAGCCAATCGGCGGTGCCGTCACGGCCAACCGGTGCAGAACCGATCACCTTGCGGCCCGCTGCTTCGAATTCGCGAACACTGGCGGTGTAAAATGGGTGGATCGCCGCCACCGCCGCGCAATCCAGCGCCGAATAAAGTTCCCGCCATTCGCGGGTCGGCACCACCGGCCCGGCGGCCAGGCCCATCGGTTCCAGCATCATCGAAATGCCGACCGGATCGGCCGGGAACATCTCACCCAGCAACGTGATCGTCGGCCGGTCCGGGCGCTCGGCCGGGGCCGCAACCGGGCCCGCCATGGCTTCCTTGCGCGCATAGGCGAGCATGGCGCCGGCCAGCACATCCTTGGCCTCGGCATGGGTCGGGATGCCAAAGCCCGGCACGTCGATGCCAATGACGCGAACGCCGTTGATGACATCGGGCAGCAGTTGCAGCGGCACGCCCGACGCCGTCGGCACGCACAAATTGGTGACAACAATGGTGTCATACAGCGCCGGGTCGGCAAGCTCGTGGACCGCGTCGCGGATGTCTTCGAACAGTTTGCCCGTGACCAGCGATTCCGAATTGAACGGCACATAGCCGACCGTCCGACGCGCCCCGTAGAAATGGCTGGTGAAGGTCAGGCCATAGACGCAGCAGGCGGAGCCGGACAAAACCGTTGCCGTCCGCCGCATCCGAAGACCAACGCGCAACGAACCGAACGCCGGGCACATGGATTGCGGCTGGTCATGCGGGCCTTTGGGATAATCAGCAGCATAACGGTCAAGAATGTCCGACTTGCCGGCCTTTGCCGCCGCATCGCGCATCGTGTCGGCACCGGCATGGCAACCGGCGCCTTCTTCGGGCGCACCCGCTTTGATATCGAGATCGATGCGATCAGACATTGTCGTAAACGACCTCGAGCGTCGGTTTCGTCACGAATTCGCCGCCACGCATGTCGGACTGGCTCGCCGGCTTCAGCGTGAAATTGCCGCCGGTATCCTCGGGCTTGAACAGGGCGAGCAGGCCATCCTGGTCGAGCGGGGTCGGCCGCACCGGCGGTGCCGTGGCGACATTTTCCGCAAGTTCGGCGAACAGCGGGCCCCATTGGCTCTCCGACGTGCCGATGATCTGGTAATTGGCGGATTTCTTGCGAATATCGTCGTCAGCCGGGATCGAAATCAGTTCTGGAATACCGACCGCCTTGGCAAAGGCCTGGGCCTCGCCCGAACCATCGTCCTTGTTGATCAGGATGCCCGCGACGCCGACATTGCCGCCCATCTTGCGGAAATATTCGACCGCCTTGCAGACATTATTGGCGACATACAGCGATTGCAGATCATTCGATGCAACAACGATCACCTTCTGACACATGTCGCGGGCAATCGGCAGGCCGAAACCGCCGCATACCACATCGCCAAGAAAATCGAGCAGGACGTAATCAAAGCCCCAATCGTGAAATCCCAGTTTTTCCAGCGTTTCAAAACCATGGATGATGCCGCGCCCGCCGCAGCCGCGGCCGACTTCCGGCCCGCCCAATTCCATCGCAAACACGCCGTCACGCTGGAAACACACATCCTCGATGCTGATTTCCTCGCCGGCCAGTTTCTTGCGCGCGCTGGTTTCGATGATCGTCGGGGTCGCCTTGCCACCGAACAACAGGCTCGTCGTGTCGGATTTGGGGTCGCAACCGATCAGCAGCACGCGCTTGCCTTGCTGCGCCATCATATAGCTCAGATTGGCCAGGGCGAACGACTTGCCGCTGCCGCCCTTGCCGTAAATGGCGATGATCTGGGTTTCCTTGGTCACCTCACCGGTGTGCACCGGGTCCGGTTCGATCGCTGCCTCAGCGCGGAGCGCGGCAACTTCGTCGAGAAGATCGTTTACACTCACGCGATATCTCTCCAGTCGAACACCATTTTCAGGCACGCAGGGTTGGAAAACGCCTCGGCATAGGCCGTCGCCGCTTCGCTGGCCGGCACCCGGTTGGTCACCAGATTGTCCAGCGACAGCCGGCCGCTGCCGACCATGGCGATGACGGCTGCCAGATCATCGGGCAGGAATTCGGTGGCGATGCGGAACCGCGCCTCACGCCGGAACGCCGGGGCGAAATGAAAGCTGAGCGGATCGCTGTAGAAACCCGCCAGCACGATTTCGCCGCCATGGCCCATGCGCGCAACGGCGGCATCCAGGATGTTGGAATCACCGCTGGCGTCATAGATGCTGCGATAATCGCGGCGATCGTCGAGTTCCGGCGTCGTCACGGCATAGCCTTCGGCGCCGCTGATGCGTTCCGGGTTGATCTCCCACACCGTCGGGCAACGCCCGTCGGCAACCGCCATGCGCGCCAGCAACCGGCCGAGCACGCCATGGCCGATGATCAGATCGGGCAGATTGCCGCCGGCCAGCGCGTGCCGTGCCGTGGCGGCAAGCGACAGCAGCACCGCGGTGTCGCCCATGCCTTCCGGAATGCCGAGCACGCGGGTCGATGATGTCACCAGCGTCCGCGCCGAACCACCGAACAGCCCGCGCGCGCCGATGAATTTTGATGAACCCGGCACGAAAACCTGCTCACCGATGCGACCGCGCGCCAGTGGGCCCGCATCCGTCACCCGGCCAACCGCCTCGTAACCCGGCACCAGCGGATAACCCATGCCGGGAAATTGCGGCATCGATCCGTTGAACATCAGCTTTTCGGTGCCCATCGAAATGCCGCTAAATTCGACAGCAACAACAACGTCATCACCGTCGGGCGGGGTCATGCCGAGGCGGCGAAGCGCAACACGCCCCGGAGCCTCCACAACCACCGCCAAAGTTTCCATCAACCGCTCCCCTGGGACGTTACCGATGTGCGGTCTCGTCCTTCTGTGCCTGCATCCTATCCGAACCAAAAAAGATGTAAAGCTAACTTGACGCTTTTTAGCGTCAAATAATTTGGACACTCGAAATAAATCGCTTTTCGCGGCGGGCCGGCGCCCGCAAATCGTTCAATTTGAGGCACATGGCTGCGACACGCGGCCATCGCCGCGTGCAAGTCATCAACAAGTCTGCGGATGTCAGCGGGTGGCGATGATCAGCCTTGCCACCATCGGCAGCGGCGTGCGCACCTCGCGGGCCTGTTCAAATCCCGCCGCGCGCAGCATGGCCAGATAGGCCGGCGCCGTTCGCGGCCGGCCGGATCCCATCGCCCATAGATAAAGCCCGAAATAGGCATCGCCCATCGCCTCGGCGCCCGGCGTATCGGCCATCGGTTCGGCAATCAGCAACGTGCCGCCCGGCGGCAAAGCATCGTGCGTGGCGGCCAGCAACGCCGCCACCACCGCATCATCATGGTCGTGCAATATGCGCACCAGGCTGATCGCATCGGCGCCCGCCGGCAGTGGATCATCCCGGAAACTGCCGCCGTGCACCGTCACCCGGTCCAGCCCCTGTGCCGCCAGCACGTCCCGCGCCCGCGCCGCGACGGGTGGCAGATCGAACAGCGACAGCGCCAGCCCCGGATGCCGCGCCGCCACCGCCGCAACAAAGGCGCCATGGCCACCGCCGATATCGAGCAAATGGCGGAACCGCGCAAAATCGACGCTTTCCAGCACTTGTTCCGCCACCATCGGCTGCGATGCCGCCATCAACGCCGAATAGGCCTGCGCACCCGAATCCCCTGCCGAATCGCCAGCCGCCGGTTCTCCGCGCCCGGCCGCTTCGGCATAGGTCCAGAACGCCGCCAGCGCGCCGCCGCCCCGCCCGCGCCGCAACATCGCCACCGGGTCGGCCAGATCGGCATAGAAGATCTTGTGATGCTCGATCATCGCCAGCGCGCCCCGGTTGGTCGAAAGCGCCGCGCCGCGCTGCCCCAGCGTCCAGCGATCACCACCCAATGGCTCGACCAGATCGATCGACCGCGCCGCCGCCAGCAGGCGCTGCATCGCCATGGACTCGATTCCCGCCGCCGCCGCGAGGGCTTCCCCCGACATCGGCCCCGCCGCCAGCCCGGAAATCACGCCCAGATCGACCGCTGCCGTCAATGTCTTGGTCTGCACAAAGCCGGTAATGACCCCGAACATCGCATTGGCGTGGTGCCGCGCCACCCCGCGCATCAACGGTGTCCGCATCGACCAGCGCTGGAACGCCGGGTTCGCCAGCCAGCCATTGCGGAACAGCAGCCAACGCTCGCGCAGGCCGGGCTTAGAGGGCGTCGACGGCGGAGTGACAATATTATTGGACATCATTGTGTCATGAACTCTGGACAGTCGCCCCGGCGCGGTCAATCATTGCAACTTCCGGGCACGGGTCCGGCGGAGTCGGGTTTTGGCGCGAGAAGACGGGGTTGTCATCATCGGAGCTGGCATCGGCGGC
>JBBQYI010000068.1:0-14982 GCA_038208825.1 Sphingomonadales bacterium | reverse complement strand
CAACCCGCTCAACGCCGATCTGATCGCCATTGTCGAACGCGGCCGCGGCCTGCCGGTGGCGCTGTCCATCCTGTATGTGGCGCTGGCCCGCCGCGTCGGCTGGCGCGCCGATGCGCTCAACCTGCCCGGCCATGTGGTTGTCGAGGTAAAGGGCGGCGTCGATTCGGCGCTGGTCGATCCATTCGATCATGGCATGGGCATCACCCGCGAACGCGCCGTTGAAATCGCCCGCCACGGCGGCGGCGAACCGGTGCCGACGCGTTTCGATGCGATGACCAACCGGCAATTGCTGGTGCGGCTGGTGACCAACCAGGCCAGCAGGGCGCGCAGCGGCGGCGACCCCAAGCGGGCGCTTAAACTCTATGAACGCATGACGACCATCGCGCCGCGCCTGTCCAGCCTGTGGTGGGAACGCGCCCGGCTGGAACAATTGCTCGGCCATAATTTGGCGGCACGCGGCAGCTTGACGGCGATGCTGGAAACCACCCATGAGACGGCGATGACGCGTCGCATCCAGGCAGCTCTGGCGGCACTGGCGCGCTCCGACAGCTGAACAAAGGCGTTTTTTCATGTCCCTGCGCGTCGCGGTCCAGATGGACCCGATCGAAACCGTCAACACTGCCGGTGATTCAAGCTTTGCGCTGATGCTGGAGGCGCAAAAGCGCGGCCACACGCTCCAACACTATCTCGCAGCGGCCCTGTCGGCCGAAAGCGGCCGGGTACGGGCACGAGCGCAGCCGCTCAGCGTGACGCGCGAACCGGGGCCGCATTACGAATGGCAGGGCGAACAGCAGACGATCGATCTGGGCCATGACGTGGATGTCGTGCTGATGCGGCAGGATCCGCCGTTCGACATGGGGTACATCACCGCCACCCATCTGCTGGAAATGGTGCAGGGCGAAACGCTGGTGGTGAATGACCCGCGCGAGGTCAGGAACGCACCCGAAAAGCTGTTCGTGCTGCGCTACCCCCAATTGATGCCGCCAACGCTGGTGACGCGCTCGCTGGCCGAAGCCATGGATTTCCGTGCCCGCCACGGCGCCGTGGTCATCAAGCCGCTGTATGGCAATGCCGGCGCCGCGGTGTTCCTCATCGACAAGAATGACGGCAATTTGCCGGCGCTGGTCGAACTGTTCGGCACGGTGTGGAACGAACCCTTCATGGTGCAGGCGTTCCTGCCCAAGGTATCGGAAGGCGACAAACGCATCGTGCTGGTCGATGGCGTGGCAACGGGCGCCATCAACCGCCTGCCCAAATCCGGCGAAATCCGCTCGAACCTCGCCGCCGGCGGCCAGGCACAGGCGACCGAGCTCAGCCCGCGCGAGGCCGAAATCTGCGCCACCATCGGGCCAGATCTGGCGGCACGCGGCCTGGTGTTCGTCGGCATCGACGTCATCGCCGGCTGCCTGACCGAAATCAACGTCACCTCGCCAACGGGAATCGTCGCCATCGACCGCTTCAACGGCACCAACACCCCAGGCCTGATCTGGGACGCCATCGAACGGCGGCACGCGGCGCGATAGTCTTCCGCTACCGACCTGTCATCCCGGGCTTGACCTCGGAGCTACTTTTCTGGGGGAGACCGAGAGGGAAGCTGGGTTCCGGGTAAAGCCCGGAATGACCCGAGTTTTAACCCCGAAACACATCCTTCGCAGCGCGCCGCCGCCCGAGCTCCTCGATGCTGCCGGCGCGGACAAACGGGTTGGTCGCGCGCTCCTCAGCAATCGTGAACGGCACTGTCGGTTCGCCCTTGGCCCGCGCCGCGTCGATGGCCACCACCCGCTTGGCCAGCGCCGCATTGTCCGGCTCCGCCGTCACCGCATAACGGGCGTTCGACTGCGTATATTCATGGGCGCAATAAACCATGGTTTCGCCCGGCAACGCCGCCAGCTTGCCCAGCGCCGCGTGCATGTCGGCCGGCGAACCTTCGAACAACCGCCCACAGCCCAGCGCGAACAGCGTATCGCCGGGGAACAGCACATGATCATCGTCGAACACATAGGCGATGTGCCCGGCGGTATGCGCGCCGACATCGAGCACCCGCGCCATGCTGCCACCAACAGCAACCGTGTCGCCCTCCGCCACCGCCCGGCCGATGTGCGGGATTTTCGCCGCTTCGCCCTTCGGCCCGGTCACCTTCGCGCCGGTTGCCGCAACAATCGCCGCATTGCCGCCGACATGATCGGGGTGCCAGTGCGTGTTGAGTATCTGCGTGATCCGCCAGCCCCGCGCCGCGGCCGCCGCCAGCACCGGCTCGGCCACCGCCGGGTCGATGACTGCGGTTTCGCCGCTGGCATCATCATGCGCCAGATAGACGTAATTGTCCGACAGCACCGGCACCTGCACGATGGTCAACATCACCAGGCCCCGGTGTTCGGCATCGATGCCCAGGGCTCGGCCGGCGCCAGCGACGGCCCGGCCTGCAACAGTTCGACCGAAATGCCATCCGGTGATCGCACGAACGCCATATGGCCATCGCGCGGCGGCCGGTTGATGGTGACGCCGCCGTCCATCAAGCGCTGACAGGCCGCATAAATGTCGTCCACCGCATAGGCGAGATGGCCGAAATTGCGGCCGCCGCCATAGCCGGCCTCGTCCCAATTATGGGTCAGTTCGACCTGCGCGCTCTCATCCCCCGGCGCCGCCAGGAAGATCAGCGAGAAGCGCCCGGCCTCATTGTCATAGCGCTTCAGCTCCTTCAGCCCAAGCAGCGCAAAGAATTTCAGCGTTTCGGCCACATCCGAAACGCGGATCATGGTGTGCAGATATTTCATCAGCGGACTTCCTTCAAAACACGGCCCTCAAAGGCCTCGAACTTGGCGATCACATCGGCGGGCAATGGCGTCGGCCGGCCACGCACCTCGGCGACATGGACATGCACTTCCTCGCCGGTGGCGCGCAGATCATCGCCCTCACCAGTGTGCAGTTCAAACGCAAAACTCATCGAACTGTTGCCGATGCGTGCGCAGCGTATGCAGATCGCCACCATTTCATCGAGCAGGATGGGCGCGCGATATTCAACCAGCGCCTTTGCCACATGCATTTCCGGGCCACCAACCAGCCCGGCGCCCGAATACAGCCCGACGGCCCGCCAATATTCGACCAGCGCGATATCGAAATATTCAAGGTAGCGCGAATTGAACACCACGCCCTGCGCATCGACTTCGGCAAAGCGCACGCGCTTGGGGAAACTGAATTTGAAATCGGCGCGGGGCATGAAGGGCTTTCGGATCGCGTGCGGGTCGGCAGCCGGCCCTGTCAGGCATCATTAACGTCACCGCCGCTATCTGGCGACTGGCAAGTGGGACGCAGCCCGCAAATCCCCTGAAGAACAGGAAACGACGACCATGGCAGACGCAAGGCCGGTATCCGGCGGCATGTTGATCCCAGCCATCGTGCTCGCCATCGGCGTTGCTGGCGGCGGTTGGTTGCTGGGCGACGGCCTGACACGCGCCCACCGCGCCGACCGATCGGTGACGGTGCGCGGCCTCGCCGAACGCGATGTCACCGCCGATCTTGCCACCTGGACAATCGGGCTGTCCGCCGTCGGCAATGATCTGGCGCCGTTGCAGGCCCAGTCCGACCGCGATGGCAGTGCCGTCACCGCCTATCTGAAATCGCGCGACTTTACCGATGCAGAGATTGAATCGGGCGGCATCAGCGTCAACCAATATGTCGATGGCAATGGCCGCCGCAACATTACCATCCGCCGCAAGATACAGTTGCGCACAACCCGGGTGGAACAGGCGCGCGCCGCCTTTGCCGCACAGGTCGAACTGTTGCGGCAGGGCGTGGTGTTCGATGCCGACAATGGCGGCATGGTCTACAGCTTCACCGGGCTGAACACCGTAAAGCCGCCGATGATCGCCGCGGCGACCAAAAACGCCCGCGAAGGCGCCGAACAATTCGCCAAGGATTCGGGCGCATCGGTCGGCGACATCAAATCGGCGACCCAGGGCTATTTCTCGATCATCCCGCGCGATGGCGAGGGCGCGGGCAGCGCCAGCGCCTCCCCATTCCAAAAGGTGCGGGTGGTAACGACGATCGATTTCTATATCGACTAGCTTCCGGGCGTTTCAGGTGCCGGTGCGGGTGTCGATGATGCCGGTGCCGGTGTTGCAGGTGCGGCCGCTGGCGCCGCCGTGTGCGCCAGCGCATCATGCGCCGCCTTGCCGGGAACGGAATCCGGGTCGGCCTTTTCGGCGGCGCTCCACGCGGTGCGGGCCAGCGCCACATCGCCCCGTTCCGCCGCGATATTGCCGGCTTCATATTGCACGGCGGCATCATCGGGGGCCAGTTCGCCCGCCTTCACGATCGCGGCTTCGGCGGCTTTCACATCGCCCATCCGGCGCGCCAATGTCGCCTTCAACAACCAGCCATCGGACACGGCAGCATCAAGGCCGGTCGCCTTTTCAAGATCGGCAGCGGCTTCCTTGTCGCGTTTGAGGGCAACCAGCGCTTCGGCGCGGGTGATGCGCAGGCTGGCTTCGGCGCGCGGACTGAGCGTGCTTTCCCCGCCAAGCGCATGATCGACATAGCCCAGCGCCGCCGCCGGCTGTTCCGCCATCATCGCGGCATCGGCGGCCTGTGCCCACAACGTCACCGCCTGCCCGTCGCGCGCCGATTCCGATGCTTCGGCAACGCCTTCAAAGCTTTTCAGCGCCGTCGCAACATCCCCCATCGCAAACTGTGCAAGCGCCAGGCACTGCCGCGCCGGGATGCCGCCGCCTTCGACCCGCCAGGCCTGCGCATTGGCAATGGCACGCTGCGGATCATTTTTCACCAGCGAAAGGCAGGCGTTATAGTGGCTGCGATCACCCGGCGTCATTTGCGCGGTAGATTGCGCCTGTGCCGGGGCCGCCGCCACAAACACCACAGCCAGCCAATACGCCCGCATCATTCCACCTCGATCAACAGCGTCGCCACCGTCGTCAGCAACAGGTCGATATCCTGCGGCCGCGACAGCCGATGGTCGCCATCCTTGACCAGCGTCACCTGAACATCTGCCGAACGCAGCCGCGCCGCGATATCCAGCGACAATTGCCACGGCACCGCATCATCACCCTGCCCGTGCAACAGGCGCACCGGTGCATCGATGGCAATGTCGCCCCCCAGCAACCGCTGCGCCGGTGCATCGTCGATCAACGCACGTGAATAGTGATAGCCACCGGCATCATAGCCGCTGGGCCGGCTGAACCAACCTTGCGCCACCAGCGCGGCGCGGTCCGCATCGCCGATATCCAGCCCCCAATCGGTGAAATCCGGGGCGGCGGCGATACCGATCAACCCCGCCAGCCGGCCCCCCAGCAACAGCCCCAGCCGCAACGCCACCCAGCCACCCATCGATGATCCGACCAGCACGACGCGGCCCCCCGGCGCGACATGATCGATAACGGCACGCGCATCGTCCACCCAGCGCCCGATGCTGCCAGCAAGGAAGTCGCCACCGCTCTCCCCGCACCCCGAATAGTCCAGCCGCAGACAGGCCCGACCATTCGCCGCCGCCCAATCGGCCATCGCGGCCGCCTTCGATCCGGCCATGTCGGACATGTAGCCGGGCAGGAACACCAGCATCGGGCCCACACCCGCGACCAGCCGAAAGGCGAGATCGGCACCATCATGCGGCAGGCGGGCGGCGGGCGATACGGTCATCCACCCGGAATAGCCGCTGCGCCACGTCAGCGCCACCGGCCCATGGAGAACCAACGGGTTGCGCTGGTGCGCGATAGGCGTATCATCCCGCCATATCCCTAATCCTTCAAAGGAGATGGCGATGGACGCGACCATGCCCCCGGTCCGAACAGCCCCGGTGCTCAGCATCGGTTCTGACGATCTGCGCTGGGCGCTGGTGCAGGGCTGGGACGATTTCAAGGCAAAACGCGGCGACATCATCATGTTGCCCATCATCTATGCCGTCGCCGGTGTGGCGGCCGCCTGGTTCGCCTTCAATGCACAGCTTTTCCCGTTGATTTTCCCGCTTGCTGCGGGGTTTGCGTTGGTCGGGCCGGTCGCGGCGTCGGGCTTTTATGAAATAGCCCGGCGCCGCGAATCCGGTCTTGAATCGGGCTGGTGGCACTTCCTCGATCCGATGAAGGGCCGGTCACGGCTGCCGATTGCGACGCTCACCATCATGCTGGCGGCGATTTTCCTGCTCTGGATGATGGTCGCGCAGGGCATTTACGACGCAACGCTTGGCCAGCGCGGCCCCACCACCCCCGATGACTTCATCCGGGACCTGTTCGGCACCGGCGAAGGCTTGACCCTTATCATCATCGGCAACGCGGCCGGCGCGCTGTTCGCCACCGTGACACTGGCGGTCGCCGCCATCAGTTTCCCGATGGTCGTCGACAAAAGCACGGACCCGACAACCGCAGTGCTCACCTCCATCGCGGTTTTCCGGCGCAATCCGGGCACCATGATCATGTGGGGCATTCGCGTCGCCGCCATCCTGTTCGCCGCCGCACTGCCGCTGTTCGTCGGCCTGATGGTGGCGTTGCCGGTGCTCGGCTATGCCACCTGGCACCTCTATACACGCGCGGTGCAACGATAACGGGGATCCGCGACGGATTCAGCGGCAGATCGAGCGCAGCGCCTGCCAATCGGCATCGCTCATCGCCGCCGTGGTGCCCGATACGGTCGCATCGCGAAACAGCGCGGCGCGCGATGCATCCGACGGGTGCGTTGAACCATAATCCCCAAGCCGCGCCAGCGCCGCCGGCAACAGCCCGTTGTTCTTTTTGTTCTGGCGATCAAAGAAACCGGCGATGGCGCGTGGCGAGACATGGCCGGCGCGCATCAGCACGATGGCGTCGCTGTCCGCCTCCGCCTCTGCCGCCCTTGTGCCGTGCAACAGCAATGTCAGATCGGCAACACCGCCGATATCGCCACCCAGCGAACGCGCCGCCAATGACAATCCCATTTCGCGGATCAACGCCTGGTTGGGATGCTGCCGGTCGACATGGGCGAGTTCATGCGCCAGCACGCCGGCCACTTCATCGGGCGACGCCGCCTCGTCGATCAACTTGCGAAAGATCGCAACATGGCCACCCGGCAGCGCCAGGGCGTTGACGACCGGTTCATCGATGACAGTCAGCACCACCGGTTCGGCAAATCCCTTCGCCGGGGTCAGGCGCACCGCCAGCCGTTGCAGCGCGGCGACCCCGGCGGGCGCCTCACAAGCGCGCCCCAGTTGCACGAGATAGCCGCGGCCGATGGGTTCGGTGACGCGGTGCGGCACCAGCGGCGCGGCAGCGGCGATGATCGCCGGCCCCTGAAACCAGCCTATGGCCGCCACCCCGACCAGCGCCGCCGCAACACCGGCATAAAGCGCGGCGGCGCGCGACGTCAGCCGGCCGACCCCCGGCAGCCGATGCACCCAGCCATCGGCCGGCACATCATGCAGCACCAGCCGCCAATCGGGCATGTCGGTACGGTGCAGCGTGAGGCCCGCCGGCACCGCGGCCCCCCGGCGCAGCACGGCAATCGCCACGCCAATGACATCGTCCTCGCCGCGCACCACCAGCCGTTCGCCGTGCGGTGACACCTGCACGGGAATGGCCCGCGCGCTGGTGCCGTCGTGCAGCGTCGCCTTCAACGGCGGCCCGATGTTCGGCTGGCGCTGCACGGGATCAAAAGGCGGAAATGTCGAAGGCGTCGGCAAGCCCGTCACCCTGCACAGGCCCGGCAAGGCTGGTCTGCAGCAGCTTGTCGGCATCAAACGCGCCGATCGTCGAAAGCCGCCGGGCGTAAAATCCAAAGGAGCGATACGGCATAATGATGACACCAAGGCCAAGGGTAAACACCACGATGGCGATATTGCCGAGATAAAAGCCGATCAGGCCCAGCGGCGTGACATCCAGCGACAATGCCATGGTGCCGATACGGGTCTTGCCGAACAATTCGCGCAGCATCGCCGCATAATAGCCCATCATCAACAGCGCGATGACGATACCGCCGAGGAAAATCAGGCCATAAAGCCGGCCAAGCGCCGCCAGCGTTGCCTTTGCGGCCTCCGGATCGGCAGGTCGGCCGCTACCCGCCTTCAACATCGCGACGACGTCGGGCATGCCGAACATGACCGTGGCGGCAATCCCGGCATAAACAGCCAGCGCCACCACCCACACCATGATGAAGCGCCGGAACAACGGCCGCCATTCGGCATTGGCGGCGACCGGCAGCGAGCCGAACATCCCGTCATTCATCCGGGCATTCCAGACGCGCGTCGTGACATAGGGCGTCGCAAAACCCAGTGACACCACCTGCAACAGCGTCATCTTCAGGTACAACACGCCATAGCCCCAGCCGCCGCTGGTCATGCCACCGCGAATCCCGCGCCAGCTCGTCCGGCTGAAGATATAGCGTTGCGACCGATAGATGCCGACGCCGAGAAGATAGATCAGCCCGATATAGACCGGCAGGTAAAGCAGCATGGCCAAAAGCTTGTCGCCCGCCGATCCGAGCGCCGCGATGATCATGCCGACAATCGCCAGCGGCACGAAAACCGCGCCCAGAACCACCAGCGCGCCCAATAGCTTTTCAATACCGCGGCCGCGATATTCCAGCGGTTCGCCCTGAAAGCTGGTGCGTTCCCACAAATAGGCGCGAACCCGGGTTTTCGCCCAGAATCGATAAATGCCGATGGTAATGATCGTCAGCAGCAAGTTGCCGAACGCCAGCCCGAAAAAACTGCCGGCGCTACCAGAAAATTCGATTGGCTGCGGCGCATCGGCCGGCCTTGGTGTTACAGCATCCATTTCTTGCCCCCGAAATCGACCCGGGGCGATATTCACTTAATCGAAAGTAAAGACAAGCGAGTGTTACTCCGAAACAGGCTCATAAATGCAAAATGTTGCTTTTTTGTCCAATCGCGCCTGAACACTTGCCAATCATTCCCGCCCGATCCCGACACGCCGCCGCGCCAATGCGGCTGGCGCCTGCGCTTGCCGCAAACGCCAAGACGCGGCATAGGCGCGGCCATGTCGGAACTCATCCACCTCACGCTCCCGGACGGCTCTGTGCGCGAAATGCCGCGCGGCACTACCGGTGCCGATGTGGCGGCTGCCATCGGCCCCGGCCTGCTGAAGGCGGCGCTGGCGGCGCGCGTCGATGGCGAGATCGTCGATCTGTCGCGGCCCATCGAACAGGATGCCCGGCTGGCACTTGTGACGGCCAAGGACGAGGCCGATGCGCTCGAACTCGCCCGGCATGATTTCGCGCACGTCCTCGCCGAGGCGGTGCAGCGGCTGTTCCCCGGCACGCAGATTACCTTTGGCCCATCGACGGACGACGGTTTTTACTATGATTTCGCGCCGGCGCCCGATCGCGGCCCGTTCACCGATGATGACCTGCCGGCCATCGAGGCCGAGATGCGCCGCATCATCGCCGCCGACAAACCGCTGGTCCGCCAGGTCTGGACGCGCGAGGCACTGATCAGCCGCTGGCAACAGCAGGGCGAAACGTTCAAGGCCGAATGGGCCGCCGAACTGCCGGGCAACGAGGATCTGACCGTCTATTGGTCCGGCCCCGCCGATGCCGAAGGCGGCTGGCTCGACATGTGCCGCGGGCCGCATCTGCCCTCCACCGGCAAGCTCGATCCCAGCGCCTTCAAACTGACGCGCGTATCGGGCGCCTATTGGCGCGGTGACCAGAAGAACGCCATGCTCAGCCGCATCTACGGCACCGGCTGGCTGACGAAAAAGCAGCTCGACGCGCACATGACGCGGCTGGAGGAAGCGGCAAAGCGCGACCACCGCAAGCTGGGCGCCGAAATGGACCTGTTCCACCTGCAGGCCGAAGCGCATGGCAGCGTGTTCTGGCACCCGCGCGGCTTCGTCATCTACCGCGCGCTTGAGGCCTATATGCGCCGCCGGCTCGATCCCGCCGGCTATCTGGAGGTAAAGACACCACAGATCATGGACGCCCGCCAATGGGAACAGTCCGGCCACTGGGGCAAATATCGCGAAAACATGTTCGTCATCCCCGACGAAGTGCCCAATGTCGACGATGACGGTCCGGTCGTGTCCAACGATGCCGACTGGATGGCGCTGAAACCGATGAACTGCCCGGCGCATGTGCTGATTTTCCGCCAGGGCATCAAATCCTATCGCGACCTGCCGCTGCGCCTCGCCGAAATGGGCTGTTGCCACCGCAACGAGCCGCACGGCGCGCTGCACGGCCTGATGCGCGTGCGCCAGTTCACCCAGGACGATGGCCATATCTTCTGCCGCGAAGACCAGATCGTCGCTGAAGTGGCGGCCTTCTGCGATCTGCTCGATGTCGTCTACAAGGACCTCGGTTTCTCGGACTATGCCATCAAGCTGGCATTGCGCCCCGAAAAGCGTTTCGGCACCGATGCGATGTGGGATTGGTCCGAACAATCGATGCGCGATGCTGTCGCCGCGACCGGCCGCAACACCCCCGAATGGGGCTGGGAAGAATTGCCCGGCGAAGGCGCATTCTACGCGCCCAAGCTCGAATTCCACCTCACCGACGCCATCGGGCGGACGTGGCAGGTCGGCACCATCCAGACCGATACCGTGCTGCCGGAACGGCTCGATGCGTCCTATGTTGCGGAGGATGGCGCCCGCCACCGCCCGGTAATGCTCCACCGTGCCATCCTTGGCAGCTATGAACGCTTCATCGGCATCCTTATCGAGCATTACGCCGGGCGCTTCCCGCTATGGCTGGCGCCGGTGCAGGCGGTGGTGGCAACCATCGTTTCCGACGCCGACAGCTTCGCCGGCAACGTGCTGGCGGCGCTGCAAAAGGCCGGCATCCGCACCGAAAGCGACCTGCGCAACGAAAAGATCAACCTGAAGGTGCGCGAGCACAGCCTGACCAAGGCCGGCTATATGCTCGTCGTCGGCAGACGGGAGGCGGAGGAAGGCACCGTCGCGCTGCGCAACCTTGCCGGCGGCGAACAACGGGTCATGCCACTCGCCGAAGCCGTTGCGCTGCTGAAGGCCGAAGCGACCCCGCCAGATTTGCGGTAGCTAATCTGTCATCCCGGGCTTGACCCGGGACCCAGTTTCCTTTGGCAACGTAGATCGAAAAACTGGGTCCTGGGTCAAGCTCGGGATGACAGGGGAGTGGAGGACATCACCCCCCCTATTTTGCCCCCAGCTTCCGCGTCAAAAACTCCGCTGACGCCGCATAGGCCTTCAACCAGCTGGCATGCCGCAGGAACCCGTGAATCTCGTCGGGAATCACCATTTCCTCATACGCCACCCCCTGCGCATCCAGCCGCCGCGCCAGATCGACTGTCTGTGAAAACCGCACATTGCGATCATCATCGCCATGGATCAGCAGCACCGGCGACCGCCATGTCGCCACATCGGCCACCGGCGACGCGTGGAACGCCGTCGACAGAAACGCCTCCCGGTCGCCCTGTTCATGGCGCAGCGGCGGATTGCCGATGATTTCGGCATAGAATCGCGACCAGTCATGCACGCCGTGGAAATCCACCCCGGCCTTGAACACATCGGAATTGCGCGCCAGCCCCAACGCCGTCAGCAACCCGCCATAGGAACCGCCCCAGATGCCCAGCCGCGCCGCATCCACCCCCGGCACACCGGCAAGGTATCGCGCCCCGGCGACCACGTCCTGATATTCGGACGATCCCGTCGGGCCGCCCTTGGCGGCATGTTGAAAATCCCGCCCATAACCGATGCCGAGCCGATAATTCACCGACAGCACGGTAAAGCCATGCGCCGCCAGATACTGGTTCATCGCATAGGCATGGCTGTAATAATCCATGTACGAAAAGCCGAGCAGCATCTGCCGTGGCGGCCCGCCATGGACAAAGATCAGCCCCGGCTTCTTCACCGTGCCACCAGGCGCATCGAACAATTGCCCATAAACCACCTGTCCATCAGGGGCGGTGAACTGCACCTTCCTGGGCACCACGAACTTCGCCCCGGCGAAATCGGCGGGCGCCGCCTGCCCGGACAATGTCCGCCGGCCGGCCGCATCGACCACCGCCAGCGCCGGCGCCTCTCGCGCGCCGGCCGCGATGAACGCCGCGCCGCCGCCCGCCAGCCCGACCGGCGTCCATTCCAGCCCGTCGCCGCTGGTCAGCGCCGTCACCGGGCCACCGGCAACGCCAACCCGGAAAATGTGTCGCCGCGTATCGTCATCGGCGGTCGAACCGGTATTGGCCGAATAGACCATCGCCGTGCCATCGGGCGTCATCGCCACATGTTCCACCATGAAGCCATCGCCGGTCAGCCGCACCGCCGCACCGCCCGCCGCCGGCACGGCATAAAGCTGCTGCCAATTGGTCTGTTCCGACAGGAATACCAGCCGGTCCCCTGCGCCCCAATGCAGATTGGCGCCACCTGCCACCTGCGGGAAGCTGTCGCGCATCGCCTTGCCGCTGGCCCAGACCCGCTGCCCGGCCCCGGTCGTCGCATCGGCCGTCCAGAGGCTCCACGGGTCAGCCACTTCCACCAGCGTCGGCGCCGGTGCGCCGCCAGTGCCCGGTTGCCGGGTAAAGGCGATGCGGGTGCCATCGGGCGACCAGACCGGTGACGCATCATGGCCGGTCGACGGCGCCAGCCACAGGATCGGCGTCGTCGCATCGCGCCAGATGCCGATAAAACCATGGTCACCACGGTCCGAAACAAACGCCAGCCGCTTGCCATCGGGTGACCAGACAAGACTGCCATCATGGCCGCGATCGAAGAACAGCCGGTGCGGTGCCTTGCCGTCCAGACCGACCGTCCACACCGCGCCGTCCTTGACATAGGCCAGCGTCCCCGTCGCCGAAAGCGCCGGGGCATCGCCCTCCGATACCGGTGCCGCCGCAGCCGAGCCAACCGCATCGGCGCGCCACAGCGTGACGGCGGGCGCCCCCGGATCGGATGTGGGATCGGGCGGCAGATTGCCGTCCGCCGGCCAGTTGGCGTCATGGTCGCCGCCGCGCACGAAAACCACCGTTCGGCCGTCGGGCGACAGGGTGATCCGGGTGATTTCCTGGCCATCATCGGCGCTGAACTGCGTCACCTTGCGCAGGCTGCCGCCCGCCGCATCGGCGACCCAGACGTTGCGCACCCCGCCGACATTGCGCACCCAGGCGATGCGCGTGCCACCGGCGTTGCTGGCGAGCCCGTCGACGAAGGGAAAATCCAGCGCGCCGGCCAGGTTGAAGCTTTCGGCGCGCGCCGCCGTTGCGCCCAGAAACGTTGCACCCAGAACCAACGCCGGCGCCAACAACAGGATCGTGCCCACCCGCCCGATCAAACCCGCCCGCCGCATGATGTTCGCCTCCACCCAGATATCGCCGATCAAACGCCATTGCCCCTGAAAAGCCAAGCACTTCCCGTCGCCAAACTGCGGCGTCCCGTCACGGCTTGCCCGATGGCAGCCGGCGTGACAGGTTGCGGCAGCAATCCGGTCAGGAATACGCCGATCAACAGCACCTCGCCCACCGAAGCATTGATCGAAATCGAAGCGATGCAGGCCAGCCCGCACGCAGCGCCCGATCTGATGGGCCACCCGCGCGGCCTTGCCGTGATTTTCGGCACCAAGCTGTGGGACGGCATTTCCTTTTACGGCATGCAGGCGCTGTTGACGCTGTACATGGCCGAACAATTGCTGCGGCCCGGCCATGTCGAGAACGTCGCAGGCTTTGCCGGGTTTCGCGGGATCATCGAATCGATCCGCGGGCCATTGACACCCGATGCACTGGCCGCTCAGATTTTCGGCCTCTACATCGGCACCGCCTATTTCACCCCGGTGCTTGGCGGGCTGATCGCCGACCGGCTGCTGGGCCTGCGCAACACCATCGCGCTCGGCGCCCTGCTGATGACCGCCGGGCATTTCTGCATGGCTTTTGATCAATCCTTCCTCGTCGCGCTGGCGCTGCTGATCGTCGGCGCCGGGCTGATGCACGGCAATGTCATGGCGCAGGTCGGGCGGTTGTACAGCGCCAGCGATCGCCGCCGCGCCGATGGCTTCCAGATCTACTATCTCGCGGTCAATCTGTCGGCGTTCATGGCGCCGATCATCACCGGGCTTTTGGCCCAGCAATACGGCTGGCACATCGGCTTCGGCTTTGCCGGCATCGGCATGCTCGTCGGGCTGATCGTCTATCTCGCCGGGTCGCGGCACCTGCCAGCCGATCCGCCGCGCCGGCGCAAGGACAGCGCCGCGCCGATTCCGCTCGATGCCGGGGAACGCCGCCGCACGCTGGTGCTGGTTGCGCTGGTGCCGCTGTTCGCGCTGTTCTGGGTGGCGCAATCGCAGGTCTGGAACGTCTATAATCTGTGGGTCCGCGATCATGTCGATCTGGTCATCGGCGGCTGGACCATGCCGATTCCCTGGTTGCAGGCCATCGATGGCCTGTCCCCGGCGCTGTTGATGCCGTTCGGCGTGGCGCTGTGGCGGGCGCAGGCGGCAAAGGGCCGCGAACCCGATGATTTCGGCAAGCTTGCCATCGGCTGCCTGGTCTTTGGTGGCGGCACCTTGTGGCTGGCGGCGGCGACATGGCTGTTCCCGGCCAAGGTGCCGGTGCTGTGGGCGGTGGGGTTCCACCTGATTTCCAACCTGGGCTGGCTGTATTTCGTGCCGATCAGCATGGCATTCTATGCCCGGGTGGCCCCGCCGCGCATCAACGGCATCATGATGGGCGTGGCGACTCTGGCGATATTCGTCGGCAGCACCGCCAGCGGCGGCATCGGCGGCCTGTACGGGCAATGGTCGGCTGCGGATTTCTGGCTGCTCCACGCCGCCATCGTCGGCGCCGGCGGGGTGATTTTCCTGTTGCTTGCCCGGCCGTTGCGCCACCTGTTGCGCGCCTGATCGCGGCCGCTGTGCCCCAATTGCGTCAATCCCGGCGATTCACGCGCGAAAAGCCCCGCCACCCTTTGCGGAATGGCCGCGGAAAGGTTACATAGGCAGCACAACACAACAGGAGAAGCTGCCATACCACCGCCCCCTCGCCGCATGATGAACGCGCCCGCGCCCATGAATGGCCCGCGCTAC
>JBBQYI010000067.1:0-14987 GCA_038208825.1 Sphingomonadales bacterium | reverse complement strand
GGCGCGCGGATGATCTACACCGACGGGCTGACGGCGATCCTGGTGTTCGGCGGGCTGTTCGCCGCCGGCGTCATGCATTGGCACACGCTGGAAATGATCGGCTATGGCATCGTGCTGTCGATCGCGGCGGTGGGTGGCGGCTTGCTCGCCGGGTTCCTGGATGATCGCATCGGTCCGGCCAACACCGTGCGGCTGCAACTGACGCTGATCATAATCGTCGAAACGCTGCTGCTCGGCATGGGTGCGGACCGCATCCTCTACCAGCCATGGCATGGCGAACCGCTGTGGCAGGGCGCGATGTTCACCAAATTGCCCGAACTTGTGTTCCTGGGGCTGGGCTGCCTGCTCGCAGTGGGTGTGGCGGGTTGCTATGCCTCATCGCGCACCTTGTTGACGCGGGTGGCGCCGCCCGAAAAACTCGGCGTGTTCTTCGGGCTCTATGTGCTGTCGGGCAGCGCTACCATGTGGCTGGGGCCGTTGCTCGTTGAAACGGCGACGCATTGGGGCGGCAGCCAGGCCTGGGGCATGGCACCGGTGGTCGGCATGCTGGCGGTCGGGCTGATCGTGTTGATGTTCATGCGCGGCGGCGGCCGGCTGGGTCCGGATCACCACTGATGGCGCGGCACTTTCCCCGACCGCCGCAGGCGGCAGAGTGGGGAGGGTCGGGGTGGGGGCATCTGGATCGCCGACAGCCCCGCCCTCAAATCGATTTTGCGCGCAGCATTCTCGAACCGACCAGCACGGCAAGCGCAAGCAGCGCCGACAGCAATGCCCAGCCAAGGCCGTGCACCAGCAGCGATGCAGTGGCGGCCCAGCAACCGGCCATGATATATTCGCTGACCGCCAACAGCATCGATCCGCGCTGGCGATAACGGAAGCTTCGGCGCGGTTGCGGCCGGCCGATCCAATATTGCTGGAATGCCGCGCCCACCGCCGCGATGGGCGCCAGCATCAGCGCGACAAGCCCGGCGCGCAGGCTCTGGCTCATCAGATACAGCAGCGGCAGCGCCACCAGCGTCAGCGCCGGCAGGCACGCCGCCAGCAGCTTGGCGTGCAGCACCGTGTCATGTTCGACGGGCGCCGCGCGGATCAGATCCGATGCATCCTCGCCGCAGATCGTCAGCCAGGCTAGGCTGGACGGCAGCAACCCCGAAAACAGCACACAGGCCGCCGCCATGCGCGCATCGGTGACCCCGCCGCCGACAAAGATCAACCCGAACGCCGGCACCATATAGGCCAGTTGCAGCGCCACCGCCGCCAACAGTTCGGGGTCACGGCCCAACAACCGCAGCTCCTTTTGCAGCAAGACGCCCAATGGCCCGCGTCGCCGCGCGCCGCTGCGAAAGGCGCGGCTTGGCGTGGTCGCGGCCCGCGCCGCCTCGGCGGGGTCGCCCTGGCGGCCCAGATTGGCCGATGCCAGCTGCGCCGCCAACGTCGCCGCGCCGGCCGCCAGCAACACCATCGCCAGCAACGGCAGCGGATCACCGAACAAGGCCCGCGCCGGCCAATCGAACGGCGGCGGTGGCGGGGCCGACAACGCCTTGCTCAACCCCATGAAGAATTCGGGCGCAAAGGTCGGCGCCTGCCCGCCGATGGCGACAACCGCGGCGAACACGCCGCCACCGATCTGGATCACCTTGCGCGCCCGCCGCGCGCCGATCATCCGGAACAGCGCCGTCGCCAAACCGAACGCCAGCGATGTGGCGATCACCGCCGTCACAATGATCATCACGACGCCGCCCAGCCAGCCGGGGTGGCCGAACAGCGCCGATGCGATCAGGAACGGCGAAAAAATGACGAGAAGCGGCAGTGAAACCGACGCATGTACCGCCACCGCCTTGGCGGCCAGCACGCGCCGCGCCGGGATCGGCGCCGCCAGCAACAGGTCAAGATCGCCGCGATCATGAAAGCTGCGCAGTACATATACGCTGGCGCCCGACAGCATCAGCAGCACCAGCCCGGCGTTGGCCGCCACCAACAGGCCAAAGGCGCCGTGCGGCATCGCCGCTGATCCGCGCAATCGCCACGCCAGCAAGGTGCCGACCAGCGTCGGCAACACCAGCACCAATGCCGCCACAATGGCGCGGGTGCGCAGCCGCGCCGAACCATCGCGCAACGCCAGCCGCAATTCGTGGCGCACCAGCCACACCAGGCTGGCGCGGCTGGCACCCGCAACCGGCGGCTGGCCCGCCGCCGGCACGACAGGCATCGACACCAGCGCGTTCATTCGGCGCGGGCCAGCGCCAGGAACATGTCCTCCAGCGTCGCATGGCCGCCATCTTCGGCAACGCCTGCGGCGGACCCGGCGCGCAGTTCGGCCATTGTGCCTTCCGCCACCAGCCGCCCGGCGCGGATGATGCCGATGCGGTCGGCCAACCGTTCGGCAACCTCCAATATGTGTGTCGTCAAGATGATCGTGGCGCCCTGCCGCACCCGTTCGGCGAGCAGATCCTTCACCTGCCGTGATGCATGGGCATCCAGCCCGGTCAGCGGCTCATCAAGGATCAGCAGGCGCGGATCATGAATCAACGCCCCGGCCAGCGCCACCTTCTGCTTCATGCCGCGCGAAAACCCGTCGCAACGGGCATTGCGGCTGTCCCACAATTCCAGCCAGCGCAGCAATTCCTCGGCGCGCGTTGCCGCCACGCCGGGATCGACACCCCACAGGCCGGAAACGAATTCCAGATATTCCAGCGGGTCGAGCTTGTCGTACAACAACGGCTCATCCGGCAACCAGGCGATGATGCGCTTGGCCGCGATCGGCTGCGCCAGCGCATCGACACCGAACACGCTGATCTTCCCCGCGTCGGGTCGTTCCAGCCCGGCAACCATGCGCAGCGTCGTCGTCTTGCCGGCGCCATTGGGGCCGAGCAGCGCGTAAAGTTCCCCGGCTCGCACCTGCAGATCGAGGTCATCGACAGCCACCCGCGCGAAACTCTTGCGCAGGCCAGACAGTTGCAACGCGTATTCAGACATCAGGCCCCCGCCAATTGTTATTTCATATGTAGCGGTTGCGGTGGCGATGGGGAAGCACAACCGGCGAATTGCTTGCGCATGGCGTATTGTTTGGATAACACACGTAAAATTGCTCGACAGGATAACATGGCCATTCTCGAATTGACCGGCATCGGCAAGCGTTACGGCCTGAAATCCGTCCTGTCCGACGTTTCGCACCGCTTCACCCCGGGCCTCACCCTGCTCACCGGCCCCAGCGGCGCCGGTAAATCCACGTTGTTGCGGCTGATCGCCACCGCCGAAAAACCCGGCAGGGGCGTCATCAGCTGGGATGGCGCGGCCTTGCCGGGGGCGCGTACCGCCATGCGCCGGGCGCTGGGCTATGCGCCACAGGCTGTGGACCTGCCCGAAGACCTGACGGCGCGGGAATTCGCCCTGCACATCGCCGCGTTGAAGGGGCTGGATACCGCGGCCGCCGATGCGCAGTTCGGCGCCATCACCGATGCCATCGGGCTGCACGCCGATATCAACAACCGCATCGCCAGCTTTTCGGGCGGTATGCGGCGGCGGTTGATCTTTGCCCAGGCCATGCTCGGCGCGCCCAAATTGCTGGCGCTCGATGAACCGACGGCGGAACTGGACGGCGAAACCGCGCGCAAGCTTGGCGCGCTGATCCTCGAACGCGCCCGGGATGCCATCGTCATCATGACCACCCATCTTGCCGATGAACTGGCGCCGCATGCGGTCGCCGTGCTGCGTGTCGAAGGCGGCGCGCTGCGCCAGACGGCGTGAAACCGGCATGACCGCCGCCACCACCGCTGCCGCCCAAATCGCCCGGTCTTCGCTTGCCACCTCGCTGATCCGCTATGGCCGCAGCTGGGGCCTGTGGCTGCTGCTGCTCGTCGCACCGGTGGGCGCGCGTTACATGATCCCGCGCGGCGATGGCGGCGGCGTTGTCATCGCCATCGGCCAACATCTGCCGGAAATGACCGCGCCGTTTCTGGGCGTGTCGCTGGGCATCGTGGTTTCGACGCTGCTGCTGCCCATCGGCTGGATGTATTTGCGATCGAACACTACCCGCCGCCAGCCGTGGCAGGTGGAGGAAGTCACCGCCGCGCCACGGATTGCGCTTTCGCTGGGCCGCTTTGCCGCCGATGCCGCCGTGCTGCTGGCCATGCTGGTGGCGCTGACGCTGGCCGGCTGGATCCTGGCCTTTGTCATCCTGCCCGCCGGCACCCGTGATCTCGCGCCGCTCACCCTGGCGCTGTGGCTGGTCGCGGCACCCGCGCTGCTCGGGTTGGCGGCGCTGCGCATTTTGTTCGATGCGCTGCCCTTCACGCGCGGCGGCTGGGGCGATTTCGGCTTCTTCGTCTTCTGGATGGGCTCGCTGATCATGCCGATGGCGGCACAGGACGAAGCGCCAGGCCTTGCCGCCAACATGTATGATTTTGCAGGGTTCGTGCGGCCGTTGCAGTTCGGTGCGCCCGCCGGCACCAGCGATTTCGCCATCGGCGGCGTCGATGCACTGCCCGGCCATGTCGCGCTGGATGTGATGGCCGGGCTGTTGTCGCCCGGTTACATCGGCTCGCGGCTGCTCTGGGCGTTGATCGCCATCGGCGTCGCCGCTTTCGCCGGGCTGGTCTACCGCCCGCACCGCGCCACCCGCCGCATCGTCGTGCCGGGCCATGTGTCGCGCTGGTTGAACGGTGGCGCGCCGCCGCCGGCGGTGATCGCTGCGCCCGCGCCAAAATCGCTCGCCGTCCCGGCACTGGGCCTGTTGCTGGCCGAATTCCGGCTGATCGGTGCCGGGCGGCTGTTCAAGCTGCTCGCCGCCGCTGCTGCCATCGCCGCCTTCACCCAGGATTTCCGCCATGCCGCCAGCCCGGCAATCCTGCTGCTGCTGATCTTCGCGCTCACCGCCCATGCCGGGCGCTGCGAGGCAAAGGGCCTGTTGCTGCTTACCCGCACCGCGCCGCTGTCGCCATGGCTGCGCCGCGCGGCGTTCATCGTCGCCGGCACCGGCTGGTCGCTGCTGCTGGCGCTGCCGGCGCTGGTCCGCACGCCACCGGGCATGGTGTTGGGGTATGCCGCTGCGACCGGCGCCTTCGCCGCCGCCGTCACCATCGGCCTTGCCAGCCTCAGCCGCTCGGCGTTCGCGCCGCGCCTGCTGCTGCTCATCCTGTGGTACGGCTATCTGTCCGGCTGAAGCGCGCCAAAAAGCCAGTTGCCAGCCGCGCCGCGCCGGGGGATGCTGATCAAAAGCCCCCGGGGAGAACAATCATGCTGAAATCCGCTCTTCTGGTCGCGGCGCTGGCAACGACACCGGCACTGGCCGCCACCATCACCGTCAAACCGGGCGCCGATGCGCAGGAAATGCTGCAAACCGCGCTGATCGATGCAAAGCCCGGCGATACGGTGCGGCTGGCGGCGGGTCGCTTCGTGCTCGCCGATGGCCTGTCGCTCGATGTGGCTGGCGTCACCGTGGCTGGCGCCGGGCCGGGCCGGACCATCCTCGATTTCACCGGGCAAAAGGGCGAAGGCGAAGGCCTGCTGATCACCGCCAGCAACGTCCTAATCCGCGATCTGGCGGTGGAAAATGCCAAGGGCAACGGCATCAAGTCCAAGGGCTCGGACGGCATCAGCTTCGTCAATTTGCGCGTCGAATGGACCGGCGGGCCGAAATCCACCAATGGCGCCTATGGCGTCTATCCGGTGTCATCCGACAATGTGCTGATCGACAAGGTGATGGTGAAGGGCGCCTCCGACGCCGGCATCTATGTCGGGCAATCAAAACAGATCGTCGTGCGCAACAGCCGCGCCGAGGGCAATGTCGCGGGCATCGAGATCGAAAACAGCTATAACGCCGATGTCCATGACAATGTCGCCACCGGCAACACCGGCGGCATTTTGGTGTTCGATCTGCCTGACCTGCCGCAACAGGGCGGCCATGCCATCCGGGTGTTCCACAACCAGGTGGTCACCAATAATCTGCCCAATTTCGCGGCACCGGGGAATATCGTCGCCGGCGTGCCATCGGGCACCGGCATCATGGTGATGGCCAACCGCGACGTCCATGTTTTCGATAATGATATCAAGGATAATGGTGGCAACGCCATCATGATCGTATCGTATCGCAACACCTTCACCGACAAGAATTACAACCCGTTGCCGCGCAATGTCTCGGTGCGCGGCAACCGGTTTGACGGCAATGGCGGCAAACCCGATTTTGCCGGCGGTGCCGAAATCGCCAAGGCCGTTGGCGGCACCATCCCGCCGGTGATGTGGGATGGCGTCACCAGCTTTGTCGTGCCGGGCGGCAAGCCGATGGACGCCGATGGCAATCTCTATGTCGCGCAGGGGCCGATGCTGAACCTCAACCTGGGCAAGCAAGGCACGCCGGTCGCCAATGCCAAGCCGAGCATCGACGATGCGCTGTCGATGCTGGCGGTGCCACAGCCGGAACCGGTGGTGCTGCCGGCGGCGCAGGAAGCACGAGCGGCTGCAAAGTCGGCGCAATGAGGCTGGGCGGATTAGCGGTTGCGGCGGCGCTGGTGATGGGCGCCATGCCGGCGCCGCACGTCGATGCCGCCCGGTTGCAGGCTGAAACCCCGGCGCCGAAACTGTCGGATTACGGCCTGTTCGCCGACCGCGCCGCCCGTGTCCCGGCGCCCGGTGTGCAGCGCTACACGCTCAACACCCCGTTGTTCAGCGATTATGCTGAAAAATTCCGCTATGTCTGGATGCCCCCCGGCACTGCGGCGCGCTACACGGAAAAGGGCGTGCTCGATTTCCCGATCGGTACCACGCTCGTCAAAAACTTTGCCTATCCCACCGATTTCCGCGCGCCAGACGCGGCGGTGCGCATCGTCGAAACCCGGCTTCTGGTGCGCCGCGCCACGGGCTGGGTGCCGCTGTCCTATGTCTGGAACGCCGATGGCAGCGAGGCCGTGCTGAAACGCGCCGGCATGCGGGTGCCGGTGGCGTTTACTGATGCGCAAGGCAAGCCGGTCCGGCTCGATTACGCCGTGCCCAACGTCAACCAGTGCAAACAATGCCACCAGCAGGGCAATGACGCGACCCCAATCGGCCCCACCGTCGGTAATCTCAACGGCGGGCTGGACGCAAAGGGCCAGAACCAGCTGGCACTATGGGCCGCCGCCGGTCGCCTCACCGGCCTGCCCGCCAAACCGGCGATGCTGGTGCGCTGGGACGATCCGGCGGCCCCCGTCGCCGACCGGGCGCGCGCCTATCTTGAAGTGAATTGCGGCCATTGCCACAGCCGCGCCGGGCTGGCGTCAAACTCCGGGCTGTACCTGCAACATGATGAGCCAGACGCGGCGGCGCAGGGCATCGGCAAGCGCCCGGTGGCGGCCGGGCGCGGCTCCGGCGGCCGCAGCTTCGCCATCGTGCCCGGCGACCCCGATGCGTCGATCATCGTCCACCGCATGGAATCGACCGAACCCGGCGTGATGATGCCGCAATTCGGCCGCACGGTGAGCCATGCCGAAGGTGTGGCGTTGGTGCGGGCGTATATTGCCTCGTTGCCAAAGGACCCCGCCGCCGGGCGCTGAACCCGGCGGCGAAGATCCCTTCGCCCTAGCCCTTCCGGTCGAGCTTGCGCTCGGCCGCGGCAATGACGCTGGGCAGGATTGCGCGCGACCGCATGGTAGCGATCGATGCCTTCAGCACCTTGATCGCCCCCTTGTCGTCGCCCGCTGCAGACATCGTGTCGGCCAGCGTGTCGAGCGTATCGAAATAATCGATATGCCCCATCGTCGACGCCGCGGCATCGGGCTTGGCCAGCAGCGCCGCCATCTGGATGTTGGCAGCCTCCGCCGGCTTGGCAGCAGAGAAGTCGACCTTCAGTTCATCGCCATCGCTGGCCAGCCGCTTGTAATCACGCAACATCGGCGTGCTCAACGCCACGGCGGCATGGGTCGCGGCCGGCGTATCGGCCACACGATCGACCAGTTCCTGCAGCGTCTCCGTCGCTGCGGCCAGTTCAGGCGCGCCTTCAAAGGCCAGCACGCGGCCGACATCCTCCGTGAAATAATCCGGCGCCAGCTTGGTTTCGATGGCGGATGCCGGCGGTTTCACATGGATGCGCAGCACGTTGGAAACAACGATGTCTCCGTCGATGTCGACCGCCGCCTGCAACGAGTAGAAGCCCGGCTCATCAATCAGCCAGCCCGACGTCGTCGCGCTGACCAGGTGGGTGCCATAAAGCGACTTGCCCGGCGCCAGATCCGTAAAGTGGCGATCATGGCATTCGGTGACAAACGGCTGCCACGGTCGGGACGGCGCCTCGTTGCGGGCGATGAACAGCGTGAAATGTCCGCCATCGGCCAGCAGGTCGCTGTCCACCCGCTGCGCTTCGGTGCCAGCATTGGTCAGCTTCAGTTCCAGCTTCACCGGTTCAAGGAAGGCGAACTGATTGGCATCGCGGTTGGGCCGGATCGCCAATTGCCAGCGCCCTGATTGTTCGGCAGCGTTCGGTTCGGCGAAATTATGGTCCACGAACCAGTTGGAGTTGCCTTGCTGCACGAAGCGTCGCGGCGCGTGGCGCATGAACAGGAGCTCCGTATCCGAAAAGCGGAAGCGGAAATCGGCAAAGAACGCCGCCTGGCCGCCGCTGACGTTGTACGGATAATTCATGAAGCTGCGGGCCTCGGGCTCGTTGGCCAGCGGGATCCACGGGTCTCCCGGCGCCTGCGGCGTGCCCAGCGCCTTTTGCCAGCTGTGCGCCAGGTTGAAGCTGTGGCCCATCTCGTGGATTGCCGTCCAGAACACCATGCGCCGACGCCAGGCTGCGGCATTGGTATCACCAGCCGGGGCATCCTGAATGAAACTGTCGGTAAAGATGGCGGTGCCCTGGCGATGGTTGGGGCCGATGTCGTCGAACATGATGCCGCCCAGCCCGCGCCCCTGGTCATGGCGGCGGGCAAACAGGACCCACAACGCCCAACGGGGATTGTTCGAAAATCGCGACCAATAGGCCTGCATCGCATTGTGCATTTCGCCGTTCGACCAGGTGCCATTGGCACCTGCACCGACAATGGGGATCACCGACGTATTGGGCGACATGCTGACATCGAAGCCGGCGCGCTGGTACACCGTTGCCATGGAAATGGTTTCGGCGGGCAGGTCGGCCGGGCGGTTGGGATGGGCACCGGTATCCATCGTCGTCGTCGGCGGATCGGCGTTCGCGACACAATCGACCTCGAACTCCACCGGATCGAAATAAATCGATTCAAAGCTGAGGTTGTAGGTACGCGGCGTGATGCCGGCGCCGGCAAGGGTGAGCGTATAGCTGCTATAGCCAAGCCCGCGGCCACGTGACGCTTCGAAAGTCACGGTATCACCGGGGATGAGCGTCGCATCACCGTCGCGATAGGTGATCGTCGCGGTGACGCGGCGGTGGTTGTAGCCAAGACACTTGTCCGATGTGACTTCGGCAATCGCATGGCCGGCGGCACGGGGGAAAAGCCGGGTCACCTCGATCGAAATGCGATGCTGCGGATAGTAGCGGTCTACATCGACACGCACCGTGACCCTGAGTCCGTTGAAGCGGAAAGCCGGCCCGGGCAAAGGCACGCCGGGCACCGGGCGCGGAAACGGGAACGGGAACGGCGGCGCCGATACGAAACGATAGCGCCCGCTTACCGCCTGGCAAATGTTGAGCGGCGGAAAAGGCTGGGGAAATGGCTGGGGAAATGGCAGTGGTTGCGGCAGCGGCTGGGGGAACGGCCGGGGGAACGGCAATGGCTGCGGGAACGGCTGCGGGAACGGCTGCGGGAACGGTTGCGGGAACGGCTGCGGCCCATCGGGCAGCGGCGTCAACGCCGCCGGATCGTCGATGCGGCCATCGACATAGTCGCCGTGCTCCGTGTCGGGCACCAGTTGGACAGGCGGGATCGGGGTAGAGCCGGCAGTCTTTGGTCCGGCAGGCTTTCTGGCCATGACAATTCACCTTTTCGTTGGAAAAGAAGAGAAAATTGACCGGGAGCGACGCTTTTTTTTCTTATAGATATCCGGGGGATTCAGTGGCTGTCCGCAAGGTCAGCCGATCATCGACATGGTTCACAAGGACATGGCTCTCTCCTTTGGCAAGCTTGTGGGAGACATGTTGGTCGGTGCCATCGATGGTGACGGTTACCCGGTCACCGGGGCCGGCATCGATGGTTGCCACATGGGCAAGCCCGGTCTGCAGCGCCGTCGTCAGCGCAAGTTTCATCGCCGGCTTGCCTGCCACGCTGACCGTGGCATGCTGGCCGTAAAAGCCTTCCTGGAAATGCAGTTCCACCGGGTCAGTCATGGCAGGCTGCCAGACAGCACGCGCCCGCAAAAACAGCGCAACGCGCCGCCACGCCATCTTGGTAATATTTTGTAAATACTTTGCACATCAGCGACCGTTCGACCGACTATTGGGGCGCGACTCGCTTATTATTATTACGGGATGCTCATCCCGTTCGTCAAAAATGTCAATTCCAGTATTGACCCCGGCGCTGAAGGCAGTGCCGGGGATTCGCAGCCTCAATCGATCGCGATGCGCTCGTAACGGCGCAAATGGTGATCGACCGAGCCGAACTGGCCCTCGATCATCGTCGAGCGCTTGAAATAATGGCCGACCGCCAGCTCGTTCGAAATACCGATGCCGCCGTGGATCTGCACGGCGTTCTGGCCGACGAACTTGCACGCCTTGCCCACCTTGGCCTTGGCCGCCGACACCGCCTGGGCGCGTTCGGCACCGTCCAGCTTCAGCGTCGCCATCAACGTGATCGACACCGCCTGTTCGACTTCCATGAACATGTCGACCAGCCGGTGCTGGATGACCTGGAAATCGCCGATCGCCTTGCCGAACTGCTTGCGCTGCTTGGCATAATCCAGCGTCGTGGCGTGCAGAACACGGGTGACGCCGCACGCTTCGGCGCAGATGGCGGCGGTGGCTTCATCAACGATCTGTTCGATCAACGGCAAGGCTTCGCCTTCGCCGCCGATCATCATGTCGGCGCCGATGCTGACATTCTCGAAATAGACTTCGGAAGCCGATGATCCATCGACAGTCGGGTAATCGCGGCGCGAAACGCCCTTCAGATCGGCCGGGATCAGGAACAGCGACACACCGCCCTTGTCACGCTGGCCACCACCGGTGCGGGCGGTGACGAGCAGATGCGTCGCATAAGGCGCCGAATATACCACCGATTTATGGCCCGAAAGCGAATAACCGGCGCCATCTTTCTTCGCCGTGGTGCGCAGGTCGGCCAGATCATACCGGCCCTGCGGTTCGGCATAGGCAAAGGCGATGATGGCGTTGCCGGCGATGATTTCGGGGATAACCGCATCGGCGAGCGCGCCGCCCGCCGCCTTCAATGCGCCACCGGCGATGACGACGGTGGGCAGATAGGGTTCGATGACCAGCGCGCGGCCGATTTCTTCCATCAGGATCATGTTTTCAACGGCGCCGCCGCCAAGGCCGCCATGCGCTTCGGCAAATGGCGCACCCAGGATGCCCAGCTCTTCGGCAAAGGCCTTCCACACCGCCGGGTTCCAACCCTTGCCGCCGTTGCCGAACGCATGGACGGTCTTCATGCGGTTATCGAAGCTGTAGGTATCGGCCAGATAGCGCGCGACAGTGTCGCGCAGCATGGTCTGTTCGTCGGTGGTGTTGAAATCCATGGTCGTTCTCCCCGGCGCTCTTTTGGGCGCCACCAGCAAATGCCAATTGCCGGCGAAGGGGTGTCGCAACCCCTGCGCCGGCGCGTCGGTTCAGTTTGGCGTTACAGCCCCAGCACCATCTTGGCGATGATGTTGCGCTGGATCTCGTTCGAACCGCCGTAAATGCTGGTCTTGCGCATGTTGAAATAGGTCGGCGCGGTGCGATGCGTGTAATCCGGGCCGATCGGGTGCTCGTTGTCGCCCTCGCCGAACCCGCGGAAATAGGGCGCGCCGTAATGGCCGGCGGCTTCCAGCGCCAATTCGGTGATGCGCTGCTGGATTTCGGTGCCCTTGATCTTCAGCAACGACGATTCAGGCCCCGGCCCCTTGCCGGAACTTTCGCCGGCCAGCGTGCGCAGTTCGGTGAACTCCAGCGCTGAAAGATCGACTTCCAGTTCGGCAACCTTGCGCTTGAAGAACGGGTTGGCGAGCAGCATTTCGCCTTCGTCCAGCTCCGAACGGGCGATGCTCTTGATCCGCTCGACACCGCGCTTCGATGCCGCAACGCCGGCGATGCCGGTGCGTTCATGGGCGAGCAGGAACTTGGCACAGGTCCAGCCCTTGTTCTCTTCGTAAATGCGCTGCTCGACGGGCACGATCACGTCTTCCAGCCAGACTTCGTTGACTTCATGCTCGCCGCCCAGCGTGATGATCGGGCGCACGGTGATGCCGGGCGATTTCATGTCGATCAGCAGGAACGAAATGCCCTCCTGCGCCTTCACGGTCGGATCGGTGCGGACGAGGAAGAAGCCCCAGTCAGCGTGCTGCGCCATCGTCGTCCAGGTCTTCTGGCCGTTGACGCGATAATATTCCTTGCCGTCCTCGCCGGTGAAACGCTCGGCCTTGGTGCGCAGATTGGCGAGATCCGAACCGGCGCCCGGCTCCGAATAGCCCTGGCACCACCACACATCGCCCGACAGGATACCGGGCAGAAAGGCGGCCTTCTGTTCAGGCGTGCCAAAGGTGTAGATGACGGGGCCGACCATCGACAGGCCGAACGGCATCAACCGGATGGCATCGGCGGCGGCGGTTTCTTCGGACCAGATATAGCGCTGCACGCTCGTCCAGCCGGTGCCGCCATATTGCACGGGCCAGGCAGGCGCGATCCAGCCCTTCTTGGCCAGAACCTTGTGCCACGACAGGAAATCTTCCTTTGAAAGCTCCTCGCCTTCGTCGATCTTGCCGTTCAGGTGCGGGGGATAGCTGTTGGCGATGAAGCTGCGGACTTCGTCGCGAAAGGCAACGTCCTCGGCCGAAAAATTCAGATCCATGTGCAATCTCCCCAAAGCAGTGGTTCAGCGTGGCGGCCATCAGCCCGCCAGTTGACGTTTACGTTAACCGCGATTCGGCGCCGGGGCAAGGGCGGGTGCCCGGTTCGACACGGTTTTGCCCTGCCACCTCTTGTCGCAGCGCGTGTTGCTCCCATATGACACCCATGCTCAACCTCATCTCGCTCCTCATCGGCCTTGTCACGCTGGTTCTGGCGCTCGTCGCCTGGGTGCCACTGCTGGGCTCCGCCAACTGGATCATCATCCCCATCGCCGCGTTGGGCGCCGCCATCGGCGCCATGTCGGGTGGCACGGCCGGGCGCAACCTGTGCGTTGTGGTGGTGGCGTTCGCGGCGCTGCGCCTGACACTGGGCGGCGGCATTCTTTAGCGCGGGCGCTGGTGCCGTCTCCGGTCGACTGCAAACGACCCTAGAGTGCGTTTCGTTCAGTTGGAATCGAACGAATGCTCCATATCTTTGTTTTGTCGTGCTTTCCTGACGGTCAGATGAAGACATCTGACTGGCAAACACCCTAGTGGAGCGCTTTGAAGACGCCATAGGCGCTGGTAATCGAAAGCACCGCTCCAACCAGAATCAGCAATTGCTTGGCCGGCACACGCTTGGCCAGTCGCGCACCAAGCGGCGCTGCAATGATACCACCGACCAGCAACCCGGTCGTCGCCACCGTGAACGCCTCCAGCCCCAGCGAGAAGATGAATGTCGCCGATATTGCAATCGTCAGGAAAAATTCGGCGGTATTGACCGAGCCGATGACGTGGCGGGGACTGGCACCCTGGACAAGCAGATTGCTGGTCACGACCGGGCCCCAGCCGCCGCCGCCCGCGGCATCCAGAAATCCGCCCAGAAAGCCAAGCGGTCCGATTACCCTGGGTTCCTTTGCGGTTGGCGGGTACTTGAGCCCTCGCCACAGAAGGTAGAGGCCTATGGACGCAAGGTAGCAAAGCACGAAGGGGCGCGCGACCGCTGCGTCGACCCTCGTCAGCATGAAGGCGCCAACGATGCCCCCGAATACGCCGGGAATGACCAGGCGCAGAAACAGCCGCCATTGCACGTTGCGATGAAACACATGGCTGATGCCGGAAACACCGGTCGTGAAACACTCAACGACGTGCACGCCGGCCGAAGCCGCCGCTGGCGGCACGCCGATGCTGATGAGCAACGTACTCGAGATCACGCCGAACGCCATGCCGAGCGCGCCGTCGACCAATTGAGCCGCGAAGCCAATCAGGATGAATGGAAACAGTTCGGCAAACCCAAAGGACAAATCGGGCATGGAAACAATCCCTATCAAGGAAGTGTAGTTTTACCGAAGTCGCAATGGAAGGCAAGCCGGGGCTGGCGACCCTTCAGCGCATCACTGCCCAACCGATGGCGGCGAAATCAACCGCAAGCATGCTCCCGCGTCGATCTTGCTGCCATCGGGCTTGCGCGCCGCCGCTGTCGTCACCACCGGCACACCGGTCTTGCCCGGATACAGGAACACATCGAGCACGCACGGCGGCCGGATGAACTGCAACTGCCGCGCCGGCCCTTCGCTGCGATCGAGGGACGCCGGACCGAGCAGCTTCGTCACACCTTCAGCCGTGCTGCCCATGATGCGCTCCAGCCCCATCGGCGGCGGCGCCCTTCTTTCCGGCGGCGGCAGCGGCGGTGGCGGCGGTGCGGTAGCGCAGGCGGCAAGGCCAGCCAGCAATGCCAGCGACAACAGGCGCGATACGGTCTTCATGGCATGCGCCTGTGATACATATGTGTGGCAAAGGCGATGCCGATCACCGGCGCCAGCAGATTGGCGAACGGCACCGCGAACAGCCCGGCGGTAACGATGCCGGTATACCAGCGATCGAGCTTTTGCTGCTGCGGCCAGGCGTTGGCTGCGTCGGCGGGCAGGTGCCGCGCCGCCACGGTTTCCAGATATTCGCGGCCCAGCAGCCAGGCATTGATGACCAGGAACAGCAACAGCGGCCCGATGCCGGTCACCGTCAGCACCAGATAGGCCGGCAGGAACAGCGCGTTCCACAACAGCACGCGC
>JBBQYI010000066.1:0-15097 GCA_038208825.1 Sphingomonadales bacterium | reverse complement strand
GTTGATATGGGTGGTTTCGCCCTTGGTCTTGTCGGTCCATTCGATCGACGTGCATTTGGCGAGAATGGTGATGCCGCGTTCTTTTTCGAGATCGTTCGAATCCATGGCGCGTTCGGCGACGCGCTGGTTTTCGCGGAACGTCCCCGACTGGCGGAACAACTGGTCGACAAGGGTGGTCTTGCCATGATCGACGTGCGCGATGATCGCGATATTACGCAAGGGCATTGAATTCAGATCCTGTGGAACCGGCTGGGTGCCGGGCGGGCGATAGGGCCCGTCATGGGCGGGGCCATAGCCGCTTTGATGCGCCGCAACAAGGTAGCGCCGGGGGTGAAGGTGCCGAGATTTTGACGATGGCGGCGATATGGTGGCCGGCGATGCGCCGAACCGATGACGGAACCCGCCGGGCAGAGCCGGTGCGGCAGCCGCGCCGCCTTGACTTGCGCGCGCCCCACCGGCATCGAACAGGGGCAAGGCTGCGCTGGCCGATCACCGGTCGTGACCATATCACAGGCGGCCCGTTGCGGGTCGAAACAAGAGGAATTGCCGGCGTGGAGTCGCTCGACAACGGCGTTAACAACAGCGTCAACCAAGGTCCAAAGCGCACCGGCGCCCTGCTTGCCGATGCGCGTGTGGCGGCCGGCCTGGAGCTGACCGACATTGCACGCGAGACGCGGATTCCGCTGCGGCACCTGAAGGCGATCGAGGCGGACCGGCACGATGAGCTGCCGGCGCTCCCCTATGCGATCGGTTTTGTCAAATCCTATGCCCGCTCCGTTGGCCTGGATATCGAAGCAACTGCTGCGCAGTTTCGTAGCGAGACCACCAAGGTCGCGCATGTGCCGACGCCGCTGACGCTGGAGCCGCTGGATGAACGGCGGATGCCGGCGCGCGTGCTGGTTTTCGCCAGCGTGGCGGTGGTGGTGGCGATCATCGCCGGGCTGTCCGCATGGGGATCGGGCATGTTCGATGCGCCGCCCCCCCCCGAAGCGACCGCTCCCGATACGTCGGTTGCAGCAGCGCCCGTTGAAGCCGAACCGGCGCCATTGGCTGGCCACGGTGTTGCGGTTGCCGGTGCGGATGGCGCCGCGACATTGCCGCCTGCGATGCCTGCCGCCCTGCCCGCCGGCGCTGCCACCGGCCCGGTGGTGTTGACGGCGCGCGAGCCGGTGTGGGTGAAGATTTTCGACAGGGCGACCAATACGACCGTTCGCATCGGCGTTTTGCAGGCCGGCGAAAGCTATACCGTTCCAAGCGATCCGCCCGGCCTGATGCTGTGGACCGGCAAGGCGGGGGCGATCGACGTGGCGGTTGGCGGCCGGCGGATTCCGCCGCTGGGTGGCCCGGTTGAAACGGTGCGCAACCTGAGCCTGGCGCCCGCCGATCTGATCGCCCGCGGCAATCCGGCAGCGCCGGGGGCCGCACCGGCAGCGGCGAGTGGGGCGGCTGGAGCAACGACGGCGGCTGTGAATGGCGCGCAGCAGGCAGCGCCCGTCGGGCCGCGCCCGATTGCGCAGATGCCACGGCCGCGTCCGGCCCCTGCCGGGACGCTGCCTGATGCAGCGATGTCACCGGCCGCTGCCACCCCTGGAGTTTGAGCAGATGCGTTGTGTGTTGCTGGCGCTGGCGTTGATGTTGCCGTTTGAGGCGTTGCCGTTGGTCGCCACGCCGGCAGCGGCGCAGGATCTTGATCCGGTGCGCGTTGAAAAGCGGGTTTCCAAGCTGGAATCGGAATTACGCGCCGTGCAGCGCAAGGTTTTCCCCGGCGGCGACCCCAAATATTTCGAACCAGAGATCACCGCGCCGCCGCCCGAGGCGGCGGCGCCTGTCGGCAATCCGGCATCGGCGCCGCTGGTCGATCTGTCGCAGCGGGTGATCGCGCTGGAGGGGCAGTTGCGCACACTGACCGGCCAGGTCGAGGTCAACCAGTTCAAGCTGCGCCAGCTTGAAGAGGCGCAGGCAAAGTTGCGCGGCGATGTCGAATTCCGGCTGAATGCGCTGGAGGGCAATGCGGCTGGTGGCGCTGCCGGCAGCGCGGGCGCCGCTGGCCTGCCGCCGGCGGGCGCGCCGGCATTCGGGGGCCCGCCCGCTGCTGCCCCTGGCAAGCCGGCGGCGGCAAAACCTGTCCCGCCGAAGCCGACGACGGCGGTAGCGGCATGGAAGGCCGCCTATGCCAATGTGCTGGCCAAGAAATGGCCCGAAACCGAAGCGACAATGACCGATTTCATCGCCGATTGGCCGAAATCGACGCGGCTGCCGCAGGCGGAATATTGGCTGGGCCGCAGCCATGCCGAGCGCGACCAGCACGCCGAGGCGGCGCGCGCCTTTCTGGAATTGTACAAGACAGCGCCGAACAGCGATCAGGCGCCGGATGCGCTGGTCGGGCTGGCGACGGCGCTGTCGGGGTTGAAAAAGCCCAAGGATGCCTGCCGCGTGCTGGGTGAACTGGACAGCGTGTACGGCAAGAAGCTGACGCCGGCACAAATTGCCGATGCCAAGGCGTTGCGTGCCAAGGCCAAATGTGCGGCATGATCGGCCTATGCCCGATCTTGCGGCGCTTGTTGCCACAGCACTAGGCCGTCCGCCGGGCGCGGACGAGCGCCTGGCCATCGCCGTTTCGGGCGGGCCGGACAGTGTGGCGCTGCTGCTGCTCGCCGCCGCTGCGTTTCCCGGGCGGGTGACGGCGATCACCGTCGATCACGGGTTGCGCGCCGGGGCGGCGGCCGAAGCGGCCATGGTCGCCGCGCAATGTGCCCGCCATGCCATCCCCCCTGCCATTCCCCCTGCCATCCCCCCTGCCATCCCCCATGTCACACTGGTCTGGACCGGCGGCAGCGCGGGACCGGGCGTGCAGGCGGCGGCGCGCGCGGCGCGCTATGCCCTGATGGCCGATTGGTGCGCCGCCAATGGCGTGGCGCTGTTGCTGACGGCGCATCATGCCGATGATCAGGCCGAAACGCTGTTGATGCGGATGGCGCGCGGCAGTGGCAGCGCCGGGCTGGCCGGCATCCGGGCGTCGCGCGCGATGGCGCAAGGGGTGATGCTGGTGCGGCCATTGTTGAGCGTGCGGCGTGCGGCGCTGGCGGCCATTGCGAGTGAAAGCGGCTGGGTGATCGCCGATGATCCGACCAATCGCGACCCGAAATATGCGCGGACGCGGGCCCGGCAACTGCTGTCGGCGGCGCCATGGCTGGATACCGGGCAGATGGCGGCAGCGGCGGCGCATCTTGCCGCGGCGGAGGCGGCGCTGGACTGGACGGCGGACCGGGCCTGGGCGGGGCGCGCCCGGGTCGATGGCGGGATCGTGCAGCTGGATGCGGCCGGCCTGCCCGATGAACTGGTGCGGCGGCTGACGATGCGCGCCATCAAGGCGCTGGCGCCCGATGCGGCACCGCGCGGCCCCGATGTAGTGCGGTTGGTGGCGCGGTTGCAGATCGGCGGTTCCGGCACGCTGGCCGGCGTGCGCGGCGCGGGCGGAACGCTTTGGCGGTTTCAACAGGTGCGGCCGATTGCCCGTACACCCCGCAAATCGGACTGAATTGCCGCAGAATTACGGTATAGGGGTGCCAAATCGAGGCAGATTCACGCAGGCTGATTGCAAGCGGCGGCGCAACGCCTATCTTGGTGAGACGACTCAGTAGAGGAAAGCCGCGTTCATGGCCGACAACAACAAGAAGCCACCCAGCCCCTGGATGAAGAATCTCGGCCTTTGGTTCGTGATTCTGCTGGGCCTGGTGGTTGTGGTCAATGTCATGCAGGGGCCGTCACGTTCGGCGACCGGCAGCGACGCCATGGCCTATTCGGATTTCCTCACCAAGGTCGACGAGGGCGGTATCCGTTCGGCCGAAATCCGCGGTGACGAGATTGTCGGCAAGACATCCGCCGACGCCGATTACCGCACGTTCAACCCCGGCGATCAGGAACTGGTCAACCGGTTGCGCGCCAAGAATGTGCGCTTTGATGCCAAGCCGGAGGAAAGCCGCTCGCTGATGTCGCAGCTGTTCCTGAACATGCTGCCATTCGTGCTGATCCTGGGCATCTGGATTTTCGTGATGCGCCAGATGCAGAACGGCTCCGGCCGTGGCGCCATGGGTTTCGGCAAATCGCGCGCCAAGCTGCTGGTTGCCAAGGAAGGCCGGGTGACGTTCGATGACGTGGCCGGCATCGACGAGGCGCGCGAGGAATTGCAGGAGATCGTCGATTTCCTGAAGGACCCGGCGCGGTTCCATCGGCTGGGCGGCAAGATTCCCAAGGGCGCGCTGCTCGTTGGCCCGCCGGGTACCGGCAAGACGCTGCTGGCCCGCGCCATCGCCGGCGAAGCCAATGTGCCGTTCTTCAATATTTCGGGTTCGGATTTTGTTGAAATGTTTGTCGGTGTTGGCGCCAGCCGGGTCCGCGACATGTTCGAACAGGGCAAGAAATCCGCGCCCTGCATCATCTTCATCGACGAAATCGACGCGGTCGGCCGTTCGCGCGGCGCCGGGCTTGGCGGCGGCAATGACGAACGCGAGCAGACGCTGAACCAGTTGTTGGTCGAAATGGACGGTTTTGACGCCAATGAAGGCATCATCATCGTGGCCGCGACCAACCGCCCCGATGTGCTCGACCCGGCGTTGCTGCGGCCGGGCCGTTTCGATCGGCAGGTCGTGGTTGGCCGGCCCGATATCGAGGGCCGCGAAAAGATCCTCGCCGTGCACATGAGGAAGGTGCCGCTGGCGCCGGATGTGAATGCCCGCACCATCGCGCGCGGCACGCCCGGTTTTTCGGGTGCTGATCTTGCCAATCTGGTCAACGAGGCGGCGCTACTTGCTGCGCGCCGGGCCAAGCGGCTGGTATCGATGCGCGATTTCGAGGACGCAAAGGACAAGGTCCTGATGGGCGTCGAGCGCAAGTCCATGGTGATGACCGAGGACGAGAAGAAGATGACCGCCTATCACGAGGCCGGCCATGCCATTGTTTCGTGCCATGAAGCGGCGTCGGACCCGATCCACAAGGCGACGATCATCCCGCGCGGCCGTGCATTGGGCATGGTCATGCGGCTGCCGGAGCGGGACCAGTACAGCTATCACCGCGACAAGATGTACGCGAACCTGTCGGTATCGATGGGCGGCCGTGTCGCCGAGGAATTGATCTTCGGCTATGACAAGGTCAGCTCGGGCGCATCGTCGGACATCAGCTATGCCACCGATCTGGCGCGCTCGATGGTGACGCAATGGGGGATGAGCGACAAGCTCGGCCCGCTGAAATACGCCGACAACCAGGAAGAAGTGTTCCTGGGCCATAGCGTGACGCGGACGCAGAATGTCAGCGAGCAGACTGCCCAGATGATCGATGCGGAAGTCCGCGCCATCGTCACCGTCGGCTATGACCGCGCCAAGCAGGTGCTGACCGACAATGTCGACCAGCTGCACAATCTGGCGGCGGCGTTGCTGGAGCTTGAAACCCTGTCGGGTGACGAGATCAAAAAGGTGCTGGCCGGCGAAGCCATCGATCGAGGCACCACCACCGGCACGGCGGCGGCGCGGCCTGCGGCGGGCGTTTCGGCGATTCCCAAGACCGGGCGCCGCGGCGGCTTCGGGGAGCCTGCACCACAGGCATAGCGCCGATTACGGCAGGACAGACTGACATTGGTGATCCCGGACTTTGGTCCGGGATCATTTTTTTGTCGGCGCAGCAAGGTGGCCGGGCGCGGTTACAGCGGGTAGCGCATCGCCACGTTGCAGCGCGCATATTTGCGGCCATAGCGCGCCATGATGTCGGCATCATGGAAGAAGCCGAGCTTTTCATACAAATGGATCGCGGCTTCCGATTTGCGGTTGGTGAGCAGATACAGCGTCTGCATGTTCATGCGGCGGGCGCGTTCGATGACGCCGGCGAGCAGGAATTCACCGACCTTGCGGCCTCGCGCCGCCGCCAGCACGCCCATCTTGGTCAGTTCGAAAACACCCGGCTCCGTCTGTTGCAGGGCGCAGGTGCCGATTATGCCGAGATCGTCGGCGCGGGCATACAGGATGGCGCCGCCGCGATCGATGATGCGGGCGCGCGGGTTATCAAGCACATCGTGGTCGGTTGCCTCCATGGTGTACATGGCGCCGATCCATTCGGCGTTGATGCGGCGGAAATCATCGGCGAGCGCATCGCTGAAATCGACTAGTTCGAGCGCGGTGGCCGGAGCCGGTTTTTCGGTGGCGAGCGCTGCGACACGCGATTCGAGCGGTGCCGCCGCCAGCGCTGCCTCCAGCGCCGAAATCTGGCCGAGCAGCGGGCCATCGAGCGGCCGGCACATGGCGGTGACGGCGGCATCGATCCGTGGCCACAGCCGGGCCTTTACATCGGCGACAAAGGCCCTGCCCTCGGCGCTGAGCGCGATGGTCTTTTGACGGCGGTCGGTATCGGAAACGCTTGATTCGACCAGGCCCATGGCGATCAAGCCGGCAAGGTTGCGGGTGACGGCAGGCTGGCTGACCCCCACCGCTTCGACCATGGCGTTGACCGTCAGCGGCCCCTGCCGATCGAGCGCGGCGAGCAATGGCATCTGGCCCGGCTGAACATCGTGCCCGGCGTCGCGGAACGCCTTGGCAGCGCCGCCCTGAAAGCGTTCGGCGAGGCGTTTCAGCCGGCTGCCGAGGAACAAATGGCCCATTTCGGCGATGATGTCGGCATTGCTTTGTGTGATGGTCATGCGGCGCGTCCCGAGCGATTCGTATAACGCATTATATATATTACTGCGGGCCGGGCAAGCGGAAATTCGGGGAGCGGAAATCCGGCTAGCGCGCGGCCGGGCAGCGCGTGGCCGGGCAGCGCGTGGCCGGGTTCAGGCCGTTTCGTCGGCGAACACCGGCTCTCGCCGCAGCGGCTTGCTGGCGTTGGCGAAGACGAACAGCGCAACAAGCGCCGCCGCGCCGAGCGCATAGGGCAATGATGGCCCGAACTGGTACAGGCCGATGCCGATGGCCGGGGCGAGCACGAAGCACGAGCCGTTGACCGCGGTGACGGCGCCGGCGACGCCGCCCTGTTCGGTTTCTCCGACCGCAAGGCTGGCACCGGCGGTAAAGCCGGGGCGTGCAAGGCCATAGCCGAGCGATGACAGGGCAAAGCAGACGACAAGGCCATAGAAGCTGGGCGACGTCGCGATGCCGGCGGTGCCGATGGCGGCAAAGGCGGTGCCCCAGCGGATGAGCATCGGCGGCGTCATGCGGAACATCGGGATCAGGCCCCATTGCGCCAGCAGCGTGGCCGCGGCGCCGCCCATGAAGATGATGGCGATTTCCTGTTGCGCGGCGATGGCGTCGCCGCCCAGCCTGTCGATGACCAGAAAGCCCAGCGCCTGGCTGGTGGCGGCCTGGATGGAACCGGAGAAAAAGCCATAGACCATGAACGGCTGGATGCGCGGATCGCGCCACGACAGGCGCGGCGCGCGGCCGGCGGTGGCGGCGCGCAGGCTGCCGCCGGTAGCGCCGCCACTGATGTTGGGCTCGCTGGAGGGGGCACCATGCGCGATGGTCGGCATGGCCAGTGCATCGGCACCGGCGCCGATCTGGCCGGGAAAGTGCGTCGGATCATCATCGGGCAGGTTGAGGCGCACCGTCACCAGCATGACAACGGCGATCAAGGTAAAGGCGAACAACGGCCCGGACAGGCCGACCCAGCCGATGATGAACAGCGGCGCCACGGCGGGGCCGATGATGGTGCCAAGGCCGAAGGCGGAGGACAGCGACGCCAGCGCGCCGGTGCGTTCCGATTCGCTGGTGCGCGCCGCGACATAGGCCTGGGCGGCGGGGTTGGAGGCGGAACCGAAGATGCCGAACAGCGAGCGCAGCGTGGCGAAGACGGCGAAGGTCGCGATGCCGCCGAGCACGCCTTTCAGCCCGGCCAGGATGGCGAGGCCGCAGCCGAGCATCGACACGCAAAAGCCGATGAGCCCGACCTCCATCAGGCGGCGGCGGCCACGGATATCGGATTGGCGGGCCCAATAGGGCGCGCTGAAGGTCCACAACAGCGCCGAGAAGGAAAAGATGATCGCGACGAGCAGATCGGGGATGTGGATCACCCGCGCAATGCCAGGAATGATCGTTTGCAGCGCGGTATTGCCGGCAGCAACGGTCAGCAGGGCGGCGAACACGACGGCGAATTCGCGGCGGGGCAAGGCAAGGCGCATCCGCGCTGCATGGGGGAATGCGGCGGGCTTGCCAAGCCTGTGCTTGTTCAATCCGTACTGCCGCTCCCGGCCGGCTTGGCATCGCCGGCGTGGCCATAGCGGGCGGTGTAGCGATCGAGCGCCGAGGCTAGCGTGCCGAGCGAGCGCCCGGCTTCGGCGATGACGGTGGTTTCCTGGCCCACGAAATATTCGCGGATGGCGGCTTCGATTTCGGCCCGGATTGCCTGCATTTGTTGTCGCCGCGCCTCGGGCATGACGAGTTCGACCGAGCGCCTGTCGCAGGCCGAGGGCCGCCGCTCGACAAAGCCGGCGCTGGCCAGACGATCGACAAGCGCGGTTACCGAACCGCTGGTCAACCGGGTGCGCGCCGCCACTTCTCCGGGCGTTACCGGCCCTTCGTTCAGCATGTGCAGGCAGCGGAGGTCGCTGCGATGCACGCCAAGCCGTTCCGAAACGATCGCGTCGATCATGTCGATGGCTTCATGAATGCGCCGGCCGGCGGCCATGATGGATTGCAGATGTTCGGTCTTGTCCACGGCTGCGAAGTCCAAACTATCTTGACGATCAAGTTTCTTGACGATAGTAGCATAGGCCGAAGCAGTGTTGCCGTCCATCCGAACCGTGACATGATATCGTTCCCCCTGCCCCGGTGCAGGCAGGTATCGGTATTGGGCCGGTTTTGGGTGCCGCCCCGCGGTCGATCCACTGTTGCAGAACGGTGGCGATTTCGCCGAGCCAATGGACGCTGCGCTGCAACATCGCTAGGCTTTCGGTCGGCGTTGCAAGGATCATGGTGCGCATGTTGGGCAGGATTACCGTCATCACCGCGCTGGCGCTTGCGCTGGCCGCCTGTGGTGACAAGAAGGATGGCGCCGGCGGGCCGGGTGGTCCGGGCGCCGGCGGACCGCCGCCGGTGACGGTGGCGACGCCGTTGATCAAGCCTATCGTTGATTGGGATGACTATATCGGCCGGTTCGACGCGCTGCAAAGCGTCGAGGTGCGGCCGCGCGTATCGGGCTATGTGGCACGGGTGGCGTTTAGCGATGGCGAATTCGCCAAGGCAGGCGATTTGTTGTTCGTGATCGATCCGCGGCCGTTCGAAGCGGCGCTGGCGCAGGCCCGGGCCGATGCGGCGCGGGCCAAGGCGACAGCCGATCTGGCCGCCAGCAATTTTGCCCGCACCGAAAAGCTGCTGGCCGAAAACGCCGTCAGCCGTGAGGAATTCGACACGGCGAAGGCGACTCTGGCACAGGCGCGCGCATCGCAGGCGTCGGCACAGGCGACGGTGGCGGCCAAGGCGCTCGATGTCAGCTTCACCCGCGTCACGGCGCCGATTTCGGGGCGGCTTTCGGACCATCGTGTCGATGTCGGCGGCTTTGTTACCAGCGGTTCGACCGTGCTGACGACGGTGGTGAAGCTCGATCCCATCCATTTCAGCTTTACCGGGTCGGAAGCGGTCTACCTGAAATATCAGCGCGCCAACCGCGCCGGCACGCGGCCATCATCGCGGGTAGCGCCCAATCCGGTCGATATCCGCCTGGCCGATGAAAGCGAATATCGCTGGCACGGCCGCATGGATTTTGTCGACAATGCGCTCGACCAGGGTTCGGGCACCATCCGCGGCCGCGCCATCGTGCGCAACCCGGATGGTTTCCTGACGCCGGGGATGTTCGGCCATATGCGGCTGCTCGGGTCCGGCAGCTATAACGGCATGCTGATCCCCGAGGACGCGGTGGTGACCGACCAGACCCGCAAGCTGGTGATGGTGGTGGACAAAGGCGACATGGTGGCGGGCAAGCTGGTCACCCTGGGGCCGTTGGTCGATGGGCTGCGCGTGGTGCGCGACGGCCTGAAGGCCGATGACCGCATCATCATCGCCGGGGTGCAGCGCGCCCGGCCGGGCAGCAAGGTGAAGCCGCAGATGGGCAAGATCGTGCCGCCGGCGCCCGGCACCGGGCCATCGGTGCCGCCGGTGAACGAGCCGCCGGCGACATCGGCGACCGCCGCCGGCGTGGCCGCGCAATGATGCGCCGCGCGCCCCGCTGCTGCCCGTCGTTCCAACCGCCAAAGCCGGCCTGACGCCATGCGTTTTTCGCGTTTCTTCATCGATCGCCCGATCTTTGCGAGCGTCATCTCGATTCTGATCGTGCTGGTCGGCATCGTCGCCTATCCGACGCTGCCGGTTGGCCAATATCCCGAGATTGCGCCGCCGACGATCACCGTCACCGCCAGCTATCCCGGCGCGTCGCCCGAGGTGCTGGCGGATACCGTCGCCGCGCCGCTTGAGCAGGAAATCAACGGCGTCGAGGACATGATCTACATGACCTCGTCCTCCACCGGTGACGGGCGCGTCACGCTGAATATCGTTTTCAAGCTGGGCACCAACCTTAACAATGCGCAGGTGCTGGTGCAGAACCGCGTTGCCTCGGCGGAACCGCGCCTGCCCGAAACGGTGCGATCGTTGGGCGTCACGACGCGCAAGAATTCGCCCGACATATTGCTGGTGGTGTTCCTGCAATCGCCCGATGGCAGCCTGTCGCCGGAATATCTGTCCAACTATGCCAATCTGTATCTGAAGGACCAGATCGCCCGGCTGGATGGCGTGGGCGGCATCAATGTGTTCGGCGCCCGCGATTATTCGATGCGCATCTGGATCGACCCCGAAAAAGCCGCCTCGCGCAATTTGAACGCCAGCGAGATTGTCGCGGCGTTGCGGGCGCAAAATGTCCAGGTTGCGGCCGGCACCATCGGTGCGCCGCCGTTCCAGCGTGGCGGATCGGGGTTCCAGATCAATGTCGAAACGCAAGGCCGGCTGACGACGCCCGAAGCCTTTGGCGACATCATCATCAAGGCCGATGGTGAGCGCATGGTGCATGTCCGCGATGTGGCGCGGGTGGAGGTGGGCGCCCAGGATTATGGCACCAACGCCGCGGTCAACAACGTCGGCGGCGTGGCCATGGGCGTGACCCAGCGGCCGGGATCCAATGCGCTGGCCACCGCCGACAAGATCATCGCGACGATGGAAAGGGCCAAGGCGAGTTTCCCGGCGGGGATGACCTATACCATCCCGTATAACCCGACCAATTATGTCCGCGCCTCCATCGAAAGCGTGCAGCGCACGCTGGTCGAGGCGATCTTGCTGGTCGTGCTGGTGGTGCTGATCTTCCTGCAAAGCTGGCGCGCGGCGATCATCCCGGTGCTGGCCATCCCGGTGTCGTTGATCGGCACTTTTGCGGTGATGGCGGGCTTTGGCTATTCGCTCAACAATCTGTCGCTGTTCGGGCTGGTGCTGGCCATCGGCATCGTTGTCGATGATGCCATCGTCGTGGTTGAAAATGTCGAGCGCGAGTTGCGGCTGGGCTATACCCCGCGTGAGGCAGCGTATCGCACCATGGACGAAGTGGGCGGCGCGTTGATCGCCATTGCACTGACGCTGTGCGCGGTGTTCGTGCCGACGGCGTTCATCAGCGGTATTTCCGGGCAATTCTACAAACAGTTCGCGCTGACCATCGCATCGGCAACGCTGATTTCCTGCCTTGTCTCGTTGACCCTGTCGCCGGCGCTGGCGGCGCTGCTGTTGAAGCCGCACGAGCCGGACCATGTCGAAACCGGCTGGCGGCGGTATCCGCAGCGCTTTGCGCAAGGCTTCAACCGGGGCTTTGACTGGCTCGCCGAACGCTATGGCAAGATCGCGGCGCGGGCGATCAGGGCGATTGCGCTGGTGCTGGTGGTCTATGTCGGGCTGCTGGCGATTGCCGCCTGGCGCTTTGCCGCGACGCCGGTTGGTTTCATTCCGGCGCAGGACCAGGGCTATTTGATCGCCGTGGTGCAGATGCCGCCGGGATCGGCGCTGAACCGCACCGATGCTGTCGTGCACCGCGCCGTCGAAATCGCGCGCGGCACGCCGGGGGTGAAGCTGGCGGTGTCGTTCGCCGGGCTGGATGGCGCGAGCTTTTCCAATGCGCCCAACGCCGGCACGCTGTTCATCCAGATGGAGGATTTCCCGGTCCGCATCGGCAAGGGCTTTACCGGCGCGTCGATCCTTGCCGAGTTGCGCAAGCGGATGGGCGCGATCGATTCGGCCAATGTGCTGGTGATCCCGCCGCCACCGGTGCGCGGCATCGGCACCGGCGGCGGGTTCAAAATGATGATCCAGGACCGCGGCGGCAAAGGCTATGCCGCGCTGGAACAGGCCGCCGTTGGCATGATGATGGCGGCCAATCAGGAACCCGGGCTGACATCGGTGTTCACCCTGTTCAACACGGCGACGCCGCGCGTCTATGCCAATATCGATCGCGGCAAGGCCGAATTGCTGGGCGTGGAGCCATCATCGGTGTTTTCCACGATGCAGACTTATTTGGGTTCAAGCTATATCAATGATTTCAACCTGTTCGGCCGCACATACCGGGTGACGGCGCAGGCCGATGCACCATTCCGCAGCGCGCCGGCCGACATCTTGGCGTTAAAGGTCCGGTCAGCATCGGGCGCGATGGTGCCACTGGGATCGGTGGCAACGCTGGAAAATCGCAGCGGGCCGTATCGGGTCGTGCGCCACAATCTGTTCCCGTCGGCCGAATTGCAGGGTGATCGCCTGCCGGGGGTTTCGTCGGGGCAGGCACTTTCGGCGATGGAAAAGCTGGCGGCGAAACTGCTGCCCGAAGGCTTCAGCTATGAATGGACGGAACTGGCGTATCAGGAGAAAACACAAGGCAATACCGCCGTCATCGTGTTCATCCTCGCGGTGATTTTCGTGTTCCTGCTGCTGGCGGCGCAATATGAATCGCTGGTTCTGCCGCTGGCGGTGATCCTGATCGTGCCGATGTGCCTGTTGGCGGCAATCCTGGGCGTCAATCTGCGCGGGTTCGACAATAATATCCTGACGCAGATCGGCCTGGTCGTGCTGATCGGCCTTGCCGCCAAGAACGCCATCCTGATCGTTGAATTCGCCAAACAGGCGGAGGAACGCGGGCTGGACCGGCTGGCGGCGGCAGAGGAAGCGGCGCGGACCCGGTTGCGGCCGATCCTGATGACCAGCTTTGCCTTCATCCTGGGCGTGGTGCCGCTGGTGCTGGCGTCCGGGCCGGGCGCCGAAATGCGGCAGGCGTTGGGCACGGCGGTGTTCTTCGGCATGATCGGCGTCACCATATTCGGCCTTTTGTTCACGCCGGTATTCTATGTGATCGCCAGTTGGGCGGCGACCAGGGTGGCACGGCTGCGCGCCCGCAACCGCACCACGCCACCGCCCGCCGAAACCGCGACGGAGCCAGCCGAATGACCGCGCGTTTCGCCTGCATCATTGCTGCGTTGCTCGTGTCCGGCTGTGCGCTGGGGCCGAATTACCGCGCCCCGGCAACGCCGCCGGCCGGTGGTTTTGTTTCCGCAACACCGGTGATTGCCAGCGGTGCGGTGGCGCCCGATGCCTGGTGGCGACTGTATGACGATCCCGTGCTGGATGATCTGATAGCGCAGGCCTTTGCCGCCAACACCGATCTGCGCGTGGCGACGGCGAATTTGCGGCGCGCGCGAGACGTGCTGTCCGAAAGTGGCGCGGCGCGGTTGCCGACGACGAATGCCACGGCGAGCGCCACCGAGGCGCAGCAGACCATCGGCACCATCAATGGCCCCCGCCCGTTCCGCAGCGAATTCTTCCGCGCCGGTTTTGATGCCAGTTACGAGATCGATCTTTATGGCCGGGTTGGCCGCAATATCGAGGCGGCGCGCGCCGATACGGCGGCGAGCGCGGCGGCGCGCGATACCGTGGCGATCAGCGTCGCGGCCGAAACCGCGCGGGCCTATGCCGATGCCTGTTCGGGTGCGGCGCGGTTGGCGGTGGCGACACGCAGCCTGAAGATCCAGACCGACAGCTTTGGCCTGACCGAGCGCCGGGTTGCCGCCGGGCGCGATTCGCCGCTGGATGCGGCGCGGGCGCGGGCGCAACTGGAAACCACCCGTGCCGCCCTGCCCGCGCTGGCCGCGGCGCAGCGGAGCGCGTTGTTCCGGCTGGCGGTGTTGACCGGCAAGCCGCCAGCCGATGTGGATTCGCGCGCCGCCGCCTGTGTGGCGCCGCCGTTGCTGAAGCAGTTGATCCCGGTTGGCGATGGCGCGGCCTTGTTGAAGCGCCGGCCCGATGTTCGGCAGGCCGATCGCGCGCTCGCTGCCGCCACTGCGCGTATCGGGGTGGCGACCGCCGATCTGTTCCCCAGGATCACGCTGGGCGGATCGGCCAGCGCATCGGGCGTGACGCCGGGCAAGGCGTTCAGTTCGAACGGTTTCGGTTTCAGCATTGGTCCCGCGATCAACTGGGTATTCCCCAACATCACCGTGGCACGGGCGCGCATCCGCCAGGCCAAGGCATCGACCGAGGCGGCGCTGGCGAGTTTCGACGGCACCGTGCTGGCGGCGTTGAAGGAAACCGAAACCGCGCTGAGCGATTATGCCGGCGCCATCGATCGCAACACGGCACTGCGCCGGGCGAGGGACGAAAGCGCCGAAGCGGCGCGGATCGTGCGGCTGCGTTATGGCGCGGGGGCGGAAAACTTCCTCGCCGTGCTCGATGCCGAACGCACACTCGCCGCCGCCGACGCCGATCTGGCGGCCAGCGATGCGGCGCTTTCGACCGCGCAAATCGCGGTGTTCAAGGCGCTGGGCGGCGGTTGGCAGAGCGCGACAGCGGCAGCCCCGGCCTCGAAACCCCCGGCGCCCTGAGCACAGGCGCCTCTGGCGAAAACGCTGCGATGATTGTCGACGAAAGGCGGCACCGGGGGACCGGCGCCGCCTTCGCTGGTCGGCAGGCGCGGTGCCGCGATGCAGCGCCGCGCGGGATCAATGCTTCAGGTTGAGCGAGACGATCGCGCCCGAGCCTTCCAGATGCGCCATCACCGCCTTGTAGAGCGCGATATTCTGTTCGGCGGTGCCATGTTCGCCGGCGTGGACGTTGAG
>JBBQYI010000065.1:0-15201 GCA_038208825.1 Sphingomonadales bacterium | reverse complement strand
GGGCAAGCAAGGACTATTGATGAAGGCGACGGTTGAACGCGCAACGCTGCTCAAGTGCCTGGCGCATATCCAGTCGGTGGTTGAGCGCCGCAATACCATCCCCATCCTGTCGAACGTGCTGATCGAAGCGCGGGCGGAAGGACTGCGGTTGATGGCGACGGATCTTGACCTGCAGGTGGTGGAGACCATCCCGGCGTCGATCGACCTCAACGGTGCCACCACGGCAAGCGCCCATACGCTGTTCGATATTGTCCGCAAGCTGCCGGAAGGCAGCCAGGTCGAACTGGCGGTGGTCGGTGACAAGATGACGGTGGTGGCCAACCGGTCGCGGTTCAGCCTGGCGACATTGAAGCGTGACGATTTCCCGGTGATCGCCGAAACCGAATTGCCGACGGTTTTCACGCTGTCCGCCAAGGAATTGCGCGAGTTGATCGACAGCACGCGCTTTGCGATTTCGACCGAAGAAACGCGCTACTACCTGAACGGCATCTACATCCATGCCGTTGAAGGCCCGGTGCCCAAATTGCGCGCCGTGGCGACCGATGGCCATCGGCTGGCGCGGATCGACCTGGACCTGCCGGATGGTGCCGCCGCCATGCCGGGGGTGATCGTGCCGCGCAAATGCGTTGGCGAAGTGCGCAAGTTGCTGGATGAATATGCCGATGATGCGCCGATCGAAGTGTCGCTTTCGACATCGAAGATCCGGTTTCGTTTTTCGCCCGAGGCGACGCTGACCTCCAAGCTGATCGATGGCACGTTCCCGGATTACAGCCGGGTGATTCCGACGGCTAACGACCGGTTGCTGAAGATCGATGCACGCAGCCTGTCGGAAGGCGTTGACCGGGTTGCCGCGATTGCGACGACGGAAAAGACCCGCGCCGTGAAGCTGGCGCTGGGCCGGGACAAGGTGACGCTGTCGGTGACGAGCCCGGAAAATGGCACGGCGGCGGAAGAAGTGCCGGCGGATTATGCCTCGGCGGAATTCGAGGTTGGCTTCAACTATCGCTATTTGCTCGATATTCTGGCGCAGGTGGGCGGCGATCAGGTCGATGTGCATCTGTCCGACGCAGCCGCGCCGACGCTTATCCGCAAGGATGACGACAGCCGCGCGCTGTATGTGCTGATGCCGATGCGGGTGTGAGCCGGCTGGCCCGGTTGACGCCGGGCCGTCCCGCCGTTCAGTGCGCGCCGCGTTCGCCCAATATGTGGCGGACGGTCGGCTGCATGCGGGCGTTGTAGCGGGCGAGCACCGGGTGGTCACCGCCGGCGCCGAAATGGGTGACAAGATCGCGCCCGGTCCAGTAATGCAGGGCGAAACCCGGGCTTTCGGCGACGATCATGTCGCGGCCATCGGGTGCATCCGGATCAAGCGTGCGAAAATCAATGGCGACCTGCGGGGCGGATGACGGGCATACGGTGAGCGTTGTGCCGGCCCAGCTGGTGACGATGGCGCGGTGCAGATGGCCGGCGACAAGCCGGATGACATGCGGTTGGCCGCGCACGACATCGGCGAGGCAGCGCACCCATGGCGCATCAAGATCTTCGGTCATCCAGCCATTGCCGGTTTCGATGGGCGGGTGGTGGAGGACGATGATCGTCGGTTTTGACGATGCGTTGAGTTGCGCGGTCAGCCAGGCGGCGCGGGCGGCATCGAAATTGCCGCCGTGATGGCCTTCGTCAAGCGTGTCGAGCACGATCACCCGCAATGGCCCGGCATCATGGACATATTGGACATAGCCATCGGCACAGGGCGTCGTATCGAAAACAGTGCGGAAATTGTCGCGCAGATCGTGATTGCCCAGCGCCGGCAACACCGGGAACGGCAGGGCATCGCACAGGGCCTTGAAGGTGCGATAGGAAGCGATGGTGCCGGCTTCGGTCAGATCGCCGGTGGCAAGCAGCAGGTCGGGCCGCGGATTCAGCGCCAGTAAGGTTTCGATAACTTCATCGAACCGCTTGCGATTAAGCTCTGCCGGGTCATCCGGCTGAAACCCCAAATGAATATCCGTGACCTGCGCGATCAACATCAGCCCGATTTTCTTCCCCCGACAAGGCAGAGATACGCAGCCCGATGCCAAAGTGACGCATCAATTGCGATGACGCAAGTTTATCGCGGAATCGCTTGTGTTTTTACCGCGAACTGTTGCGGCGGCGCCCGGCGTCGGCGAGCACGGCGCGGGCGGCGTTATGGCCTGGCGCGCCGGTGACGCCGCCGCCCGGATGGGTGCCGGCGCCGCACATGTACAGGCCGGGGATGGGGCCGCGATAATCGCCATGGCCAAGCATGGGCCGGGCGGAAAACAGCTGATCCAGGGTGAGCCGGCCGTGGAAGATGTCGCCGCCGACAAGGCCGAAATCGCGTTCGAGATCGAGCGGGGACTTGATCTGGCGGCCGATGACCGAGGCGGCAAAGCCCGGCGCAGCCTTGTCGACGGTGGCGATCATCAGGTCGGCGACGGTTTCACGGTGATCGTCCCAGCTGTTGCCGCCGGGGAAGCCCGCCGGCAATTCGGGTGCGACATGCTGGCAGAACAGGCTGGCGACATGCTTGCCGGCCGGGGCGAGGCTGTCGTCCAGCGTCGATGGGATCAGCATTTCGACGATCGGCGCCCTGGACCAGCCGTGCTGGCGGGCGTCAATCCAGGCCTGTTCCATATAGGCAAGCGTGGGTGCCAGGATGATGCCGGCGGACAGGTGCGGCCCGGCGCCGGGCAGGCAGGTGAAATCGGGCAGGCGATCGAGCGCGACATTCATGCGGAAGGTGCCGGACCCGGATTTCCAGCGGGCGATGCGGCCGCGGAAATCGGCGGGCAGGGCATCGGGCTCGATGAGTTTTTCGTAGAGCAGCCGGGGGTGGATGTTCGAAATGACGCGGGCGGCGCGGATGGTATCGCCGGCTTCGGTGACGACGCCGGTGGCGCGACCCTTTTCGACGAGCACTTCGGCAACGGCACAATCGGTACGGATGGTGACGCCGCGAGCTTCGCAACAGCGGTGCATGGCCTGGCTGATGGCGCCCATGCCGCCGATGGCATGGCCCCAGGCGCCCTTTACGCCATTTACTTCGCCGAACACATGGTGGAGCAGCACATAGGCGCTGCCGGGGGCATAGGGGGAGGCATAGTTGCCGACGATGCCATCAAAGCCGAGCACGGCCTTCAAGGGCGCGCTCTCGAACCAGTCATCGAGGAATTCGCCTGCCGATGTGGCGAAGAGTTCGAGAAGGGTGCGGCGTTCCTCCATGGTGAGGCGGCGCAAGCGGTTGCCCAACCGTGCGGCACCGAGCAGTTCGGGAATGGCGTCGCGCCAGCCGCCGCTGGTCAGATTGGGCGGGGTTTCGAGCACCAGATCGCGCAACAGATCGGCGATGGCTTCCAGCCGTGCCTCATAGGCCGGGAGCGCGGCGGCGTCCTTTTCGGAGAATTTGGCGACTTCGGCGATGGAGCCGCCGCCGCCGGTGAGCAGGTAGCGGCCATCATCGGTTGGCAGGAAGTTCGAATAGGGCCGGTTGACGATGCTGAGCCCGTGGCGGGCGAGTTCAAGATCGGCGATGACCTTTGGATTGAGCAGCGAGACGGTATAGGCGGCGACCGAATTTCGGAAGCCGGGGGCGAATTCCTCCGTCACCGCCGCGCCGCCGGTGACGCTGCGGCGCTCCAGCACCGTCACTTTCAGGCCGGCAGCGGCGAGATAGGCGGCGCAAACAAGGCCATTGTGGCCGCCGCCGATGATGACGACGTCGGTTTGTTGCTGCGTCACGTTCATGCCCCTTTCCTGCCCCTATGCGCCGGGGCGTGGTCGGCCTCAAGTGCCGGCTTTGGAATTGGCCCACATATGCGATTGCGCCGGGGTGGCGCGATGCCCTAGGGAGGCCGGCATGCAAGCCCAGACCATGCGCCGTATCCGGCAATATCATCTGTATCTTGGCGTGTTTTTCGCGCCGCTGATCATCTTTTTCGCGCTGAGCGGCGCGTTGCAGACGTTCCGCTTGCAGGAGGAAAAGGGCTGGGGCGGCACACCGCCGAACTGGATCGTGTGGATGGCCAGCGTCCACAAGGATTCGACCTTGCCGCGCGCCAAGCCGGCAGATGCGGCACCGCAGGCGGAGGCAGAGCATCATCACGATGGTGATGCGGACGAACATGCCGATGCTGCCCCTGCGGTGGCCAAGCCCGGCAAGGCATCAGCAGCGGCAGCGACGCCAGTTGCCAAAAAGCCGCCAGCGCCGGGAAAATCGAAGCTGCCGATGCGCATTCTGGCCGTATTGATGTCGGTCGGGCTGATCTTTTCGGCGGTTTTGGGGATGATGATCGCGCTGAACAGCAAGGCGACGCGGCGGCTTTCGATCGTGATGATCGTTGCCGGTTCGCTGGTGCCAATCCTTCTGCTCTAGCCGCGCCAGACCTGTAGCCCGTCAGGGTCGATCGACACGGTGCCGGCGCTGCCGACCGGCGACACGCCAGAATCGAGCAGCAGTGCCAGCGTATCGGCATCATCGGCGGTGACCTTGCCGAACACCCGTGTGCCGGCCGCCGTGCGCCCGGCGACGCCGCCATAGGCCGGGGCGCCGTTGCGATCGTAAACGACCGTGAAGCTTTCGAGCGTGGCAGCGCCGGTGTGTGCTGTGTTGAGCGCGGGGACCGGCTCGCGCATCGCTTCGGCTTCGGCCTGCACATCGCGCGGCGCCATCAGGCTGGCCGGATCGGGCGGGCTGCTGCCGACGATCAAGGCGTGATGCTTGGTGACATAGCCGCCCTGGCCATAGAGCAGCGCCGCATCGGACGGGTTCGTGCGCAGGGACCGGACCATCGCGCAGGTGGCGTGGGTCATATAGGTATTGAGCGGCGCGCCGAAAAAGCTGAGGCCGCCGGTGACGGTGAAAGGGGCATCGGCGTCGAGGCCAAGCGTGCGGCGGGCCATTTTGGGGACGATGGGGAAGCAGGAATAAAGCTCCACCCGATCAAAACCGTCGGGCGCCAGCCGCATCGCGGCGGCGAGCACGGCGTCCTGCGCCACCGAATGGCGGTATTGGTCGCGGGCCATATAATCCATCGGTTCGGCGGCGGCGGCACCGCCATGGACATAGATGATGCGGGATTCGGGGATGCCGGCGGCGCGGGCGAGGGCCAGGCTGGTGAGCAGCACAGCGGCGGCCTGGTTGACCGCCGGATTGGCCACCATGCGCTTGGTATAGGGATAGGCGATCATGCGGTTGTCGGCGGTCGGTGTGGTGATTTCGGCGGCGGTAAAGGCTTTTTTGGACCAGCTGTTGGGGTTTTCGGCGGCGGCGCTGGAAAAGCCGGCCCAGGCCTGGCCGGATTCGGCGAGCGCCTGTGCCGGGGTCTGACCCCAGGCAGCGGCGGCGGCGTTTTCATACAGCGGGTAGATGTGGACCGGCTGCATGACGCCATGGCGGACGGCGAGCGCGGTGACATGTTCGCTGCCGATGATGGGGTTTTCGACCTTGGCGGCGGGCGGGGTCCAGGGCAGATCGATGCCGGCTGCCTTGGCCTTGGCGACCGCGTTGGTGGCCTCACCCCCCGTCACCACGGCGACACGGCTGTTGCCGTTCATGATGCTGAGCGCGGCTTCATGGATGCGGGTGGTGGGGGTTTCGCCGCCGACGACGCCATATTTGGCGCGGGCCGGGTTGATGCTCAACCGTTCGGCGAGGCGCTGGGCGACGCGATCATAGCGCCAGGACACCAGGTTGATGACGTCGATTGAATCGATGCGATCGAGGAAACCGCCGCCGGCGTCGGCATCGGCCGCGCGGATTGCCGCTGCCATCAAGGCCAATGGCTCCAGCGCCGCCGCAGGATTGGCCGGGCGATCGACGATTTCGCCGATGCCGATGATGACGGGTGTGCGGTCGGGCGGCAGTGCCATGGCTGAATCCCCTGTGTGTCGATCCGGCTTTTAGGCGGGTTGGTGGTGGTGGGGAACCTGCCAGAAGTGAATGGGGGGGGTAGCCAATGCGATTGCGCGATGCGTCTCGGGCGGGCTAGCGTGCGTCGTCAAACGCTGGTGCAAGGAACACAACATGGCCAACAGGATCGGATCGGACCCGCGCATCGACCCGCGCATCAAGGCGATCTTTGCCGGGCCGGACCCGGTGGCGATGGGCGATGTTGCAAGCCGGGAAGCCTTGCTGGCCGAGGCCAACAGCCCGGCGGCGCTGGCCAATGAAGCGGCGATGGCGGCGATGCTCGAAGCCTGTGACAATGAGGTGATCGCACCATCGGCGGGCCTGCGCATCCATACCGAAAGCCTGGTGTCGGCACCGGATGGCAATAGCATCGATCTGCAGCTCATCCGGCCCGATGGTGAGGGACCGCTGCCTTGCGTCTATTACATCCATGGTGGCGGCATGCAGGTGATGTCGTGCTTCAATGGCATGTACCGGGCCTGGGGGCGGATTATTGCGGCCAAGGGTGTCGCGGTAGTGATGGTCGATTTCCGCAACGCATTGCGGCCATCGTCGGTACCCGAAGTGGCACCGTTCCCGGCGGGGCTGAATGATTGCGTGTCGGGCCTGCGCTGGCTGGTGGCGAATGCCGCGCGGTTGGGGATTGATCCGGCTCGGATCGTCGTTGCGGGCGAAAGCGGCGGCGGCAATCTGGCCATTGCGACGGTTTTGAAGCTGAAGCGAGAGGGTCATGTCGGGCTGGTGAAGGGGGTGTATGCGCTGTGCCCCTATATCGCCGGGCAGTGGCCGCAGGCGCAATATCCGTCATCGGTGGAGAATAACGGCATTTTGCTGGAGCTGCACAGCAACCGCGGGGCAATGGCCTATGGCATTGGCGCGTTGGAAGCGCGCGATCCGTTGGCCTGGCCAGGGTTTGCCAGCCTTGAGGATGTGCGTGGTTTCCCGCCAACGGTGATCAGCGTCAATGAATGCGACCCGTTGCGCGACGAAGGCATCGGCTTTTACCGGCTGCTGATGAACGCCGGGGTGAGCGCGCGATGCCGGCAGGTGATGGGCACCATCCACGGGACGGAGATATTTTCGATCACCTGCCCCGATATCAGCCATGATACGGCAGCCGACATGGCGCGGTTTTGTGCTGGTTGAGATTGAGTCGGCCGGTCGCGGCCTTGCGGCTGATCAGGGGAAATTGATTTGATGCAGGATATTTCAGCCTTTGATGCGGCTGCGATCCTGATCGTGCTGGCGGCGGTGCTGGGCTATCTCAACCACCGGGTTTTCAAGCTGCCAGCGTCGGTCGGGATGACATTGATGGGGGCGGTTGCATCCCTGCTGGTGATCGGCGTGGACAGCATCCTGCCGACCTGGAGCCTGTCGGCGCGGGTCAACGGCTTTCTCGCGTCCATCGATTTTCATGTGACATTGATGGACGGGATGCTGAGTTTCCTGCTGTTTGCCGGGGCGCTGCATGTCGATTGGAGCGAGATGCGGCGCGGGCGCTGGCCGATCCTGTTGTTGAGCACGGTGGGTGTGCTGATTTCGACGGCGCTGGTCGGGTTCGGCTTTGCGACGCTGGCATCGGCGCTGGGGTTGGCCGTGCCGTTGATCTGGTGTTTCGTGTTCGGGGCGTTGATCAGCCCGACCGATCCTGTTGCGGTGATGGCCGTGCTGAAACGCGCCGCGGTGCCGCCGACATTGCAGGCGACCGTGGCGGGGGAAAGCCTGTTCAACGATGGCGTCGGCGTTGTGGTGTTCGCCATATTGCTGTCGGTGGCGCTGGGGACGGAGCCGTTTTCATTGCAGCACGCCGGGCTGGATTTCCTGCAAGAGGCCGGCGGCGGCGCTGTGCTGGGGCTGGTGACAGGGTGGATCGCGTTTCGCGCCATGCGCAGCATCGATGATTATAATGTCGAGGTGATGATCAGCCTGGCGGTGGTGATGGGCGGTTACAGCCTGGCCCATATGATCCATGTCAGCGGGCCGGTAGCGATGGCGGTGGCAGGGCTGTTGATCGGCAATGCCGGGGTGGCCCATGCGATGAGCGATGTGACGCGGGATTATCTGTTGAAATTCTGGTCCTTGATCGACGAGATATTGAATGCCGTGCTGTTCCTGTTGATCGGGCTGGAGGTGATCGCCATCGCTCGCGACCCACGGCTGTTGCTGCTTGGGTTGCTGGCGGTGCCGTTGGTGATCGGTGCCCGCGCCGTATCGGTGGCGCTGCCTTTGGCGGCGTTGCGGCCGCTGCTGTCGCTGGGGCCGCTGGCGCTGCCGACATTGGTGTGGGGCGGTTTGCGCGGCGGCATTTCGGTGGCGCTGGCGCTGTCCCTGCCCGATACGCCGGTGCGCACCGTCATTCTGGCGGCGACCTATGTGATCGTGATGTTCGCGGTGATCGTGCAGGGCGGCAGCGTTGGCTGGTTGATCCGCCGGCTGTCGAGCGGGCGGGCGGTCGCTGCTGGTTGAGGGCGACTTCAGCGCTGCATGAAGGCGCGCCAGCCGCCCAGCGCGGTGATATCCTCGGCGCCGGTGATGGCGCGGGGTTCGGCGACAAAGCCCTTGACCATGCTGCCATCCGCCAATGTGACGGTGCCGATGGCGAGCGGCGGCGGCACGTCGGCGACAAAACTGCCGAACGCCGCCATGTCGAGTTCGTAGATTTCAACCGCGATCGAAGCGCCATCATCGCTGTGAACCAGCGCCGGCTTGGGCGGCACGCTGTCGGCGATGGCATAGAGCCGATAGGTTGGCGCGGTCTTTGCCTCGCCGATCGGGCGGGCATTGCGGGAGGTGAGTTGCCAGTGCAGCGGCATATCCTTCAGATGCGCGCCGACGACGGCCAGTTTCACGGTGTCCATGCGTCCCTCCAGATCGAGCGGCGGCGGGGTTGCCGGCGCGGGGAATAGGGTTGTGGCGGCGGCGATCAGCGCGCGGTCGGTGGCCGCGGGGCCGATCAGCGTGACGCCAAAGCCGGTGCCGTTGCCGCGAACACCGGTGGGCACGGCAATCGCCGCCATGTCGAGCAGATTGACGAAATTGGTATAGGCACCAAGGTTGGCGTTGAGCGCGACCGGCGCCGCCAGCATTTCGGCGACGCGGTAGCAGGTGGGGGCGGTCGGCAGCAGCAGCATGTCGATGTCGGCCCATATGGTTTCGGCCATGCGCGCCAGTTCGGCGAGGCGGTAGAGCGCGTTGAAGGTATCGACGGCGGTGTAGTCCAACCCCTTTTCGACGATGCCGCGCACCACCGGGTGGATGGCATCGGGGTCGCGTTGCAGCAGATCCTTGATGACCGTGGTGCGTTCGGCGACGAAAGGGCCATCGTAGAGCAGGCGGGCGGCCTCGTTCAACGGGGCGATGTCGACCTCGATGAGGCCAATATCGGGATTCGCATCGAGGCTTGCGAGCGCGGAATCGAACAGAAAGCCCGATTCCAGATCACCGAACCAAGGGCGTTGGTGGGGCAGCGGGATGCCGATGCGGCGGCTGGCGCGTGGCGCATCGGTGAGCGGGCGGGACCAGGCATCGGCGGCGTCGAAGCCTGCCACGGCGGCATCGACCATGGCGGCGTCTGTGGTGTCGGTGGCGAAGACGGTGACACAGTCGAGTGTGCGGCAAGCGGGGAGGACGCCATGGTTGCTCCAGCGTCCGCGCGTCGGTTTGAGGCCGATGAGGTGGTTGAAGGCGGCGGGCACGCGGCCCGATCCTGCCGTATCGGTGCCAAGGCCGAACGCCACCAGCCCGGCCGCAACCGCGACCGCCGAGCCGGAGCTTGAGCCGCCGGTCACATAGGCGCGGTTATAGGCGTTGCGGGGGATGCCATAGGGGCTGCGCGTGCCATTGAGGCCAGTAGCGAATTGGTCGAGATTGGTCTTGCCAATGGGGATGGCACCGGCGGCGACCAGCCGTTCCACCAGAGTGGCGGAACGGGCGGGGACATAGGCAAAGGCCGGACAGGCAGCGGTGGTGGCGAGCCCGGCGACGTCGATATTGTCCTTGATCGCAAAGGGCACGCCGGCGAGCGGCAGCACTTCGCCAGCAGCGATACGGGCATCGACCGTGGCGGCGGCGGCGCGCAACTGGCCCGGATCGAAGCGCGAGATCCACACCGCGTCCTGCACCTTGTCGTATATGGCGAGGCGTTCCAGCACATCGCCGATGACATCGGCAGCGCTGCGGGTGCGGGCCTGCACGGCGCTGGCGATGGCGGCGATGGAGAGGCGGGTGAATGCCGTCATGCGCGGTGCAGCGCCAGCAGCGGCGCGCCGGGGTCGATCAACTGCCGTTCGGTGACGTATAGCGCGGCGATGGTGCCGGCGGCGGGGCTTTCGACGGGGAATTCGGTCTTCATGGCTTCGATAATGGCAATGGTTTCGCCGGCCGCGACCGTGTCGCCCATGCCCTTCAACAGCTTCCAGACGCTGCCGCCGAAGGGGGCTTCGACCAGTTCGGCACCATCGGGCAGGGCGATCGCATCGGCCGTGCCGCCGCCATCATCGGTTTCGGTGAGCGAGGCGACGCGGTCAAACTCGCCCCGGCGTTGCCAGTCGGCACGCTCGGCAGCGAAGGCGGCGTTGCGGCGGGTTTCGAATTCGGTGATCGAGGCGGCGTTTTCGGCGAGGAAAGTGCGGTAATCGGCGAGGCGGAACTCGGTTTCCTCGATCTCGATCGTGCGGCGGCCGAGGGGGAAATCGCGGCGCCATTCGGTCAATTCATCATGGCTGACCGGGAAAAAACGGATCTGATCGAAGAACCGCAGCAGCCAGGGCTGGCCATCGGCGAAGGCAGCGGTGCGGCGATGGGTGTTCCACACCTGTATGGTGCGGCCGAACAGCTGGTAACCGCCGGGGCCTTCCATACCATAGATGCACATATAGGCGCCGCCGATGCCGACGACATTGGGCTGTGTCCATGTGCGCGCCGGGTTGTATTTGGTGGGGACGAGGCGGTGGCGCGGGTCAACCGGCGTGGCCACCGGTGCGCCGAGATAGACATCGCCAAGGCCGTAGACGAGGTAGCTGGCGTCGAAAACCGTGCGTTTTACCGCGTCGGCATCGGCGAGGCCGTTGACGCGGCGGATGAATTCGATGTTGTCCGGGCACCAGGGCGCATCATCGCGGACCACATCCATATAGCGCTGGATGGTCTGGTGGATGGCCGGATCGTCCCAACTGAGCGGCAAATGCACGATCCGCGAGGGGATCGTGAAGTCGTTGAGGTCGCCCAGCGTCGCCTCGATGGCGATCAACCGCTCCAATAGTGCGGTCTGGCGGAGGTGAATCCCGTCGAAATGCACCTGGAACGAGCGGATTCCGGGGACCACATCGATGATGCCGGGCAGGTTGAGTGACGCCAGAGCGGTGGTGGCGGCGTGGACGCGCAGCCGAAGTTCGAGGTCCAGCGTGATCGGGCCATATTCGACGAGCAGGTTGCGGTCACCCTGGCGGCGGTAAAGCACGCGCGGGCGGCGGCCTTCCGGTGGCAAATCGGCGAGGATGGGTTTGTCGGCGTCATCTGGGCCGGCGTCATCCGGGCCGGTGGTGATGACGGCGGGTGGACTGCCGTCGATCATGGCTTCCTCGGCGGCGCTGGCGGTTTCGGCTTCCGCAAGGCTGACGGCGGTGAAGCGGATGCGGTCGCCCGGTGCCAATTGCCCGACCTTCCACAGATCGGCGGCAATGACGACGAACGGGCAGACAAAACCGCCCAGCGACGGGCCATCCGGGCCGAGGATGATCGGCATGTCGCCGGTGAAATCGACGGCGCCGATGGCATAGGGATTGTCGTGGATGTTGGACGGGTGCAGCCCTGCCTCTCCACCATCCTTGCGCGCCCAATGCGGTTTCGGGCCGACCAGCCGGACGCCGGTGCGGTTGCTGTTGTAATGGACGCGCCAATCGGCGGCGAGGAAGGTTTCGATATCGCCTGGCGTGAAGAAATCGGGCGCGCCGTGCGGGCCGTAGAGCAGCCGGATCGACCAGTCGGGACCGAGTTGTGGCGCTACGATGGCGCGGTGGGCCGGGGTGGTGGCGGCTGTGTCCGAAAGGTGCAGCGTGTCGCCGGCAAGCAGGCGGCGGCCGCCATGGCCGCCGAATTCGCCCAGATCGAAGGTGGCGCCGCTGCCCAGATAGGCCGGCACGTCGAGCCCGCCGGCAAAGGCGATATAGCCGCGCATGCCGCCGCCGCTGACGCGGCCGAGTGCCAGCACCTGCCCGGCGGTGACATCGATCGGCTGGTTGCGCGGCACAGGTGCGCCATCGATGGTGGCGGCGAAATCGGCGCCGGTCAGGCAGATTTGCGTGGCGGTGTTGAAGTGCAGTGTCGGCCCGGTGGCGGTGACTTCCAGCCCGGCGGCATCGGCGGCATTGCCGATGAGCGCATTGCCGAGCCGGAACGAGCGCGCGTCCATGGCGCCCGATGGCGGCACGCCGACATGCCACAGGCCAATACGGCCGGGATAATCCTGCACGGTGGTGGCGGCGCCGCCGGATCGCACGCTGATGCTGCGCGGCTGGTGGGTTACGCTTTCCAGCGATCGGGTGGAGACGTCGCCCGTAACGAAATCACTGCTGCGCACCACATCGCGCAGCCAGCGCAAATTGGTTTCGATGCCGGCGAGCCTTGTGTCGTCGAGCGCCGCCTGCATGGCGGTGACGGCGGCGGCGCGGCTGTTGGCACGGACGATCAGCTTGGCCAGCATCGGGTCGTAAAAGGTCGAGACCGTGGCACCGCGTTCGACCCAGGTTTCGACGCGCGCGTCGGCGGGGAAATCGACGGCAGTGAGCGCGCCGGCGGCGGGGCGGAAATCCAGCGCCGGGTCTTCGGCGTAAAGGCGTGCCTGGATCGACCAGCCCTTTGGGGTGGGCGGCGGCGCATCCAGAAAGCCATGGTCGCCGGCGGCGCCGCGCACCATCCATTCGACCAGATCGATGCCGGTTATTTCCTCGGTAACGCCATGTTCGACCTGCAGGCGGGTGTTTACTTCAAGGAAAAACCAGTCCTGCCGCGCCGGATCGTAGAGGAATTCGACGGTGCCGGCCGAACGGTAGCGCGCTGCCGTGCCGAGCCGTACCGCTGCGTCGATCAATTCGGTGCGGATACGGGGCGGCAGATTGGGGGCGGGGGCTTCCTCGATGACCTTTTGGTTGCGGCGTTGCAGCGAGCAATCGCGTTCGCCCAGCGCCATGACGCGGCCGTTGCCGTCGCCGAAAATCTGCACCTCGACATGGCGGGCGCGCGGCACATAGCGTTCGAGGAACAACCCGGCATCGCCGAAATTGCTGCTGCCCAGTCGGGTGACGGCTTCGAACCCGGCTCGCACTGCGGCCGCATCGGTGCAGACCCGCATGCCGATGCCGCCGCCGCCGGCCGTTGCCTTCAGCATGACCGGATAGCCGATGCGCGCCGCCGCCGCGACCGCAGCCTCGGCATCCGCCAGCAGGCCGGTGCCGGGGGCGAGTGCGATGCCGTTGGCTTCGGCGAGCGTGCGGGCGCTGTGTTTCAGGCCAAAGGCGCGGATGTTTTCGGGTGTCGGGCCGATGAAGGCGATTCCGGCATCGGCGCAGGCGGCGGCGAAATCGGCATTTTCGGACAGGAAGCCATAGCCCGGGTGGATCGCTCCGGCGCCGGTTTCGCGGGCGGCGGCGAGGATGCGGGCGGTGTCGAGATAGCTTTCAGCGGCCGGGCCAGGGCCGATGCGCACCGCCACATCGGCCTGCGCAACATGCAGCGAGCTTTCATCGGCATCGGAGAACACCGCGACGGAGCGCAGCCCCATGCGTTTCAGGGTGCGGATGATGCGGCAGGCGATCGCCCCGCGATTGGCGATCAGAACCGTGTCGAAGCTCATGCGGTTACGATCATCCGGACCGGGGTCAGGTTGAAGCCGTTGCAGGGGTTGTTGATCTGCGGGCAGTTGGAGACGACGACGATGACGTCCATTTCGGCGCGCAGATCGACCGTCAGCCCGGGTGCCGAAATGCCATCGACGATGCCCAATGCGCCATCGGGTTCGACAGGCACGTTCATGAAGAAGTTGATGTTGGAGACAATGTCGCGCTTGCCGCGGCCGTCGCGCAGATTGGCCTCGAGGAAATTATCGACACAGGCGTGTTGCGATTTGGTGTGGTGGCCATAGCGCAGGCTGTTCGATTCGCAGCTGCAGGCGCCGCCGATGGTGTCGTGATATTCGACCGATGTGTCGGTGATGGTCATCATCGCCCGGCCTTCGTTGGACAACAGCGCGGTGCCGGTGCGCAGGAAGATGTTGCCCTGTGCGGCGATGGTGTCCTGTGCGCTGTAGCGTTCGGCGTCATCGTCGGCGGCGTAAGCCAGGAAATCGACCGCCTGATTGCCTTCCAGATCGACGATACGCAGCGTTTCGCCGGCCTTGACGAGGTGCCGCCATGGCGCGCGGGCGGGCACCACCTCATCATGGATGATGTTGTTGGGGAGGTGGTGGAGGTGCAGATCGGGGGTCATCAGCGGCGGTACAGATCTTCGGTGTTGAGGAAGGCGCGTTGCCGTTCGGGCGTCGCGTTGCGGATCGGATCGGCTTCGGTGGCGATGGCCCCACGCCAGGCGGTGGCGCGCAGCGGGGTGATGCGCCACGGGCGCTCGTCGCGGACGTGCGGACAGTTGGCGATGACGATGATCACATCCATTTCGGCGCGCAGCACGACGGTGCGGCCGGGTGCGAAGGGGCCGAGTTGCGGGGTGACCGCGCCGTCTGCCTCGATGCGCACGCCCTTGAACAGGTTGAGGCACGGGTGGACATCGCGGCGGCCAAGGCCGTGCTTGGCGGTGCCGAGCAACAGCCGGTCGCGGGCGTTGGGGTGGGCGCCGGAATTGCGGCCCTCGCCATAGCGGCGCTGGTTGGAGGCAGCATTGGAGGCGCCGCAGAAGGCGTCGTGGGTGCCGGCTTCATCACTTTCGATGCTGGCCATGGCGCGGCCCATGTCGGACAGCAGCACGCTGCCGGCACCGGGATAAGCGTTCCATTGCACCTTGACCGTGTCGGCGATGTTGAGCCGTTCGGTCGGCATGGCGGCGTTGAACAGCAGGATGGAGGCGCAGGCGTCGCCTTGAAGGTCGATCAGCCGCAGCCTTGTGCCGCGCGCCAGGATGCGGGAGGCATAGCCGCCGCCGGCGATGGTTTCTTCCCAGACGAGGTCCGCCGCATCGACGCCGGCCGGCAGATCATCGGCGCGCGGCGGCAGGATGGGCATCGATTCGACGACGGTGCCGGCCATGGCGCGGGCGTGGTCGCGCGC
>JBBQYI010000064.1:0-15242 GCA_038208825.1 Sphingomonadales bacterium | reverse complement strand
TGACCAGCCACCAGACTTCATCGAGCGCCAGCCGGCGCATCGCTTCAAGGCTGATGTGCCGGTGCCCGGCATGGGCCGGGTTGAACGAGCCGCCAAGGAGGCCGATGCGTTTCAGGGCCGGACCTGACCATTGCCGCGGACGAGCGTTTTATAGGTGGTCAGCCCTTCGAGCGCGACCGGGCCGCGGGCGTGCAACCGGCCCGTGGCGATGCCGATTTCGGCGCCAAAGCCGAATTCGCCGCCATCTGCAAACTGCGTCGAGGCGTTCCACACCGTGATTGCGCTATCGACGGCGGCAAGGAAGCGTTCGGCGGTGGCGGTGTCTTCGGCGACGATGGCGTCGGTATGGGCGGAGCCGTGCGCGGCGATGTGGGCGATGGCGCCTTCCACCCCATCGACCATGGCGACGGAAGCGATGGCATCGAGATATTCGGTGTCGAAATCGGCCGGAGACGCGGCGGTGGCGCGGGGATCGAGCGCCTGTGCGGCGGTATCGGCGCGCAGTTCGCAGCCGGCATCCGCGAGCGCGGCGAGGACGGCGCGGGCCAGCGCCGGCGGTGCGGCGCGATCGATGAGCAGGGTTTCCATGGCGCCGCAGACCGACGTGCGGCGCAGTTTCGAATTGACCGCGATCGCAATGGCCTTCTCCGGATCGGCGGAGGCATCGACATAGACATGGTTGATGCCATCGAGATGGGCGAGGACGGGCACCTTGGCATCGGCCTGGACGCGGGCGACAAGGCCCTTGCCGCCGCGCGGGATGATGACATCGATGAGGCCGTGCGCCGCCAGCATGTCACCCACGAGCGCGCGGTCACCGGCCGGGACCATCTGCACGGCGGCGGCGGGGAGTCCGGCGGCAGCGAGCCCGGTGCCGACGCAATCGAGCAGCACGCGGTTCGAGCGGGCAGCCTCCGACCCGCCGCGCAGCAGGCAGGTGTTGCCGGCCATCAGGCACAGCGCGGCGGCGTCCGCCGTCACGCCAGGGCGGCTTTCATAGATGATGCCGATGACGCCGAGCGGCACGCGCACCTGCTGGAACGTCAGGCCATTGGGTTGGGACCATTGCTTTATGCTGTCGCCGACCGGATCGGGCAGCGCGGCGACGGCATCGAGACCGGCGGCAATGCCGGTGATGCGGGCGGCGTCGAGCGACAGCCGGTCGATGAGCGGCGCCGGGATGCCGGCCAAGCGCGCGGCCGCAACATCGGCGGCGTTGGCGGCGAGAAGATCAGCCATGCGGGCGCGGATCGCGGCGGCGGCGGCGGCGATGGCGGCGGCCTTGGTGGCGGTTGGCGCGGCGGCGAGTGCCGGCAGGGCAGCGCGTGCGGCGCGGGCCATATCGTTGATGCTGTGGGTCATAGCAGCACCAGATGATCGGCGTGGACCATGGCGGCGCGCGGCGCATAGCCGAGCGCCGGGCCTTGGGCTTCGTTGCGCAGGCCCTTGATGGCGGCGGCGTCGGCGGCGTCATAACCGGCCAGGCCGCGCCCGATGATGCCGTCCGGCCCGGCCAGCGCCACGACATCGCCGCGCGCGAATTTCCCTTCGATATGGGTGACACCGGCAGCGAGCAGGCTTTTGCCGCGCCGGAGCGCCGCCGCCGCGCCGGCGTCGACGGTGAGCGTGCCGTGGACCGTCAGCCGGCCGGCGAGCCAGGCCTTTTTGGCGCGCGCGCCCTCGCCCGCCACAAACACCGTGCCGCGCCCGCTGGAATCGAAATGGGCGAGCGGGTGCGCAACCCGGCCATCGGCAATGGCGAGGTGAATGCCGGCGGCCCCGGCGATTCGCGCCGCGGCGAGTTTTGCCGCCATGCCGCCGGAGCCGAGCCCCGAACCGCTGCAGGCATCGGCCATCGCCTCGATTTCCGGGGTCAACCTATCGACGATAGGGATGAGCCGCGCGGCGGGGTCTTTCGCAGGATTGGCGGTGTACAGCCCATCGACATCGCTGAGCAGGATGACGCCAGCGGCACCCGCCGCCTGCCCGGCGCGCGCCGCCAGCCGGTCATTGTCACCGAAACGGATTTCACTGGTCGCCACCGTGTCATTCTCGTTGAGCACCGGCATGGCGCCGAGCGCCAGCAACCGGTCGAGCGTTGCGGAGACGTTGAGGTAGCGGCGGCGGTCTTCAAGATCGCCCAGCGTCAGCAGCACCTGCGCCATGGTCAGCCCGGCGTCGGACAGCAAAGCCTCCCACACTGCCGACAGCGCGACCTGGCCGACGGCGGCGGCGGCCTGCGCATCCTCAAGGCTGGCGCGGCCGCCCTTTTCCAGTTTCAGCCGGCGTGCGCCGAGCGCGATGGCGCCCGATGACACGATGATGACCTGTTGCCCGGCGCCGCGCCGGGCGGCGATATCGGCGACCACCGAGGCCAGCCAGTCGCGGCGGACCGCGCCGCCGGCATCGACGAGCAGCGAGGAACCGATCTTGACGACGAGGCGCGGACAGGCGGCCGGCGCGAACAACGCCGTTGCTGCGCGCATGGCCGGGGTGGTTACAGCGGTGTCCATGCCACGTGCGGCGCGCTGGTTTCGGCCTTTTGGCGACCGGCGATGTCGATCAGCTGATCCAGCACCGCATCGACACCGATGCGCGTTGCCGCCGACAGCACATGGACGGTCTTGCCGCTGGCCTTTTCAAGCGCGCGTTTCTTGGCGGCGAGCGCCTGGGGGGTGACGAGATCGGCCTTGGACAGCGCGAGGATTTCGGGCTTGTCGACAAGGCCGCCGCCATAGGCTTCGAGTTCGTCGCGGACGGTACGCCAGGCCTTGACCGGGGCGGCGGCGCTGGCATCGACAAGGTGCAGCAGCACGCGGCAGCGTTCGACATGGCCAAGGAAGCGATCGCCGATGCCGACACCTTCGGCAGCGCCGGCGATCAGCCCGGGGATGTCGGCCATCACCAGTTCCTTGCCCTTGTGTCCGACGACGCCCAATTGCGGTTTCAGCGTGGTGAAGGGATAGGCGCCGACCTTGGCCGCCGCATTGGAGACGGCGTTGATGAAGGTCGATTTGCCGGCGTTGGGGGCGCCCAATAGCCCCGCATCGGCGATGAGTTTCAGTCGCAGCCACACCCACATTTCGCCGCCGGGAAAGCCCGGCTGGAATTGCCGCGGGGCGCGGTTGGTGCTGGTCTTGTAATGGGCATTGCCCTTGCCGCCATCGCCGCCGCGCAGCAGCGCAACGCGCTGGCCGGCACGGGTGAGATCGGCAACCAGCGTGCGTTCATCGTCATCGGCGAGGATTTGCGTACCGATGGGCACGCGGATGATGCGATCATCGGCGCCGGGGCCGGTGCGGTTGCGGCCCATGCCATGGCCACCGCGCCCGGCGCGGAAATGCTGTGTGTAGCGAAAATCGATGAGCGTGTTGAGGCCATCGACGCATTCGAAGATGATATCGCCGCCCTTGCCGCCATCGCCGCCATCGGGGCCGCCATATTCGACGAATTTTTCACGTCGGAACGACACGGCGCCATCGCCGCCGACGCCGGACGACACGAAAATCTTGGCCTGGTCGAGAAACTGCATGGCGAAATCGATTCTGGCAGGACGCCGGGCAAGCGCCAGAAAAAAGCCCGTGGGCCGAAGGTTGGAAACGAAAAAGGGGGCCGGTTGCCCGGCCCCCTTCAAACCTGTTGGCAGGCGAAAGCCGGGCCTATTCGGCCGCGATGGCTTCCGGCCGCGGATCGACGCTGACGTATTTGCGGCCAAGTTTGCCTTCATGGAAGACGACAATGCCATGGGCCGTGGCGAACAGCGTGTGATCCTTGCCGCAGCCGACGTTGCGGCCCGGGTGGACGCGCGTGCCGCGCTGGCGGATGATGATGGTGCCGGCGAGCAGTTCCTGCCCGCCAAAACGCTTCACGCCGAGACGACGACCGGCCGAATCACGACCGTTGCGGGATGAACCGCCTGCTTTCTTATGTGCCATGGTGCCTTAACCTACGGAAGTGATCTTGAGGACGGTCAGCTGCTGGCGATGACCGTTCTTGCGGCGATAGTTGTGACGGCGGCGCTTTTTGAAAACGATGACCTTGTCACCCTTTGTCTGCGCGACGATTTCGGCGGTTACGGCGCCGCCGGTGGTCACCGTGCCGGCATCGCCGAGCATGATGGTTTCGAGCGTGACGCTCGACCCAGCTTCGCCGTCGATCTTCTCGACGATGATCTTGTCATCGGTGGCGACCCGATATTGCTTTCCGCCGGTGCGGACGACTGCGAACATTGTTCGAAAACCTTGGTGCTGAATCGTGGAGCGGCAGGAAACATGCTCCGGCCGATGCGAAGGCGGGGCGATAGTCGAAGGTAGCGGCGCTGTCAACGCGTTGCATCGGCGGAACCGGGCGATTTGCTGGTGCAGCGGCGGGTGTGACGGCAAGACCAGCGACAAGACCAGCGGTAAGACTAGCGGTAAGACCGGCGGTAAGACCGGCGGTAAGACTGGCGGTAAGACCAGCGGTAAGACTCTAGGCGACGGCGCGTGCTTCGCCTAGTGATGGTTGCCGATGGTCGCACCTGCCGCTTTGCCGAACACGCCTGTCGCGGGCCGCAGAACCCGTGCCGGGCGTCGCTGAGCCCGTGGCGAGCCGCAGGGGCATGATGATCCGCCGCGGCGCGTTGATCGGCATTGCGATCAGCCTGATCATCGCCATTGCCATGGGGGTGTTTCACCGCGACATCGAAGCGCCCGAGGCCGCCGCCATGGCCGACCGCCTGCTGATGCAGTTTCAAAAGGGCAGCGGCGAACCGATGCGGCATTTCGCGCGGCGGGAGGACCGGCAATGGGCCGATGGCTGGGAATTCCGCTGGCGCTACCGCCCCTGCCCGCAAATGGCGTCGCTGCGCATCTGGATCAGCCGTGATGGCCGCCGCGCGCGTTATGCCGAATTGCCCGATTGTTCGCCGAGCAGCGGGGTTGCGGTCGATCCGTTGAAGGTCTGAGACGCGAATCCGTCGGCGGGCGACATCGGGCGCATCCGGCGGTTGGAGCACCCCCTCAGGTCCGCCTTCGGCGTCTCTCGCCCTCTCCCGCAGGCGGAAGAGGGGTTAGGGGGCCATCGCTGCCACGAAGCGCCTGGCGGCCTCGCCCACGGCGTCGGCGGCCATGCCGGGGCGGAACAGCGCGCCGCCAAGGCCAAAGCCATCAGCGCCCCCTGCCCGCCAGGCGGCGACACCTTCCGGGGCCATGCCGCCGACCGCCAACAGGGGGATGTCGCGGGGCAGCACGGCACGCATCGCCTTCAGCACGGCGGGCGATGCGGCTTCGGCCGGAAACAGTTTCAGCGCATGGGCGCCGGCAGCGATGGCGGCAAAACCCTCGGTGGGGGTGAAGAAGCCCGCAATCGAGATGAGGTTTGCGGCGCGGGTGGCGGCGATGACGGCCGGATCGGTGTTGGGCGACACGATGAACTGGCCACCGGCACCGGCGACGCGGCCGACCGATTCGGCATCGAGCACGGTGCCGGCGCCGATGAGGGCGCGGCCTTGCGCAAGGCCGGCCAGCCTGGTGATCGATTCATAGGGTTCGGGTGAATTCAGCGGGACTTCGATCAGCCTGATGCCGGCGTCGATGAGCGCGGTGCCGATGGCGTCGACTTCGTCGGGGCGGATGCCGCGCAGGATGGCGACGAGCGGGCAAGCGGCAAGATGGCCAGCGAAATCGAGCGATTCGGTCATGTGGTGGTTACCCTCATCGCCGCCATGATCGCGGCGGCACCGGCGACAAAGGCGCTATCGCCGTCGATCGTCAACGATTCGCGGCCCGCCCGTTGCAATGCCACGGCGAAGCGCGCGCACAGCGGCGCGGCACCGATCAGCGTCACCACATCGGCGCGGCCGCGGCCAAGGCCGGTGCGCACGTCGGTGCCGATCAACAGGCCGGAAATGCGGCTGGCGGCGTCCTCCGCGCGCATCCGGCCGGTGACGACGCGGGCGCGGGCGCCGAACAGTTCGGCGGTCAGATCGGCATTGTCGAGCGCGTGATCGACGCCATCGATGAAGAATTCGTCGAGCGCCGGCGCATGGTCGAGGATATCCGACAGGATCGAACGCGCCTTCAGCGCCGCCAGCAGATCGCCGGTCATGATCGAGCGGAAGCGGGTGATGGCTTCATCCTCCACCTCGATCCATTTGGTGTGGGTGCCGGGGTGGCAGACAAGGCCGTCGCCAACGACGCCCATCGCGAGCCCGCCGAAAAGCTGCACCTCCTCGCCGCGCATGATGTCGGGGTGGACCGGATCGGCGAACATGACGCCGGGCACGATGGTGACACCGGCCAGCGGACGCACGATGCCGGCGGTGATGGTGGCAATGCCGGCGGGGGCGGCGACATAGGGAACGTCGATCCAGCCGCGATTGGAGCCGATCATGCCGGCCAGCAGCAGCGGCGCGCCATCGGCCTGGTCGCGCAGCGTGGCGATTTCGGCGGGAAAATCCCGGGCGCCGAGGATGCCGCGATCGTCGGTTTCCCGGGCCAGCAAGCGGCCATCGGCAGCGATATGGAACAGTCGCCGGTTGGTGGTGCCCCAATCGACAGCGAGCAGATCAGCTTTCATGGCGCACCTCCGGCAGCGAACGGGGGCGCATGGTACGCCCCCGAACGCCTGCCGCGAAGCCCTGACCTACTTTGCCAGATAGATCTGCGTGACCATGCAATAGAGCATCGGCATCGACAGCACGGTGTTGGTGCGGCTGACCAGCATGGCGATGCGGCCGGCCTTGGCCTTTGCATCGGCGTCGCCATCGACGATGCCGAGGGCAATTTTCTGGTTCGGCCAGATCAGGAACCAGACGTTGGCGGCCATTATGAGGCCCAGATACATGCCGGTGCCGATGACACGGAAACCCGGCTGGAAAGTGAAGGCTTCATGGGCATAGCCCTTGAGCAGGGCGACAATGAGGCCGGTGAGCACGGTGCCAAGCGCCGCCCAGCGGAACCAGAACAAGGCTTCGGGGGCGATATATTTGGAGACGGCCGGTTTCAGTTCGGCGGGCACCTTGGGCATCGTCGGGATTTGCACGAAGTTGAAGTAATAGAGCAGGCCGATCCACATGATGCCGTTCAGGACATGGAAGAAAACGAACCATGGCACCAGATAGGCAGCATCGAAGTCGCCGCGGTGAAAGCCAAACATGACAAGCAGCAGCAGCGCCGTGCTCAGCAGGACCGCGGTCCTCAGATTGCTCAGAATATTCGCCATGTCATGACTCCCCCGAAATGGTGAACCCCTATAGGCGCGGGAGGCGCGTCAGGTCCAGACACAGGTTGAACCGAAAAGGCGGGGATCAGGGCGCGGCGACCGCGATATCGACCATGATTTCCGCCGAAATGGCCTCGACCGCCGCCTGCACATCGGCGTTGGTGACGCCGGGGGGCAGCAGCACCGACAGTTCGGCCTTGAACAACAGGCCGCCCGACCAGGGGCTTTCCTCGGTATGGGTTTCGAGTTCCTCGATATTGACGTTGAGCGCCGCCAGCGCCGTCGTGACTTCGCGGACGATGCCGAGCCGGTCCTGCCCGACGACCGAGAGCAGCAGCGGCTGGCCGACAGGCGCCGCGCCATCGGCATCGATGATGTCGACCTTGAGCCCTACGGCATCGACAGCGGCGACGGCGCTGCGCAAGGCCGCAAGAGCATCGGCGGGCAGTTCGACGAGCACCGAGCCGACATATTTGCCGCCCAGCCGCGACAGATGGCTTTCGAGCCAGTTGCCGCCGGCGGACAGCACCGCCTCGGCGAGCGCGCCGGTCAGGCCCGGGCGGTCGCTGCCGATCACGGTCAGGATGACGTTGGTGCGCATGAAGATCCCCAAGGCTGTTGGCGGGACATTGCCCGGCGGCGGGGCGGGTGGCAAATCGGGGGGGCAAACTTGGTAGAACACCCTCGTCCGGGCCGGCTACGCCGTCTCTCGCCTCTCCCGCAAGCGAGAGTGGGGGGGTTTGCTACTTCAGCGTTTGCCCATCAGGGTGAGCACTTCCTTGCGGCTGCGATCATCGTCGCGGAAGACGCCCATCATCCGGCTGGTGGTCATCGTCACGCCGGGGGTCATCACGCCGCGCGCGCTCATGCAGGCGTGGCTGGCTTCGATGACGACGGCGACGCCGATCGGGTCGAGGTGTTGCTGGATGCAATCCGCAACTTCGGCGGTCAGGCGTTCCTGCACCTGCATGCGCTTGGCAAAGCCGTGGAGGACGCGGGCGAGTTTTGAAATGCCGACGACACGTTCGCGCGGCAGATAGGCGATGTGCGCCTTGCCGATGATCGGCGCCATATGGTGTTCGCAGTGCGACTGGAACGGGATGTCGCGCAGGATGACGATCTCGTCATAACCGCCGACTTCGCCGAAGGTGCGGGACAGGTGCAGCCCGGGGTCCTCCTGATAGCCGCGGAAATATTCGCGATAGGCGCGGGCAACGCGGGCGGGCGTATCGAGCAAGCCCTCGCGGGTCGGATCGTCGCCGGCCCAGCGAATCAGCGTGCGGACGGCGTCTTCGGCTTCGGCCTGGGGGATTGGTTCGACGTGCGGCGCAGTCGATCCATAATCGTCGTCATCGTCCATCGCGTTGGCCATCGCCCAAGTCTCCCGTGTTTGCGCACAGCACATCGGCAGTTTGGCGGCAATTCGCAAGGCCGGAAACTGTGGCGGTGGTGTCGCAGCCCGGGATGACAGTCTGTCGGCGGTGCCCCGCCGGTGGCGGCGGGGCGGCCCGGATCAGCCGGCGTTTTTGGCGCGGCTGGCCTTTTTGCGCTCGTTCGGATCGAGGTGGATCTTGCGCAACCGGATGAAGTTCGGCGTCACTTCGACAAGCTCGTCCTCGTCGATATAGGCGATGGCCTGTTCCAGCGTCAGCCGCTTGGGCGGCGAAAGCTGGATGGCGTCATCCTTGCCCGATGCGCGGAAGTTGGTAAGCGCCTTGGATTTCAGCGGGTTGACCTCCAGATCCTCGTCACGGGCATTTTCGCCGATGACCATGCCCTGGTAAACCGCTTCGCCCGGCTCGATCATCAACGTGCCGCGCGGCTGCAGATAGCCAAGCGCGTAGCCGACCGCTTCGCCGGTTTCGGTGGAGATCAGCACGCCATTGCCGCGACCCGAAACGCTGCCCTTGTAGGGGCCGTATTTTTCGAACAATCGGTTCATGATGCCGGTGCCGCGCGTATCGGACAGGAATTCGCCGTGATAGCCGATGAGGCCGCGCGCCGGGGCCGAGAAGGTCAGCCGTGTCTTGCCGCCGCCTGATGGCCGCATGTCGGTCATTTCGGCTTTGCGGCCGGCCATTTTTTCAACGACCGTGCCCGAATATTGTTCATCGACGTCGATGACGACGGTTTCATAGGGTTCGGTGCGCTTGCCGGCGTCGTCGGTGCTATAGATCACCCGGGGCCGGCTGATCGACAGTTCAAAGCCTTCGCGGCGCATGGTTTCGATGAGCACGCCAAGCTGCAATTCGCCGCGACCGGCGACTTCAAAGGCGTCCTTCGATGCGCTTTCGGTGACCTTTACCGCGACATTGCCTTCGGCTTCGCGGACCAGACGGTCCGAGATCATGCGGCTGGTCACCTTGGAGCCATCGCGGCCGGCGTAGGGCGAATCATTGACAGCAAAGGTCATGCTGAGCGTTGGAGGATCAATCGGCTGGGCGTGCAGCGGTTCGGTGACGCTGATGTCGGCGATGGTATCGGCGACGGTTGCCTTGCTGAACCCGGCGAGCGCGATGATGTCGCCGGCGCGGGCTTCATCGACCGGCACGCGTTCAAGGCCGCGGAAGGCGAAGATTTTCGATGCGCGGCCTTCCTCGACGACCTTGCCATCGGGGTTCAGCGCGCGGATTTGCGTGTTGAGACGCAACGTGCCCGACAGGATGCGACCCGTCAGGATGCGGCCGACGAAATTGTCGCGATCGAGCAGCGACACCAGCATCTTGAATTCGCCGTCCACATCGGCGGCGGGCGGCGGCACATGGGCGACGATGGTTTCGAACAAGGGCGTCAGATCGCCCGAACGCACTTCCGAATCGCGGCCGGCATAGCCGTTGCGGCCCGACGCGAAGATGACCGGGAAATCGAGCTGTTCATCATTGGCTTCCAACGTCACGAATAGGTCGAACACTTCATCGAGCACTTCCTGGGCGCGGGCGTCGGGGCGATCGATCTTGTTGACGACGACGATGGGCCGCAAGCCAAGGGCGAGCGCCTTGCCAGTGACGAACTTGGTCTGCGGCATCGGGCCTTCGGCGGCATCGACGAGCAGCACGACGCCATCGACCATCGACAGGATTCGCTCGACCTCGCCACCGAAATCGGCGTGGCCCGGGGTGTCGACGATGTTGATGTGGGTGGTGTCGCCCTTTGCCTTGTCGGTCCATTCGATGGACGTGCACTTGGCCAGGATGGTGATGCCGCGTTCTTTTTCCAGATCGTTCGAATCCATGGCGCGTTCGGCGATGCGCTGGTTGTCGCGGAAGGTGCCGGACTGGCGGAAGAGCTGGTCGACGAGGGTTGTCTTGCCGTGATCGACGTGCGCGATGATCGCGATGTTGCGCAAAGGCATTGAGGACGTTCCTGGTTGGGCAAAACGGATTTGCGGGCGGGTTCGGGCAAAGCTGGGCGCTGTGCGCAAAGCCGGGCGTTCCGGCTGGCCATAGCGGCTTTGACGCGCCGCAACAAGAAGCTGTTGGATGGCCGCGTTGCCTGCCGCAAAGCGCCGCCACTCACCGCAGCCCGGCATTGACAGGCTGCGGCCCCGGCGGCATCGCTCCCCACCCAGGCTCATCGCGGCAGATGCCCGTCGACGTTTCGGTCGGGCAGCGCCCGCACAACAAGGATTACCCTTCGTGGAAGCGATCGAACCCGGCAGCCAGCGGACGGGCGCGATGCTGGCGACGGCGCGCGAATCTGCCGGCATCGACCTGAACGATCTGGCGCGCGACACCCGCATTCCGCTGCGCCATCTGAAGGCGATCGAGGCCGACAGCCATGCCAGCCTGCCGGCGCTGCCCTATACGATCGGTTTCGTGAAAAGCTATGCGCGGGCCGTCGGGCTCGATGCCGACGCCGTGGCGTCGCAATTCCGCAGCGAAACCTCCAAGACCGCGCATGTGCCGAGCGTGCCGAGCCTTGAGCCGCTCGATGAGCGGCGGTTGCCGTCACGCGGGCTGGTCGGCGCCAGCCTGGCCGTTGTCGTCCTGATCATTGCCGGGCTGTCGGCCTGGGGTGCCGGGATGTTCGATCCGGCAGCGCCTGCACCCGAACTGGCGGCGGTCGCGCCGGAAGACGAGACTGTTCTGCCCGAAGCGGCACCGGCGGGGGATGTCGGGGTGGCCGCAGCGGTTGACCCGGCCGTCGATCCAACCGCTGCCCCAGCCGCTGCCCCGCCCGCTTCTCCACCTGTTGCCGGTGCGCCGGGCGCCATTGCGCCGGCGGCGTTGGGTCCGGTCGTGCTGACGGCGACCGAGGATGTGTGGATCAAGATCTATGACAAGGCGACACGCCAGAGTGCCAAGATCGGCATCTTGAAGGCAGGCGAGAGCTTTTCGGTGCCGGCCGAGCCGCCGGGGCTGCAATTGTGGACTGGCAAGGCCGGGGCGCTGGCGGTGACGGTCAACGGCAGGCCAATTCCGCCGCTCGGTGGCCCGGTGCAGACGGTGCGTGATGTCAGCCTGTCGGCAGCCGATCTGCTGGCCCGCGCTGCGCCGGCGGCGCCTGTCGCCCAACCCGGGGTTTGATGATGCGTTTCAGAATTGCGTTGCTCATCGCCGTGCTGGCGGCGCCGCCGCTTGCGGCGCAAGACACCGATGGCCGGATCGACAAGCGCATCGGCAAGCTCGAATCCGAAATGCGCGCCGTGCAGCGCAAGGTTTTTCCTGGCGCCGATCCGCGCTTTTTCGAGCCCGAGATCACCGCCCCGGTCGCGCCTTCGCCGGCAGCCGGCACCCCGGCCTCGGCACCGCTGACCGACCTTGTCGACCGCGTCGGTGCGCTCGAACGCCAGCTGCGCACCTTGACCGGCCAGGTCGAGGCAGCGGAGTTCAAGCTGCGCGGGCTCGAGGAGGCCCAGACACGGCAGCGCGCCGATATCGAATTTCGCTTGAGCGCCCTTGAGGCGCGTTTTCCCGCAACAGCGGCGCCCGACGCGGCACCGGCAGCCACATCGGTAGCGACACCGGCACCGACTCCGGCAGCCACTGGCGAGACACCGGCACCGCCGAAGCCGGCAGCGCCCAAGCCTGTAGCCAAGCCGGCCACGGCCGATGCGGCCTGGCGGCTGGCCTATGCCAATGTCACAGCCAAGGACTGGCCCGCGGCCGAAGCAGCGATGACGGCCTATATCGCCGACTGGCCCAAGTCGACCCGCCAGCCACAGGCGCAATATTGGCTGGGGCGCAGCCATGCGGCGCGGGACCAGCATGCCGAGGCGGCACGGGCCTTTCTGAAGGTCTATGAGAGTGCGCCGCGCAGCGCCCAGGCGCCCGACAGTCTTGCCGGGCTGGCAGCAGCGATGGTCGGGCTGAAGAAGCCCAAGGATGCCTGCCGCGTGCTCGGCGAACTCGACAGCGTCTATGGCGAGAAGCTGACCGCCGACCAGAAGGCCGATGCCGACGCCACCCGCAAGCGCGCCAGATGCGCCTGAGTTGAACGGCTTGGCGGCGGCGCCCGATCTGGCGGCGCTGCTGACGGCGCTGAAAGTGCCGCTGACAGGCGACACGCGGCTGGCAGTGGCGGTTTCGGGCGGGCCGGACAGCCTTGCCTTGCTGTGGCTCGCGGCACAGGCCTTTCCCGGGCGGGTGGCAGCGCTCACGGTCGATCACCGGCTGCGGGTCGAAGCGGCCGATGAAGCCGCTGGCGTTGCGGTGCGGTGCGCATCGCTGGGGATTCCGCATGCGACCCTGCATTGGGACGGCGTCAAGCCGGGGGCCAATCTGCAGGCGGCGGCGCGGGCGGCACGCTATGCATTGATGGGCGAATGGTGCGCGCGCGCGGGGGTGGCGCTGCTGCTGACAGCGCATCACGCCGATGATCAGGCCGAAACGCTGCTGATGCGGCTGCAGCGCGGCAGTGGCAGCGGTGGACTGTCCGGCATTCGCGCCATGCGGATGCTCTTGCCGGGGGTCGTGCTGGCGCGGCCATTGCTCGGCGTGCGCCGTGCCGAGCTGGCGCAGATCGTGGCAGCGGCGGGCTGGACGGCTGTCGAAGATCCCGCCAACGCCGATCGCCGCTATGACCGCACCGCCGTTCGCGCCATGCTGGCGGCACATCCGGCGCTCGATGTGCCGGGCCTGGCGGCGACGGCGGCGCACCTGGCCGAGGCCGAGGCCGCGCTGCAATGGGCGGCGGATCGCGCCTGGGCAGGGGCCGCGCGGATCGAAGGCGGCACGATCGCGCTCGATGTCGATGATCTGCCCGATGCACTTGTACGGCGGCTGGTGCTGCGGGCCATTGCCACGCTTGTGCCGGGTGCGACTCCACGCGGGCCGGCCGTTGCAGCGCTGCAGCAGCGGCTGGTGGCGGGGGAGACGGCGACACTCGCCGGGATCAAGGCGCGTGGTGGGCGAATCTGGCGGTTCAGCGCCGCGCCGCAGCGCCGTAAAAGCAGCTGAAAGTCGCTCGGATGCCCATCAAACGAGGCAGAATCGCACAGGCCGATTGCAAGCCGGCGCAAGACGCCTATCTTGATGGCTTAACAACTCGCAGGAAGCCGCGTTCATGGCCGACAACAACAAGAAGCCACCCGCACCGTGGATGAAGAATCTCGGACTTTGGTTCGTGATCCTTCTTGGCCTGGTTGTCGTCGTCAACCTGATGCAGGGAACGTCGAAATCTGGCGGCACCGGCAACACCATGGCCTATTCGGACTTCCTCACCAAGGTCGATGAGGGCGGTATCCGCTCGGCCGAGATCCGCGGCGCCGAGATCGTCGGCAAGACATCGGGCGACGAGGAGTTCCGCACCTACAACCCCGGTGATTCCCAGCTCATCCAGCGGCTTCGCGCCAAGAACGTCCGCTTCGATGCCAAGCCCGAGGAGAGCCGCTCGCTGCTGGCGCAGCTGTTCTTCAACATGCTGCCCTTCATCCTGATGATCGGCATCTGGATCTTTGTGATGCGCCAGATGCAGAACGGCGCCGGCCGCGGCGCCATGGGCTTCGGCAAGAGCCGCGCCAAATTGTTGGTCCAGAAAGAGGGCCGCGTTACCTTCGAAGATGTGGCCGGCATCGACGAAGCCCGTGAAGAACTGCAGGAAATCGTTGATTTTCTGAAGGATCCAGGCCGCTTCAGCCGTCTGGGCGGCAAGATTCCGAAGGGCGCGCTGCTCGTCGGCCCGCCCGGCACCGGCAAGACGCTGCTCGCCCGCGCAATCGCCGGCGAAGCCAACGTGCCGTTCTTTTCGATTTCCGGTTCTGATTTTGTCGAAATGTTCGTCGGTGTCGGCGCCAGTCGCGTTCGCGACATGTTTGAACAGGGCAAGAAATCGGCCCCGTGCATCATCTTCATCGACGAAATTGACGCCGTCGGCCGTAGTCGTGGCGCCGGTTTGGGCGGCGGCAATGACGAGCGCGAACAGACGCTGAACCAGCTGCTGGTCGAAATGGACGGTTTCGATACCAATGAAGGCAACATCATCATCGCAGCCACCAACCGGCCCGATGTGCTTGATCCTGCGCTGCTGCGTCCCGGCCGTTTCGATCGCCAGGTGGTGGTGGGACGTCCCGACATCGATGGGCGTGAAAAGATCCTTTCGGTTCACATGAAGAAGGTCCCGCTGGCCCCTGACGTGATCGCCCGCACCCTTGCGCGCGGCACGCCTGGTTTCGCCGGCGCGGATCTGGCCAACCTTGTCAACGAAGCGGCATTGCTTGCTGCCCGGCGCGGCAAGCGGCTGGTTTCCATGCGCGAATTCGAAGACGCCAAGGACAAGGTGCTGATGGGCACCGAGCGCAAGACGATGGCGATGACCGAGGACGAGAAGAAGATGACGGCTTATCACGAGGCCGGCCACGCGCTCGTTTCGCTGCATGAGGAGGCGTCAGATCCGATCCACAAGGCGACGATCATTCCGCGCGGGCGTGCGCTGGGCATGGTGATGCGTCTGCCGGAACGTGATCAGTACAGCTATCACCGTGACAAGATGTACGCCAATCTGGCCGTCGCCATGGGTGGCCGCGTTGCGGAAGAGATCGTGTTCCACGATCCGAACACTGGTGCCTCCAACGACATCGAAAAGGCAACCTCCATCGCTCG
>JBBQYI010000063.1:0-15736 GCA_038208825.1 Sphingomonadales bacterium | reverse complement strand
CCGAAACGAAACCCTGCAACAACCGCACGTCCTTGTAATCGATGACGGGGGCATTGGCGCCGGAGAACGGGCAGCTCTTGCGGCGGCGGAAAAATGGACGTCCCATGATCTATCCTTTCCTTAACCGGCGAACGAACGCTGTGGGCGATCACCACGATCACCACCACGCGGGCGGTCACCACGGTCGCCGCGGTCACCACGATCGCCCCTATCACCACGGTCGCCGCGGTCACCACGATCGGCGCGCGGGCCGTCGCGGTCGCCGCGCTTCATCATGGCGCTGGGCTCAACCGGCAACGCATCGATACGGATGGTCATGTGGCGGATGATGTCTTCGTTCAGGCCAACCTGGCGCTCCAATTCGGCGATTGCCGCCGCGGGCGCTTCAATGTTTAGCATGACATAATGGGCCTTGCGGTTCTTGGCGATCCGGTAGGCGAGGCTGCGCAAGCCCCAATATTCGTGGCTCGCAACGGCACCATTGCCGTCGGCGATCACGCGCGAAAATGCCTCTGTCATCGCTTCGACCTGAGCTGTCGCCAGGTCCTGCCGCGCGAGAAAGACATGCTCATAAACTGGCATGTATCGTCACTCCTCTGCCGATCGCTGACGCCGCACCATGCGAACGCCCCTCCGGCTTGCTTCCAGATTCTCGAAAAACCAAAGGCCGGGGGAATGCCCCGGCCGGTTCGTCGAGGCGCGCTAATGAACGAACCGCCCCGAAATAGCAAGCGCCAGCCGGGCACTTGCCCCAGCCACCCCCGAGTTAGCGCGACGGCGCCAACAAAGGCGCTGTGGCCGGCATCGATTCAACCGAATCGGCCAGCGTGGCCGGGACCATCGCGTGGCTTGCCTGTTCATAGGCATATCCCAACCCCAGCAACCGAGCCTCGCTCCACGCCGGGCCGATGAACGACAGTCCGACCGGCAGGCCGCGCACCGCGCCCATTGGCACGGTCAGATGCGGGTATCCGGCGATGGCGGCATAATTGCCGGCACCGCCGCCGGGGCTCTGGTCGCCCAGCACAGCGTCGATCGGCCAGGCCGGCGACGATGTCGGTGCCACCAGCGCCGCGACATTGCTGGCCGCGAGCATCGCATCGATGCCGTCCTTGCCCGCCAGCCGCAATGATGTCGCCCGCGCTTCCTTGTAGGCCGCATCGTCCAGCCCCTTGGTGGCCTCGGCCTGGTCAAAAATCTCCTGACCGAACAGGCCAAGTTCGCGCGGGTCCGTCTTGTTGAAGGCGATCACATCGGCCAGCGTGCGGGTCTTCACCCCCGCCGGCGTCGTGGCGAGATAGGCGTTCAGATCGGCCTTCAGTTCGGTCAGCAGCACCTTGAATTCGGCATCGCCCATCGCGCGGCGATCCTTTGGCGCCTCGATATCGACGAGCACGGCGCCTTGCGCCTTCAAAACCGCCAGCGCCGCCTCGAACACCGGCTTCACTGCCGGCACGCCGCCGGTTGCCCAGTGCAACACGCCGATTCGCACGCCCTTCAACGCGGCGGGATCCAGCGCCGCCACATAATCCGCCCGGTGCGCATCGGCCTCTGCGGTCTGCGGGTCGGCGGGGTCACTGCCGGCAATCGCGCCCAGCACCAGCGCCGCCGTGCGCACATCGCGCGTCATAGGCCCTGCCGTGTCCTGGCTGTGGCTGATCGGCACGACATGGGTGCGCGACACCAGGCCAACGGTCGGCTTCAACCCGACAATGCCGTTGATTGCGGCGGGGCAGGTGACCGAGCCATCGGTTTCCGTGCCGATCGCCGCATCGACCATGCCAGACGCGACGGCGGCGCCGCTGCCCGACGACGAACCGCACGGCGTCCGGTTGATGGCATGCGGGTTGCGCGTCTGCCCGCCGACCGCACTCCACCCCGAAATGGAATTGTCAGACCGGATGTTGGCCCATTCCGAAAGATTGGTCTTGCCCAGAATGACGGCCCCGGCGGCGCGCAGCCCGGCCACCAATGGCGCATCCCGCCCGGTCATGTTGGCGGCCAATGCGAAACTGCCGGCCGTCGTCGGCTGGGCGCTGGTCTCGAGATTGTCCTTGATAAGGATCGGCAGCCCGAACAACGGCCCGCGAACCTTTTTCTGCCGGTCCAGCGCCCGCGCCTGATCCAGCGCCGTCGGGTCCACCGCAATCACCGCATTGACGCGCGGGTTGAGCGTAGCAACCCGCGCCATCGCCGCCCGTGTGTTGGCCTCCGCCGGCCCCGCCGCGGGCGTCGCCGCCTGCACCGCGCCAGCCGCCATCCCCGCCGCGATCATAACCAACAGACTCCGCATGTATTCCCCCATCGCGACGACAATTTGCACGCCGGCAGCCTTGCCGACACACGTCGCAAACACAATCCGGAACCAACGAAAATGCGGGGCGAATGGCAACCCGGCCAAAATGCCACAGGGCTGGGGACAAAGCCGGGCCGATCGAAAAACCCGACATTGGCGTCCCGATCCGGCGAAAACCGAATCTCTGCAATCGGGCGGGCCGCATCCGCCCCCCTCCTCTCCCATCTGCGAGAAAGGGAAGTCTGCGCTTGCATCGAAACCAGTCGAACTGCCGCCTTGCCCCAGCCGTCAGCCCCTGAGCCCTACCCCGCCGCCGACAGCGCCGAACGCCCGCGCTTCACCACCAGCTTGTTCAGCGCATTGACATAGGCCCGCGCGCTGGCAACCAGCGTATCTGTGTGCGCCCCCTGCCCGCGCGCCGTGCGACCGTCCTCCGCCAGCACGACCGAAACCTCAGCCTGCGCGTCCGTCCCCGCAGTCACGGCATGGACCTGATACAGTTGCAATGTCGCGCCATCGTGCGGCACCAGTTTCCTGACCGCATTGAACAGCGCATCCACCGGGCCATTGCCGCGCACCGCCGCCGTCTGTTCCTCGCCATCGATGTTCAGCGTCAGGATCGCCCGTTGTGGCCCATTGGAGCCACAATAAACCTCGACCTCGACGACCTGAATCCGGTCATGCCCGCGCAGCACCTCGTCATCGACCAGCGCGACGATATCCTCGTCGAACACCTGCTTCTTGGCATCGGCGAGATCCTTGAACCGCTTGAATGCATCGCCGAATTCATTGTCGGACAGGTCATACCCCATCTCGGACAGCTTTTGCCGGAACGCCGCCCGGCCCGAATGCTTGCCCAGCACCAGATTGGTCGCGCCCTGCCCGACGCTTTCGGGCGTCATGATCTCGTATGTGCTCGAATCCTTCAGCATGCCGTCTTGGTGGATGCCGCTTTCATGGGCAAAGGCATTGGCCCCCACCACCGCCTTGTTGGCCTGCACCGCCATTCCTGTAATGCCGGAAACAAGGCGGCTGGCGCGGGTGATCTCGGTCGAGACAATCCCCGTCCGCACCGGCAGCACATCGTGGCGCACCCGGATCGCCATGGCGATTTCCTCGATGGCGGCATTGCCGGCGCGTTCGCCGATGCCGTTCACCGTCGCCTCGCACTGCCGCGCGCCCGCCATGATCGCCGCCAGCGTATTGGCCACCGCCAGCCCCAGATCGTTATGGCAATGCGTCGAAAATATCGCCTTGTCGGCATCGGGCACCCGGCCGATCACATCGCGGAACATGGCGCCATAGGTTTCGGGCGTCGCATAGCCCACAGTATCCGGCAGGTTGATCGTCGTCGCCCCGGCGCGGATGGCGACTTCCACGGCGCGAACCAGGAAATCCGGGTCGGACCGGGTCGCATCCTCCGCCGACCATTCGACATCTTCGCACAGGTTGCGGGCATGGCCGACCGACGCGGCAATCGCGTCGAGCACCTCCTCGGGCGTCTTGTTCAGCTTGGCGCGCATATGCAACGGCGATGTGGCGATGAACGTGTGGATACGCGGCCGCCGGGCATGGCGAACGGCGGCCCAGGCCCGGTCGATATCGGGCATGGCGGCGCGCGCCAGGCTGGCGACGATGGCGATCTCGCACTGCTTGGCAACGGCGGTCACCGCCTCGAAATCGCCTTCGCTGGCGATGGCAAAACCAGCCTCGATGATGTCGACGCCCAGCGCCTCCAGCTGCACCGCAACCTTCAGCTTTTCTTCAAGGTTCATCGAACAGCCTGGCGATTGCTCGCCATCGCGCAGTGTCGTGTCGAAAATACGGATATGGTCGGTCATGGTGTGTGGCCTGTCTGAATTCGGGTTCCGGGTCTGGTGCGGAAGGTCCCCTCAGGCGCGGCAGCTCAAACCCCGTTCGGGGCGAGCGAAAACAACGCGCCTAAGGGCGCGTAAGTCGCAAAAGCAGGAGGCCGGACGTTATCACACCGCATCATATGCCGTGAACATCATTGCATGTCCAGCCGGCCCGCCCGTCGCCGCAGCAACGAAAAAGGGGCGGGGACCATCACCCCCGCCCCGATTTGCATGCTGCCGATTGCCGAATGCGGCAATCAGGCGGCGCGTGCCGCCCGGCTGCGGCGGCGCTGCGCGGCGCCAACAAGCCCGAAGCCCGCAATCAGCAGGGCCCAGCTTTCCGGCTCAGGAACACCAGCGACCGTGATAAAGGCGGTGTAGCCACTATCCTGCAGGCCTGCGGACAGATAGTCGGTCGCGCTGATCGGTGCGCCGGTGAAGATATATTCATGGCTGCTCGGGCCTGCAAGTCCGGGACCACTCAGAGCGAGGTTGAAGCCATCAGGGCCGCCCGTCGCGATCCCGAAGATATTCACATAGGAGCCAAGGCCGGCATTGAAAACCGTGCTGAAGTCACCGAAGCGAGCGCTATCAACGGCGATCCCACCGACAAAGATGATGAGCGACGGCGACGCGACAAAATCGCCGGTGACACTCGCCACGACCATGTTGCTGCCGTCATATACGGTTATGTTGTTGTAGATGGTGACGGCTTCGGCCGCCCCGGCAAAACTGACTGTGGCAACAGCCGCCAACGCAAGCCGCGTGAACACATGTGACATTTCGAATACCCCCTTCGAATGACCAGATTAACTCCGATCGAACAACCCTGTCGAAAAAGATGCAATCTTCATGCCAAAAAGACGCGATTTCCTAATGCTCTGAAAATTAACCAGTCTTGCCCGCCATCGAATTTTGCACGATTTAAATGTGTAAAGAAATTTTACACCTTTGCGCGGCGCGCCGACTCAGACGAACTGCGAAAACAGGTAATACAGCAGCCCCGAAAGCACGATAGACGCCGGCAGCGTAAGCACCCAGGCCAGCCCCAGATTGCGCAGCGTGCCACCCTGCAATCCCGATCCGTTCGCCGCCATGGTGCCGGCCACGCCCGATGACAGCACATGCGTCGTCGATACCGGCAAGCCCAGCCCGTCCGCCACGCCGATCATCGCCGCCGCCACGATCTCTGCCGATGCACCCTGCGCATAGGTCAGGTGCTTCTTGCCGATGCGTTCCCCCACCGTCACCACGATGCGTTTCCAACCGACCATGGTGCCCAGCCCCAGCGCGATGGCGATCACCACCTTCACCCAGGTCGGGATAAAGCGCGTCGCCGAATCCACCCCGCCCTTGAAATCCTTGATCACCGCCTTGGCGGCCGGATCGAACTTCACATCGCCGCTCTTGTCGAGCACGCGCAGCGTTTCCGAAACCATGTACATATCGCTGCGCATCGCGCTGATCCGGTCTGCCGGCACATCGCCCAGCGTGGCGTTCGCGCGCACCCCGACGCCGATGTCATGCGCCATCGCCGCCAGCGACGGCAGCGTTTCGGCGGTCACCTTGTGCGTCTGCAGATACGCCTTCACCTCTGCGCGCGGGTCGACATGGGCGGTAACCCCGCCGCTCATGCCGGTCAACACCGCTTCGGCGCGGTCGGCGCTGTCGGCAAAGGCCACAACCTGCGTCTGCGGCAGGCTGCTGTTCAGGGCATAGGCCGCCGGCACCGTGCCGATCAGGATCAGCATGATCAGGCCCATGCCCTTTTGTCCGTCGTTCGACCCGTGGAAAAACGACACCAGCGTGCATGTCAGCACCAACAGGCCGCGAATCGCCAGCGGCGGCGGCGCATCCCCGGTCGGCTCGTCATACAGTTGCTTGTTCGTCACCACCCGCTTCATCACCAGCAGCAACAGCGCGGCGCAGGCAAAACCCAGGATCGGCGAAATCAGCAACGCCAGCCCGATTTCCTTGGCCTTGCCCCAATCGACGCCCGATGTGCCGGCGCCCAGATGCATCAACTGGTTGGCAACGCCCACGCCGATGATGGAACCGATCAACGTGTGCGACGATGATGACGGCAGGCCCAGGAACCAGGTGCCCAGGTTCCACAATATGGCGGCAATCAACAGCGCGAACACCATCGCAAAGCCGGCGCCCGAATCGACCTGCAGGATCAATTCCACCGGCAACAGCGATATGATGCCGAACGCCACCGCGCCAGATGCGCTGAGAACACCCAGGAAATTCCAAACGCCCGACCATATCACCGCAAAGGTCGGCGGCATGGCATGGGTATAGATGACGGTCGCCACCGCATTGGCGGTATCATGGAAACCATTGACGAATTCAAAGCCAAGCGCGGTCAACAACGCCAGCCCCAGCAGCACCAGCGCCGCGCGAGACACCGCCGGGCCGGGCGCCGCGGCGATATCGGCGTTGACGCTGTACAGCGTGAAGGCAACGCCGGCGACCAGCACGGCCAGGAACAACAGTAATCCGGGCCAGCCGGCGCTGGATTTGAAGTTCGGCTTGCCGGCGAACCCGCCACCCGGGCCACTGCCAGCCGCCATCGCCGCTTCACCGTCAGCCAGTTTCGTGGCCATTTGCCCTCATCACGACCCGATCTGGGCGTTTCATGAACTGGCGCTAACGATCTCATGTGACGGTCTTGTGACAATCGCCGTTTCGGCGGCGTTTGCGGCCGTTGCCGGCGGCGGAACCGGCGCCCCGCCCAACGCTCGCACCGTTGCCGAATCATCGCCCACAGGTCGCCACCGCATCCGGCACTGCCGCCCGGCTGTAACCATCCGCGGCGCCGCTCCGAAACCGTTGCTGTCACCACCCCTCACCCGCAGGAACACGCCCCAAATGTTGCACAATCGCCCCATCCGCAGCGCTTTCACCACCGGCCTGCTGCTCATCGCCGCTATCGCTGCACCGCTGCCGGCTATCGCCGCGCCGGTGTGGACCGGGCTTCTGGGAACCCAGGCGGCGGTCGGCGGCTATGATGCCGTATCCTATTTCGCCGGCAAGCCCGTTGAAGGCAGCGACAAGTTCACGCTGCAATATAATGGCGCCACCTTCAAATTCGCCAGCGCCGCCAACCTTGCCGCCTTCAAGGCCAATCCGGCAAAATATGCGCCGCAATATGGCGGCCATTGCGCCTGGGCTGCCGCCAACAACTATCGTTTTGCCGGCGATCCCAAGGTGTGGCGGATCGTTGATGGCAAGCTGTACCTGAACTATAATCGCGATGTGCAGCAGAAATGGGAAAAGGATATTCCCGCCCTGGTCGCCAAGGGCGATGCGAATTGGGTGACGCTGGGCAAATAACGCCCGCACCACCATCGATCCCGCCCCGCCAGGGTCCGGCCGGCACGCCCCCCCCTTGCCCGCCGCACCCCCCACGGGCGGCATTTCCGCGGGCCATGGCACCCGCCGCGCTCCGCCCCGTATGGCGCGGTGCTGCCATGGCTCCGGCCACTTGCCGGCGCGGTGATTGTTACGATCACCGCGCCGGTCTTCCTTTTACCGGCGCGCGCTGCCCTCGCGCATCCCCCCCGCGCGTCCCCTCTTGCCCCGCCCGCCGTCCTCCCGCATCACCCGCGGATGGAAATTTTCGGCCCCGTCGACAACATCGCGCATAATATCCAGCTGGCCGTGGCGCCGGTGTTCCTGCTCACCGGCATCGGCTCCATCCTCAATGTGCTCGCCGCCCGGCTTGGCCGCGTTGTCGATCGCGCCCGGCGGGTCGAATCCGATCTTTTGGCGCATCAGTCCGCCGCCGCCAGCCTGTCCCCCGAATTGCTCGAAGACGCCCGGCGCGAGTTGATCGTCCTTGGCCGCCGCATCGCCGCCGCCAATTGGGCGATCGTGCTGTGCACCCTGTCGGCGCTGCTCATCGCCATCGTCGTCGCCATCCTGTTCATCGGCGATCTAGTACCGGTCCACGGCAACAGCGTCGTCGCGCTGCTGTTCGTCGCCGCGATGCTGCTGCTCATCGGCGGGCTGATGCTGTTCCTGTACGAAGTCCAGATCGCGCTGCGCTCGGTCAGGGTGAATGCCGGGCTGCTGCTGTAGCGCGGGGGCGGTGCGGCGCAGGCAGCAAGGGCACGGGCAAAGCCCGTGCTGGCGCCGGACGGGTTCGGTCGGCATCGCCGCCCGCCCCGCCGATCGGTCTTGCGCCTGTGGCGCGTAACGATGCTACGCGCTGCGGCGCTGCGACTAATTCTTCGCCTTGTCCACCAACTGGTTCTTGGCAATCCACGGCATCATCGCCCGCAGCTTCGCGCCAACTTCCTCGATCTGGTGCGCCGCCGCCGCCTTGCGGCTGGCCTTCAGTTCCGGCTGGCCGGCGCGGTTATCGAGGATGAAGTTCTTCACGAACCGCCCGCCCTGGATATCGGCGAGCACGCGCTTCATCTCGGCCTTGGTTTCGCTGGTGATGATGCGCGGCCCGGTGGTGATATCGCCATATTCGGCGGTGTTCGAAATCGAATAGCGCATGTTGGCGATGCCGCCTTCATACATCAGGTCGACGATCAGCTTCACTTCGTGCAGGCACTCGAAATAGGCCATTTCGGGGGCATAGCCAGCTTCCGTCAGCGTTTCGAACCCGGCCTGGATCAGATGGGTCAGGCCACCGCACAGCACGGCCTGCTCGCCGAACAGGTCGGTCTCGCATTCCTCGCGGAACGTCGTTTCGATAACGCCCGAACGCCCGCCACCAATGGCAGAAGCATAGGACAGCGCCACGTCATGGGCATTGCCGCTGGCATCCTGATGGATGGCGATCAGGCAGGGCACGCCGCCGCCACGCGCATATTCGGACCGCACGGTATGGCCAGGGCCCTTGGGCGCGATCATGAACACATCGATGTCGGCACGCGGCTCGATGAGCCCGAAATGCACGTTCAGGCCATGGGCAAAGGCCAGCGCCGCGCCCGGCTTCATCTGCTTGGCCAGATCGTCGGCATAGATGCCGGCCTGATATTCATCGGGCGCCAGCACCATGATGACATCGGCCCAGGCGGCGGCTTCGGCGTTGGTCATCACCTTGAAGCCGGCACCCGTCACCTTGTCGGCGGTCGCGGAACCGGCCTTCAGCGCCACTGCAACCTCGGCAACGCCGCTGTCGCGCAGGTTCTGGGCATGGGCATGGCCCTGGCTGCCATAACCGATGATGGCGACCTTCTTGCCCTTGATCAGGCCGACGTCGGCATCGGCATCATAATAAACGCGCATGTTGAAATCCCTCAATTTTTCCGTAGTTTCGATATCGGTACCCAGCGATTATTGCCGGGAAATTTCGCGGCCCAGTATATCCATCCATTCAAACTTGGTTTGGAACCATGGCGAGTAGTTGCTACGGCAGCAGCTGCCGGAGAAGGACCTGCATGAAATCCGCCGCCACAAGCCCATCGGCCATCGTCAATTTCACCTTGGTATTCCACTCCGTTGTATTCCATCTTTAGCTGCGTGCCATGAGGCAGGGTAACTCCCTTGCCGGACCACGCTTTTCCGATATTCTTGGGCTGCTCCGGTAGTACCCCGTCTGACTTCAACCCAATCAGCCTCCGCAGAACGTCGTTTGGCGCTTCCTCAAAGCTGCGTCGCTCTCCTTCAATCGCCTTGTGAACGTCAAAATCAATTTCAATAGAGCGCATATTTGCCATGGCCTCTCTCCTTCTGAGAGAAGAAATAGTAGATATAGTAGTTATGGTCAATAGCAGTTACACCGCCTCGGCCCCCCTGGCGATGGCGACAACGCCGGTGCGGGCAACCTCGACAAGGCCAACCTCCCGCATCAACGCGATGAACTGATCGACCTTGCTGGTCGGGCCGCTGACTTCAAAGACAAAGCTGCCGGTGGTGGTATCGACCGGCCGCGCCCGGAAAATGTCGGCCAGCCGCAGCGCCTCGTCACGCGCCGCACCAACGCCCGCCACCTTCACCAGCGCCATCTCGCGCTCGACATGCGGGCCGAGCGCCGTCAGGTCGAGCACCCGATGCACCGGCACCAGCCGGTCCAACTGCGCAATGATCTGCTCAATGACCGGCGGCGGCCCGTTGGTGACGACGGTGATGCGGCTGACGGCATGATCGCCGGTCACATCGGCCACCGTCAGGCTGTCGATGTTATAGCCGCGCGCCGAAAACAGCCCGACGATACGGGCCAACACACCGCTTTCGTTATCGACAAGGATCGACAGCGTATGCCGTTCGGATGGGAGGTGCTTCACACCAGCGCCTTTGCGTCTTCGTCCCGTTCGCCCTGCGCGTCGCCGGCGTCCAGGATCATGTCGGTATGCGCCGCGCCCGACGGGATCATCGGGAAGCAATTGGCCAGCTTGGACACCCGGCAATCGACCATCACCGGCCCGTCATGTGCCAGCATGGCGGCGATGCCGGCGTCCAGCCCGTCGGCATCCTCAATGACAATGCCCTTCCAGCCATAGGCCTCGGCCAGCTTGACGAAATCGGGCAGCGAATCGGAATAGCTCTCCGAATAGCGGCTGCCATGGTTCAGTTCCTGCCACTGCCGGACCATCCCCATATATTCATTGTTGATGATGAACACCTTCACCGGCAGGCGATATTGCGACGCCGTGCCCAGTTCCTGGATGTTCATCTGGATGCTCGCCTCACCGGCAATATCGATGACCAGCGCGCCCGGATTGGCGATCTGCGCGCCGATCGCCGCCGGCAGGCCATAGCCCATGGTCCCCAGCCCGCCGCTGGTCAGCCATTTGTTCGGCGCATCGAAACCGAAATGCTGGGCCGCCCACATCTGGTGCTGGCCGACTTCGGTGCTGATGATCGGCTTTTGCGCACGGGTCGCTTCATACAGCCGCTTGATGGCGTGCTGCGGCAGCAACTCCTTGCCTTTTTGCGCAAAGCCGAACGAATCGCGCGCCCGCCAGCCGCGGATGTCGGACCACCATTGCTCCAGGTCCACTGCCTTGTGGCCGCGCGCTCGCCAAACCTTGATCATGTCCTCCATGACCCCGCCGACATCGCCGACGATGCCCAGGTCCACCCGCACCGTCTTGTTGATCGACGTGCGGTCGATATCGACATGGATCTTCTTCGAATGCGGCGAAAACGCATCCAGCCGCCCGGTCACCCGGTCATCAAACCGCGCGCCAAGGCACAGCATCAGGTCACAACGGTTCATCGCCATATTGGCTTCGTAACTGCCGTGCATACCCAGCATGCCAAGAAACTGCGGATGGTCATTGGGCACCGCGCCGAGGCCCATCAGCGTCGATGTCACCGGCGCACCCGTCAGTTTGGCGATGTCGCGCAGCAACTGGCTCGCCACCGGCCCCGAATTGATGATGCCGCCGCCGATGTACAGGATCGGCCGCTCGGCTGCCGCCAGCATCTCCACCGCCGCCTCGATGCTGGCCAGATCGCCCTTCACCTGCGGCTTGTAGGTCTTGTGGCCGACAACGCCCGGCTTGGCATAACGGGCGCGCATGATCTGCACGTCCTTGGGGATATCGATGACCACCGGCCCCGGCCGCCCGGAACGCGCGATATAAAACGCCTCGTGCAGCACCGCGCCCAGCCGCGCCGTCTCCTTGACCAGATAATTATGCTTGGAACAGTGGCGGGTGATGCCCACCGTATCGCATTCCTGAAAGGCATCGGTGCCGATCAGATGCGTCGGCACCTGCCCGGTGATGACCACCAAAGGCACCGAATCCATCATCGCATCGGTAATGCCGGTCACCGCATTGGTCGCGCCAGGGCCGGAGGTGACGAGCACGACGCCAACCTTGCCCGATGACCGTGCATAGCCTTCGGCGGCGTGCACCGCCGCCTGTTCGTGGCGCACCAGAATGTGGCGGATCCGCTGCTGGGCGAACAGCGCGTCATAAATCGGCAGCACGGCGCCGCCGGGATAGCCGAACACTACCTCGACCCCTTGGTCGATCAATGCCTGCACCACGATTTCGGCGCCTGTCAGTTCCGCGCTCATCCTCGCGCCCTTCATTCCCTACCAAGGGCGCAGGCATTAGCGACCGGAAATTGTCGCGTCAAACCCTTTTTGCGCAATATTCGTGCTAATTGGCTGCGCAATCCAATCTTTCATTTCGACAATGCCATGCAGACAGCAAAACGGCGGCCATTGCTGGCCGCCGTTTCAGATCAATCGCCGGAGAGGCGATGTGTCAGGCAGCAACCACACGACTGCGGCGGCGAGTCGAAACGCCGACAAGACCGAACCCTATGACCAACAGCGCCCAGGTCTGCGGTTCCGGAACGCCCGGCGCGTTGGCGAGGCGGGTGACATAGACCTGATCGATGACGATGTCCTTCGACGGCGCCTGGTTCGAATTGAACAGGAAGTCGATCGTATAATTACCGGCGGTGCCGACCGTGACCACACCCGAACGGGTCACCCATTGGCCCGCGGTCGAGACACTGGTGATGCTGGTGGTGGCAACCGTCGTGCCGTTGAAATTGGCAGTGAAGCTGGCGTTGCCGGTGTTGGCGAGGCCGTTGAAGGTCAAATAGCGGCTGAAACCGAACTCATAGGTGCCGGGGGTCAGGAACACCGACTGCGACAGGCCTTCATCCACGGCGAAATCGCTGGCGAAATAGGCTGCCTGTGTGCCGGCCGCATCGGGGCTGTTGGTCGCGGCATTATTCTGCGGAATGGCCTCGCCAAAGGCACCGGCGGGATAGCCCGCTGCAACGCCATAGGTCAGCACGATCGCCGGCGCATCACCCGGGATGTTGGTGAGCGTCCAGCCGGTAAAGCCATTCTCAAAGCTGCCATTGACTACGAGGTTGGTAACGGCGGCAGCAGGCACGGCAGCCAGCGCGACGCCGGCAATCGCCGCGGCGATGATTGTCTTCTTGAACATGGTATTGACCCTTGATTGAAATCGCCTGCCACGGATTGCCCCCGAACAAGCTCGTACACAGCCATGCAGGAAATGTGCCAACTACGTGAACCGTTCGTTTTCAAGCCATTAGCAAACGCCCGACACGCGAAGGTGTAAAGCCCACCGACAGCTTCCTCGGTTTCTTGTTAACTTCACGACGGTCAACCGGCATTGAACCGCGGCCAATCGCCGGCCTGGGACCGGCCCCAGGTCATCTGGCGCTTCTGATATTGCCGGGTCGCGGCGGCGGCGGCGGCGGCGGCGGCCTCCAAGGTCATGCCCCCTGCCAGCAAAGCGGCAAATTCGGCCACACCCAGCGCGCGCAGCAATGGCCGGTCGGGCGCAAGCTTGCGCGCCACCAACGCCCGGACCTCATCCAGCGCACCCGCCGCGACCATCGCGTGCAACCTTGCTTCGGCGCGAGCGTGCAATACGGGGCGCGGACATTCGACGAACAGCGGCCGCACATCGAACCGGTCGCGGATGCCGCCCTGCCGCACCGCTTGCCAGCGGAGCAGCGATCGTCCCGTCGAACGCACCACCTCCAGCGCCCGCAAGTTGCGCTGCCGGTCATTGGGCTTCAACCGCGCCGCCGCCGCCGGGTCCGCCGTTTCAAGCGCTGTCCGCGCCTCTGCAGACGCCATCGCCCGCACCGCCTCCCGCACCGCCGGGTCGATATCGGGCACCGGCGCCATGCCCTCGATCAACGTCGTCAGATACATGCCCGACCCGCCAACCAGTATCGGCACACGCCCCGCCGCCAGCGCCGATTCTATTTCCTGCGTGGCCATCGCCGCCCAACTCGCCGCCGTCGCGATCGTGTCGGCATCGATCACGCCATACAGCCGATGCGGCACCATTGCCTCGTCCGCCGCCGAAGGCCGCGCTGTCAGGATGCGCAGATCGCCATAAAGCTGCATCGCATCGGCGTTGATGATGGTGCCGCCGACACGCTGCGCCATGTCGATCGCCAGCGCCGACTTGCCGCTCGCCGTCGGTCCTGCGATGACCATCACCATGGATTTGCCCGTTTCAATCGTCACGCCGCTCGTCATCACCCTGGTTACCGAAGGCCGCTTGTCGGCTGCCGACGCCGCAACCGCAAGCGATGCGCTGCGCGATGCCGGCGGCAGCCCCGGCGCCATCGCCTGGATCGACCCCGGCGATGCGCTGGATCTGCCGGTAACCGGGCTTTCCCCGGCAATCGCCCGTGCCGCGCTGGAAACCGCGCTGCCCCATGTCGACAGCATCGCCCAGCCCGCGGCCAACCTGCGCCGCAAGCAATTGCTGATCGCCGATATGGATTCGACGATGATCACCGTCGAATGCATCGACGAACTCGCCGACTATGCCGGCATAAAGGCCGAAGTCGCCGCCGTAACCGAAGCCGCCATGCAGGGTCTGCTGGATTTTGAATCGGCGCTCGATGCGCGCGTGCTGCTGCTAAAGGGTCTCGCCGCCAGCGTCATCGACGAATGCCGGCGCGACCGGGTACGGCTGATGCCCGGCGCCCGCGCGCTGGTCCGCACCATGGCGGCACACGGCGCCCACACCCTGCTGGTGTCGGGCGGCTTTACCGCCTTTGCCGATCCGGTCGGGGCCGAGATCGGCTTTGCCCGCGTCCGCGCCAATGTGCTCGGCATCGATGCCGGCGGCCTGACCGGCAGCGTCGCGCGGCCCATTGTCGACGCCGCCGCCAAACGCCACGAGCTGATCACCACCGCCGCCGCCCATGCCGTGCCATTGGCCGCCACGATGGCGGTCGGCGATGGCGCCAATGACATCCCGATGATCGAGGCGGCCGGGCTCGGCATCGCCTATCACGCCAAACCAAAGGCCAGCGCCGCCGCCGACGCCGCCGTCCGCCACGGCGACCTCACCGTCCTGCTCCGCGCCCAAGGGTACCGCCGCAGCGATTGGGTATCGTAACGTCCGATCGCGCCTCTCCCGCCTGCGGGAGAGGCGACTCGCGCCCCAGCGCGGCGGGTGAGGGTGTGGCCAAACGTGGCATAAAAGAGCGCCCGCACCCGGGCCGGCGACGTCGTAATCGGCGATACCCGCCGCCTGAATCCAGCCGCTATTCCGCCAGGAACCCCCGCACCTCGGCAATGAAATCCGCCGTGCGGTCATGGTGCACCCAATGGCCGGCACGCTCATACAGTGACACACGCGCGTTGCGAAACTTCTCGATCCGGCCGTCCGCCGCCGGGTTCGATGCCCAGCTTTCGGCGCCATAGACCAGCAAGGTCGGGCATTCGATCTGCCCCCACAGCTTTTCCAGGTCGGCATAGGCGATATCGACGCCCGAGAACGAGCGAACATAGTTGTCGAACTTCCAGCTCCAGCTGCCATCCTCGTTCTGCAACATGCCGTGCACCGTCAGATGCCGCGCCTGATCCGGGTTGAGGTGCTTGTTCTCGGCCTGCATCCGGGCCAGCGCTTCCTCGACGCTGGCATAGCGCTTGGGCATGCGATGGCTCAACTCGCGCTGTTCCTTGATCCAGCCGCGCATCCGCGATGTCACATCGATGGCGCCGCGTTCGGCGAGCATCTTCGGGCTCGGCCCCAGCCCTTCGATGGCGACCAGCTTCTTCACCTTGTTGGGATAGATGCCGGCGTAACGCAGCGCGATATTGCCGCCCAGCGAGTGCGCCACCAGCGTCACCGGCGCCAGCTTC
>JBBQYI010000062.1:0-15957 GCA_038208825.1 Sphingomonadales bacterium | reverse complement strand
CTGGGTTTCGCGGTTGATGCGGACGATCTGGACGCGCAGCACATCGCCGATGTTGAGCACTTCGGACGGGTGGTTGACGCGCTTGTAGCTCATGTCGGTGACGTGGAGCAGGCCATCGATGCCGCCCAGATCAACGAACGCGCCATAATCGGTGATGTTCTTGACGGTGCCATCGACGATCTGGCCTTCGGCGAGCGACAGGATCAGGCCCGAACGCTGTTCGGCGCGCGATTCTTCAAGGATCGAGCGGCGCGACACGACGATGTTGCCGCGCTTGCGATCCATCTTCAGGATCTGGAACGGCTGCGGCAGGTTCATCAAAGGGGTGACATCGCGAACCGGGCGAATATCGACCTGCGAGCCGGGCAGGAAGGCGACGGCGCCGTTCAGATCGACGGTGAAGCCACCCTTGACGCGGCCGAAGATGACGCCTTCGACGCGCTCACCGGCGGCATATTGATGCTCAAGCGCATCCCATGAGGCTTCGCGGCGGGCGCGGTCGCGGGACAGCATGGCTTCGCCATTGGCGTTCTCGACGCGGTCGACATAGACTTCGACTTCGTCGCCCACGGTGAGACCGTGCTTGCCATCAAGGCCGGCGAATTCGCGCAGCGGCACGCGGCCTTCGGATTTCAGGCCGACATCGATGACGGCGAGATCATTTTCGATCCCGGTGACGATGCCCTTTACGACACGTCCTTCAAAACTCTGGTTTTCGCCGAGGGACGATTCGAGCATTGCTGCGAAATCATCGCGGGTCGGCTGGGCGGCAGTTGCCATAAATCAATCAGTACCTTGCACATAGGAACCGGCACGTCGGGCCTCGCCCGGAACGTGAAATTCCTCAGCCTGCACCATTGCCGGCTGTTCGTCGTCGTCGCGCCGGCACCATGCCGACGCTCCTTTCGCAACCGGCATTGCTGCCGGCCGTTTTGGCCGCAACGGCGGTGAAGCCGATGTTTTCACCAATGCCGGAAAAGCCCGGCTGCGAGGATTTGCACCCCGAACCGAGTCAGACCTGTTGTTGGCCGCCCCGCGAAATTGCCTGTTCGACAAGCAAAATGGCCCGCTGGACAGCTTCGTCTATACTCATTTCCGAGGTATCGAGCAAGGCGGCGTCGGCAGCGCGGACGAGCGGCGCGGTGCTGCGGCCCGAATCGCGGGCGTCGCGGTCAAGAATATCGGCGAGAACCGTGGCGATATCGCGGCCATCACCCTTTGCGACCAGTTCGAGATGGCGGCGACGGGCGCGTTCCTCGGGGCTGGCGGTGACGAACAATTTGGCGGCGGCATCGGGTGCGATGACCGTGCCGATATCGCGGCCATCGAGCACGGCGCCGCCCGGTTGCCGGGCAAAGGCGTGTTGCCGTTCCAGAAGCGCGGCGCGAACCAGCGGATGCGCCGAAACGATCGAGGCGTTGATGGCGTTTTCGGAGCTCATCAGGTCGGGATCGTCGAGCAGTTCTGGGTCTAGCGCGCGGGCGGCGGCTGTGGCGGCGGCGGCGTCATTCGGATCACCGCCGGCCAGCCGCACGGCGAGCCCGGTGGCCCTGTACAGCTTGCCGGTATCAAGGTGCGGCAGGCCATAGCGGCGGGCGAGCGCGCGGGCGATGGTGCCCTTGCCGCTGGCGGCGGGGCCATCGACGGCGATGATCACCGGCGGTTCGCCAAGGGTGGCGGCAGATGGATCGATTGGACCAAGACGGGCTGTTCCCTAGAACTGGAAATAGATGAACTGGCTGATCGGTCGCAGATAGACGATGACCAGCATCAGCGACAGGCTCCAGCCGACAAGCAGCAGCGGCGTGCTGGCAGCCGGGTAGCGCGCCCGGGCGGCAAAGGCCAGCCGGGCGGCAAAGGGCGTGGCGACGACGAACAGCAGCGTGAAGGCGGCAACGATATAGGTCGATTCGCGCAGGGCCAGGCCGATGAGATGGCCCGGCTGGACGAGGTGCGACCAGGCCGTGAAGGTGTATTCGAGCGACGGCGCCCGGAACGGAATCCAGCCGATCATCACCAGCGCCGTGGTGACGGCCCAGCCGATCACGGTGAGGGCAGTGCCGCGCAGCGCCTCCAGCCGCGGTGACAGCAGGCGGTGGCCGGCGACAAGCGCGGCGTGCCAGACGCCCCACAGCACAAAGGTCCAGGCGGCGCCGTGCCACAGGCCCATGATCGCCCAGGTGGCGAACAGCGCGAACATGGCGCTGTTGCGGCCCATTTGCCCGGTGCCATCGATGCCGATGCCGCCGGTGGACATGCGATCGGCCACCTTTACCCCGGCCATCGGCAGATAGACGTAGTCGCGGATCCAGCTGGACAGCGAGATGTGCCAGCGCCGCCAGAAGATGCGCGGGCTTTCGGACAGATAGGGGTAGTGGAAGTTTTCGGGGAATTTGATGCCCATCAACCGGGCGACTCCGATGGCGATGTGCGAATAGCCGGCGAAATCGAAATAGATCTGAAAGCCAAACAGGAAACCGATGGTCAGCACATCGGGCGCGAACAGGCGCTGCGGATCGACGGCGTATGATTCATTGACGAAATTGGCGATGTTGTCGGCCAGCACGACCTTCAGGAACAGCCCGGCGGCGATGCGCGACACGCCTTGCGCGATATCGTCCCAGGCGAAATCCGGGCGCTTGTCGAGCTGCCATATCATCTCCCCGGCGCGCAGGATCGGCCCGGCGACGAGTTGCGGGAAGAAGATCACATAGTCGCAGAACAGCACGTAATTGCGCACCGGCTTTATATGGCCGCGATAGACATCGATGATGTAGCTCATGGCGTGGAAGGTATAAAAACTGATACCGATCGGCAGGATGATGTTCCATGTCGGCTTGTCGACAGTGACGCCGATCAGCGCGCCGATGCCGGCAAAGCCATCGGCGAGGAAGTAGAAATATTTGAAAAAGCCCAGCACTGTCAGGTTGATGGTGACGCTGAGCGCGAGGAACAGCCGGCGCCGGCGTTCGCTGGTCGCATCGGCGATGATGATGCCGGAAAAGAAATCGAAGGTGATGGAGGCGAACAGCAGCAGCAGGAAATCGAACCGCCAGAAGCCATAGAAGATGATGCCGGACGCGAGAATCCAAAGCAGCCGCGGTTGGCGTGGCAATACCCAGTAAATGGGGATGACGATGGCGAGGAAGACGAAGAACGTCAGGCTGTTGAAGATCATTTCGGCGCGACCATCGCCCGCGCCTTGCCGGTCTTGTCGGCTTTGCCGGCGGGCGGCAGCGCCTTGATGACCAGCGGTTCGATTGCCGCCTCGACAGCGACATGGCCGGGTTCCTGGAAATGCATGAAATCAAGTTCCGGCGCGCCGCCGATGGTGGTCGACGCCTTGCTGCCCCATAGCGGCCCTGGCACCTTGGCCTCGATATTGGCCAGCACGGCGTGGTGGCGGGCGGCAATCGCTGTGACATCCGCCTTGAACCGCGCCATGTCTTCGGCCCGATAAGGCACGGCAACGTCCTGCCGAAGTGGCGGGATATAGGCGATGACCCGCGTATTGCTGGCTTCCGCATCGGCGAGCATGGCATCCAAGGCCGCCAAATTGCTGGCATAGGTATCGGGGATGATCGGCCGCACCGATTGCGCGGTGACGTTGAACAGCGTGTTGCGCAACAGGAACAACTGGATCTCAAGCTGGCCGCGGGCGTTTTCTCGCATGGTCTGGAAGCCGCAACAGGCCTCCAGCCAGCGAGTGATGGCCGCCTCGCTACGCGCCTGCAGTGATTTTGCATGGCCGGTGGTGGCGGCGGCATCATCGGCCTTGGCTGGCACTTCGGCTATGATCTTTCGCCCGATATCGGTGTTGCGCAGGGCGGCACCGATGGTCTTGTCTTCGGTCAAGGGTTGCAGGACGTCGCGGATTTCACCCTCTCGCGTGTCGTCGAGGAACAGCGGCACGACCAGAACGTCGATGTGCCGGCCAGCCTTGTGGAACAACCAGGTCAGGTAAAATTCCTGCAGGGAGCCGTTCGGCCAGCTCATCGCCTGCACCTCGATGCCTTTGGGGCGAAGCTCGCGGGCGAGCAGCACCGGCGCGGTCACATCGGCGGGTTTTGGCTGGTTGATGGCGTGCAGTTGCGAATTGCCGATCCACAACAGCTGAACCGGCAGGTTGCGGCGGTGTGCTGGACCAAGACATTCGGGCGCTTCGGCGATGGAGCCGCAGAAAATCTTGTCGCCATCATAGCTGCCGTAGATCGATCTTGTGTCCTCGCCGAGCGCCAGATTGTTGAAATCGGGCGCGGTGCTGGCCACCCAATAGCCAAGGCCGATGGCGATGATCAGGCTCGCGATGATCAGCCACAATGGTCCGAACCGTGCCGAACTGCTGCGTATCGTTGCGCTGTCAGCCCGGTTGTCGGCCAAGATGGTCATTCCCTTGATGGCCAGCCCCGTGATATCCGGCGGGCACGGCGATGATGGTGCCCGCTTTAGGTCAAGCGGCGCAATCTGGGCAAGTGCCGCTGCGTCGCCGGCTTGCCGCCATTGTGACCGCCTTGCAAGGTGGGTCTATTCTGGCGCCGATCGATAGGAAACGGCCCGGCCATCGCGCTGTTTTTTTCGGCAATAAACAATTGTTGCGTCTGATATGCCGATGATTTAACGATTCTTTATGGCGATGGAGGCTCCGCCGGGAGAGGTTTTCCTCTTCGTGGCAGGCACGCGCCCCGAAGCCGTCAAACTCGCCCCGGTTATCTTGGCGCTGCGGGCGCGCGGGCGGGCGACATATCTTGTCGCCACCGGGCAGCACCGCGAATTGTTCCACGAAGCCCTGGCGGGTTTCGGGCTGGCCGCCGATTGCGATCTTGCCGTGATGCAGGCGGGGCAGACACCCGCCGATGTGATCGGCCTGCTGGTACCGGCGCTGGCCCGGCTGTGCGAAACGCTGTGCCCGGCGGCGGTGATCGTGCAGGGCGATACCGCAAGCGCCTTTGCCGGGGCGCAGGCGGCGGTTTATGCGCGGCGGCCGCTGGTGCACATCGAGGCAGGATTGCGATCCGGACACCGCGAGCCGTTTCCGGAGGAGATGCACCGCCGCGCCATCGGGCAACTGGCAGACCTGCATTTTGCACCGACGCCTGGCGCTGCCGATGCGTTGCGGCGTGAGGGCATTGCCGACGCTGCCATCCACATGACCGGCAATACCGGCATCGATGCGCTGCGGTTGATCGAGGCCCGGCTGGGACGTGACGCGGGGCTGTCCGGGGCGCTGGTGGCGCGGTTTTCCGGCATCGACTGGCGGCGGCCGGTAATCATGGCGACGGTGCACCGGCGCGAGAATCACGGCGCGCGCTTGCAGGCGGTGGTCGCCGCCTTTGCCGAACTGGCGGGTGACGCGGAGATCGTGCTTCCGGTGCACCCGAGCCCGGCAGTGGCGGGGCCGGTGCACGCGGCGCTTGCCGGGGTGAAAGGCGTGCATTTGTTGCCGCCGCTCGACTATCCCGCCTTCATCTGGCTGCTGTCGCGGGCGACATTGGCGCTTACCGATTCGGGCGGCGTGCAGGAAGAAGCCCCGGCGCTGGGGGTGCCGGTGCTGGTGTTGCGGGATGTCACCGAGCGGCAGGAGGGGCTCGATTCGGGCAATGCCCGGCTGGTCGGCACTGGCAAGGCGGAAATCCTGGCGGCGGTGCGCGGGTTGCTGGGTGATTCGGCCGCCATCGACAGGATGGCAAAACCGGCGCTGCCCTATGGGGCGGGGGACGCGTCGATGCGGATCGCGGCGGTGCTTGATCGGCTATATCCGCCGCTGCGACGTCTGGACGGGTTCGAGGCGGCCGCTGCTGCATCGTGAATCGCAGAGCGGGTTCGGGGCGGCGGCCGGGGTTCAGGTCGGGAGCGCGGGCCGTTCGTTTGGTCGCTGCTCATGTCCGAGGGTGGTGGTTAGCTGCCGTTCGCTAACGTTGAGGACATGTCGACGCCGGGGTCAGCGTTACGTTTCGGTATGTGAGCGGGGCGCGTTTATCCCCGTCATCGGTTTCCAATGTCGCATGCCCTTTGAACGTCGCAGGAATGAGACCTGTGCTGCCCGCGTCAGACGTTCGAATGTCGGCCCGCTGAATGGGGGCATAAAGGGTCACCAGTACGAAAGCGCGTAGCTCCTTCGGATTGCTCCGATTGAACCATGTGGCACCTTGGCTGCCCTCTCCCGACAGTTCTCCGTTGGGCGTTGCGCTGCTCCCGGCTTTGATCCGCCATCCTCCGGGTATGCGACAGACCGAGGTGAATTCCACTCCCCACGTCTCGATCGAAAACGCTTTGACGCTCTGGGTCTCTGTCACCGGCAATCCGACGACCGAGAGAAGGTAAGTTCGTGGATGGTCAGCGGCATAAGCGGCGGCCGGAGCGAGAAGCAGCAACGGGAAAAGTGATTTCATTGGTAGACAATCCGCCACGTTCCGAATGACCGCAGGTGGGGCGAAAGCGGCCATTCTAGATTTCAGTGATCGTGCAGCTATTTCTGCAAGGCACCCAGGCTTTCCATCATGGGCACGAAGGTCGGGAAGCTGGTGGCGACCGGGCGGGCGTCGTCGATGGTGACGGGGGCGCTGGTGTGGAGGCCGAGGACGGCAAAGCTCATGGCGATGCGGTGATCGAGCCGGGCTTCGACCGTGGCGCCGCCGGGGAGTTTTTCGCCGCCGCTGCCGGTGACGATCAGGCCGTCGGGCAGTTCTTCAACCATGGCGCCGCAGGCGCGCAGGCCTTCGGCCATCACGGCGATGCGGTCCGATTCCTTGACGCGCAGTTCATCGAGGCCGCGCATCACGGTGCGGCCTTGGGCAAAGGCGGCGGCGACGAACAGGATGGGGAATTCGTCGATCATCGAGGGGGCGACGTCGGGCGGCACCTCCATGCCGGTGAGCGGGCTGTGCCTGACGATCAGGTCGGCGACGGGCTCACCGCCGACATCGCGGCGGGCGGTGATCTCGATATCGGCACCCATGGCCTGGAGGACGCCGACCAGTCCGGCGCGGGTGGGGTTCATACCGACATTGGCGATGGTGACGTTGGAGCCGGGCACCAGCAGCGCCGCGACCATCGGGAAGGCAGCGGAGGATGGGTCGCCGGGGACGGTGATGGTTTGCGGCTTCAGTTCGGCCTCGCCCGACAGGGTGATGATACGGGCACCATCGCTGGCGGTTTCGATACGCAGGCTGGCGCCGAAGCCGGCGAGCATGCGTTCGCTGTGGTCGCGGGTGGCGATGGGTTCGATGACGGTGGTTTCGCCCGGCGTGTTGAGGCCGGCGAGCAGCACCGCCGATTTCACCTGCGCCGAGGCGACGGGCAGCGTGTAGGTGAGCGGCACGGCGGGGCACAGGCCGGTCATGGTCAGCGGGAGCCTGCCGCCGGGACTGGCGGCAAAGCTGGCACCCATCAGCGACAGCGGATCGATGACCCGGCCCATCGGGCGGCGGGACAGCGAGGCATCGCCGATGAAGGTCGCGGTGATCGGGTGGCTGGCGACAAGGCCCATCAACAGGCGAGTGGAGGTGCCGGAATTGCCCATGTCGAGCGCGGTTTCGGGCTGCAACAGGCCGCCGACGCCGACACCGTGGATGTGCCAGCGTGCATCTCGCCGCTCAATGTGTGCGCCCATCGCCCGCATCGCCGCGGCGGTGGCGAGCACGTCCTCGCCCTCCAGCAGGCCGGTGACGATGGTTTCGCCGACCGCCATCGCGCCGAGCATCAGCGAGCGGTGGCTGATCGATTTGTCGCCGGGCACGGTGACGCTGCCGACCAGCGGGCCGGGGGCGGTGAGCGTGAGCGGAATCGCGGTATCGGAGGGGTTGGCGCTGTGGTTCATCGCCGTGCGCTTTGACAGGGGCGGCGGCGTGTGGCAATCGCCCGCCTTTCCGAAGGTGCGCCTGTGGTATTGGTCCATGGGTTTTGCCTGCACCCCCGGTTACGGAGATATTTGTGGTCAAGGCTGAATGGGGCACCAAGCGTGCCTGTCCCAAGTGCAACACGCGATTCTATGATCTTACGAAGGACGAGCCGGTAACCTGCATCGAATGCGGGTACGCCTGGGTTCCGGATCCGATCCTGAAATCCAAGCAGACGACGCCGTTTGAACAGGCCAAGCCGGTGGCCAAGACCGATGGTACGGATTCGTCGGACGATGATGACGATCTGGACATCGATGCTGCCGAAGACGCCGAAGCACCGGATGTCGATCTGGGTGATGACGATGATCTCGGCACCGTTGTGAAGAGCAGCGAAGACGAAGAAAGCTGAGATTGCCACTTGCGCCGGCCGGGATCTTGTCCTAACCGGCGCATCCCTTCTGCGGCGCTGCTGCGGCTTGGGTGACGGATTGGGGCGTTAGCTCAGCTGGGAGAGCGCTACGATGGCATTGTAGAGGTCAACGGTTCGATCCCGTTACGCTCCACCATCCGTTCAATGAAAAACGGCGCTTCCGGGGTTTCGGAAGCGCCGTTTTTCGTTTCAGATGCCTGTTCGCGCTCTATAGCTTGTGGCCATATTCGTCGGCAACGATCTGGGCCAGTGATTGGCCACGGCTGGCCATCAGCGATTTCAGCTCGGCAATCTTCACATCGACCAGGAATCGGTACCAGAATCCCTGCAAGCCGTGGAACACCATGCCCTGCCATCCGTCCAGAAAGCCAAGCAGCAGCACATAGCGGTAGATGAAATACAAAAGCGGCCGCAGCCCCAGCGGCAGCCGGGCGTACAAATGATCCTTCAACCAGCGTTTGCGTCGGGCCTGGCGGCCCATTTCGCCGGGCAGCGCCGGCAGGCTTTCCAGCGTCAGCTGGTCGATGGCTTCGCGGGTGGCATAACTGTTGTGCTTGGCCGTCCACCAATCGATGGAATTGAGATTGATGTCGGCGATTTCGCCGGCGATGTGGGTGACCTCGCCATCAACGACGACATGTTCGTCCATCCAGCGATTTTCGACACGGCCGCGACCGCTGCGCCACAGGCGGATGACCTGTGTGGGGTACATGCCGCCCCAGCGGATCTTGCGGCCAAGGAAATGGATGGCACGATCGATGGTGGCGCCGGCGATCGGGCTGTCGGCAGGGGCGGTGCGGATGAAGGCGGCGATTCGCGCCTTCAGACCGGCCGAAACCACTTCATCGGCATCAAGCCGCATGGTCCAGCCGGTATCGATGCCGGCCTTGTCGATGGCCCAGTTGAATTGCTGGGCATAGTTGGTCCAGGGGTGGGTGATGACATCAGCCCCGGCACCCCGTGCCAGATCGCAGGTGGCGTCGGTCGAGCCGCTGTCGACGACGATCATCCGTGTGGCGATGTCGCGGACCGAATCGAGGCAGCGCGTGATGTGATGGGCTTCATCCTGGGTGAGGATGATCACCGTCAGATCGGTGTTGCTCATCGAGCGCCGCCGTCGGCCGGCGGTATTGTTGGTATGCAGGGGTGCAAGACGTCTGCCCCGTCAGCCCATCATCGGCGCTGCGGGCAGGGCAAGCGCGCCACTGCGATGCGTCGCCGCCCGTTCGTCGTGCCGATCAAAACCCATGCTGTAGCAATCCACCCCTTCAGATCCTCAGCGTGCCGGACTGGCCCCGTTTGCATTTGTGCTTTCCCGACGCGCGGCGCGCAAAGCCTTATTCCGCTTCGATGACCGCGCTCAAGGTTTCATTTTGCGCAAGGCCCTTCAAACTGTCCGTCCCGTCATGCCCGGATCGACGAAATCGGGGGTCGGGCCGCGGTCTGGACCGGCCTGCAGCCAGTCGTAATAGGCCAGCATCCGCCGGGCGATCCCGGCCCAGCCAAAGGCGGTTCCGGCCCAGATGTGCCCGCGCGCGCCCATGGCGCCGCGTTCATGCGGCGACAGTGCCATGGCGGCGGCAAGGCCCGATGCAAGCGAGGCGGCGTCGGGCGCGACGTGCCAGCCGCAGCGCTGTGTCACCAGCTCGGCCCATGGCGTGCCGTGGCTGGCGATGACGGGCAGACCATGGGCAAGCGCCTCGGCCACAACGATGCCGAAATTTTCGGAAAAAGACGGCAGCACGAACAGTTCGGCGCGGGCGAACAGCGCCGCCTTGCCGGATTCGTCGACGGCGTCCCCCAGTGTGATGCGGCGGCCAAGCCCGGCGGCGGCGATGGCGGCGGCGAGCGTGGCGCGGTGGCCAACAGCGTCCGGCCCGCGAATTTCGAGATGCCAGGCATCGAGTGCCGGATCGGCGGCGATGATTGCCCAGGCGGCGATCAACCCCGGCAGGTTCTTGACCGGATGCAGCCGCCCCAGCATCAGCACGGTGCGGGTGGCGGCGGCGGCGTGGCGGGCCGGATCGGGTGCGGTGGCCGGGCAGTCGACGCCATTGGGGATCACCGCGATGGGCGCATGGGGCAGGCGGGCACGGATGCTGGTGCGTTCGGGTTCTGCCGTGGCATGGAGGCCGATGGCGGCGCCGAGCAGCCGCTGTTGGTAAAGTGCCCAGGCGATGCGCTTGCGCCACGGCTTGTGCGCCAGTGCCCAGGGTTCCAGCATGCCATGCGGGCTGATGACGGTGGCGATGCCATGGCGGGCAGCGGCGGTGGTTGCGGCGAAATTGCCGGGGCTCCAGATGCCGTTGTCGTGGAGGATGGCGCGGATGCCCTTTGGCAGCGTCGCAATGGCGGCTTCAAAGCCATAGATTGGCAGGAAGAAACGGCGGTGGACCGGCACCAGCCGGGTATCGACCAGCGCGGGATCGGGCAACAGCAGTTGGTCCGGCGGGTGGTTGTGATCGCCGGCGAACAAATGGGTTTGGGCGCCTTCGCGGGCCATCGCCTCGCAGAGCGACCGGCAGGCGCGCGAGGGGCCGCCGTTGCCGGTACTGATATCGGGAATTGTCTGGATCGCGACGCGGGGGGTCATGCTGGCAAGGGTTGCGCCAGCGCGGTCGATCGGCGTTCGGGATGCGATCCCTGCCTGTGCAGGGCGCACAGCGCTGTCATCGCGCCGGCCAGTATATAGCCGGTAGTGATCGCCTGGAACGTGCCCATGCAGATGACGAGGATGCCGGCGACCGTCGGTATCAGCGGTGCCAGTTCGGGCATTCCGACGATGGCCCGCCGGGCAAGAATGGTCAATTGCAGGTACCAGCCGAGGAACAGCGCAAGGCCGATGACGCCGATTTCGGAGATGAAGCGGAGATATTGGGTTTTGGCAACGAAAACATTGCCTTCTGCGTAAAGCGCGAACAGCGGATCGAGATATGGTGTGGCGTAGAGGTGGATATTGCCCAGCCCGACGCCGGTGACGGCCGAACCCGGCGCGACCTTCAGATAGTCAAGGATGGCAAGATCGAAATCCTCGATGGCGCCATCGCTGCTGAGCCGTTCGACGGTGCGTTCCGAAAGAATGTTGATGACGGGGATGCCATAGGCCTCCAGCCCGACAACAAGCAGCAGCATCGGCACGATGAACGCGGCGGCGACTGCAAACAGGCTGCTGGTACGGCGTTGGATCTTGACGCGGAAAAGCAGGCAGGCCGGCAACAGGCCTACGCTGGCAATGGTCCACAGACCGATGGCGCTGGTGGAAAAAGTTGCCAGCATGCTGGCGAACAGGAGCAGCCAGAGCAGCGCAAGTGTCCAGGTCCGCGGTCGCTCTGCCGTGAGCGCAATGGCCTGCACCATCATGATCGCGATGATGATGTCGATGCCAAGATCACGCGGTTCGCCGGCAAAGGAGTTCATCCGGTAAATGTTCAGGGCATCGAGCGCGAACGACCCGCTGCGCGCATCGCTGTAAAGGCTGCCAAGCGCATTGCCGAACGCGCCGATCGGCAGCGGATTGGTGCCGGTGGCATACCAGCCGGCGAGTTGCAGCCAGCCGATGATCGTCAGCACGATGACAGAGGCGAGGTAAAGCCTGCCCATGACAAGGATATCGTCGCGCTGGCGGACATACATCGGGATCAGCACGACCGGCGTGACGGCAAAAATAAACAGCAGGATCTGGATACCGGCGCGCACCAGTGGGCCGCGCAGGCCGACGGTGATGACCTCTACTTGTGGCAGAAAGCCGATCTGCAGCAGCGACCAGACCACGGCATAGAGCAGGAATGCGGCGAACAGCGTGCCGGCGGCGATGCGTTGCGGCGCCAGCCCCGGCTGGGTCAGCCGGACCAGCGTCACCGCCAGCAGCGCCGCCAGCGACACCTGATAGGCGGTGATGCGCAGGCCGACATCGACATCCAGCCCCGACCAGGGGACGAGGAATATGGTGACGAGCAGCGCCACCCGCGCGTTGGCGATGGCGACACCGGCCATGACGGCAAAGAACAGGCATACCGCAAGCAGGGCCATTGCCGCGGCCTAGCCGTTTGCCGGGTTTGCGGACAGGCGGGCGCGGACCCCGTCAAGCGTTGCAACGGGGTCTGCGAGGCGGCGTGCCAGCAGGCGCAGCGGCGCGATCAGGCGATCTGCCGGCTGTGGCGGGCGGCCGAGCGCCCTCGCGTGGATGCGGGCGAGGTCCTTCGCCATCTGTTCGGCCAGCCTGCCGCTGCCGGTGATGGTATCGCCATAAAGGCGAAAGGCGCCCAGCCGGTCCGGCACATTGACGAAGTGGGCCCCGGCCAGCGCCATGTCGACGAGCAGTTCACCATCCCAGCTGGTGCGGTTTTCGATGTTGAAGCCGCCCGACGCATCAAAGGCGGCGCGGCGGAAATAATGGCCCTGCTGGACGAAGGTCATGGCGCCATGGCCGAAATCGGTGAGGCTGAACCGGCTGGATTTCATGCGGCGGCGGGTGCGGCCGTCGGCATCGATCAGGATGCCATTGCCAAGGATTGCATCGGCACCGGGGTTTTCAAAGGCGCGGGCGATGGCGGCAAGGCTGCCCGGCAGCATCATGTCATCGGCGTTGATATAGCCCAATATGTCGCCGGTGGCGGCGGCAAACCCTTTGTTGAGGCCATCGGCCGGGCCCTTGTCGGGATCGAGCAGCACGGTGGTCACCCGCGGGCGCCAGCGTTCGATTATGTCGCGACTGCCATCGGTGGAGCCGGGATCGACGACGATGTAGTCAAGATCGGGGTAGTTCTGGCCCAGGATCGATTCGAATGCGGTTTCGAGAAACCGCGCCTGGTTGAACGACAGGGTAACGATCGAAATGCGAGGGGTGGCCATCGGGCGCACTATTTGCGGCGGCGCGGCACGATCAGCGCACCGGCAACGCCCATGGCGAGGCCGAGCAGCAGCGCCAGCGCCAGCACCGGCAACTGCCGGGGGCTCGTCGGCCTGTCCGAAACGCTCACCTTGCCGAAAGGTTCGGCGGCATAGGCGGCCGGATTGCGCGCCATCATCTGGCGTTGCTGTTGATCCGACAGCGTGGCGAACAGTGCCTGGCGGTGTTCGGCAAGGCTGACGATGGGCAGGCGCGCATTCAGATAGGCGATGTTGTTGCGGGTCCGCTCCAGCGTGCGTTCACGCAGCCAGGCATCGACGGTGCTGTGCAGGCGCACGATGAAATCACGGGCAAGGGCAGGGTCGGTCGAATCAAGGCTGAGCGTGGCGATCGGCGTCTTAGGAGTCTGGTCGAGGTGGACCTGATCCCCGATCCAGCCTTGCAGGCGGGCCGCGTCCGGCGCCTCCCATGGGGTGACCGGCACGCCGAACATCCGGAAGAAGCCATCGGACAGGTGTTTGCCAAAGCCGGCAGGGTCGCGCCATTTGCGGGTGCCGGCATCCCATTCCCGCGGGAAGACACGATGCATCAGCACGGGGTCGTTGGCCAGACGCAGGGCAACTTCGCGGGTGTAAAGGCCTTCGGTGTAGAGCCGGAACGGCGTCACCGGGATCGCCTCCAGCGTTGCGCCGGTGAGTGTTGCAAGGTTGGTCAACGCGCCCAGATTGGCGGTTTCGCGCGCCGTCGTCGGGGCCGGCGCGACGCGCAGCACGGCGGTGTAGCGGTAATCGGTGGTGCGCAGCCAGATGATGGCGATGAGCAAGGCTGCCAGCGTGATGATGCCGACGGCCCAGGCCCGCGCCCGCACGGTGGCAATTGCATCGGCGATGGGGGAGGCGGTATCGACAGGCGGGGCGGCGTCTGGTGCCTGCGAGGGGCGTTCCATTGCCGGCGAAATGGTGGCGGCTGGCTCTGCGATCATGGCATCGGATGCAACGGTCATGTCTGTCCCGGCGATGGCCTTCCCATGCGCCCGGCGGTTCGGGGCACTGTCGGGTCCACTCGCACAAAGCCGGGCGTGGGTCCATCATTCCGCATCAGGCGCGGGTGGCGGCGCCTCCGGCGCGGGCGGCAGCGCCTTCCGACAGGGCACGCACCAGATCGCGGCCATGGGTGCTGGCCGACCAGCCGGTCGCCGCCTTCAGCCGTTCCGTATCGACGGGCGGTTCGGCGGGCGCGGTTGCCGCGGCGGGGATGACGCTGGCATGGCCGGCGGGATCGAGCTTGAAATAGGCGAATGCCTCGCGCACGAAATCTCCGACGGTGAGCGGAACGCCGCTGCCGATGGCGAGATCCACCGGGTTTTCAAGCGCCGACAGCCGGATGATCGCGTCCACATATTCAGGGGTCCAGCCCCAGTCCTGCGGGCCGGTTTCACTGAATTCGATCGGTGTCGCGGGTTTGTCGCCTTTGGCCTGGGCGGCGCGCCATGCCGCTGCCGCGATACGCGCCGGTACCGAATCGGTGGCGCCGAGGCGGGAATCATGGGCATGAAGGATGGCGTTCACCGCGATGAGCCCGGAATCGCGCCGCCACGCTGCGACCTTTCTTGCCTGGTCGAGCTGCGCCGGATGGCGGCGAAGCGTTGCGGCATCGACGACATGGGCCAGCCGGGGCCGTGAATCGGCAGCGGCGGCGGCGGCGAGCACTTCGGCGACAAGATCGGCCTGTGCCGGGCTGCCGTCGTTTATCGCGAAGATGGTGAGCGCGGGCAGCAAGGCGGCGGTGCGCGCGGCATCGGCGGCGGCGATTGGCGTGACCGCTGCCGCGATGCCGAGATCGTTCAACGCCGCGCCGTCACCTGCCAGCACGCCGGATACCGGAACGCCGCGCGCATCGAGCAGGCGGGCAAGATAGGCACCGGTTGCGGTGTCGGCGCCGAGGATGAGTGCATTGGCCATGGTGCATAGCTGGTGGTTGTGCGCCCTTAGTCAAGGCGTGTCGGGAGCATATCGGGGGCGTATCGGGGGCGTATCGGGGGCGCGATGGGGTTGTGTCGGGTGCGCGATGGGGTTGTGTCGGGTGCGCGATGGGGGCGTGCCACCGGCACTTCGGACGTCGTCGGTCAGCGCCCGGTGAAGTGGGGCGTGCGTTTCTCCCGGTAGCTGGCAAAGGCCTCGCGGAAATCGTCTGTGTCGGTTGCCAGCGCCTGTTCGACATCGGCGGCGGCAAAGCCGGTGTCATAGCTGTCATCGGCGGCGGTCCAGATCTGCGCCTTGATCGCCGCCAGCGCGCGCGGTGCCGAATTGGCGGCGATGCCGCGGGCATAGGCCATGGTGTGCGGTATCAGCGCATCGTCATCCAGCACGGCGTTGGCGATGCCCAGCCGTTCCGCCTCGACCCCGTCGATGCGGCGGGCGGTATAGAGCAGATCGGCGGCGCGCGCCGTGCCGATGAGGCGGGACAGCAGCCAGGCCGAACCCTTTTCCCCAGGCACGCCGATGCGGGCGAAGGTGGCGTTGATGATCGCCGAACGCGCCGCAAATCGGATGTCGCAGTGCAGCGCGAGGATGAAGCCCCAACCAAAGGCCGGGCCGTTGATCGCGGCGATGGTCGGCTTGCGGCTGGTGATGAGGCCGTTCCAGCCGCCCGAGAAGAAACGCTGCATGGCCGGGCCGATATCATCGCCCCATTGTAGGGGGGCGGCCTGTGGCACGGTTTCGACGCGGCCACTGGCGCCGGTGCCGATGATGCCGAGATCGAGCCCGGCGCAAAAGCCGCGGCCGGCGCCGGTGATGACGATCACCCGCACCGCGGGATCGGCGGCGGCATCGGCGACG
>JBBQYI010000061.1:0-16102 GCA_038208825.1 Sphingomonadales bacterium | reverse complement strand
ATGAAGACATTTTGTGCAGGCTGAAACTGGCATGACCGACAACCCCGCCGAAATACCCGCCATCCGCTGCGCGCCACTCGGCGTCCGCCACGGCTTTCTGGGCCGGCAGGGCGGCGTTTCCACCGGCATTTTCGCCGGGCTTAACGTCGGGCTCGGCTCGTCCGATGATCGCGCCGCCGTCGCCGAAAACCGCGCCCGCGCCGTCACCACCATCGCCCCCGGCGCCGCGTTGGTGACGCTGCACCAGGTCCACAGCAACACCGTCATCCCCGTCACATCCGGCTTTCCGGATGCCGATCGCCCCCACGCCGACGCCATGGTGACGGCGACCCCCGGCCTCGCGCTCGGCATCCTCACCGCCGATTGTGCGCCGATCCTGTTCGCCGATGCCGAGGCCGGGGTGATTGGCGCGGCGCATTCCGGCTGGAAGGGCGCGCTCCACGATATCGCCGGCGCCACCGTCGCTGCCATGGTCGAACTCGGCGCCCGCCGCGATGCCATCGCCGCCGCCATCGGGCCAACCATCGCCCGCGCCAGCTACGAAGTCGATGCCGCCTATCGCGAGCGCTTCACCGCGCAAAGCCCGTCGCACGACAGCTTTTTCACCGCCGGCAAACCCGGACACTATCAGTTCGATCTCGAAGGTTTCGTCGCCATGCGCCTCGCCGCCGCCGGCGTCCGCACCGTCATCGCCACCGGCATCGACACCTACCCCGACGCCACCCGCTGGTTCAGCTACCGCCGCACCACCCACAAGGGCGAACCCGATTACGGCCGCCAGCTATCGCTGATCGCACTATAGGGTCGATTGCGCTCATATCACGACGCCCCTCTCCCGCCTGCGGGAGAGGCGAGAGAGGGCGAAGCCGGCCCGGGTGAGGGTGTTCCAATACCCCGCTCGCCAGCCGGCCCTATTCCCAACCGCCCCTAACCACCCCTAGACCCGGCTCTTCAACGCCGCCGCCAGGCTCGTCGTGCCACTGCCCGGCTGCAACGGCACCGGCTGCCCCGGCGCCGGCGCCCATCCGGCAAGATGCAGTATCTCCACCGTCACCGCCGTCTTGCCATCCGCATCCGCCCGCGCCGCAAACCGCGCCGCCGCATCGGCCAGCACATCCCGGCGCAACACCGACCGCGACGCCATCGGTGACCGCGCGCCCATCAACGCCAGATCACCAAGCAACCCGAAAATCGAGCCGTACCGCACCGTAACCCGATCGACATCCGCCACCGGCATGGCAAACCCGGCGCGCTGCAACAGCCCGGCCGCCGCCTGTGCCTCCACCATCGGAGCAATTCGCGCCGCCGCGCCGCCGGTCATGGCAATATCCGCCGCCAGCAGATCGGCGCGCAATTCCGCCAGCGTCATGCCGCCGACAAACGCCGCAACGAACAAACCATCGGGCCGCAGCACTCGCCGCGCCTGCACCAGCGCACCTGGCAGATCGCTGACGCTGGCCAACCCGCCCGCCGACACCAGCAAATCAAAACTCGCATCGGCAAAGGGCAACCGGTCCTCATCGCCCACCACATCGGCCCCCGCCGCCGCCAAGGCCATCCGCACCACGCCCGGACCTTGTGCCCACGCCGGCGCCGGTCCACCCAGATCGAGTACCGCATCGAACGGCCGCGCCACCGTCGCCACCCGCTCCGCAAGTTCTGCCACCATCGCTGCGTGCAGGAAATCGACACCGCCGAACCCCGCCACCGCCACACCATGGCGACGGCGACGCAACGCACGGTCAAAGGGTTCCACATCGGCCATTGCGCCTCCGGTAGCGCAAGCCGGCTGCCCTTGAAACCGCCCGGCTGGCATTCGGCCGCAATCCGCATAAGATGCGCCATGGCCGCCGCCACACTTTTTGCGCCCCTCCGCGCCACCATCCACACCACCGTGCGTACAACCCTGCGCGGCATCGTCGATCTTGTCCTGCCACCGCGCTGCCCCGGCTGCCGAACCATTGTCGATGGCGATGGCCGTTACTGCCTCGATTGCTGGGGCCAGCTCGGCTTCATCACCGCGCCGCAATGCGCACGGTGCGGCGTGCCGTTCGAACATGATCGCGGCGCCGGTACCGAATGCGGCGCCTGCCTCGCCGAACCGCCGCGCTATGCCAGCGCCCGCGCCGCACTGCGCTATGGCGGCCCGGCGCGCAAAACGCTGCTGGCGCTGAAACACGGCGATCGCCAGCATCTGGCCCGCGTCATGGTACCGCACATGGCCCGCGCTGCCGGGCCGCTGCTCGATCCGCCGGCGCCCGATATCCTGCTGGTGCCCGTCCCGCTGCACCGCTGGCGGCTGTGGCGACGCGGCTTCAACCAGGCGGCGCTGCTGGCGCAGGTGCTGGCCCGGCACACCGGCGCGGCGATCGCCATCGATGCCATCGTGCGCGCCCGCGCCACCGCGACCAGCCAAGGCATGGGGCGCAAGGCCCGGGCCCGCAACGTGCGCGGCGCCTTTTTCGTCCCCGATCGCGCCACGGTCGCCGGCCGCCGCATCATCCTTGTCGATGATGTGCTGACCACCGGCGCCACTGCCGACGCCTGCGCCCGGGTGCTGCGCCGCGCCGGCGCCAGCGAGGTCCATGTCCTGACCTTTGCGCGCGTCGTGCGCGATACGGATATGTGATATGCTGAACCATGGCATTGTGGATGACACTGGTGATATGATCGGGTTTGCCGTTACATGGTCCTGTGGCACCCAATGTGCCGAAAATGCAGCGCCCCATGCCCGGCGTCGGAGAGCTTGATGCCCAGAATCGAAATCTACACCAAATTCCTCTGCCCCTTCTGCACGCGCGCCAAATCGCTGCTCACCAAAAAGGGCGCAGCGTTCGAAGAGCATGACATTTCGATGGGCGGGCCATTGCGCGCCGAAATGCTGGAACGCGCCGGCGGCCGCAACACCGTGCCGCAGATCTTCATCGACGGGCAGCACATCGGCGGCAGCGACGATCTGGCGGCGCTGGATCGTGCCGGCAAGCTCGATCCGATGCTCACCGCCTGATCGCCGCGTCCCCCCGGATGACCGCTTCCCCGCTCCGCATCGGCATCGTCCAGCCGACAACCGGCATCGATCCTGCGGCAGAAGCCGAAACGCTCACCGCCGCCATCGCCAGCCTCGCGGCGCAGGGGGCGCAAATCATCTTCACCCCGGAAATGAGCGGGCTGGTCGATCGCAACCGCGCCCGCGCCGCTGCCGCCATGCGCAAACAGGCCGACGACGTTGTGCTCGCCGCCGTCCGCGCCGCCGCCGCCCGCCACCGGGTCTGGGTGCATCTGGGCAGCCTTGCGCTCGCCACCGACACGCCGCGTGCCACCAACCGCGGCTTCCTGATCGACGATACGGGCGAACTCCGCGCCCATTATGACAAGATCCATTTGTTCGATGTCACCCTGCCCGGCGGCGAAACCTATCGCGAATCCGCCGCCTATAACCCCGGTGGCCGCGCCGTGCTCGCCGCCACGCCGTGGGGGCAGCTTGGCATGACCATCTGCTATGATGTGCGCTTCCCGGCGCTGCACGCGGCGCTCGCCCGTGCCGGCGCCATCATGCTGTCGGTGCCCGCGGCCTTCACCGCCACCACCGGCCGCGCCCATTGGCATGTGCTGCTGCGCGCCCGCGCCATCGAAACCGGCTGCTTCGTCATCGCCGCGGCGCAAACCGGCACCCATGCCGATGGCCGCGCCACCTATGGCCATTCACTGGTCATCGGCCCCTGGGGCGATGTGCGGCTCGACATGGGCGAGGCGCCGGGCACCGCCATCTGCGACATTGATCTCGCCGATGTTGCCGAGGCGCGCGGCCGCGTGCCCTCGCTCGAACATGCCCGCGATTTTGCGACCGCCACCACGTGATCGTCTTCGATCTCAAATGCAGCCAGGCCCATATCTTCGAAGCATGGTTCGGCTCCAGCGCGGATTATGAAGGCCAGAACGAACGCGGCCTGATCGCCTGCCCGGCCTGTGGCGATACCGGCATCACCAAGGCGGTGATGGCCCCCGCCGTCGCCGCCAAGGGAAACCGCGCCGGCAACCGCGGCACCGGCCGTTCCGCCACCACAAGCGCCGACGATGATTGCGCCGCCGCCCTCGCCGAAACGCCGCCGCCGACCGCGCGCGATGATGGTTTCGGCGCCCTGCTCGCCGCCCAACGCCGCATGGAGGCAGCCTCCGACTATGTCGGCAGCAACTTCGCCGCCCGCGCCCGCGCCATCCACGAAGGCACCGAAGCCGCCACCGGCATCTATGGTGAAGCCACCGGCGCCGAAGCCGCCGCCCTGGCGCGCGACGGCATTCCGGTGCTGCCGCTGCCCTTTCGCCCTTTGATCCGCTCGGACGCCTGACAGCAGGCGTGGTCGGGCATCCGCCGCCACCGCTGCGGTTTTTGCTTGATCCCGCCGCCCCCGGGCGCGATGGACAGCGCGGTGAAAACTGGCACGCACCCGTAGCTCAGCCGGATAGAGCAACGGTTTCCTAAACCGGAGGTCGCAGGTTCAACTCCTGCCGGGTGCACCACAGTTCAGCCACGGCAACTGCCAATCGCAGGCTTTAACTTTCTGAAGCGGCGGCGAATGTGCTGACTTGTGAAACACAAAAATCGCCACTCGACCGAATTGGTTTCGCGCCCACACACCGCACGGCGGGAGCTTGACGCATCAGCATGCCGCCAATACGCATTGCGAATTGCCGCTGCCGGGTTTGGAAGCCGGCAGCGACGGTTCTTCCGCCCCTTTTGGAAGGGGGCGGGCTTCTGCGAGGTGAAAACACCTCACAAATCGGGTCGCTATTGCTTGGACGGCGGGCGACCCGATTCCTGATTGAGCAAAAGTGCTCAAAAGGTTGTAATAAATACTATCCTACACTCAGCTATCGCTCGCGCCCGTCAGAACGGCACGTCGTCGTTCAGATCATCGTCGAACGCCGCCGGCCGCTTGTTGCCACCGGCGCTGCCGCCCGCGTTGCCACCCTGTGAACCGCCAAAGCCGCCGCCCGATGATGCGCCGTAATCATCGCCATAACCGCCGCCGCCACCGCCGCCACCGCCGCCAGCCGAGGCACCGCCGCCATCACGGCCGCCGATCAGGCTCAATTCGCCCTTGAACGGCCCGACGACGATCTCGGTGGTGTAACGATCGGCGCCGCTCTGGTCCTGCCATTTGCGGGTCGTGATGGCGCCTTCGATGTAAACCTCGCTGCCCTTGCGCAGATATTGCTGGGCCACCTTGCCGATGTTTTCATTGCGGATGACGATATTGTGCCATTCGGTCTTTTCCTTGCGCTCACCCGATTGCTTGTCGCGCCAGTTTTCCGATGTCGCCATGGTGAACTGCGTCACCGATCCACCATTGGCAAAGCTTTTGGTTTCCGGGTCCTTGCCCAGACGCCCCACCAGAATCACCTTGTTCACGCCAGCCATTGCTTCAATTCTCCCTTGCACATCACCCTAAGGCCCCGCACGCGGCTCGGCAACGCAAACCCTTGCCAATTCCGGCGATATCCACGAGTTTCGGCGCAGCAATCGGAGGGGCCCGGATGAGCGACGAAATCGAGGCTCTTGGCGCGCTGACCACCGCCGGCCTTGCCGCCCGGGCGCTCGATACGCCCGCGCCGGGCACCGCTGTCGATCACGGCATCTGCGCCAATTGCGACGCCCCGCTGCACGGCCATTTCTGCGCCGATTGCGGCCAACACGCCCATATCCACCGCACGCTGGCCGGCGTCGGCCATGATTTCCTGCACGGCATCACCCATTTCGACAGCAAGACCTGGAAAACCCTGCCGATGCTGGTGTTCCGTCCGGGCCGGCTGACGCGCGACTATATCGAAGGCAAGCGCGCCCGCTACATCGGCCCGGTGCCGCTGTTCCTGCTGGTCATCTTCCTGATGTTCTTCGTGTTTTCCTTCGTCCAACTCAACGAGGGCGGCGTCCGTGTCAACGCGACGCCGGCGCAGGCGAAAATGTCGATGGCCGAACTCGACAAGGAAATCGAACGGATCGACACCCAAATGGCCACGGTCAGCGCGCTGCCGGCCTCCGATCCGTCCCGCAAGGGCCGCATCACCGGCCTGAAGCTGGAACGTGCCGGCATCGTCGCCACCCATGAACAGATGGAGGCCGTCGCCGATGGCAAACCGGCCGATATCTACGATTTATCCGGAAAACTGGGCCAGGAGATCACGAACAACCTCGAAAACGGCAACCTGAACGTCAATATCGGCTCGGAAAACGCCAACAAACAGGCGATCAAGGCACTGAAAAACCCGCAGCTTTTTCTCTACAAGCTGCAAAGCAAGGCCTATAAGCTCAGCTTCCTGCTGGTGCCGCTGTCACTGCCCTGGCTATGGCTGATGTTTGCCTGGCGCCGCAGCGTCGGCATGTACGACCATGCAATCTTCGCGCTCTATTCGATCAGCTTCATGTCGCTGCTGTTCATCGTCGCGTCGGCGGCGCTGGCGCTCAATCTGGCCAATGGCTCGATCTTCCTCTACCTGCTCATCCCCGCCGTGGTGCACATGTTCTTCCAGTTGAAAGGCACCTACAGCCTTGGCACGGCCGGTGCCGCCTGGCGCACCGCCGCGCTCAGCCTCGCCTCGATCATCACGCTCTCGCTCTATCTGACGATCCTGCTGGTCATCGGCCTGCTCGGCTGATCGTCATTCCGCCGCGTCGGCATCGGGTTCCGGCAACATGGCCGCACCGGGCCCGGCGCCATTTGCCGTCCCGGCCGGCGGCAACAGTTCGCGGGCGGCGACGGCGCGCACGGCGGTATCCACCACCCCCAGCACCGCCACCGGCTTCTTGCCCTTTTCGATGCCCATTTCGGTAAAGCGGCGGGCCTTTGGCAGGACATTGCCCTCCAGCGATCCGACAAAGGCATTATAGCTCCCCACCGCCTGCGCCAGGTTGCGGCCGACGCCGCCGACATGGTCGGCCATAACCGCGATTGAAGCATGCAGGTCCGCGCCCAGCTTGCCGATTTCGCGCGCCTGTTCGGCAAGCGTCTCCTGCCGCCATACCAGCGCCACCGTCTTGGCAATCGCCAAAAGGTTGATCGGCCCGGCGAGCAGGATCTTTTGTTCAAACGCCCAGCCGAGCAGCGGCAAATCATGCTCCATCGCCGCCGACAGGAAATTTTCGCCGGGGATGAACATGACGACAAAATCCGCTGCCGCGCCGAATTCGTTCCAATAGGCCTTGTCGCTCAAGCCGCGCGCGTGGTTGCGCACGGCGGCGGCGTGGCGCTTGAAGGCGGTCAACCGCTCGGCGTCGCTGCCCGCCTCGATGGCGGCAAGATAATCGTTCAACGAGCATTTGGAATCGATGATCAACTGGCGACCACCCGGCAGGTTGATGATCGCGTCCGGCCGCTTGCCTTCCACCTGCGTCTGCAGCGAAAAATCGATCCCGGCCCGCAAGCCGGCCATTTCCAGCGTATTGAGCAATTGCTGCTCGCCCCAACTGCCCGATGTCTTACCGCTGGACCGCAGCGCGCTCACCAATTTGGCGGCCTCGTCGCTGACCTGCCGCTGGCCGGTCGCCACCGCTGCCAACTGTTCCTTCAAACCGCCATAGGCCTCGGTCCGCGCCGCTTCGACCTTCTTCAACTCGCCCTCATACCGGCTCAACGTCTCGGCCACAGGCGTCAACAGCGCCTGCAACCCGGTCTCCGAAAGCGTCTTCTGCTCGGCAAAACGCGCCTCCGCCCGGGTCAGGAATTGTGATTGCGCCGCTTCCAGCGCCTCGCCCGCCAAGGTCGCAAAATTGGCCTTCAACGCTTCCAACTGGCGCACATGGGCCTCGTCGCGCTCCCGCTGCGTCGCCTGCAATCCCGCCAGCGAACCCGCCAGGCTGATCCGCTCGGCTTCCGCCGTCTCCAGCCGCGCCAGATCCCTTTGCAGCGCCTGCACTTCAACCGCGTGCGCTGCCCGCTGTTCCTTCTGGCGCGCCACTTCGTCCTTTTGCGTCGCCGCATCGGTCTTGGCGGCGTCCCGCTCCGCCCGCGCCTCGCCCAATGGCCGCGCCCACAACAGCCAGCCCAGCAACAGCGCCAGCACGGCAGCAACGGCGGCAGCGATCAGCATCTCGGTCAAACAACATCTCCGGCGGAACGATTGGGGAACATTATGCGACCCGGCGGCGCAGCGAAAGGGCCATCTTGCGTGCGCCGGCAAAACCGGTCCTATACGTGCCATGCGCATTCCCCTTACCGCCACCGCCATCCCCATCGCCGCCGCCCTGATCGTGGCCGCCGCCCCACCGCCGATCAGCCCGGCGCGGATAAAGGCCGATGTCACGACGCTGGCCTCCGATGATTTTGCGGGCCGCGGCCCCGGCGAGATCGGCGAGGCCAGGACGCTGGCCTTTCTCGCCAAGGCCTTTGCCGACGCCGGCCTGCAACCCGGCGCCAATGGCGGCTGGCTGCAGGACGTGCCGCTGGTCCGCCTCGATCGCGCGCCCGGCGCCGCCATGGTGCTGACCACCGCCGGCAAGACCATGCCGCTCGCCCTGGGCCGCGACGCAACGCTGGCGCTGCGCAACCCCGGCCACACCGCGACGGGTGCGCTGCCGCTGGTGTTTGCCGGCTTTGGCCTTGTCGATCCGGCGCATGGGCAGGACCCGTTCAACGGCATCGACATGGCCGGGAAGATCGCCGTCATGCTGGCCAATGACCCCGATTTCGATACGGGCAAGGATATGGGTTTCGAAGGCCGCCGCCTCGTCCTTGGCGGGCGTTTCGGTTCAAAGGTCGCCGCCGCCGCCCGCGCCGGCGCCATCGGCGTGCTGGTCATCCACGAAGACGCCGCGGCCAGCTACCCCTGGCTGCAAGTCGGCAGCGGCGATGCCCTGCCGGCCTTTGTGCCTGCCCCGCTACAGGCTGCGGCGCTGCAATTCAGCGGCTGGCTGTCGGGCGAAACCGCCGCCACGCTGCTGCAATCCGCCGGGCTAGACCTCGCCACGCTGAAGGCGCGCAGCCGCGCCCCCGGCTTCCGCGCCTTCCCGCTGCCCGGCGCCACGGTCGCCGCCGATGGCACGCTCACCGCCCGCGCCGTCACCAGCCACAATGTCGTCGGCATCATCCCCGGCAGCCGCGCCGAATATGTGCTCTATGGCGCGCATTGGGACGCCAACGGCCTGAACGGCCCCGACGCGACCGGCGACACCATCCGCAACGGCGCCATCGACAATGCCACCGGCACTGCCGAACTCATCGAAATCGCCCGCGCGCTGGCAAAAGGCCCCAAACCACAGCGCAGCATCGTCTTCGCCGCCTGGACCTCCGAGGAAAAGGGCCTGCTCGGCAGCGATTACTACGCCGGCCACCCGCTCTACCCGCTGGCCACCACCGCCGCCGTCATCAACCTCGATCCGCATGTCGTGCTGCCCGCCGCCCGCAACCTCGAGCTTGTCGGCGGCGGCCGCACCACCCTCGAAACGGATCTCGCCACCGCCGCCAAACAGCTTGGCCTGCGCGTCGACGATGAACCCAACCCCGAAGCCGGCTGGTATTTCCGTTCCGATCACTACCCCTTCGCCGCGCGCGGCGTCCCCGCTTTATCCTTCCGCGCCGGGCGGGACCTGAAATCCGGCGGTTTCACCACCGGCAACGCGCTGGTCACCGATTACAACAACCACCGCTATCACCAGCCATCCGACAGCATCGATCCGGCCTGGACCTTCGAAGGCACCGCACAGGAAGCCAGCGCCGCGCTTCTCGTCGGCCAATCCATCGCCAATTCCGCGCAATGGCCGCAATGGAATTTCGGCAGCGATTATGCCCCCATCCGCGCCGCCACCGCCGCCCAGCGCCCGCCACCCCGCTGACCGGCTCCCCAAAATGTCACTTGGCGCAGGCTCCACCGCCTGCGCACCATGCCCGCAAAACCACCTTGGGGAGTTCCTGATGCATCCGCACACCATCATCGCCGAAGGCCTTGCCTTCCCCGAAGGCCCCATCGCCATGGACGACGGCAGCTGCATCGTCGTCGAAATCCAGGCCGGCCGCCTCACCCGCATCCGCCCCGATGGTTCGAAACAGACCATCGCCACCCCGGGCGGCGGCCCCAACGGCGCCGCCATCGGCCCGGATGGCGCCATTTACGTGTGCAACAACGGCGGCTTCGAATGGTATTCGCAGGACGGCATGCTGCTGCCCGGCAACGCCGCGCCCGATTACACCACCGGCCGTATCGAGCGCATCGACATCGCCACCGGCAAGGTGGAACGCCTGTATGACAAAACCGACGACGGCCTCGCCCTGTCCGGCCCCAACGACATCGTCTTCGATGCGGCGGGCGGCATGTGGTTCACCGATCTCGGCAAGCATTTCCCCCATCACGAAACCAAGGGCGGGCTGTTCTATGCCACCCCCGATGGCAAATCCTGCAAATGCGTCGTCCACGGCCCCAATCTGAACGGCGTCGGCCTGTCCCCCGATGGCACGCGCGTCTATGCCGCCGTCACCGCCGGCCGCGTCATTCTGGGCTTCACCATCACCGGGCCGGGTGAAGTCGAGCCATCCCCGCTCGCCGCCGTCCCCGGTGATTTCGTCTCCACCTGGAGCACCAAAACCTATCTCGACAGCCTCGCCATGGAGGCAAACGGCAACATCGCCCAGGCCACGCTGATCGCCGAAGCCGGCATCACGTCCGTCGATCCCGCCACCGGCGCGCACGAATTCTTCGCCTTCCCCGATCTGCTCACCACCAACATCGCGTTCGGCGGGGCGGACATGCAGGACGCCTTCATCACCCTCTCCACCACCGGCAAACTCGCGAAAGCCCGCTGGCCCCGCCCCGGCCTGCGGTTGCACTTCAACGCCTAGGAGCCCCCCTCTCCCGCCTGCGGGAGAGGCGACTCGCGCGCCAGCGCGGCGGGTGAGGGTGTACCCCAGCGCCGCCACACGAATACACCCTCACCCGGGCCGCTGGCGCGTCTCTCGCCTCTCCCGCAACCGGGAGAGAGGCCTCGCCTGAAAGACCCCCCATGATCACCACCCGCACCCTCCCCGCCAACGGCCTCACCTTCGCCGTCGACGAAGCCACCCCCGAATCCGGCACAAGCCCCGACATCGCCCTCTGCCTCCACGGCTTCCCCGAAAGCCGCTTTTCCTGGCGCCACCAACTCCCCATGCTCGCCGCCCGGGGCTGGCACGCCGCCGCGCCCGATCTGCGCGGCTATGGCGGCACCACCCGCCCGCCGAACAAGGCGGACTACCACCTCGATCACCTCGTCGCGGACACCGCCGCGCTGTTCGATGCCCTCGCCGCCGAACATGACCCCGAAGGCAAGGGCCGCCGCCTGCTCATCGCCCATGATTGGGGCGCGCTCATCGCCTGGGTGTTCGCGCTGCGCCAAACCCGCCGCCTCGATGGCCTCGTCATCATGAACGTGCCGCACCCGAAAGTGTTCACCGATGTGATGGCGCACAGCTGGGCCCAACGCCGCAAAAGCTGGTACGCGGCATTCTTCCAACTGCCGTGGTTGCCCGAAGCCATGCTCGGCGCCCGCCATGCCGAAGCCATCGGCAAGGCCTTCACGAACATGGCGGTCGACAAATCCGCCTTCCCGCCCGACGTCATCGCGCATTACCGCGACAACGCCAGCCAGCCCGGCGCGCTCACCGCGATGATCAACTATTACCGCGCCAACCCCCGCGCCATCGCCGCCGAGCCGGCCCCCCTGCTCAAAACCCCCACCCTCATGCTCTGGGGCGAGGAAGACACCGCGCTCGGCCTCGAACTCACCGAAGGCTATGGCCCGCTGGTGCAGGATTTCGAACTGGTCCGCTTCCCCGGCGTCTCCCATTGGGTGCAACAGGAAGCGCCGGACAAGGTGAATGCGGCGATGGGGGAATGGTTGGAGCGGAAGTTGGGGTAGGGAGAGCGAGTTTTAGGCCGCCTTCTTACCATCCTGTTTTGGTGGAGTCTAACAGACAAACGAAAACCGAAGCATCTGGTATTGCCGAATTGAGACGAATCAATATGAGCAAATTGATTTATTAAACTAAATAAAATTATAATCGAATTCTTCGTCGCATTATTTGACACGAAGTCGACTATACACTAGCGAATTCACCCCATCGAACGAAACCAATCGCGTACCGACAAATGTAGCCGCACTACTTCGTCTTCTGCTAGTGGTTTGCAGTGAGCGATTGGCCCACGGAGCACGTTAAGCGTTGCGATAACCTTTTCGAGGGCTCTTATATTCTGGAAAATGTCGGTGAAGTCCGCCCCATTCGACTTAATAATCTCGCCTAGCTCGCCGAACGTCGTGTAATCAATAGGCTCTTGAGAACGGATTGCGATGCCGGATTCTGCTTCCTTTTTCTGCGTTACAGCAACGTGGGCTTTCACATTCTCAGGCACTACGACGTTCCACCAAACATCGCCGTGCTTCTCAGAGAGAACCTCCGATATCAATGTTCGAATCGAATTTTCGAGACAATAGAACACTCTATAATTGGCGCTCATTTCGGCAGCCTCGCGCCGTATCTTTTCGTCAAACTGGGGATAATATGTTTCGTCTAGGCCGCCTTCGACCGGCGGACGATGGCCAAAGTTTACCTCTTGCTCTCGCTCTACACGCTGAATAGCCGCCTCTATAGCAAGATTGTTCAACGCAAATAGGCGAAGCCGATTCGACGCCCTAGTCATCGCTTAGAAGGTTCTGCTTGATGGAAGAAAAAATTGCATTGTAAACTTCGACGTTGGTGGTCTCTGGTAGGTTGATATTGATGGTGTAAGCCAGACGCAAATCCGCTTTTGCAATAGGGTTTGGATCATGCCTGACCAAAGATCTTGATGTTTCAAGAGGCGCAATTTTTTCGATTGGCTTTGCGTCCGTGGCATTAAAATCAGCAATTTGATTACACGCTTTGAAGCTACCAGTGATTGCCACAACGGCCGAATCGCTCGCCTTTTTCCCCGTTACTTCAACGACAAGATTTTTTAGTTTGTCGTCTGACAGTGCATGTGCAAACTCATTCTTCTGGAAGATTTCTGCAAATCCGATCCGCATAGCTTCGGCCATTGCCGCACCACTGCTGTCAGCATTTCTAAATCGCGTATATAATTCCGTTGGTGTGCCATCGCTCTGAATGAAGTTTAGGCGCTTTAAAAATGGTATGAAGGGGCGAGCGCTTCCACTCCCATAGCCGAGCACGGATGCTTGAAAATCCGTTGTATATCGTTGTGGGACTTGCGCTTGTTGGATTTTTTCAAATATTTTGCTAATTAGTCCCGTCGAATTGATGAAAGGCGGCCCCGCCATATTTGTTATCCTCTTAGCAATATAATCAGTCCGAACGAACGAAGATTCCGATTTTGACCGCACGCCCAGCGATATTAGACATCAATATTGTCGACTGTGGTCGAAGCGTGGTCGTTAGTGCGCAGGAAGTGCGCCAGTTCCTTCGACGCACGCACCATAGCGGGTTGTCTTCCAGTTATATGCACCATTGCCCAAATCGGACAATACCCGATGATCGGTAGTTTGCGAACAAACATTTCATTGCGAGATTTTTGGGCATTGACACCCTTCATATCTGCGATCGCGACGTAGAAGCCTTCGTTGCGTCCCGGTTCGACGATGTGAGGCCTAGGGCGCTGGTTCAACATGATATTCATGTTCTGAATAGCGTAGCGATATGTCACAGTCTTTGGACCCCGGCGCAGCCAACCGGTTCGCCACCCGACGCTCGTTACATGAAAGGGACGGACGCCCACATTCAAGACATCGATGCCGACCATGTAGATTCCCGCAGTCCCATCACCTGCAAACTGAACACTAATGGCAGCGGAGATTTGGGCCTTCATCGCCCTCTCAGAAAACACGACCCAAAGTGAAACGGCGATAGCGGCGAATGTCGCGACGGCTCCTATGGCTTGAGCGAGTGCGCCGAAGGCTGTCCACCATATCACTGTGTCTTGTGGGATCATCGTTCGTTGATACGAATACCGGGCGTATTCGTCGATCCTTTTTCGCCACGAGGTCTTGACCACAGTGGGGCCTAGCCGTGGCTTCCCCGCTGCAATTCACAGCGGCTAGGTGAGGCTAAGTTGTCGATTTATTTGGTCGGGCGGAGAGGATTTAAACGACCAACCCCACCCTCTCAACATGGGTGATTAAATGACCACTTTTGCGAGTCGTACCAGAGTGGTTGAATCACTGATTTAGCGCGCATAGCCGACAACGCCTCGTTTTCTGCGGAATAATGCCATTTACAAAAAAGACCAGATAGGTTATATTGCCGCCATGGATATAACCCCCACACCCCCCTTCGCCCCCTCCCGCCACCACCCGCGCCAGCGTGAGGATGGCTGGACGCCCGATGTGATGGAGCGGTTCATCGTCGAACTGATCGAGCTGGGCAGTGTGCGGGGGGCGGCCAAGGTGGTGGATCGGGATGTCACCTCTGCCTATCGCCTGCGTACCCGGGAACCGGCCTTTGCCCGCGCCTGGGATGCGGCGCGGCGCATGGCCTATGCGCGGTTGCGCGACGAGGCCATGGACCGCGCCATCGAGGGCACGCCGCAGCCGGTGTGGTACAAGGGCGAATGGATCGCCATGAAGCGGGTGCGCAGCGATGCCCTGCTCATCGCGTTGTTGAACCATCTGAAACATGAATCGCCGCCGGGCGCCTTTCCGCAGACCGATGTCGAGACGGTGGAGGACCGGCGCAGCGATTCGGTGGCCAGCCGCATGGAGGCGCTGTCCCTGTTGCCACCCCCGCCGCCACCCAAACCCGTGCGCCTGCGCCCGGCGCGGGGCCGGCTGTGCCACATGGGTGCCGACCCCGTGGCGTTAGTGTAGACTTTGAGTGACAGCGTTTATTTCATTACCATAATCCCCCCTCTCCCGCCTGCGGGAGAGGCGAGAGACGGCGCAGCCGGCCCGGGTGAGGGTGTTCTTCTTGCTTTGACACCCGGGCACACCCTCACCCGCCGCGCTGGTGCGCGAGTCGCCTCTCCCGCAGGCGGGAGAGGGGGACAAGTCAGCGCCGAGCCTTGAAGAAATCCCGCAGCAGCGCCGCCGATTCCACCGCGCCGATGCCGGCCACTACCTCCGGCACATGGTGGCTTTGGGGGTGGGTGAAGATGCGCGGGCCTTGTTCGACGCCGCCGCTTTTGGGATCGCTGGCGCCATAGACCAGCCGGGCGATGCGGGCCTGTGAAATGGCCGAAGCGCACATGGGGCAGGGCTCCAACGTCACGTGCAGCGTATGGCCGGGCAGGCGTTCGCTGCCCATCGCGGCACAGGCGGCGCGGATCGCCAGCATTTCGGCATGGGCGCCGGGATCATGCAGTTCCAGCGTGCGATTGCCCGCAGCGGCGATGATCGTGCCATCGGGCGCAGCAACCACGGCGCCGATCGGCACCTCGCCACGCGCCGCCGCCGCCCGGGCTTCGGCAAGCGCCCTCGCCATCTGTGGGGAAGCGGGAAACGGTGGCATCGCCCGATCGTTCTAGGCCGGGCCATACCCCGGCGGCAGCCCAAGGGGATGGGCCGGCGGCGGTTCAGCAGCAGCGTTGATCAGTTCTTGGCATCCGGGTTGCCGGCCGGCTGTATCGTCACGGTCGGCACATCGACGGTTTCCTTTTTCGTGCCGACGGTGGGCACGTCGATCGTCGCCTTTTTGGTGCCGACGTCGATTGTGGCGGTGTTGACATCGAATGTCGGGGCCTCGCCAGCGCTGGTTTCCACCTTCACGGTCGGCAGCTTGCCGGTGCTGGTCTGATCGATATTGACAAAGCCAAAGGCAAAGGCGGCAACCACAAGCGCGACGACAATCAACAGGGCGATGATCCAGCCCATGCTCGACGATTTGCGCACTTCCACGACGCGGCCATCGGGGGATGGTTCATATTCGGCCATGATATTGCTCCTGTTACGCCTGCACGATCACGGTGACCCTGCGGCAACAACGGTTCCGTGGCAAGCGCTGGCCTGCTAGGCTTGGCGAAAGCCCTGCACCAACGGGGCGCCATCGCCTTGGGAGCTGCCCGCATGACCGAAACCTCCTACCCCGTTCCCGCGGCGGCTGCGACCAACACCCGCACCACCATGGCGCAATATCAGGCGCGCTATGCCCAAAGC